>MTMD02000007.1 GCA_002010065.2 Candidatus Pyrohabitans jungbluthii | reverse complement strand
CTATAACCCAAAATACAACCTCGACGAGGGTCTTGTAAAAACCATTGAGTGGTTTAGGAATTTATTAGTTGCTAAAAGAGTTTAAGATATTTTTTACAGTTCTCTCTTAGGAAAATTCTGTCACAATAAAAATTACTGGCATTAGTATTAATATCATTGACCAATTGGTGATACAAGATTTTGCTTAGGGCTTCATTGGAAATTATTGCGAACTTTTATATTAGATTGTAATATGTTATAGTAAAGTGCCAGATTTCCCTCCTTAGTGCTATTCGCTAAAGATAGCCCCTAAATTTAACTTTAGTATAAGTAGTAGGAGACAAAGAGGTATGGTAAGCGTACAATGAAATATTTCACTCTGTATTTTTCAAGAGTGTCAAACTGGAAAGAGTCTCCACTGTATCCTCCAAAATTTGGTATTCTAGATGGACAAAATAGCTATTAGAGGTTTATACTCAAGGAACTCTCAAAAAGCGGCGTTCATCAAGGCTGTGAGGAAATACTCCATTTCCACAAGAGAATTGTAATCAAGGCATAAACATTTATATTAAAAATTGAGTGATTATTAAAGAATTAAAATAGCTTATTAAATAGTTCAGGATTTTCGGAGATAACTATAATACCGCTAGGATTTGGCCCATTTACAGCCTCATTATCTTTAATATCTAAAATTTTTTATATGAGTGTTATTACAAGAATTATATTTGCCATATTTGTATATATTTTCATACTGTACGATAAAACAATGAATAAGATTAGTAGGAGTAATCTTGCTGAAATATATGCTTTAGGTTATCTTTGCATCGCAAAAAAGACATGACATTTATTTTGACACTTTTATTTTTCTATTTTCAATACATCGTCTTTCTCTATTTACTTGCTTTGGTTATGGTCTTTTCAAAAGTCATTATAGCAATTTTATTGAATCGTGATATTATACTATCTGCTATTTTGAGACCCCTATAAAATCGACAAGATGTGCTTAAAAGGTCTAAGTTAAAAAAATAGTTATTTAATAGTTATTTCCTAAAATGGAAAAGTAGGGCTTAAATTTGATGTTCTGATTAGTTGAATAAGAGGTAGGTATAGCTATGCAAGTTCGTGACTTTGAAAACAAAAAATGGTTAGAACATCCCATTGGAATTCAAAGGTGGCACATAGAAGCGATGAAAATGGTTAAAAAAGATCCTGTTTTAGATATTGGAGGAGGTGATGGCATTTTTGCCAATCTTCAAGCTCATGGTTTTCGTAATATTATTGTCGTAGACATATCTCCTGTTGCCATAGAAAAAGCAAGGCAACTAGGAATAGAAGCCTACACACTTGATGTGACACAACTGCCATTGCCTTTTGAGGACCGGTCCTTTGCCACTGTAACCCTACTGGGGGTTGCAGGTTATGTGGTTCGGTGTAAGGTGAAAGCGCTATGAAGATCGCCTATATCGCCAACATGAGGATGCCAACAGAAAGGGCCCATGGGCTCCAAGTGATGCGAATGTGCGAAGCTTTTGCTAGGCTTGGAAACCATGTAATCCTTTTCTATCCTTATAGGTTTCAGAGCAACCCAGACCTTCACCATAGGGATGCGTTTGAATTCTTTGGTATACAAACTCCCTTTGAGATTCGCAGGGTGCCATATCTCGACCTGTTTCCTTTAGGGCCTTATTTAGGAAGAAACTTATTTCGTCCATTTTATACATTAAGTAATTTTATTTTTGGTTTAACAGCCGCTATGCAAGCTTCTCGGTCAAAAGCGGATCTTTACTATACCAGAGAATATATGGTCGCTTGGCAACTCATTCGGAGAGGTTATCCAACGATTTTAGAAGTCCATCAATGGGTAGGAGCCCTATCACGTCGTATTATAAGTGCGTTCAATCATGCTTCAGCTTTAAGATTAATTGTTACGATCTCCCATGGGCTTAAGTATGATTTACTTAAAGCCGGTGTGCCCAAGCAAAAGATCATTGTTCTCCCCGATGCAGTAGATATGCGCAGTTATGAAAAGCCGTTAACAAAAGCAGAAGCTCGGAGGCTGTTGGGCTTGCCGCAGGATGTTCCTCTCATTGTATATACTGGAAGTTTATTTCACAGCAGAGGAGTTTATGTTTTAGCGGAGAGTAGCCGCTATTTGTCTAACGCCTTAGTGATCTTAGTTGGTGGGAGCCCACAAGAGCAGTTGCAAATGAGAAGTTTTATTCAGGAACAACAACTTGAACAAGTCTTGCTTTGGGGACATGTACCCCCATCTGAAGTGCCAGTGTTTCAGCAGGCGGCGGATGTCCTTGCACATCCGCAGTTAGGAGTTGATGCCCAGCATTTTAAACATTCTTCACCTTTAAAGCTATTTGAATATATGGCAGCAAGGCGACCAATAGTGGCTTCAGATTTACCAGCTCTACGAGAAGTGTTAGAACATGAACGAAACGCTCTCCTTGTGCCGCCTGGTGATCCTGTTGCCTTAGCTCAGGCTATCCAGCGTCTTTTGGATGACCCTCAATTGTCTCAGCGACTCGCTGACGCAGCTTTTGAACAGGTACATGAGTGGACATGGGAGCAGCGAGCGCAAAAGATTTTAGAAAAGTTGAATGAGGAAAAGCTATGAAGAGCAAGCGTATAGCATTCTTTATCCCTTCCTTAGAGCGCGGTGGTGTGGAACGTACGTTGGTTAATCTGCTCAAAGCATTCGTTACGCAGGGCTATTGTGTGGACCTTCTGTTTGCTTATGCGCGGGATGAATTTCTGAAACAGGTGCCAGAAACGGTTCGTATTATTAGTTTACGCTCGGCTCGGCGCATGCCCAGTCTAAAGGGTTTAGTCCCCCCACGCGTGAGCATCTCTTTAACCACTCTCCCGAAACTCAGCGCTTATTTAAGGCAGGCCCAGCCGGAAGTGTTAATTTCATTTCAATCCAGCGTCGTCGCTGTGTGGGCTCAAAAGCTCGCCCGTTCCACAACTCGCCTGATCGTTCGAGAGAGTAACACTCCTTCTAAAGCCATCGCTGAGGATAAGCGTCTGCTTGCCAAACTGGTGCCCCTATTGAAGCGATTAAGCTACCCAAGGGCGGATGTCATTGTAGCCAATTCAAAAGGAGCTGCACAGGACCTAGCACGAATTCTCCACCTGCCCGTCCAGAAGATCCACATTATCTATAACCCGACTTATGACGACTCTATTTTGGAAAAATCTCAGGAACCTCTGAATCACCCCTGGTTTCAGCCTGGAGAACCACCGGTTATATTGGGCGTAGGGCGATTAACCCATCAGAAGGATTTTGCAACACTTATACGAGCCTTTGCGATAGTGCGGAAGGAGCTTGAATGTCGACTGGTAATTTTAGGAGAGGGCGAGGAGCGGCCAAAGCTAGAAGCACTTGCGAAGGAGTTGGGAATAGGAGAGGATGTAGACCTGCCTGGCTTTGTGGACAACCCTTATAAATATATGGCGCGGGCCTCGCTCTTTGTGCTGTCTTCTCGTTATGAGGGTTTACCTAATGTGCTAATCGAAGCGCTGGCATGCGGAACGCCAGTAGTCTCCACCGATTGTCCTTCAGGACCCAGAGAGATACTGATGAACGGTAAAGGAGGGCTTCTGGTTCCTGTAGGAAATGCAGAGAAAATGGCAACTGCCATACTGAAGCTCTTGCGCGATAAATCCTTCGCTCAATCACTACTCCAGTTTGCTCGAGAACACCTCGACAGATTTAAACCTGAAACGTGTGTTAGCAAGTATATCATGCTTGTAGAAGGAAAGAGATTATGAAGGTGGCCTTCTTCATCCCATATTTCGGAGACGGCGGTGTTGAGCGCACCACACTCATTTTAAGCCAGATGTTCATAAAAGATGGGCATTCGGTAGATATAATAACGTTAAAACCTTGGGGACCGTTCCTTAAACAAATGCCTTCAGAGATACGAGTCGTTAATTTGCATACTCGTCGCACTCTTACTGCTATTCCGAAGTTGATCACATATCTTCGAAAAGAACAGCCAACTGCCCTTATATCAGCTCAGCACTATGCAAACATTGTAAGCATATGGGCTTGTATGCTCTCAAGGGCTAAAACAAAATTGATCATAACAGAGCGCTTGGCGTTATCAGAAGCATTTGCAAATAAACGAAATTTTCGAGAATATGTTCTACCTCTATTAATACGTTGGTTTTATCAGAAAGCTGAAGCTGTAGTGGCCAACTCTGAGGGGGGCGCAGAAGATCTGGCCTGTATTTTAGGCTGGATGCGTCAACGAATACATGTCATATACAATCCGACTTATGACGACTCTATTTTGGAAAAATCTCAGGAACCTCTGAATCACCCCTGGTTTCAGCCTGGAGAACCACCGGTTATATTGGGCGTAGGGCGATTAACCCATCAGAAGGATTTTGCAACACTTATACGAGCCTTTGCGATAGTGCGGAAGGAGCTTGAATGTCGACTGGTAATTTTAGGAGAGGGCGAGGAGCGGCCAAAGCTAGAAGCACTTGCGAAGGAGTTGGGAATAGGAGAGGATGTAGACCTGCCTGGCTTTGTGGACAACCCTTATAAATATATGGCGCGGGCCTCGCTCTTTGTGCTGTCTTCTCGTTATGAGGGTTTACCTAATGTGCTAATCGAAGCGCTGGCATGCGGAACGCCAGTAGTCTCCACCGATTGTCCTTCAGGACCCAGAGAGATACTGATGAACGGTAAAGGAGGGCTTCTGGTTCCTGTAGGAAATGCAGAGAAAATGGCAACTGCCATACTGAAGCTCTTGCGCGATAAATCCTTCGCTCAATCACTACTCCAGTTTGCTCGAGAACACCTCGACAGATTTAAACCTGAAACGTGTTATAAGGCATACTTGAGGTTGATTGAAGATGAACAGAACAAAAAACCATAAAGTTGCATTTTTCTCACCACATTTGGAGCATATAGGCGAAACTCGATCAATTCCTGAATTAGCAAAGTGTTTCGCTCAAAAAGGATGGCAGGTCGATTTACTTGAAGCTTGGCAAGAATGGCACTACTTGAAAGATAAAAAATATAATATTAAAAATGTTGAAATTATCAGTCTGAAAGGAAAAGTCTTTAGGCCAATTCTGCCCCGATTAGCATGGTTGCCTAAATGGTTAGCCTTTCGGATTCGTGTTTTTTTGGGAGGGGTATCAATCCTACCTAGCCTTATTCATTACCTCCATTATGACTGTCCTGACACGTTAATTGTACGTATGTTGCCAAGTGTAGCTCTCTTAGCAAAACTAGTTAGTAATTCGGAGACCAAAATGATAATTAGCATGGGGGGTTGGCCACGCACATCTCTCCTTCGCAAGTTTCTTTGGCGTTTATTATTTTCAAAGGCAGACGCGATTACCGTACCCTCAGAAAATTTAATAGAAATTGTGAGACAAATCGCAAATGTTCCTGAGAAAAAGATTTTTATTATTCCCGATCCTGTCATATATGCATCAATTTTTAAAAAAGCGAAAGAACCTGTGAAATTTAATTGGTTTAAACCAGGAGAACCTCCAGTGATTTTAGGTGTAGGTCGTCTAACAAGACAAAAGGATTTCGAGACTCTAATCAAAGCTTTTGCTTTAGTACGGAAAGAGCTTCCTGCTAGACTGGTTATTCTTGGGGAAGGAGAAGATAGGCCTAAACTAGAGAGGTTAGCAAAAGACCTTGGGGTCTCTGAAGATGTATATATGCCAGGTTTTGTGGACAATCCTTACAAGTACATGGCGTTGGCTTCTGTCTTTGTGCTTTCTTCTAGATGGGAAGGCCTTGTGCACTCCCTTGTCGAAGCTTTGGCACTGGGGGTTCCAGCAATAGCAACGGATTGTCCACACGGACCCAAAGAAATCCTGCTCAATGGAAAAGCTGGTATCTTAGTTCCAGTAGGAGATGCGGAAGCTATGGCCAATGCGATAGTGGAATTGCTTCGTAATCCAAAAAAGTCAAAACAATTAGTTGAAGAAGGAGTAAAGAGTGCCATTCGTTTCTCAGTAGATGCAAGCGCCCAAGCGTATATCTCCCTTTTGGAGAGATTGTTATGAAAACCAACAGAAAAGAACCACTGGTTTCCGTGCTGATAGGAACACGTGACCGTCCTGAATCCCTGCTCCGCTGCCTAGATAGTGTTTTAAGCCAGACCTACCCAGAATTTGAAATTTTGGTATTAGATGATTATTCAGAAAAACATAACATATGTTATATAGTTAACAAGTATGTAAGTGATGGTAGAGTCAAATGTTTCCGCAGCGAAACGCAGCTGGGTGTAGCCGGGGGACGAAATTTTTTAATAAAGCGTGCGAATGGAGAAATCCTCGTTTTTCTTGATGATGATGCGTGGTTTGACAACGAGCGATGTCTCGAGAAGATTGTAAATCATTTTTCGCAAGATCCTTGCTTGGGCGCGATTGCTTTTAAAATCATTGTATACGATGGATATCGCAAGGATTTACAGGTTCCTTTCTCTCGCCATGCACGCAGAAAATGGCCTAATCTTACAAGCCAAACACGTCTTTGCTCCTATTACATTGGGGCTGGGCATGCACTACGGAAAGAAATAATCCAGCAATGTGGGTTGTATCAAGATAATTACATGTTTTATGGAGAGGAGCTTGACTTGGCTTATCGGATGATTCAAAAGGGATTTCATTTGCTTTATACACCAGATGTTATTGTCCACCACATGCCACAATGCTCTGTCTTAGATAAAAAAAGTGACAAAGAACTTTATTTTACAGTTCGCAACAGGATCTGGTTCGCATATAAATATTTGCCATTCCCGTATTTATTGATTCACCTTTTGATTTGGCTGGGATATTATGGTGCGACAGCTATTAGAAACAATAGATTGCCTGAATTCTTTCGGGGTATTTGGACAGCTATTGCTGAGTTGAAGGGGCAAAGACGCTCAGCGTTGACAAAACAGACGCTTACTTACCTGAAAACCAATTTTGGGAGGTTATGGTACTGAGAGAGGGTAATGCAGCAATCAAAAAATTGCGACCACTTTCTATTTCAACTTCAGCCCAAACGCTGGCATTGGTGTTCATTGTTCTTCTACTTCTATCTATCAACCTAAGTGGCATTAAAGTTTTTATCGTAGCTGGTCATATTGACATCGCACTTTGGGATATTGCAACAGTATTAATTTTCCTGCTCTGGTTCTCGTATATAGCACTTGTCCGGCTAAAGGTTAGTCGGCATCTTGTTATGGGTTTCACTTTGATAGTTCCGTTCACTATATGGATAGGCCTTCAAGTATTCAAATCCCCTCAACCGATCCGTGGATTAACAATGTTTTTGCTACTGCTTCGAAACATAATGATCTTTCTGATGATTTCAACTATGGCAAATCGATTAGTAGACCTAGATAGGGTCAATAAAGCTGTATTTTTTATTGGAATAGTAATTTCAACCTTGGCGGTCATTCTGTTTGTTGACGCG
The DNA here is from genome assembly GCA_002010065.2 of Candidatus Pyrohabitans jungbluthii. Lineage (GTDB taxonomy): Archaea > Hydrothermarchaeota > Hydrothermarchaeia > Hydrothermarchaeales > BMS3B > Pyrohabitans > Pyrohabitans jungbluthii. Next base: position 69,680 of record MTMD02000007.1, on the reverse strand, counting down.
CTTAGGAATTTTTCCATGATTAGTAATATCCGAAGACCTTATGGAGGAATTATTCTTATGGTAGATGAAGGTCACATACCACGCCTTATAGGATTTGCAAGAGACCCAAACTTTTATTCCCTCTGGATGGCACTTTCGCTGTTCTGCGGTTTTAATGTGACAAGTGTGAGCAGACTAATTAAAATTTTGGGTTTATCTATAATTTCTCTGTCATTACTATTAACTTTGTCCCGCAGTTTTCTTATCTTTTTTGTGATATCAACCATAATTTTATGGAGCATTTTGTTTTTCCTTAGGAGATTATCACTTGTGTGGAGGTATGTTAGGCCACTAACTATATTGAGCATAATTCTAGTAATTGGCCTTCTTTCCGTTCGGTCTATGGGTGTAGACCCCCTAGAAAGTTTAGCATTTCGATTCGCTATGATCGGCTCTTCACCACGGTTTGTTTACTGGGAATCCATTGTGACCAAACTGTCTAACCCCGCCTTCCTAGTCTTCGGAGCTGGTCTGCGCGCTGCGGAGGAAGAATTAGGGGGTTACTCCCATAATTCCTACCTAGATTTGCTGTTTGAAACGGGGCTCATTGGCTTTGCATTATGGACTTTATTTGCTATATTTACAACAATGCGAGGTATCGCCTCACTTTCGCAGCGTGCAGGGCTTTTGCCTTGGCTCCATGTTTGGTTGCTTACACTATTCATGTTTCTATCATTTTCTCTTATGTATAATCCTTTTCCATGGCTTGTCGCAGCACTTATTTGGTCTCAAGGTGAAAATAGGGGGGCAACATGACGCAAATGCCTCGGGTCACAATTATTGTCCCCATACGTAACGAGGAACGCTACATTGCTCAGTGCCTCGACTCTATTCTTGCTAATGACTATCCAAAAGACCGGTTGGAGGTATTAGTTATCGATGGTATGAGCACTGATCGCTCTCAAAAGATCGTTCAAGAATACGCTAGACGCTACCCCTTCATTCGGCTTTTGAACAATCCAAAGCGTATTCAATCTTCTGCACTGAATATTGGAATCCATGAGGCGAAAGGGGATGTCATTATCCGAATGGACGCACATACTACCTACGCCTCAGACTATATCCGCCAGTGCGTCACTTTGCTTCAAACCACAGGCGCTACTAATGTGGGAGGAGTACAATACGCTGTAGGAACAGGATACATCAGCAATGCCATTGCCATTGCCACTACTTCACCATTTGGAGCAGGAGATGCCCAGTTCCGCTACTCCAATCGGGAAAAGTGGGTAGATACAGTCTACCTTGGCGCTTGGTATAAGCGAACCTTAGAAGCCTTAGGCGGCTTCAATGAGGAATGGGTGGTTAATGAAGACTATGAACTCAACCACCGCTTGCGCAAGGCAGGTGGCAAGGTCTTGCTTTCCCCCAATATTCGCTGCAAGTACTATGTACGCGGATCACTTAAGGCTTTGGCTTATCAGTACTTCCGCTACGGCCTCTGGAAGGTGAAAACACTCAAAGCCCACCCAGATTCATTACGCTGGCGGCAGTTAGTTCCCCCTGTGTTCGTTTTTTCCCTAATTGCGTCTATAATATTCCTCCATATTTTTTGGATGGTAGGAATTATCATCCCAAGCTTCTATGTTATTGCTAATCTGGTTGCTTCTTTTTGGGCTGCACAACACCGTGGTTGGCAATATCTACCATTACTTCCATTTGTTTTTGCAACTATTCACCTAAGTTGGGGAATCGGCTTCTGGGCAGGTCTTGTTCGATTTGGAGTTCCTCACATATCCCTAAGGTCGCTGATACATGCATTTCGCAAACCGGAAGGGCAATTAGACAATGAACAAGAGTGAAAATGAGGAACCGGCTTCATTACAGGTTGATTGGTGAGTGGGCGATTATATGGAAAGTGTTTCATTAATTGTGCCACTAAAAGTACTTTCCTACTATATTAAAGAAAAATAAACTCAGCATTTATGTTAAAGGACCATTAAGTTCTATTACCAATAAGTAGAACAAATTATCCTGAAGAGAAGATTTAGCTTTTTACTTCATCTCCTTATTCAGCTTCTCCATTGTAAGCAAGTGTAGAAGATTTTCGTGTCTTTATTTCTCCTTGCAGGACTTCTGTCTTTTTCAGATAGGCATACTTCTAGACTCTCTCTTATGAAAGGGCCTATAAACGCTACTGGGAATCAAACATTTTTATATTTATATTATAAATTCTGGCAACTTTTTTGGGTGATATTTGAATTTTTACAACAAATAAAAAAAGGCAAAAACATTGCGGTGATAAAATATGAACAATACCAAAGAAGAATACACGAAGCATGCAGATAGAATTTGGGAAAAGAGATTTAATTCTCCTTTTTTAATAAGGAGATACCTCCATAGGGCACAATACAATACTATTTTAAAATATATAGAAAAAATGAATCCACCTCCAAAATTAATACTTGATTATGGATGTGGAGAGGGTGTTTTATCTGTTTTAATTGGGGAGAGAGGATTCAATGTAATTGGAATGGATATTTCTATCCCTAATATAATAGCAGCAAAGGAAATAATTAAAAAGAGAGATCTAAAAATAGATTTCATAATTGGGGATGGAGAGAATTTACCATTTGAAGATAAAAGTTTTGATCTAGTTGTTGCATCTCATGTTTTAGAACATTTACCTAATATTGAAAAAAGCTTAAGAGAAATAAAAAGGGTAGCAAATAAAGCAATAATCGCAGTTCCTACGTGTCTAGGTTTAAGTAGCTTTTCTATTTTGGGTGGCGATTCACCTTGGACCATTACGAGGAAGTCGCCTTTTGCATTTCTTTTTGGCTTTCTGAGGGTGATAAAAAATATTAATAGAGAAGGAGTGATAGAAAAATATGCGGGAAAGAATGAGTTCCCTCATCTTTGGTTTTATCCTTGGAAATTTAGAAGAATTTTGGAAGATAATGGATTTAAGATACTACACGTTGAGGCAAGTTCGTTATGTTCGCCATATATTTCTTATATTTTCCCAAAAACCATTGAAATTTTCAAGTTTATAGATAGATTTAAAGATAGGAAAGTGTTAAACTATTTTGGATATGGGACAACGTATGTAATAGAGGTGAAAAAATGAAAATTGGAATGATATCCGATACTTTTTTGCCGCAAATTGGAGGTGCAGAGATTCATGTTTATCGTTTAAGTAGGACACTTCGAGATTTGGGACATAACGTTAAAATATTTACAAATACAGAAGGAGAATGGGACGTAGATGGGTTTAAGGTTATTAGAAACCATACAAAAAAAAATACTCCCCTAAATATGATAACTGATATGCTAAATTTACGAAATTTTATAAAAGAAATTGATATTGCCCACTGTCATTATACTTTTTATTTGTCTTTCTTAACTTGCCCTTTGGCAAAGATGCTGAGAAAACCAAATGTGGTGACTCTTCATGGTTTAGGTACATTAGACTCATCAGTAGGCAATTCACCTCGAATGAAAGCTTATCGTTTAATATCATTTAAATTTGCTGACGCCATTATCGCAACGAGTAGTGAAATGGCAGAAGTGGCAAAAAGATTTGTAAAAAAGGAAAAAATTTATATGATACCCAATGGTGTGGATACAGATTATTTTAAACCATCTTCAATTCAAAATTCCAAAAAATATAAGATAATAATTCTAAGTATGCGCAGATTAAATCCAAAAAATGGTGTACAGTACCTTATAGAAGCCATACCCTATTTAATCAAAGAGATTGGTAATGAAATTGAGTTTTGGATTGCTGGAAGAAAAAAATTGGAACATTATCTGAGGGAAAGAGTTAAGGAACTTAATATAGAAAAGTATGTCAAATTTATTGGTGAAATTCCACATGACAAAACAAAATATTACTATGATATTGCTGATATAGTTGTATTTCCTTCAAGTGCAGAGTCGACCAGCCTTGCTTGTTTGGAGGCGATGGCAATGGAGAAAGCAATTGTCGCCAGTTCTCTTAGGGCGTATAAGGACTTGTTAGGTGACAATGAAAGGGGGCTTTTGGTTAAATTATTTGATCGTGATTATTCAGATTATAACGCACCATTAACACTGCCCAAAGATAGAATAAAATCTCTTGCTGATACTATCTCAACTCTAATCCAAGATGAACAGTTAAGAAAAAAGCTTGGGAAAAATGCTCGAAAATATGTTGTAGATACGTATGATTGGAAAATTTTAGGCAAAAAAATTATTGATGTTTATGATAAGGTTCTATCAGGATGAAAATAATAAGATTTTAGTAGTTGTAGAAATACGAGGTTGTTTTGGTTTGATGAGACACGAACCTACTCTGACTTCACACCAGTGGAGAAAGCAAAAAAGAGACGTTTGTTAAGAGAGATTCAGATAAAAAATGAAGAATAGTCGTATATATTATCTTGATGCCCTGTTTGTTGCAAATTAATATGGTTAAAAATAGAAAAAGAGTTAAGGATTGTCATAACAAAAACATTATAATAGGATAATTCAATATAAGGGAAGGTTTTTTAATGAAAAGAATAGAAGTTTCTGATAAGTTAGTGAAAGAGATAAATAGAATCTTTCACGATGAAGAGGCGAAATTATATGATAAAAGACATCCAGAAATAGAAAAGGAGAGAGAAAATTGGAATTATGTTCTTAGTAAATATTTGCCAAATACATATAAGAATCTTATAGTTTTAAATATAGGAACTGGAACAGGTTTTGTACCTTCTATTGTTAATAATTATTTAGAAGGAGGTTTAATTATTTGCACTGACATATCCAAACAAATGTTACAGACAGCTAAGATGAAGTCGTATAATTCAAAAAATCGTTTTGAATTTGTAGTTTGTGATGCTGTGAACTTACCATTTAAAAAAAAAATAGTATAAATATCATCACTATTAACTCTACATTACATCATATCCCAAATTATAGTAAATTGCTGGATGAAATTAATCGGATACTCTCTAATGAAGGAATTTTATTCATTATGCACGAACCAAATAAATTGTTTTACAAAAGTTTGCTTTCAAAGATAAACCGTATATGCCAACTATACCTAAACTTTAAGTCTAAATTTATAAAAAACAAAAAGCGAAGAATAGATGAAACTGAATTATTCGAAAGGGTCAATCGAAGACTGATAAATGAAGGAGTGATTGCAGAACCTTTATCTCAAAGGGAAATTCAAAGTTTGGTAGATATTCATTCACCAACAGCCTCTGGAACACCTAATAAAAATAAAGGTTTTATTCCAGAAAAGATTGTATCTCAACTTCTAGATTTAAGTGTTTTAGAAATAAGAACTTATAACCACTTAGGGAAGATTGACCCTAAGAAAGATATGGTCTGTTTTCTATTGAATTTCCTCCTTGCTAAAATGTTCAAGGGGAAAGGATATATGTTTTACTTGATACTTGCTAAGCGGTGATCCTATGAGTAAAGTACTAATAATAGGCTTAGATGGTACCACTTGGAAAGTTATTAAACCTTGGATAGATGGAGGATATTTACCCACATTTAAAAAGTTAATAGAAGATGGAACTTGGGGGATATTAAAAAGCACTATTCCATGTCTGAGCTCACCTGCAATACCATCTTTTTTTACTGGTAAAAATCCAGCTAAACTTGGATTTTTCGACTTTATAAAACCTGATGGATCTCTGGTAAGTTACAATGATATAAAAGAGCCAGCTATTTGGGATATACTAGGTGAATATGGATATAAATCGATGATTATTAACTTGCGAATGACATATCCGCCTAAAAAAATAAATGGAATTATGATTTCTGGATTGCCGCCTTCTGAAGATAGTGAATACACATATCCACCGGATTTAAAAAATAAAGTTAAAGGGTTTCATTTAGAGAACGAAGAGCTTAAAAAATTATGGAAAGAAAAAATTTTTGATGAAAGGTTATTTTCCCTTTATGTTCAAAGAATGTGGCGAAGATATAAGATATTCAAAAATCTTACAAAGGAACGTAAATATGATTTCATAATATACTGGATTGAAGAAACAGATTCGATTCAACATTGGTATTGGAATTATAAAGATATTATTTTGGATTTTTTTAAAGAAGTCGATAAAATTTTAAGTGACATCATTAAAAACTTCCAAAATATGGAGATTTTCATAATATCTGATCATGGATTCCATGGACCTGCAATATATGAGTTTAATGTTAATTCATGGTTATTGGATCAGGGATACCTTAAATTAAAAGGAAATAGACTTCGACAGTGGTTAACATATAAAGCCTATTCATTTGCAAAATATCGTGTCGGAAGGATTTTATTGAAGCATTTTAAATCTCTAAAATATAATATAAATAAATTGGTTAATAAATTAATTTTAGATAATTGGTATGAAAAGAGTTTAACTCAAAAAAAAGAAAATATATATTTTCCATGGGGTGTAAATCATAACGATACAATAGCAATAGCTTACGGCGCTAATCCATTGGGAATAAAGATAATTAAAAAGAATCTGCGTCAAGATCAGGATTATGAAAAGATAAGAGAAGAGATAATTAGTAAACTAAAGCATCTTAACAAAGATGGAAAAAGAGTTTTAGAAAATGTATGGAAAAGAGAAGAAGTGTTTGATGGAAGATATATTTCTCATATTCCAGATATTGTATATTTAGCCTCAGAATATTTTAATACTACCACTTCCTTATCCAAAAACATATTTAATAAAAGAAAGGAAACTAAAATCATAGGGCGTCACGAAAAAGCAAGAGAAGGTATTTTTATCGCCTATGGTCATGATATTAAAAAGGGAAAGAAATTAGGAGAAATTGAAATTACAGATATTGCTCCAACAGTTTTACATTTATTCGACATACCTATCCCAAAGGACATGGACGGAAGAGTATTAAAGGATATTTTTAATGGGGATAGCAAATATGCTAAAATGCCAATAAAATATCAAGAATATACTGAAAAAGAAAGAATCAGGCGAAAAATTAGAGAATTAAAAACATTGGAAAAATTAAACAAAAAGTAAAAAGAGTAGCTAGGGGGCTACCTAAGAATAGATTTTAATATCTATACTTTCTAATCAAAAATCATGACATCCTTAGCTCGTAAAATTGCAGAAGGAACAGCACTAATAAGCCTAGCAAATATAATTACAGGAATTTTTGGTCTTCTGAGTTTCATAGTAATTGTCAGGATACTTGGAAGATTTGAATATGGCCTGATAGTCCTCGCTTCTTCCGCTATAAGCATTGCAGGCACTTTACTTGACCCTGGTATAGGAGGGGTTATAACAGCAGATGCATCAAGGGAAAGGGGAGCCAAGCGCTATGATAAGGTAAAATCACTTCTTTACCACTATTCTCAAGTTGAGATTTTTTCTGGTTTTTTCTTATTCGTGATCATATTTTTGTCAAATACATATTTCGAGCAGAGATACTCAGAGATAGTTAGCGAACTAGTCAAGATATCTGCATTTTTAATAATCACAACTGCTGGGAAGAATATATTCCTAACTACTTTCAATTCTCATCTTGATTTTAAGTCTATTTTTTCTTTAAATGTGGGAGAAAGTTTCTTTAAACTTATCTATGTTATATTATTTGGCTATCACTTAGAACTTGGTCTCTATGGTGTAATGCTTGCGTATCCTCTCTCATCATTTACCTCTCTTCTTTTAATTTTTCCTAATTATCTCAGAATAATAAAAGGTTATTTTTCAATTTCAAGACCAAAAGAAAACTTTTTCTTGAAAACTGTGACATCTCATGGGAAATGGGCAATTGGGATACGGCCACTTAAAAAATTAACCGATAACATCCAACCATGGTTAATCCAGTTTTTCCTTGGTGTTGAAGCAGTTGCGATATTTAACGTTGCTAGAAAAGCAGTTAGGTATACAATTTTTTTATTTTCTCCTCTTGAGAATGTACTGATGCCTGTTATCTCCAAAGAGATTAAAAATATTGAAAGAATAAACAAGATAATTAACAAAAGCATTAAATATTCAATATGGTTTTCTCTACCAATTATTACACTCTCCATAATACTTTCTCCTTTTGCATTCAATATATTCTTTGGCAGTTCTTATTCAGAATCAGCAAGGATATTTCAGATATTGATTTTCATTTCTTTAGTTTACGCACTTAATTTGACTATGCGCCCATTGTTTTTTGGTCTAAGAGCACAAAAGTATCTCTTCATAATATATGCCATAAGTACGATGACTTTCCTTCTTTTAGGTATCATTTTAATATTACTCGGCGGTTTATATGGATTCGCATTAGCTTTCATTATAAACGGCCTTATCGGATTCTTACTTAGATATAAATATATAAGAAGGGAGGGTATAAGAATTATATTTAAAGAAATACTAGAAATAGATGACTATGACAGGGAGCTGATGAAGAAGATAAAGAAAGAGATAAAGAGCATCATAATCAAGATAAGTTTATAGTCATTAATTCCGATCAAACACAGCTAATAGTATTTGATTAAATCATTCTTTATATATCTGGCTTCAAATAGAGGCTATGAAAATGCGAAGTTAAGAAGTAAAGTTGAAAAAGGATAAATAATTTGAGGTGGTAAAGTGGTGAAAATCGAGATAAAAGATAAGATATATGGAGAGATAAAGAAACGTGTTGAAGACAGCAAAGAATTTGCTTCAGTGGAGGAATTTGTGAACTTTGTGCTCGAAGAGATACTGAAAGACGAGGATGAAGAGACGAAAATGGTCTACAGCGAAGAAGAGGAAAAGCATTTTTCCGCCGTAGGTTGCTATTCTGGAGCTGGAAAGCCGTCAAATATCTGTAGTCCCCCTCTATACTCATAATCCTCCATGTGTACTCCTTCTTTACCTCGAAAACCCTTGCGTTACCCGGAAACTTCTCCAAACTCTCTGCTACAGATAAAATGAGAGGTATGTAGCCAACATTGTGAGCCATTTCGCCAGAGGTTCCTATTCTTAGCTTCATTAAGTATTATCTCTGCCAGATGTTATTAAAAGTTTTGGGTAGCCAAGGTCAAGAAGATAGGCGCCCTCTACCTGCGCCTGCGAAAGGGTGGAAAAATATGAGCTGGTGGCAGAGAACATGGTGTTTGATCTGGATGAAAAGGGAGATGAGCTTGAAATCCTTCTCCCGGGAACAGCTACCAAGACCCGGAGCACACTAAATAAAAGTATTACTAGCTCCGCTTAAACCTCCTCTCAATCTCCTTTAAGTCCAGGGTGATCATTGTCGGCCTTCCATGGGGGCAGGTGGTGGGTTGAGAAGTTCTGCTGAGGTGGGCAAGTAGCGCGAGCATATCATCCATTGTCAGGTAATCTCCGGCCTTCACAGCCTTCTTGCAGGCAACGCGGTATATCATCTCCTCCCTGCGCTGCTCCCGCTGCCTTATGCTCCCCGCCTCTATCAGTGAGTGGATTATCTCGTAAATCTCCTCCTTCTCCACCGCCCTGCCCAGGAAAAGGGGTACCGCCTTAACAAGGTAGCTCCTCTCCCCGAAGCTCTCAATTTCGAAGCCCAGCTCCGAGATCAGCTCGAGGTTTTCCTCGAGTATCGCAGCCTCGCGGGGGGAAAGCTCAATAAGCGCCGGCGAGAGTAGCTCCTGCTTCTCCAGCTTTGCCTCTTCAAGCTGTGCCCTGAACCTCTCAAAGAGCACCCGCTCATGAGCCGCATGCTGGTCTATTAGCACTAAACCCTCGCTGCTTTCCGCGAGGATGTAGGTGTTGTGGAGCTGGGCGAGGGGTTTAAGCTGCCTGAAAAAAAGGGTGTAGTTTGGCTCGCTTTGATGAAGCTGCAAGGCGTAATCAGCCTTCGCCTCCCTCACCACGCTTTCCGCGGGAGCGCGCTCAACTTGGAGGCTGAGCTGCCTCTGGGGCATCACCTGTGCCTTCGCAGGTGTGAGCAGCGCCTCACGAATCGCCTCCACTAAGAGCTGGCGAAGCTTCTCCTCCTCTTTAAACTTCACCTCGATTTTTGCAGGGTGCACATTCACGTCCACCTGCGCAGGGTCAAGCTCGAGGAAGATGAAGGCGAGGGGATAGCGATGCCTGGGCAGAAGGGTATGGTATGCTTCATCCAGGGCAATGTTGAGCAGCCTGCTTTTGACGAAGCGGCGGTTGACGAAGAGGTACTGCTCCCCCCGCGAGGCTCTGCTCAGCGAAGGCAGCGATACAAAACCAGAGATGCGGTAGCCGTCTTTCTCAGCCTCCACCTCCCGCATCTGCATCACTGCCTCTTTACCAAAGAGCAGCGCCAGCCTGTCTCTAAGGCTACCCTTAGGCGCAACTAAACTGCGCCTTCCGTCTTTGAAAAACTCGAAGTGTACCTCCGGAAAGGCGAGCACGTAGCGCGTAAGCACCGCGACAATCTCTCTCGCCTCTGTGGCATCGCTTTTGAGAAACTTTCGCCTCGCCGGAGTGTTGAAGAATAGTCTCTCCACCACAACACTCGTGCCTGGGGGACAGCCCCAGGCTTCAAGGCTGAGCACCTTCCCGCCTTCAACCACTACGCGGGTACCCTCGAGGCTGTGCTTCTCCCTGGTCTCCATAGTAACCTTTGCCACGCTCGCTATGCTGGGCAACGCCTCGCCACGGAAGCCCAGGCTACGAACGGCGTAGAGGTCTTCGAAGCTGGAAATTTTGCTCGTCGCATGCCTTTCGAAGGCTAGGCGCGCATCCTCGCGACTCATCCCAAAGCCGTCGTCGCTAACGCGGATGTAGCTCTTGCCTCCATCGCGAATCTCCACAGCTATGCGGGTAGCGCTCGCGTCCAGGCTGTTCTCCACCAGCTCCTTGACAACGCTTGCGGGACGCTCCACCACCTCCCCAGCGGCGATTTTGCTTGCAATGCTCTCGCTGAGCACGCGGATTTTAGGCATGTTTTTAGTTAGGATTCTGGCAATAAAAGGGTTCGCCTAGAAAATCTCACTCGCCTCTATGGTAGTGGTGAAGGTGCGCAGCAGAAGCTCTTCCTCTGGCTGAGGCGTTGCGAGGAGCACCTCCTCGCTCCATCTGCGATACTCCTGTGCTCGCCTCTCGAGTTCGCGAAGCTTCGCAACCACACTACGCTGGCGCATTTCCTCCCTGAGCCTTGAGAGCATTTCTTTGCTACCCGCGAGAAGCTTCGCCTCGTCGAGTATCTTGCACGCCACCATATCCTCGAAGCTTGCGAAGCTGAGCTGCTCCTTCACCCTGCTCCACCTTTTAATCAGGTAGTCAAGCTCCTCCTTGCGGGGCATCGCAAGCAGGCGGTGCTTTATCTCAAAGAGCGCGCTGTCCAGCTTTTCCTCAATCTCATGGCTAACCTCATCGCCGAGGATGACCACCAGGTCTAAGTCGGAGCCCGCCACAAGCTCACCGGTGCTGCGTTCCGGGCGAGGGTCTGCGTGCGCCATTCCCAAGGGCACGTCGCCTCCTATTACAAAGCACGCTTTGCTGAGAAGCGCCACTCTCTCGCTGCCAAGTCTCTCAATCGCCTCCTCAACCACACGCTTCGCTAACCTTAGCTTCTGCGCGCTTATCTCCGCGATTTCCCTCTCAAGCTGCGCTGCCCTCGCCGCTACCTCGCGCTCCTGCTCCTTTAGTCCGACGACGGTGTAGGTAAGAAATTCCCGCTGAATCGAAGGCGAAAGCCTAGCGTAGCCCTCGACGCGCCTATCCAGGCGGAGGTAGCGCCTTCCCACTCGCCTGGTTACTATGCGTCTGCTCAGCATGCAGGTGCGCCACAGCAGAAAGGAGTCTATGCCCAGGCTCTCGTAAAGCTCCTTTCCTAGGGCTACGCCATGCTGCCTGAGAAACTCCACCACTCGCTTCTCAATCTCCTCCATTCTCAGCCAGCTCTTTCACCTTCGCCGCTATCGCCGAGCCCACCTGCGCTGTTGAGGCGCTGCCACCTATGTCGGGTGTGCGCACGCCTGAGCGCAGCGTCTCTGCCACCGCCTGCTCAACCAGGCGTGAAGCCTCAGCCTCGCCGAGTTCCTGGAGCATGAGCGCTCCTGCAAGTATCTGAGCCACAGGGTTCGCTAACCCTTTGCCCTTCAGATTGGGCGCAGAGCCGTGCACCGGCTCAAACATGCTCACTCCGTCAGGATTTATATTCCCGCTGGGTGCTAGGCCTATGCCCCCCTGAATCTGCGCACCCAGATCGGTGATTATGTCCCCGAACATGTTGGGGGTCACGATAACCTGAAAATGCTCCGGCATAGTGAGGAAGTACATGGTTATCGCATCCACGTAGTTAAACTCCGTTTCCATCTCAGCGTAACCTTTCGCCACCTCTTCAAACACCTCCCGCCACAGGGAGTAAACGTGGGTGAGCACATTCGCCTTGTCCACGCTTGTCACCCTGTGCATGCCCTGACGCTTCGCCAGCTCGAAGGCGTAGCGAATCACGCGCTCCGCACCCTCGCGGGAGATCACGCCTATCTGAAAGGCTACCTCCTCGCTTCTCTCCTTTGTTATATCCACCCCAAATTTGAGTTCGTACAGCTCGCGCTTAACTTCAAGCTCTTCCCTTTGCTTTGGCGAAGTCACCCTCGCACCCACGCCAACGTAGAAGTCTTCTGTGTTCTCCCTCACCACAAAGAAGTTTATGTCCTCGGGCTTCTTATCCTTCAGCGGCGTAGGGATGCCGGGGTAAAGCTTCACGGGGCGCAGGTTCACATACTGGTCGAAGTAGAAGCGCAGCTTCAGCAGGATGCCCTGCTCCAGGATGCCCGGCTTAACGCGCGGGTCACCCACGGCCGCGAGGTAAATTGCATCGCAGCCGGAGATTTCCTTCAGCGCATCCTCGCCGAGAATCTCTCCAGTGGCAAGGTAATGCTCCGCGCCGAAGGGGTAGCGAACCCACTCGAAGTCTATATTAGCCACTTCTCCAGCCGCCTCAAGAACCTTTATACCTTCCTGCATCACCTCAGGCCCGACTCCATCACCGGGTATCACAGCGATTTTGTACATCACACCACCATGCTAAATTCAGGGTGTAGAATAAAAAAGTTTGTGGGGTTTCGAGTTTTAAGATGTGAACATAAGTTTAAACATACATGGCAAAGACCATTACTATTACGGAGGAGAGCTACAACCTCCTGAAGAGTGTGAAGAGGAGAGACGAGAGTTTCTCCGACGTCATCAAGCGGCTTGTTGCAAAGGAGGGCAGGATTATGGACAGCTTTGGCAGGTGCAGTATAGATGAGGAGGTTATGAAAGACCTCAGGAAAGCCTGGAAGAAGTACACGGAGGCTATGCCTTGAAGTGCGTGGATACCGACTTCCTCGTGGCGGTGCTCAGGGGGGATAAGAGTGCTGTGCCGGTGATTGAGGAGCTGGACAGGGAGAGGGTGAGGTTCACCACCGTCATAAATGCCTTCGAGCTCTACGCCGGCGCATATTACACCGGCGGGAGAGCCGTCAGAGAGGCTAAAAATCTGCTGTCCAAGTTTCACATCCTCACCTTCGACGATGCCTGCGCTGAGAGGGCGGGGGAAATCTTTGCAACCCTGAAGAAGGAGGGGCTCAGCCTAGATGTGAGGGATGTGATGATTGCAGCGACGGTGGCAACGTATGACCTCACGCTGATTACAAGAAATGTGAAGCACTTCAGCAGAATTAAAGGGCTTAAGGTGAGAAGCTGGTAGCTGTGGGCATGCAAACAAAGAAGGAATATGAGGAACTTAAAGAGAGGACAGAGATAGACTGGGAGCTCGTAGAGAAGATAAAAAGAAGCCTTGAAGACATAAAGCAGGGAAGGATTAGTGAGTGGTATACTAAGTAATATAAGCGCTTACCATTAAACTTCTTTTCCCTGAAAAATGAGAGTCCTGCTAAAGGTTTACCTACTTCGTCGCCCCTCTCCATCAACTGCTTGAGAATCTTATCCACGCGTTTTTGTTCTGATTTGTCCAGTTTAGCATAGTCCTTGTCGAATTCTTCTGTTTTGAAAATTCTGAATCTGCTCACAAGAGTGCAAATGCTATTCAAAGCTTAAAAAACTACCTGCTGCTTACTCAAACCTCCACCCCTATACCCAGAATCTCCCTCTCGCCTTCGTAAACCGCCCTTGCAATCTCGGCACTCCCCCTTGCTGCACTATACTCGTCTATGCGCAGCACCGGCGCGAGTTTGCGCAGCCTCTCCGCGAGCCTCGAAAACACCGCCTCGTGAACACCTGCACCGCCGGTTATTACTATCGCCTGAGGCTCCACCAGCGCCGTGAGGGAGCGAATCTCCATCTCCACGCTCAGCACGAGAGCATTCAAGGCGAGCCTCGCTCTTTCGTTTTTGGGTTCAAGAATCTCCCTGAGATCTGAAAAGGGGTATATCTTCACAACACCCGCGCGGGAAAAGGCTTCGCCTGCGGTAACCTCACCTTTATCAATGCGGCGGATCGCCTCTAAGTCAAGGGGACCGTGGAACATGCCTATCGCACCTAGGCAGGCGTCAATAGCACCGACTATCCTCCCAGACTTCACAGCCACGCTCACAGTATTGGAGCTTATGTCGCTCACAATAAAGTTCTCCGCGCCAAGCTCGCGCTTTACCCTCAGATAGGCATCGTAGGCTATGCTCACCTTCTCCGCGCTCGCCATGTGGGAGTAAAGCGCGCGCATGCGCTCGTCTAAGCTGGCTAAGCCGCGGTGGAGCCCGGGTATAACCACCGCCTTAATCCCGCTCGCCGCAAGCTCATCGTAGGCGCGGGTGCCCCCGCCAACATGCTCGCCAGCGCCGCCTCCTGGGAGCACTCCGCGGTTCTCAACCTTATCTATGCGGGTGATCGCCGTTAGCGCATCGCCCATGGAGTAGGTTATCGCCGCAAGCTCTATCTTCGCCAGCTCAACCCTGCGCTCAATCTCGCGTAGCACGCCCTCGCGCGCAGCTTTGCTGCGGGGTACAGAAAAGCCCACATTCTCGGGAAGGATGTAGAAGCGCACCTCCCGCGTGCCGTGGTCCATGCCCAGAAAGCTCATCTCCTCACCTACGGCGAGCGCACGGCATCCCTAACCTCCCGAAGGATAACTCCCCAGTATCTTCAGGAAGGACGCCCGTTTCTCTATCTCCTCAAGCACACGTTTTATTCTCTCCTCGCTGCGATGCCCTTCAAAGTCTATAAAGAATATATAATCGCCAAGAGCGCGACGAGAGGGGCGAGACTCTATCTTTGTGAGGTTCACCTTCGCCTTGGCAAAGGCCTCAAGTATCTCATACAGGGCGCCCGGCTTGTCCTTAAGGCTGAGGATAATAGAGGTTTTGTCCCTGCCCGTGGGCGCGTGGTCCTTCTTGGCAAGGATGAAGAAGCGCGTCTGGTTGTGGTCTATATCCTGAATCTTCTCCTTGAGCACCTCTAAGCCGTAGAGCTTTGCCGCTGCCAGCGGAGCGATAGCAGCCACGTCGCGAAGCTGCTTCTCTTTAATTTCCCGTGCAGCGTCGGCAGTGCTCGGATAGTTGGCTGTAGCCACCGCTAAGCTCGAGATGAAGCCTTTGCACTGCGCCAGTGCCTGAGGATGGGAGATTATCTTGCGTATCTCACCCAGTTTAACCCCCGGCAACGCGAGCAGGTGGTGGTTTATGTCCAGAATCACCTCCGCATAAACCTTAGCATTCCTCTTGACGAGCAGTTCCATGGCGAGGGCGACGCTGCCCTCGAGGGAGTTCTCCACAGGTAAGACACCAAACTCCACCTCTCCCCTTTCAACAAGATCGAATATCTCCTCGATGTCGCGGGCGAGCACTAAATGCGGGGACTTCATGAACCTGAGCGCCGCTTCCTCGGAGAATGTACCTCTCGGTCCGAGTATGGCTATTTTGCCCTGCCGCTGGGCACGCTTGCTCTCCAGGATAATCCGCTCAAAGATGTCGCGCACAAACTCGCGGCTAAGCTCACCGGCGTTTGCAAGTGCTCGCGAGAGCACCTGCTTCTCCCGCTCCGGGTCTTCGATGCGCATCCCCTTGGCGAGCTTGTACTTGCCAACCTGCTCTGCAACCCGAATCCTGCGCCTGAGTAACTCTAGAAGCTGGGCGTCTATTTCGTCTATCTCCTTCCTCATCTCCGCCAGGTCGCTCATTCTACGCATAGCTTTTGCGGCAGTGGTTTAAAAAGCTTCGGGCACGCTAAAGAGGTAGCGGGAGTACACCTGCCTCGCCTTCTTCTTAACCCTCTGCAGCGCCTCGCTCCTGCTTTTGCCAGAGCTCAGCACCGTGGTTACAGGCTCGCCCGCCTCGATTATCGCATTTCTCGCGGGCACGTCGCTGCACAGCTTCAGAAGGTTGCCCCTCACTATGCACTTCTCGCTAGCGAAAAGCGTTAGCCTCGCGGCAAAGCTATTCGCCTCAGGACGCTGCCCGGGTAGCTCGCCATCGCAAGCTGCAAGGTGGGCCTCCACTATGGCCAATCCATATGCACGCTCCACAACGTCGAGAGTGCCTTGAAAGCGCGGGTTGAGTTCAATGAAGTAGTACTCACCCTTTGCCTCCACAAAGTCTATACCGTTCCAGCCACGAAGGTTAAAGAGGCAGGAAATCTCCTCGGCAATGCTTAAGAGGCGATCATCGCTTGAGTAAGGCGCAAGGCTTCCGCAGTATCTGAAACCTCTGGCTTTCGCTAGTCTGGAGCCAAGAATCTGAACGCTGGTGGAGATAGCCACGCTTTCATTGCGGTAAGAAAGGGTTGAGACGCTTATCGCCCTGCCTTGAATGTACTCCTGCACCAGGAAGCGCTCGTAAATTTCTGGAATCTCACGCGGAGAACGCGCCAGCACAACCCCCTCGCCTCCTGCGCCGAGCGCTGGTTTAACCACCACGGGAAAACCAATCTCTTCCGCCGCCTGCACCGCCTCTTCCCTGCTCTCAACCACCCTCGTCTCTGGCAGTGCTATGTTGAGCTTTTTCACCTTTTTAAGCTGGTACGCCTTGTCTTTAAGCTTCTTTGCCCTTACGCCAGAGATTCCGGCGATCTTTCTGCTTCGCAAAGGTAGCGTGGAGGTCAGAATTATCCTGTCGCCTTCCAAGCGTTGCGCAAGGGCAAGAAGCTTCTCGTCGGAGTAGTTCTCAGCCAGCCTGCCGTTGGAGCAGTAGGGCTTCTGCTTAACTATGGAGCGAGACTCATCCGCCAGCCTCTTTAAATCAATATCGCCAAAATAATCTGCGCTTGCGACGCCGTAGCCTGAGCGCTTCGCCGAGGCTACCGCAGGGCGGGTGTGCACTCCCACGATAAGAAGGCGCTCACCCTTCGTTTCCCTATTGCTCCGCAGAACCGGAAACCTGCTCGACAACGCGCTTCCCTCGCCGTGAGGGCACCACCTTCAGCTTACCTTGAAACTCCCTGTGAAGCTCTCTGCCAGAGAAGTACCTGTCGAGGAATACCGCAAGCGCTGCCACCTCGCTGTGGGGCTGGTGCCCTATAGCTATGTTGTAGTCCACCAGCTTGAAGACCTCTGCCGGCACCTTTTCAGCGCCCACCACCACGAGAACGTCCTTACCCGATGAGCGAATCTCAGCGATTCTGTCATCGACGTGCTCACCGTACATGGTGAGGTGCACCGTTATGCCCTTCCATTCTTTGATGAACCTGCGCCATTCTTGCTCTACCTCAACGAAGAAATCGCCCCCCCAGTTCTCCACAACCTTGCATATACTCTCCACCACCTTCTCATCCTGTGTGGTGAGTATCATCCCGTCCGCCCCAAAGGCTCTCGCCACTAAGCCCACGTGGGTGGTCACGCGCTTATCGCGTTCCTGCCTGTGTCCCAGGCGCAGAACCACTACCCTCATGGGAGCACCTTCAAAAGCTCCTCCCGTGGATGGCGCAGGAATATCTCCCTGCTTCGCCCGCGCTTATCACCGCTCGCAACCTTTGTGTCTACCAGGCGAAGCTCCTCCAGCTTCGTGAGAATGCGGTAGAACTTGGTGTAGCTCAGCCCGGAAGCTTTGGAAAAGCGCTCGTACAACTTGCCGGAGGTTATACCCTGCTCCGCCTCGCACAGAAGCTTCAAAAGCAGCTTATCCTCCTTCGAGAGGGGCTCCACCAGAGAGCGAAGCGTGGCTACGCGAGACTTTGCATACGCCTCCTCAACATGCTCTTCTGTAATCTTCCGCGAGGCGTGGTACTCTGCTATATGGGCACTCACTCTGAGAAGCTCTATACCGAGCCTCAAATCCCCGTGCTCATACGCATAGGTTGCAATTTTCTCCACGAGCTCGTCGCTTATAACCCCTGCGAAGAAGCCCAGCTCAGCTCTGCGCTTAAGTATGTCATACATCTCGCCTGCGCTGTAGGGCGGGAAGTATATCTCCTGCGGGCGGAACATTGAGCGCACGCGGTCGTCGAGCTTGTAAAGAAACTCGGTGCTGCTAACGATGCTGAATATCCCAGTCTTAGCTCCCGGAAAAACTTCATGGGCGCGCAGTATGTCGTAGAGTATCTCGTTTGCGTAGCGGTCGTAGAATAAGTGGTCCATGTCGTCCAGCACCACAAGCAGAACCTTATTCTCACGGCGCAATTTTCTAAAAATAGCTTCGTAAACCCTTGAGAAGGGCACCCCTGTCTCGGGGGGGAGATGTCCCACCACCGCTTTGTGGATTAGAGAAAAGATGCCAAACTTCGTCGCGTTTATCTGGCAGTTTATATGCACCCTTGCGATTCGCGTTGCTTCGGGTATGTCCTCAAGCTCTTCAAAGAGCTTGCGCATCGCAGTGGTTTTGCCCGTCGCAGGCGGGCCGTAAATCAGCGCATTGAGAGGGCGCTCTCCACGTAGCGCTGGCTTTATGCACTGAGCTATGCTCTGCATCTGCTCCCCACGGTGGAGGTACTCCTCCGGCACGTAATCCGGGTCGAATACCTCCGGACTGCGGAAGAGGCTTTCCTCAGCGGAGAGCAGGTCCTTAAAGCTTCTCGGGCACATCTCCTTTTATTTTCCCTTTCAGCGGGTATAAAGGTTTTCACCTGGGGGGTAAGGGTGGTATTACCTCTTCCTCCTACCCTTATCTCCCTTTTCCGAGAGCACCGGAAAAGTGAAATCAGTTAGCTGAGTTGCTCTTGCTATGGTGAGAGTGGGGTAATAGGGGTTGCCCGGAACGTTCTGTTCCGGGTGACGAAGCGGGGAAGGTGTCCTATTTGGTGAGGATGGGGTGATAGGGGCGGGTGCGGCGCCCCTATATAGAAACATTTTTATTCTCCAAGACCAAAGCTAAGCAAGCTTTTGAAGGTGTGGCAATGCGCGCAGAAGATATTCTTGCCGAGCACATTGAGATGATTGACAATGAGATAAGGGCGGTTTTTCTCCAGCGCAGCGAGCCTCGCAGGCTTTACGAGATGATGGAATACCACCTGGGCTGGCTGGACGAGTCGCTGAAACCTGCGAAGCAGTACCGCGGGAAGCGCTTCAGGCCAACGCTGTGCCTGCTCACATATAAGGCTCTGGCAGGGGTTTATACCAAGGCGCTGCCTGCGGCGGCGGCGATTGAGCTGATACACAACTTCTCCCTCATCCACGACGACATTGAGGACATGGACGAGGAGCGCAGGCATCGGCCCACGCTATGGAAGCTCTTCGGCATACCCCATGCGATAAACGCGGGCGATGGGATGCACGTTCTTGCCAACTTAGCCGCGCTTCGCCTGCGCGATTACAATGTTACGGATGAAAAGATAGTGGATGTGCTCGCCATACTGAATAGAACAATAATGGAGCTGTGCGAGGGGCAGTACTTGGACATGAGCTTTGAGGAGCGCATGGACATAGACGTGGAGAGCTACCTGGACATGATATCCCGAAAGACAGCCGCGCTTATTGAAGCGAGCACCCACATAGGGGCTATGCTCGCAACGCGAGATGAGGAGGTTATACAGCATTTCAAAAACTTTGGACGGAAGATAGGCATAGCCTTCCAGATAATAGACGACATCATAGGCATATGGGAGGAGAAGACTGGCAAGCCCAAGGCGAGCGACATCCGCAACAAGAAGAAGACCCTACCTGTGATCTACGCTTTTGAGAGGGCATCGCGGGAAGAGAAGGAGATTCTTACCGAGACCTACGCCAAGGAGAAGCTCAATCAGGAGGACGTAGCTAGGGTGCTCGAGATTCTTGAAAGCACAGGTGCGAGAGAGTACACCACAGAGATGGCAGAGAAGTACGAGAGCGAAGCTTTGAAGGAGCTTCGCGCCACTGGGATAAAAAACGAAGCTATAGAAAAGATAGAGGTGCTGGCAGAGTTCCTAATAAGGAGAAAGTACTAACGCCTTTTCAGCAGAGACGAGAGCAAGCCATTCTTTTTCTCCACTCCGAAGAGCCTAGCTGCGTTGGCGTAGAATATGCTCCTCTTTTCCTCCTCGCTAATGAGCAGAGAGGCGATTTTCTCAATCTCATAGCTGGGGTAGAAGTTGTACTTGAAGTCTGAACCGAAGAGGAGCTTATCCACGCCGAAGGTTTCTATCGCCTTGAGGATAACCTCCGCTGGGGCGTGAGAGGTCTCCAAGTAAACGTTGGGCTCAGGTATGACGCTGGGCGCGTCCTCCCTGCTTTTATGTCTCGCCATGTGGGCAAAGATGAAGGTTACGCGGGGGAAGCTTGCGATGAGCTCGTTCGCTTCTTCCGGCGAAAAGTTGTTCTTCCCCATGCCAACGGTGAAGCCAGAGTGGATAAACGCAGGGACGCGAAGCTGTTCTATAGCTTCGAAAAGCGTCCAAACCTCATCTTGGTCAAAGGTAAAGCCCTGCAGGTTTGGATTAAGCTTCACCCCTCGTAAGCGAAGCTCAGCCACGGCGCGGTCTAGCTCTTCCACTGCATCCTCGCAATTTGGATTCACGGATGCAAAGGGGATTATAGCCTCGCTTTCCCTCGCCACCTTGGCTACGAAGTTGTTTAGCTTCTCTGCCTCACGCAGCGAAGTTGAGGTTGCCAGTGGCATTAGCACAGCCTTGGCTATGCCGTGCTTTTTCATCGCCTCAAGAAGCTCCTCCACACTGCCGTAGCGGGAAACCTCTATGCCAGTGGCTAAGAGATACTCCCTCGCCGCTTCCCTCTCAAGAGCGCTTAGCTCTTTTGCGGTTGAGAAGTGAGTGTGAGCGTCGATTATCATTCTACTTCTCGCCCTTGATGTAGGGTGCAACTTCAGCGAGGGCGCGCTTGAGCGCTTCGCCTTCACCCACTATTACAAGGTGATCCTTCCCGTGACGCTTTATCTTCACATCGCAGCTGTGGGAAATTTCCAGAAGCCTCCGCGGGGTTAGGTTAGAAGGCTGCTTAATCCTCACCCACTTCCTCGCCCTGGGCAGATGTGGATAAAAGCGAGTAACGCCAAAACTGTACTCCCCGTAGCGCTCCCCAGCGTCGATGCGGTCAAAAGTGCTGCTCCAGCGCAGTAGAAACTCATCGCCCAGAGGTTGCGCGGCAACAAAGATTTCACGCTGCGCTTCTTCCAGCAAACGCTCCACCTTTACCAGAAAACTCTCGTCAGCTGCGCGATTCAGCGAGGCTTCGTTTATCATGCTTCTTGCATGCCTCAAAAGCTCACTCGCTTTCGGTGAGCGGAATTTCTCGCGGTTAAGCTCAACCAGCATGTCCATTGTCGCAAGCCACTTCTGCTGAAGAATTTCAAGGTTCATGGTTTTCTGAGCCATAACTAACGAGTAAAAGGGGTTTTACATATAGGAACCACCAGCGGGTTCCTATTGTTTCCTGAGCATTCGCGAGGGAGACCGAAGCAACTCTCTGCGAGAGTTGCGAGACCTCCTGCAACTATAGATTCTAATATAGGGACCCTTCCACTGTTACCCTCGCTATGCGAGGTGGAACGAGGGGATGTTATCCCTTCTTCCTTATCTCCTCCAGCACCTCCTTTGCGCGGTCAACGCGTATCTTGCGCTCCCTCACGAGCACCTCGGCTACGGCGTCTATCTCCTCGCCTTTAGCGCCTGCCATTGCCGCAATATTGCGAGCATGAAGCTCCATGTGCCCCCGCTGTATCCCTTCCGTTGCCAGAGCGCGCAGAGCAGCGAAGTTCTGCGCCAGCCCAACCGCGGCGATTACACGGGCAAGCTCTTCAGCACTCTTAACTCCGAGAATTTTAATGCACGCCTTTGCAACGGGATGCGAAGCTGTAGCACCGCCAACCAAACCCACCGCCACAGGGAGCTCAATCGTCGCCACCAGGTCGCCATCGCGGTTCTTCTCGTAGGTGGTCAGGGGCTTGTAGCCTCTAAGCGCAGCGTACGCATGCGCCCCAGCTTCTACAGCGCGAGTATCATTGCCCGTGGCGAGCACCACGGCGGTAACCCCGTTCATTATCCCCTTATTGTGGGTGGCACAGCGGAAGGGGTCCGCCTCCGCGAAGGCGTAGGCATTGAGCACGCCTTCTACCACCTCTTCGCCGCCTATCGCCTCTGCCTTGAAAACCGCCTTTGCACGAGCCAGGCGGAAAGTCGCCAGGTTGGAGATTATGCGCAGGTAAACCTTGCCCCCGGTGGCGCGCTCTATCAGCGGAGCCACCGCTTCTGCCATGGTGTTCACCGCGTTTGCCCCCATTGCATCGCGGCAGTCCACTAGGAGATGGGTTACAACCATCGGCCCCTGCTTAGACTCAACCACTCTAACTTCGATGTCCTTGCATCCACCGCCCAGCTTTACCAGTATTGGATCCTGCTCATTTGCCTTTGCTATTATCTCATCCTTAATGGTGAGGATTTCCATCCTCGCGGCATAGGGGTCATCTACACCGCAAAGCTGCACCTGCCCTATCATTATTGGCGGCGTGGCATTGGTTACAAAGCCTCCGCCGGGGCGCGCCATTTTTGCGGCGTTGCTTGCCGCAGCTACCACGCTGGGCTCCTCTATAGCCATGGGTATGAGGTAGTCCTTTCCGTCTATCAGAAAGTTGGTAGCTATGCCAAGGGGAAGCTCAAAGGTGCCTATGACGTTCTCAATCATGCGGTCTGCCTGTTCAATGGTAAGCGAGCCGTGCCTTGCGATAGCCTCAACCTCCTCCTCGCCCAGGGAGGCGAAACTCTTGACCTTCTCCAGCCTCTGCTGTGGCGGAAGCTTGTAGAAGCCAGGAATGCGTGAGCCTTCCATAACTATCACCGCAGGTAGCTTCGAGGCGAGAGGATAAAAAGGTTTTGTTACTGATGTTTGGAAGCTCTCCTAAGAAGCTGACCAAACCCTTATCATGTTAGCTTGACGGATATTAATGAGGTGGAATAAGGATGACTGTCTATAGAGTGTCTGTAGTGATAGAGAAGGACGAAAATGGTTACTTTGCTTATTGTCCTGAGTTGCAGGGGTGTTATACACAGGGGGATACCTATGAGGAGGTTTTGGAGAACATTAAAGATGCAATAAAGCTTCATATTAAAGATAGGCTGGAAGAGGGGGAGGAGATACCCAGAGTTGAGATGATAAACCTGGCAGCGGTGGAAGTTACAGTATGAGTGAAAAGCTTCCGAGGGTGACCGCCAGAGACGTTATAAAGGTAATCGAAAAGGTAGGTTTTTACCTTGTGAGGCAGAGTGGGAGTCATAAGATTTACAAGAATGATAAAGGTGTGCGAATTACAGTACCATACCATTCCGGAAAAATTCTCCACCCAAAGTTGGTTAAAAGTATTATCAGAGATGCCGATTTAACTGTTGAGGAATTTAAGAGGCTGCTGAAAAAGAGAAAGTAAACACTACATAAACGTATTTCACCCACGCCTCAGCCTCTCCAACATCTCCTCTACACTAGTGGTGGGCTCGCTACAGGCGTAGTCCTTGCAGATGTAGGCTGTGACTTTGCCCTGAATGCTCTTTAAATCCTTTGTGAACTCAGCTATAGCTGTAATCTCCGGCTCATCCTCTTGGGCAGGGCGAATCCACCTAGGAAAGGTCAAAAATCTCACTCATAGCTATCACCTTTGAGGGCAATGCTCGCTACATACCCCATGAGCCACCCGAACACAGACCATAAACCCAGCGTAAAAATAAAGGATGAAATGGGGTACTCCGGCTCCCTTGCTTCGGGTGGAGTACTTTCCCCTACCACCAGAGTTTGGGTTATTCACCTTGTATAAACCACCTTATAAACCCCCTCATAAAAGGGACGCGCCCCTACTTTCCTAACCAATAGTTACTAAAATTTTTTACCACGGTAACTGGTGATAATCTAATCGCCAGGCAAAACATCGCTCTCATAATGGTTGACAAGAATTTTCGCGGTTATAGCTTATAAGGAGGAGAATTTAAAGGAGGTGGAAGAAGATGGCAGCAGCACCTTCCCAGCTTGGAGGTACGCCTGTGTTGATACTGAAGGAGGGAACTACCCGCACCCGCGGCAGGGACGCGCAGCGCACCAACATAATGGTGGCGCGCGTCATTGCCGAGGCGGTGAAGTCAACGCTGGGTCCCAAGGGCATGGATAAGATGCTGGTAGATACGATAGGCGACGTTGTCGTAACCAACGACGGCGCCACCATACTTAAAGAGATGGACGTGGAGCACCCCACCGCGAAGATGATGGTGGAGGTGGCGAAGACTCAGGAGAACGAGGTCGGCGACGGCACCACAACGGCGGTCGTACTCGCGGGCGAGCTTCTGAAGAACGCCGAGGAGCTTCTTGACCAGGATGTACATCCCACGATAATCGCCAATGGCTACCGCATGGCAGCCGAGAAAGCCCAGGAGATTCTCCAGGAGATCGCAGAGAGCATAGACGTGAACGACGACGAGTTTCTGAAGAAGATAGCCATGACATCGATGACCGGCAAGGGTGCAGAGCTGGCGAAGGAGTACCTCGCAGACCTCGTGGTTAAGGCAGTGCGCGCCGTGGCTGAGAAGGAGAATGGCAAGTACATCATAGACACCGACGACATAAAGCTTGAGAAGAAGGAGGGCGGCGCCGTTGAGGATACTGAGCTCATCAACGGCATAGTTATAGACAAGGAGCGCGTGCATCCAGGAATGCCGCGCAAGGTGAAGGACGCCAAGATTGCGCTGATAAACGCCCCGCTGGAGATTGAGAAGACCGAGTTCGACGCCGAGATACGCATCACCGACCCGAACCAGCTCAAGGCTTTCATCGACGAAGAGGAGCGCATGCTTAAGGAGATGGTGGAGAAGATTAAGGCGAGCGGGGCGAATGTGCTCTTCTGCCAGAAGGGTATCGACGACTTGGCGCAGCACTACCTTGCCAAGGAAGGCATCTTCGCCGTACGCAGGGTGAAGAAGAGCGACATGGAGAAGCTGGCGAAGGCTACAGGCGCTACCATAGTGACCAACATCGACGACCTGAGCGAGAAGGACCTTGGCTATGCGGGCATCGTCGAGGAGGTCAAGATAGGCGACGATGAGATGGTGTTTGTGCGCGAGTGCAAGGATCCCAAGAGCGTGACGATACTCATACGCGGCGGCACTGAGCACATCGTCGATGAGGTGGAGCGCGCCCTTGAGGACTGCCTGGGCGTTGTGCCCGCTGCCATACGCGACGGCAAGGTCTTAGCTGGTGGCGGTGCACCCGAGATAGAGCTTGCCCTGCGCCTGCGCGACTATGCCAAGACCGTCGGCGGCAGGGAGCAGCTTGCAATTGAGGCCTTCGCAGACGCGCTTGAGGTGATTCCGCGCGCGCTTGCAGAGAACGCAGGTCTTGATCCAATAGACATGGTCGTCGCCCTGCGCGCCAAGCACGAGAAGGAGGACAAAGGCTACCGCTTCGGCTTGGACGTGTACGAGGGTGAAGTGAAAGACATGTACAGCGAGGGCATAGTGGAGCCGCTCTCTGTGAAGAGCCAGGCGATAGACAGCGCCAGCGAGGTTGCGGTGATGATACTCCGCATCGACGACGTCATCGCTGCCAGCGGTGAGACCAAGAAAGGCGACGAAGGCGGCGCCGGCGGCGACGAGGAGTAAACTCTCTCTCCCTTTTTCTCCTTCTGATTTTTGTTTCCCGGCTGATTCTTGCTACTGCTTTACCTTGTTATGCTTCTGTGGTAGGGGGATGCATCTCAAGCCAGTTTCTGTGATGTGGGAGTCTACAATAGCCTGCGGGTTGCGCTGCAAGCACTGCAAGGCGAGTGCGCGCACAGAACGAGACCCGCGGGAGCTTACTACAGAGGAAAGCTACGCCTTTATTGACCAGATTGTCGCTTTTGGCAAGCCGTATCCAATACTGCGCATCACCGGTGGCAACGCTTTGAGGCGGGAGGATATCTTTGACCTAATACGCTACGCCAAAGACGTCGGGCTCACGGTTACGATAGCGCCCAGCACCACGCCCCTGCTGAACAGGAAGAACATAGAGAAGCTCAAGGAGGCGGGCTGCGATACAGTGGCAATAAGCATCGACGGGGCTACACCAGAGCAGCACGACGCTTTTAGAGGCGTGCCGGGAACCTTCGAAAGGCTGGTTAAAGCTACGGAGATAATGCGAGAGCTGCGTTTGCCTTTCCGCCTCCTAACGACGGTTACCAGGCACAATGTGCGCGAGCTGCCCGAGATTATGTTTCTCGCGAAGAGACTGGGCGCAATAGGCTGGTACCTGTACATGCTCATCCCCACAGGCAGAGCGACGGAAGAGCTTGCGCTTTCGCCGGAGGAGTACGAGGATGTCTTCAACTTCGTCTACGACGTCATGCGTTTACCGCTTATCACCGTGAATGCCATCGCAGGGAGTGAGCCCTATCGCCGGGTTGCGGTTATGCGCCGCATGGTTGAAGAGGGCATGCTCGACGAAAGCGCACTGATGCAGGGCGCGCTATACGGGCATCTAAGGCAAAAGCTGGAGCAGCTAACCCGCGATGTTGAGCTTCCTGAGGTTGAGGTAAAGGGCAGCGGCTATAAGCCCAAAGACAAGAAGGTGTTTGGAAAGGGAATATTCGTGGCGCACAAGGGTGAAGTTTACCCGAGCAGCTTCATGCCCGTAACGCTTGGCAACGTGAGAGAGGATACGCTGGAAGGGATATACTCCAGCTCAGAGGTGCTGAAAGAGCTCCACGACGCAACGAAGCTTAAGGGTAAGTGCAGAGTGTGCGAGTTCAACGACATATGCAGGGGCTCGCGCTCTCGCGCTTACGCTGTAACCGGGGACTACCTTGCGGAGGACCCCTACTGCGCCTACGTGCCGGGCAGAATTGAGCTTCCCGATGTGAATAAAGAGGCAATACTGAATGAGCTGAGGGTTACGAATTTTTCGAGACGCGTGAGTTAGCCTACCACTCCAAATCCTGCACCAGTATCGACTGGAGCAGGTGGTAGTCGCCAGAGCTCAGCCTTTCCTCGAAAACCAGAACCTCTTCACCTTCTTTGAAGGAGGAGCACTCCACGCTGAGCTTTCGGAAGCTTCCCTTTAACAGCGCCTCTATGGCTGCGAAGGCTTCGTCGCTGACTTCGAGGAGCACGTAGCCCATCTCACCGCCTCCAGTCCACGCGGTTCTGCATGTATATCGCGAGGAGGGCGTAAAGATTTTTAGGGGTCTTCTTTGACAGCAGTATCCCTTTCTCCACTCTGCCATCTATATTAACCTCGCAGCTCTCGCATGCTTCGCCAAGCACCAGCTTCGCATGCTCCAAATCCTCGTCGCCAAGCTCAAGCGCTATGTAGGGCATGGTTCACACCTCAAAAAGCTCAGGAAGCTCAGCCCTGAGCTTGGCCAGCTCCTCAGCCACTATCCCCTCCACTTTGGGAACCTCTACCCTCATCGCCTTGAGGTTCTCCTCCGCAGCCTTCGCTACCCCGCCGTTAACAAGGGTGACAAAGCCAAGCTTCGCCACCTCTGGCGAGACGTTTCTGAAGGGTGAGACATCAAGAATCACAAGGCGCTTCTCCCGCTCAAGCTTAGCGAGAAGCTCCGGGGTAACGCGGTAGTGCGAGGCGAGAGTGGCGCATACCAGGATGTCGGCATCCCTCAGCGCGTCATTGCGCTCCTCATAATTAAGCGCCTCAGCGCCAATCTCATGTGCACATCGCTGCGCTATGTCGTAGTTGCGGTTTAGTACGGCGATGCTTGCGCCATGCTGCTTAGCCAGCTTTGCAACCCTTCTGCCGGTTAAACCTGCGCCGTACAGGAGCACCTTTTTTCCTTTAAGCTCTGTCGCTGCACGAAGCGCCTCCAGTGCCCTGATGTGGAGGTCGCCTTTGGCTATGCCCGTCTCCTCTATTGCCCTCCTGCTTGCCTGCAGCGATGCGCCGAAAAGCTTTTCAAGCACCTCGCCAGCGGCACCTGCCGCTTTAGCTTGCTCAAGCGCCGCCTCCACCTGCCAGGGGATATAGGTTTCGCCCAGCACGCGAGACTCAATGCAGCACGCAAGTCTGAAAAGATGCTCCGCTGCGTCGGAGGCACTGTAAACCATGAACAGCTTTGAGAGTTCCTCCTCTGCGATGCCACTGTGTTGTGATAGCACCTTCAGCATCGCAGATGTTGAATCGCCAGTAGTGTATACCTCAACCCTGGTGCCAGTCTGGAATAACACTCGCTCGCCAAAGCTCTGAGTGGCCTCATAAAAGCTCGAGGGAGAGGAAAACCTAACCCGGGAGAAGTTCTTATAGCTCGTTTTTATGTGGTGCAGAGATAAGCAAAGCAGCGTCATAGTAGCTCAGCGTAGTTCATCATAAAATTCGTGAATATCTCGGCGTCGCTCATCCCCTTGTAATCGGGGTCCTCGCGCAGCTCTGAAAGGAAGCTCTCATCTATCACAAGCATTCCCATCTTCCCGCTCTTCGTGTCGTACACGGTAACAGCGAAGTTTCCAAGCTTTGTCATCTCGTCGAGGTGCTCACCAAGCTCCATAATCATCTTAGGCTCCGGGGGTATCACTATGTTGATTATGCACTGCCCCCTGGTGCCCTCGCTCTTGCAGAACACCTCTGCCTTCTCCCTCGCCTCGACGAGCATCTCGCCAACGTCCACATTTTCAAAGCTCGGCACAACCTCGCACAGGGTATAGGTCACGCCCTTGGGATGCCTGCACACCTCGCAGAGGTCGATTTTGGCAACGCTGTCTTTAAAGGTGAAAATGGCGTTCTTCTTGCGCTCGTAGCGCACCATCCCCTTGCTTATGCGCTCCGCACGCTTGTGCCTCTCCTCCTCGTCGAGGTAGAACCTCTCCAGAAATTCCTCCTTGTCCATAAAACCACAACCATAGGCGCAGCGTAGCCTAACGAGGTAAAATTGTGCACGGTTGTGGGCAACTTTGCACAGACTGGTCACTTTAATGAAAAATTATATATACCAAAAAAACTTTAATTCAATTCGCTAGGCGTAGGTAGATTTTGTTGTAACTAAGGCAGGAGGTGAAATGAGGTGGCATCGGAAACCCCTCTTCTGGACGAGCTTGAAAAGGGGCCATGGCCCAGTATAGTCAAAGAGATTAAAAAGACGGGCTACACTGGGCTGCTCAAGCTCTATGAGCTGAACTACGAAGACAAAATGACCCACTGGACCCATGGCGGCATGGTGGGTGTTCCCGGCTACGACGCTGGTGTTATTGGCAGGGTCTCTGACAGGCGTGACATCCTCGCAGATGCCCACACAATAAGGTTCATCCAGCCCGCCGGGTGGTTCTACAGCACAAAGAAGCTGCGCAAGCTTGTTGAACTGTGGAACAAGTACGGCTCTGGTTTGATGAACTTCCACGGCGCCACTGGAGACCTGCAGGTTGTGGGCATACCAACTGAGAACATTGAACCCTTCTTCGACGAGGCAGCGAAGGAGCACTGGGACATTGGAGGAAGCGCTGGCGACTTCCGTACTGCGAGCAACTGTATCGGCCCCGCGCGCTGTGAAATGGCGTGCATAGACACCAACGATATATACCACACTCTGATGACCGACGAAGAGATCCTCAACGACATGCACCGCCCGCGCTTCCCGTACAAGTTCAAGGTGAAGATCTCCGGCTGCCCCACCGATTGCGTTGCAGGTGTTCCCAGAGCAGACTTCGTTATAATGGGTACTTGGCGCGATGACATCAAGATAGATCAGGAGGAAGTAAGGAACTACGCCAAGAGTGGCAAGGTGGATGTGGAGTACATAGTTAAAAACTGTCCCACAAATGCGATGAGCTGGGATGGTAATGAGCTCAAGATAAACAACGACGAGTGCGTGCGCTGCATGTACTGCCTGCAGAAGATGCCCAAGGCACTCTCCCCAGGAGACGACAGGGGTGCCACGATACTCGTTGGCGGACGTGCGAGAGGTCGCTACGGTGCCTTCTTGGCGTGGACGCTGATACCCTTCATGAAGCTGGAGCCTCCGTACACTGAGCTTAAAGAGCTGATGTACAAGCTTCTCGACTGGTGGGATGAGAACGGCAGAGCGAAGGAGAGAATCGGCGAAACCATATACCGCATAGGCGCTGGCAAGTTCCTCCACGAAGTGGGACTTGACCCACTGCCAACGATGGTGAAGGCGCCCAGGAACAACCCGTTCTGGTTCTACTTCCCGGGCGAAGTACAGGTGGATGAGGAGTAGGAGGTGAAAGAAGATGGCGCTTTCCTTTGATGAGCTGGATTTTGGTCCACCAGATTATAAGGAGATGCTCCCCCCTGTGGTGCAGCGCAATTACGGCAAGTGGAAGTACCACGAGGAGCTTGAGCCAGGGGTTTACAAGCACGTAAGCGAGAGCGGTGAGGAAGCCTACACTGTCCGCGCCGGGCAGCCCAAGTTTATCGCTAGCGAGACTGTGCTCAAGCTGTGCGACCTTGCTGACAAGTATGCCAACGGCTACCTGCGCTTTACCTCTAGGCACAGCGTTGAGTTCATCCTGGACAATAAAGATAACGTGGAGCCCCTGAAGAAGGAACTTGCGGAGCTGGGATTCCCAGTAGGTGGTACCGGCAGGACTGTGCGCAGTATCGTAGCATGCACCGGCTGGGTGCACTGCCACACACCTGCAACTGACTCACCAGGTCTTCAGAAGGTGCTCATGGACGAGCTATACGACTACTTCGTGAGCGAGAAGCTTCCCACGCGCCTCACAATAGCTGTCTCAGGCTGCCTTAACATGTGCGGTGCAGTGCACTGCTCGGATATCGCTATCCTAGGCGTTCACCGCCGCCCACCGACGGTTATTGACGAAGTGGTTAGCAAGGCGTGCGAGATTCCCAGCATGATCGCCGCGTGCCCAACCTATGCAATAAAGCCCAAGATGATAAAGAAGGAGGACGGCACCACCATAAGGAGCATTAGCATAGACGGCGAGAAGTGTATGTACTGCGGTATCTGCTATGGTCTCTGCCCAGGCACACCACTGGCTGACCCCAAGAACGACGGCGTTTCAATCTGGGTGGGTGGCAAGATCTCCAACACCAGAGGAGGTCCCGCCTTCTCGCGCCTCGCGGTGCCTTTCATACCCAACAACCCGCCACGCTGGCCAGAGGTTGTGGAGACAGTTAAGAAGATAATCGACGCCTGGGCCAGCGATGCCAAGCCGGACGAGCGCATGGGTGAGTGGATAGAGCGCATCGGCTGGACGGAGTTCTTCGAACGCACTGGCTTGGAGTTCACCCACAAGCACATCGACGACTACATCTTCAACATCCGCGACATGAACGCCGGCGCTCGCGTGAAGGGCAAGGAGATGAAGAAGTTCTCCTAAAGCCCTCCCCCTTTTGTCTTTTTTTGTGTTTAAAATTTAGATACTTTTTAAATAACCAATTTTGATAAAAGCAGAATAAAATTTTGTAAGTTTTAAAATTTAAAAAAGGTGGAGGGGTATTTACACCTGCTTTCTCTCAGCAGAACCTATGCCCTCGACAGTTATTGCGCTGGTCGGGCAGCTGTTTACTACTTCTTCCAGGTCGCAGTCTGAGCCGTCACCAATCACGTAGCTCTTGCCGTCCTGAAGCTGGAAGGTGCTTGGGCAGAGAGACTCGCAGGTGCCACAACCCACACACGCGTCGAGATCAACCTCTATGTTCGCCATTACTTAGCCTCCTTTTAGTTTTCCAAGCATAGCTTTAGCTTAACATATTTAAATTTTGTTATGTTCAGTTTTAACTTGTTAAACCTCTGGGCTTAAGTGCCTCGTGCTCTGCGAGGTCACCAAAAAGTTTAAATAAGCAGCGATAACCCTGAAAAGTCGGAGGTTGAAGAGAATGGTAGACATAAGCGTTGACGAAGCAAAGTGCGTCGGCTGTGGAACCTGTGTTGACACCTGCCCCTCGTCGGTTTATGAGCTGAACGACGGCAAGAGCGTAGTGGTGAACGCCGACGACTGCGTGGAGTGCTGCGCCTGCGTAGAGGCGTGTCCAGAGGGTGCAATCTCGCATAGCTCCTGCTGAAGCTGGGAGCTTTTCTATTTTCTCTATTTTTTAATATTACTTTTGGTAATAAGTTTTACCGAAAATTATATATATTGTTACATATCTGTATTCTGGAAGGTGATACCATGACGGTCATTAGCCTAAAGTGCAGGAACTGTGGAAAGCGCTACCCCGTAGAGGCGATAAGCATCTGCGAGGAGTGCTTTGGTCCGCTTGAGGTAGAGTACGACTACGAGGCGATAAAGGAGAAGCTGAGCAAAGAGAAGATTGAGAAGCGTGCACCCACGCTGTGGCGCTACCGCGAACTCCTGCCTGTGGAGAGTGATTCGAGCATCGTTGACCTGCAGGCAGGCTTCACACCGCTTCACCGCGCTGATAATTTAGCGGAAGCTCTCGGCTTAAAGGAGCTTTACATAAAGAACGACTCAGTTAACCCCACATTCTCATTCAAGGACCGCGTTGTGAGCGTGGCGGTGAGCAAGGCGATAGAGTTTGGCTTCGATACGGTGGGCTGCGCCTCCACAGGTAACCTGGCGAACAGCGTGGCAGCGCACGCTGCTAAGGCGAAGCTGAACTGCTATATCTTCATACCAGCGAACCTCAACCTCGGGAAGATAATCCAGACCCTTGCCTACGACCCCAACCTTATAAGCGTGGAGGGCAACTACGACGATGTCAATCGCCTGTGCACTGAGATCGCAGGCTACTATAATTGGGGCTTTGTGAACATAAACTTGAGGCCATTCTACTCAGAGGGCTCAAAAACCCTAGGATACGAGGTTGCGGAGCAGCTTGGGTGGCGCGCTCCAGAGCGGGCGATTATCCCCGTAGCCAGTGGTTCGCTGCTCACAAAGATATACAAAGGCTTGAAGGAGTTTGAGACTCTAGGCTTAATAGACAGCGCAGACACGCGCATTACCGCAGCCCAGAGCGAGGGATGTTCGCCTGTAACCACGGCGTTCCGCACCGGCGAGCCCATTAAGCCCGTGAAGCCGAATACGATAGAGAAGAGCCTTGCCATAGGCAATCCAGCGGACGGCTACTATGCAGTAAAGGTGATTAAGGAGAGCGGAGGCACAGCCGGCGCTGCCAGCGATCCCGAGATCATCGAGGGGATAAAGCTTCTCGCAAAGACAGAGGGTATATTCACAGAAACCGCGGGCGGTGTTGTGATAGCCACGCTTAAAAAGCTGGTTGAGGCGGGAGAAATCGACCGCGATGAGAGTGTTGTTGCGTACATCACAGGCAATGGCTTAAAGACGCAGGACGTTCTTGCGAACTACTTAACAAAGCCGCCTGTTATAAAGCCTGATCTCGACGCATTTCGCGAGTTAGTAGAAAAGAAGCTCGAGAAGGAGGTGGTCGCATGGTAACAGTTAGGCTTGCTACCCCCCTTAGAAAGTTCAGCGATGGTAAGCCCGAAATACAGGCGAGCGGCAAAACGATACGCGAGATTATAGAAAACATAGACAAAGCGAAGCCTGGCTTCAAGGAGCGCATAATTGAGAACGGCGAGATAAAGCAGTTTATAAACATCTTCCACAACAACGAGGATGTGCGCTTCAAGAAAGGCTTAGACACAGAGGTCGCCGAGGATGACGTTATAAGCATCTTACCCGCGGTCTCTGGAGGCTGAGCGGTGATAATATACTCGCCGCACAAAGTGGAGCGCTTCTCCTGCGTTTACCGCGAGTGCGGAGCCAAGTGCTGCGTTGAGGGCAGAGTGGTCACCTCGCGAGGAGTTGAGCGAATCTCCCGTGCAACAGGCAAAGCACCGGAGGAGTTCGCAGAGCTCAAGCCTGAGAAGGGGCTCTTCCGCCTCAAGGGCAAGGCTGGAAAATGCATCTTCCTGCGCGAGGATCTGAGCTGTGAGCTTCATGAGCTTGGGGTGAAGCCCCTCTCTTGCCAGATGTATCCCTTCCTGTTCGATGGGATAATTTACGCGGACGAGCTGGTACTCAAGCTTCGCTGCGCCGACGAGTGCCCCGGCATAGGCAGGGGCGACACGCTGGGCGAGGAGTTTGAGCTCCGCATTGAAGAGCTGGGCAACCAGTTCGTCAGGGAGATTAAAGATTACCTGAAGGAGAGTCGAGAGCATGAATCTGAATGAGATAAAGCGCTATTCAAGGCAGCTCATCCTTCCGGACTTCGGTACCAAGGAGCAGTCTAGGCTTAAGAAGGCCAAAGTAGCTGTAACCGGGGCAGGTGGACTGGGCTGCCCGGTTTCGACTTACCTCACTCTGGCTGGCGTGGGCGAGATTCACATCTTCGATTTTGACCGCATAGAGATGAGCAACCTGAACAGGCAGTTCCTCTACACCCCCGAGGATGTTGGCAAACCCAAGGCGGAGATGGCGGCAAAGCGGCTAAGTGAGATAAACCCGGAGATTAAGATAGAGGGGATAAACGAGAAGGTAACCTACGACAATGCCTTTGAGCTGCTCAAGGGCTATGACGCCATCGTCGACGGAACAGACAACTTCGCTGTGCGCTACGCTGTTAACGACGCCGCCGTGGTTAACCGCGTGCCTCTCTTTCACGGCGCCGCGCTGATGTACGAGGGCAGGGCGATGAGCATAATCCCCGGCGAGACCGCATGCTTTAGATGCGTATTCCCCGAGCCGCCACCCGCGGGCATGATACCCACCTGCAGAGAAGCAGGTATTCTGGGCTCTGTCGTGGGCATCGTCGGTGCCATACAGGCGAGTGAGGCGATACGTTACCTCGCTGGACTGGAGATTGGACTGAAGAATCAGCTGCTGATAATAAATGTGGACGAGATGCGCTTTGAGAAGGTTAGAGTGGCGAAGCGAGACGACTGCACCGCATGTGGAGAGCACTTTATTCCCAAACCCGTAGAAGATGTATGCACAGTGTTACCCGGAAGTGAAGCTTCCGGTGTGACGGAGGGTGATGAGTGATGGAGACTTTAGACCTTCGCGGCGAGAAGTGCCCTGATACCTTTGTGTACACCAAGATTAAAGCTGAGGAGATAGGCTACTCGGGCGGCGGGAAGCTCAAGGTGATAGTGGACTATCCGCCGGCGGTGGAGAGTATACCGCGCAGCCTGGCTCAGGAGGGCAAGGGATACAAGGTTCTAGAGGTTAAGCAGGTGGCAGAAAGAACATACGAAATTTATATAGAGATTCCCGCTTTCGAGGATTAGCCATGGAGAGCATACGCGCCTATTTCGGTAGCAAGTATCGCCTTGTGGGTGTGAAGCTGTTTAAGGAGATTCCAGAAGGTTATCCCACGCCGGCGAAGCCCGGAAAATTCTGCGAGTTTGTTAGGCGCGCCGCGTTGGGTGAGACGATACTCATGCGCGCCGAGGATGAGGAGTGCCACCAGTCGCTGATCGCTCTGGGCTTTCAGGAGCCCATGTTCATAGACATCCAGCCGAGGATACAGCCCGCTGAAACCAAGGCGGTGCTCATCGCGCCCGTGGAGGAGATTCCAGACCCGGATGTGGTTCTGATGATAGCCACCCCGCGCCAAGTGATGGAGGCGGCGGCACTTCTCCACGGCATCGAAGCGAAGTTCGCCGGCGAAATTGCCGTGTGCGGTGAGGTTATTGCAGAGCCGCTTAAGAGCGGGAAGGCAAATGTAACCTTCCTGTGCGGCGGCGCCAGAATGTTCGCTGACTACAAGGACAGCGAGGTTATCTTGGGCGCGCCTCTGGAGGTCTTCAAGGAGCTCGAGACTAAAGTTAAAGCTCTCGAAAAGAGCTGCGGAGCGCTTTGCGGGTGCAAGACCAGCGACCTTCCGCCGCGAGTAATCCAGGTGTTCTCTGAGCTTGGCTTTGAGCGGGGCATAGACTACTTCTTTGGAAGGGTTGACTCGCAAAATGTGCGCATCTACCTGAACAAGGACATTAACGGTAAGATAAGCTATGTAACAATCCACTTCCCTGTTAAAGGTGAGGTTGAGGTAACTCCACCCTTCCAGGCGAGAAAGCGCGGCGCGTGGACAGACCTCTATGCAACCTTCAAGGACGGCGAAGGTTTCGACATAAGCTCGGGGAAGGGTTTGAAAGAGCTTATTGAAGAGCTTGCCGCAAAGGTTAAGAAAAAATAAAAAGTACCCATCACTCCACACAACGGCTCATCTTGGTTACATCCCTTCGGAAGGATTGAGCGGCAATCTTTATCGCCTCTGATAATGTTGGAAAGACGTGCAGCGTATCTATTACCTCACGACCCTTCAATCATAACCGAGGAGGAGATTCTCAACCTGAAGATATTCTCCGGACCCTTCAAGGCGAGGTTAGCCGGCGAAGCTTAGACGCCGAAGTATTCCCGCTGCACCTCAAGCAAAGCTTCCATGCTTGAAGCGCTGGCGTAGTCTTCCAGCAGGCTACGGTTGAGCTCAAGGAAACTGTGCCCCCAGTTAAATTTTGAAAGCAGCTTCTCCGCATGCTCCCGCTCGCCCAGGATGTAGAGCGCCGCAGCTAAAGCTTCGACGGTGCTTAGCTTGGCGATTTTTCCGTAGTTCACGGGATTAGCGGCTACCAGCAGGGGCAAAGAGCGATGCCTGGCTCTGCTGCGATAGCTGCGGAAAACCTCCTTGGCATGCTCCCAGGAGCAATCCAGCGCCACCAAGGTTGTGGCATTTGCATCCTCAGCTGGCGAGAGAGGCTTAGCGGCAAAGGGGTTGAGCACAATCGCATTTCGTGGGATTGCCTTTGCGCTGTGCACCAGCTTGACCAGCGCAAAACGGGAGAGCTTTAAAGCTGTGCACTTCTTTGGCGAGCATTGCTTAGCGTGGTATACGATAAGCCTCATCCTCATCCCTACGCCACAATTTCAGTCACCACACCGATGCCCTTGCTTCTCCCTTCGCGGAAAACAAAGCGCTGCCCCCGTTCCACGAAGTGCGGCGCATATTTAAATGTCACCTTAACCTTTCCTCTATCCCCTGCGGCGAGGAACTCCCGCTCCAGAGGCTCGAGTACCACCGCCTCTGAAATCGTCTCAAGGTGAATCACAGGCTCATATCCGTGAGCTATCCTGGTGGGGTGGTTCAGCACCACCACGTCTGCGAGGAAGCTCTTGACTGCGTACAAATCCTTGCGTGAGGTTAAGACCATGCCGCGTCGCGGTTTAATCTTGGTGCCCTTTATCGCAATACCCACCACCTCGCCAACCTCTGCGCTTTCGACGCTGAGATGATGTATCTCAATTGAAGAACCCTTCACCCTGTGAAACTCCCCTTTTTCGTCAGGACCTAAATACAGAGTCTGCCCGCGCGTGACCATACCGCGCTTCACACTCCCGCTCACCACTGTGCCCACGCCCGCGACGCTGTAAATTTTGTCTATGTACATCATGAACTCCGCCTCGCGCTCTCGCTGAGAAGCCCTCTTGGGAAGGTAGTAGAAAAGCCTGTCAAGAATTTCCAGTCCCTCTCCGGTCTTCGCAGAGGTAACCACCACGGGCACGAGTACCTTGCTTTGCCAGAAGTTGCCCAGCTCGGCTATGTCCCGAGGTGAGGAGATAAACTTTGCAACCCTCCCTACGAGAGCGAGGAGCGAAGAGATATCGCTCTGAAGCTTTCCCAAGTTTTTCGCCCTGTCTGCCTTGGTTATGGCGATGATCACCGGCAAATCCATCGCCAGCATTATGCCTAGGTGCTCCTTGGTTATGTGGGTTATGCCGTCGTCAGCGGCGATAACCAGCAGGCCGTAATCCAACTTCTGCCCCACTATGCCTCTTATTGTAGTGCGCAGCCAGGGCTCATGTCCAACGGTGTCGACAAAGCTCACAAGCTTGGAAGCTCGCGCAACCACGCCTGCGCGCTCCTCTCTGCTCAGCGGGTTTCTGAGGCGAATAACCTCGCCTCCGCTGGTAAACCCATAGACGGCGTAGCTTAAATCTGCGCTTAAGCCGCGCTCAATCTCGTGCTTCTGCGTATCCAGATAGCGCCTCGTCCTGCCGGAGCCGTCATCGTGCTCACCAGAAACGAGGGTACCCACCAGGGTGGACTTCCCATGGTCCACATGTCCGGCAGTGGCTATAAGCAGGTGCTCCTTCTCCAGACGAGCCCGCTCCAGGGTGAGCATCGCAGCGTAGCGGGAGTCCATGCTGTAAATCTTCTTCTCTGTTATGGCGAAGCCAACGTCTCGTGCTATGCATTCGAGCACCTCAAGGCTCTCCTCCAGCCTCTCCTGCGTAAGCCCCACAACTTCGCCTGAGTCGCTCACCCCGAGAAGGTAAACCGCCCTACCCGAGCCGTTATTTGCGCGGTACTTCAGCTGCGAGGCCAAGCTCTGCCTCCTATCTCGGGAGAGGTGCACTTTGCGCGAGAGGTACTCTTTAAACTCTACATTGCCTCCCTCGCCCTTAGCTGCGAGTGCGAGAAGCTCATCCATTTTTTCTTTGCAAGATAGATAACGTTTATAAAAGACATCATGCTACGGCTCAAGCTCAGAGAGGCGCTGGGTAATGTGTCTAAGCATAGCCTTTAAGTTAGCGCGGTTGTCAAAGCTTGCGAGTTCCTCGAGTTGCGCCTTGCTGAGACCGCGCAGCTTCTCCACCTCCTGGGTAAGCAATGGAAGTGCACGCGTAACCTCGTCCACTATGGTTATGCTTGCACGCTGCGCCGTTCTGGAGAGGGGATTTAAATCTATGGCTATAACCCTCTTCCCCATCTCAACCAGAGCCTCGGTACGGTCACCATCCTCTATTGCGAGAAGCACAACGTCCGCTGAGTAGATGCCCCGCTTCGCCACCAGCCTGCGCTCACTGCTCAGGTTTGGAATCTCTGCCTCAGGCTCCACCCCAAGCACTTCCTCAGCGCCCGCTTGCTTAAGCACAGCAGCGATTCTGCGCGCCCTCTCGCGAGAGCGGTAGAAGAGGTTCACCTCCAGCTTTGCATTCGCTACCCTCGCGAGGTGAACAAGCTGCGCGGGGCAAAGCGCAGCGGTGTTGCCGTTCACTGAAATCACTGGCATAGAGGCGAGTAGCAGC
Organism: Candidatus Pyrohabitans jungbluthii; assembly: GCA_002010065.2. Classification (GTDB taxonomy): domain Archaea; phylum Hydrothermarchaeota; class Hydrothermarchaeia; order Hydrothermarchaeales; family BMS3B; genus Pyrohabitans; species Pyrohabitans jungbluthii. The sequence goes on along the minus strand of MTMD02000007.1, from coordinate 30,516 downwards.
GTTGCCGCGGCTGCGCGAATCGCTCTTTTAGCTGGCTCAGCGGTGGCTTCGCCTATGAGGTAGTCGAAGGCTTCGCCCCTGCCATGAGCGATAAGCCCCTCTATTACAGTAATCCCCTGCTCATATCCCCTTGCAAGCTTCTCCCGCTGCATAAGCGAATGGTAGCGCGGATGGTCGCGAGGTACGCTCATTTTCTCACAAAACCTCCAGAGACTATCAGCTTGAGTCCCTCCTCCACGGTCATCTTCAGGGGTATCACCTCATCTTCTGGCACTATTATCACCATGCCCGAGGTGGGGTTAGGCGCGGTGGGAATGAACACATTGATCACCTTTTCCTTTATCTTCTCCTGCACTTCCTCTATGTTCGCGCCCGTGGTAAAGCCGATTACGTAGCATCCCCGCCTCGGGTACTCCACCAGCACTACACCCTTGAAGCCGCTCGCCTTGTTGTCTATCAGCGCCTCGCTCGCATGCTTCACCGTGGCGTACACCGTCTTTACCAGAGGGATACGCATTATCGCCTGTTCAAGCGCCGCGACTACGCGCTTTCCCAGGGTGAGCCTTGCCAATGCGCCGAGAGCAAAGATTAAGAGCAGCGTCGCAACCAGGCCGAAGCCTGGGAGATATACGCCGAGTACGCGTTTCAGCACGGGGCGGAGAAGGCTGTCCAAGAAATCAAACCCAAACCACAGCACATACACCGTGGCAACGAGCGGTATGAATACAATGAGTCCTGCCAGAAATGTGTTCCTTATGCTCTGGAGCAGCTTCATAGCAGCCTCGCCCCGCAGTTGTCTACTCTTGCAGTTATACAGGGGTAATCCAGAAGGTTAACGACCTCCTCTGGTTTTTCAGAAATAACAAAGACCGCCTCGCCCAGCATTGCCATACCAGCGTCGATGCCATGCTCCTCAAGCTCAAGTATTGCTTTCGCGACCTTCCCCTTCGCGAGCCCCGTTGCAAGGGCGAATTTTTTTGAAAGAGAGACGAAGCGCTGCAGGCTTGGATCTCTAAGAAGCTCTTCCACGCATTCTCTGCCCGCGCGGTTTATCCTGGATAAAGCCTCAGGAGACGAGAGCACTTTCTTTGTTTCTATACCTTTGCCCACAAGAAAAACAGCCACGCGGGCGTTGGAGTAAAACTTCTCAACCTCACCTATGCCGGGAGCGCCAGCGCGGGTGCGCACCACCAGCCCGCCGGTAAACTGGGCTATTATGTCGCCCAAACCTGTGCGACACTCCACCTCAGCGCGATGCGCCACCTGTGCAAGTGCTGTTGCGCTGAGCTCGAGATTGAGCGCCTCGTTCAGAGCTATCGCTGTGCTCAGCGCTCCCGCGCCACTTGTACCAAAGCCCTGCCTTTGGGGTACGCTGATTTTATGTGTAATGCGAACCTCGTAATTACCTGAGCATCTGCCAAGCAAAGCTCTGGCGACATGTGTACTGACCTCACACTCGCACGCTCTGTCGCTAATCTCTACGTGAATCCTGCTCTCCCTTGCAGGGGTGACTTCAACCTCTGTTACCACGCCCTCGCTCAGCACCACGCCCGCGCCCCGGGAGCCCGAGGTAAGGGCATCGCCGGTGAGGAAAACCTCAAAAAAGCCGGTGATGTGGGCTGGAGCAAAGGCTCTCGCTCGCATTATTTAAGCCTCTTTACAATTTCGTCAAAGATGTACTGAGCCACCTCACTCTTGGACATTCGGGGCAGTGCAACTTCGCCATTACGAGCTACTATCACAACCTCATTCTCCTCAGAGCCGAATACGCCACGGGAAATGTCGTTGGCCACGACGAGGTCGAGGTTCGCCTCTTTTAGAATCTGCCTTGCCGCATTTAACATCTCCTGCTCTGTTGCGCCGTAAACCGCCTTAAAGCCGACTTTGAATAACCCTTCCTCTCTAAGCGCTCTTAACACCTTGGGCGCTGGCTTTAAGCGAAGCGTGACCTCTCGCGTGGAGTCCAGCTTGCCTTTAAACTCGTCTGAAACCACAAAGTCGCCAATTGCAGCGGCTGAGATGAAGATGTGCGCATCCCTTACAGCCTCAACCACAGCTTCGCGCATCTCGCTTATGCTCAATGCCTTAACTGTACGGATATATCTTGGCGGAGCCACGTTCAGCCTTCCCGCGATAAGTGTCACATCTGCGCCGCGGTAGAAGGCTTCCTTCGCCAAGGCGAGCCCCATTTTACCCGAGCTGCGGTTTGTTATAACCCTCACCGCGTCGATTGCTTCCTCGGTTGCACCCGCGGTAACGACAACGTGCTTACCAGAAAGCTCCCCGCTGCTGAGCGCACGTATGGCGTAGTCAGCGATTTCAGCGATGGGCGCCATCTTGGCGGCACCCTCTTCAATCATAGGCTCTACGATGGCTATGCCACGATTTTTGAGCGTCTCAAGATTTTCCTTAACAGCCTGGTTGCGATGCATTGCCAGGTGCATCGCTGGTGCGAGAAGAAGCTTCGCCTGCGAGGATAGGCAGAGAAGCGTGGGCGGAGTATCACCTATACCGTGAGCAAGCTTTGCAATTGTATTAGCAGAGGCCGGCGCGATAAGGATTAAATCGTACTCTGCAAGGTGCTCAAGGGCACCTGTAATCTCGGTTACGGGTTTTTTCCCTGTGGCGAACTCCATGGCGTAGGGATGAATAATCTTGGTAGCTGCCTCACTCATGTAAGCCTTAACCCTCGCCCCATGCCTCTGAAGCTCTCGAGCAAGGCGGGGTGCCTCGATTGCGGCGGCGCTCCCGGTTACGCACAGGGCGATGCGTTTATCCCAGAGTCTTCGACTCTTTGCTCCACGTATTTCGCTCATTGATGCAATTTTTCCTGCGTGGATTAAATATTTTACCCAATTTACTCCCCGAGCAGGCGAAGGTGCTCCATCTTTATGCACCTGTTCTGGATTACCTTGAGCCCAGCCTCTCTCGCGCGCTTTGCCGCTTCGTCGTGGGAGATGCCCAGCTGGAGCCATATCGCCTTAGCTCCAATCTCTATCGCCTGCTCCACTATCTCCGGTACTTCTTCTGCCGGGCGGAAGACGTCCACTATATCCACATTTACATCGCGCGGAATCTCGCGAAGCGAGGGGTAGCACCGCTCGCCGAGAATCTCCTCAGCAAAGGGATTCACGGGGATTACACGGTAGCCCAGCTCCATAAGCTTTTTAGGCACCTGATGCGCGTCTTTTTCAGGATTGGTTGAAAAACCCACCACAGCTATGGTCTTAGCATTTTGAAGCAACTCCTTTATCTCCTCGTCGCTCAGCTCAGCCATAACACCACCTCGGGGATTGTAACCTTGAAGCTTCACCTCGTTAATACTTGCCGCACTTTACTACGCTTCAATTTGAAAAGGTCGCTTTGCAGAATTTTTATTTTGTGAGATGTCTAAGCCACAAGTTTCATATGAATAATAAATCGTCGAGGCAGATTAACTTTTTGAAAACAAAAAGGTTTATCTATGAACGCTGCGCCATATTTTTTCATGGTGAGAATTACATTAAAGCTGCGCGACCTGGTGGAGCTTATCACTGGGGTTGTGCAGGAAGATGAGATTATACAGAAGTATGGGCTCACTCGCACGCAGATATGGGAGATTGAAACTGCGCTTCGCAGCGGAAAATGGAGGATAAAAGATGGCTACTAAGGAGGCTAGTATAAAGGTCACGGGCATGACCTGCGCCATGTGCGTTGCCACGATAGAGAAGGCGCTCAAGAAGCTCGAGGGCGTTGAGGAGGCGGCGGTGAACCTTGGCACAGAGACCGCGACGGTTAAGTATGACCCTGAGAAGGTGTCCCTGGAGCAGATAATCAAGGCGATAGAGGACACTGGTTACGGAGTGGTGAGGGAGACAAAGGAGGCGATTATAAGGATAGGCGGCATGACCTGCGCCATGTGCGTCGCCACGATAGAGAAGGCGCTCAAGAAGCTTGAGGGCGTTAAAGAGGTGAGCGTCAACCTAGGCACAGAAAGCGCACGCGTTGTCTACGATGCCGGCTTACTAAGTCTTGAGGACATAAGGCACGCGATAGAGGAGACGGGCTACAAATACCTCGGTTTAGCCGAGGAGGAAACCCGTGACACTGAGCGCGAGGCCAGAGAAAAGTACATAGCGGAGCTCAAGAGGCGCGTTTTCGTAGGCTTCGGCGCGGGTGCGGTGCTGCTGTTGCTTATCTATGGCGACCTTTTGGGCCTGCCTCTTGATAAAATTCCCAACCTTCTCTGGCTTCAGTTCATAATTGCCACGCCGGTGATGTACTATGTGGCAAAGCCTATATTCGTAGCTGCTTATCGCTCACTAACCCATGGCACACTAAATATGGATGTGATGTATGCCATGGGTATAGGTGCTGCCTACATATCCAGCTTATTTGCCACCTTTGGCTTTCTCCCCAGCGGTTATGTTTTCTACGAGGCGGCGGTACTCCTCGCAAGCTTCCTTATGCTGGGCAGGCTTCTTGAGACAATAGCGAAGGGTAGGACAAGCGAGGCGATAAAGAAGCTTATAGGCCTGCAAGCGAAGACGGCAACGGTGATTAGAGACGGAAAGGAGATGCAGGTGCCGGTTGAAGAGGTAGAGGTTGGCGACCTCGTGGTGGTGAAACCAGGGGAGAAGATACCCGTCGACGGCGTGGTGATAGAGGGAGAGAGCTACGTGGACGAGTCCATGATAACCGGCGAGCCCATCCCCAACCTGAAAAAACCCGGAGACGAGGTGGTGGGTGCAACGCTCAACCAGAACGGTGTGCTCAAATTTAGGGCAACAAAGGTGGGCAAGGACACGCTTCTGGCGCAGATTATAAAGATGGTGGAAGAGGCGCAGGCGAGCAAGCCCCCAATACAGCACCTTGCCGACAAAATCGTCGCTTATTTCATACCGGTGGTGCTTACAATAGCCATAGCCTCCTACATATACTGGCGGTTCTTTGGAAACGTAAGCATAATGCCACCTGAGCTATTCGCCTTTATATCTCTCATTTCAGTGCTGGTAATCGCGTGCCCCTGCGCCTTTGGCTTAGCGACGCCGACCGCTTTAACCGTCGGCATGGGACGCGGAGCGGAGCAGGGCATACTCATACGCAATGGCGAAGCGCTGGAGCTGGCAAGAAAGGTTACCACTGTAATCTTCGACAAGACGGGCACACTCACGAAGGGCAAGCCAGAGGTTACCGACGTGCTAACCTTCGGCATGCCCGAGAAGGAGTTTTTGAGCATAGTCGCAAGTGCAGAGAAGAACTCGGAGCATCCCCTTGCTCAGGCTATTGTAAACTATGCCAAAGAAGCGAATGTGGAGCTTCTCGAGGCTGAGAAGTTTGAGGTTATAACAGGAAAGGGAGTCGTGGCGAAGGTCGCTGGCAGAGAGGTGCTTATAGGCAATCGCACGCTGATGAAGGAGCACGGGGTAGATATTAGCGCCGAGGTAGAAGAGCAGCTCCAAAAGCTTGAGGGCGAGGCAAAGACAGCGATGCTGGCTGCGATTGACGGCACGTTAGCAGGCATAATCGCAGTGGCAGATAAGATAAAGGAGCACGCCCTCGAAACGATTGAATACCTCCATCGCATGGGCAAGAAGGTGGCGATGATCACTGGCGATAATCGGCGTACGGCAGAGGCTATAGCAAAGAAGCTGGGTATCGATGTGGTTATGGCTGAGGTTTTGCCCCAGGACAAGGCCAATGAGGTTAAACGCCTCCAGCAGGCTGGAGAAGTAGTAGCCTTCGTGGGCGACGGGATAAATGACGCTCCCGCGCTTGCGCAGGCTGATGTGGGCATAGCCATAGGCTCGGGTACTGACGTTGCCATAGAGAGCGGTGAGATAGTGCTCATTAAAGACGACCTGCGCGACGTCGTTGCCGCGATTCAGCTTAGCGAGAAGACACTGAACAAGATAAAGCAGAATATATTCTGGGCGCTGTTTTACAACAGCATACTCATCCCCTTCGCCGCTGGTCTGGGCTACATTCTTTTCGGCATAGTCTTCCGTCCGGAGTGGGCGGCTGCGGCGATGGCGCTGAGCTCCGTTTCGGTGGTTAGCAACTCCCTGCTGATGAAGAACTACGTGCCAGAGATTAAGAGGGTTGCAAAATAAGGGCGCCTTCTTCGTCACCTTATCACGCTAACGCGTGAGACGGGTAACCCCGCCCAGCTACTCAGCGTAAGCTGAGTGGCGGTTATAAACCCATCCGTACCAAGAGGCTGAGAGCATGAGCATGTTCAGATTCATACGCAAGGAAGAGTTCGACGAAGCGGTGCTCCGCTCAGCTAAGCCTGCGATGGTATGGTTCTCTCTGCCTACCTGCCCGCCGTGCAAGAAGATTGAGCCCCTCGCTGAGGAGATTGCAAGGGAGTACGCCGGGAAAATCAACTTCTTCCGCGTAAATGTGGAGGAGAATCCAGCGCTCGTGGAGAGATCCAAAATTACCAGCGTCCCCACTTTTGTATTTTTCAAGGCTGGTAAAGAAGTTGAGAGGCTAGACGCGCTTCCCTCACGGGAGGAGTTCATAGAGGCGATAGAGAAGCTTGTGTAAAAAATAAAAGACTAGTGGTGGGGCTCGCCGCCACCACTCAGGTACTTCTCTGGGTCAGATTCGAATGCGGTCTTGCATCCGGGAGCGCAGAAGTAGTATGTCTTTCCCTTGTACTCGGTCTTCCACTTCGCGCTCGCCTCGTCCACTTCCATTTTACACACAGGGTCTATTGCCATGTTTACCACCGCATAACAATCTATGGCAAAACAGATATACTTTTTTGTTTTCATTTTGTAAAATTAATTTATCTTGTGATTTTTAAATTTGATAATGTAAAGGGTGATGGTTTTGAAACTCGATGCTATCGATGTGAAGATACTCCGCCTGCTTCAGGAAGATGCGCGCATGCCTGTGGCTGAGATTGCAAAGCTTCTAAGGCTCAGTAGACCCACGGTAAAGGCGAGGATAGACAAGCTGAAGGAGAGCGGGGTGATAAGCAGATTTACTGTGGAGATAAGCAGGGATGCGCTGGAGAAGCCTGTGGTTGTTTTGTTGAGGATGAAGGCAGGCGAGGAGGCGGTTGAGCTTCTCAGGGATCTGCCTGAGGTGGTGGAGGTTTACTCCCTAACCGGAGAGAAGAACTTATTCTGCAAGGCTCTGGTTAAGGACATCGACGACGTGGGCAGGCTTGTCAACACACTTCGCGGCGTGGCAGAGTCACTAGAGGCGGAAGTGGTGACTGGGGTTCTGAAAGAGAGCGAGCCCCCTGTGGAGATGATTAAAGCTGAGCTTACATGCGAGTACTGCGGAAGCGCAATCTCCAAGCCCCATGTGTACAAGTTTAGAAATGTGGAGCGCTACTTCTGCTGTCCAATATGCTTAAAAAGCTACAAGCGGCAGGTTGCACTTGCAACAAAGGAAGAGCGATAGCTGCGAGGAGCATATTTTATAAACGTTGAGCTTTCGGCTGGGGTTATGGTGATAATAGTCAGGTACAGCGAGATAGGGTTAAAATCGAAGCCTGTGCGCATGGAGATGGAGCGCGCCCTTATTGCTCATCTGAAGCGCGTGCTCGGCGAGGTGAAGATAACCCGGGAGTGGGGACGAATCTTCATCCACTCAGACTCTCGCGAAGACGCGGTAAAGGCGAGTCGCGTCTTTGGCGTGGCTTCAACCTCTCTCGCTGAGGTAGCGAGCGCAGATTTTGATGAGCTGATGAAGGCAGGGGTGGAGTACGCGCTGAGGCGAATCTCAAGCGAAGACACCTTCGCCCTTCGCGTGCGCAGGGAAGGGAAGCACGCATACAGGAGCATCGACGTGGCAAGGGAGCTCGGCAGGCAGATAGTTGAGGCGACTGGCGCTAAGGTGGACCTCAAGGCACCGGAGAAGGAGATTTTCATCGAAATTCGCGGCGACCGTGCCTACCTCTTCGACGAGGTAATCGCTGGAGTGGGCGGCTTACCGTACGCGACCCAGGGTAAAGTGCTCGCGCTGGTTAGCGGGGGTATTGATTCACCTGTCGCTGCCTGGCTGATGATGCGCCGCGGCGCTGAAGTGGTAGCTCTGTTCATGGACCCCACGCCTCTCGTGGATGAGCGCACCCCAAGGCGAGCGGTTGACTCAATTAAGGCTCTTTCCACCTGGGTGGGGGAGCCGATAAAGACATACCTCGTACCCTACGGCGACGTGCTCATCCAGCTTTTGAAGGTGGAAGACTACCGCATGGGTTGTGTGCTGTGCAAGCGCATGATGTACCGTGTGGCGGAGAAGGTAGCAAGGCAGGAGAAGGCTCTGGCTCTGGTAACCGGTGAGAGCCTTGGACAGGTGGCATCGCAGACGCTTGCCAACCTCGCGTCGATTTCCAGGGCTGCTACCATGCCAGTGCTGCGCCCCCTGATAGGAATGGATAAGGATGAGATAATCTCTCTGGCTAAGAAAATAGGCACCTACGAAATTTCAATTCGCCCTGCCAACTGCTGCCTGGGTCCTCCTCTAAAGCCTGTGACAAAGGCGACGGTAGAGAGGGCAGAAAAAGCTGAGGCAGGGCTTAATGTTGACGCGCTTGCAGAGGAGATGGCGAGTAAGGCGAAGGTGGTTTGGCTGGGTGAGGAGAAAACTTAGATACCTGAAAAATGGGAAGGGGGCGGGCGGCCTAATTTCTTAACCTTCCCCTCCCCAGAAACACAGGAAGTGCCGCTATAACCGCAACCAGAGTGGGACCGCAGATACCCTTTTTCTCTGGCTTCTTCTCTTCCACCTTTGGCGTGGGCTTGGGCTTCGGCGTTGTCACAGGCGGCTTGGTCTCTACCGGCGGAAGCGTCACAACGGGCTTCTCCTCGGGCTCAGGTGTGGGCGCTGGCGTTGGCTCGGGTTTGACACCGTCCGCCTCTGCGAATATGTCCCTGAAGCCACTCTTCTCCTGCGCTGACACCGCAAACCAGCTGAAGCCTGGAGTCTCTGCGGTGTAGTATATATAACCGCCTTCAGCCTTCTCCGGCGTGGTTGGAAGCTTCTCCCACTCTTTGGTGTCGCTGAGGCGGTACATGACCACCGTCGAGGGGTCTATGTCGTTAACCTTGAGCCAGGTGATGTTTAATTTGAAGGCTATCTTAGCCTTTTCGATGTAGGTGTTGGGCTTGCTGTACTTTATCCTGAAGTAGCGGTAGATTTTGCCCGGGGCGTCGTCGAATACCACCCAGTTTGGTTTCTCTTGATACGTGTCAACCGAAATAGTGGTGTAAAACTGGTCTCGGGATGCGAATATCTCTATGCTTGCAATGTCTGGCACGTACTTCTCATCGAATACCACAAGGTAGGACTTGCCGGTGAGTAGCTTTGGTATTTCCTTAATGTTCGGTTTCTCAGATGGACCGCCTCCTCCTGTAGTAGTTGTTGGGGTTGTAATTGTCGTAGTTGTGGTAACAGTTATAGGTATGCTGACACTCTTGGCATCGGCATTTGACGGCGTTATGGAGATGTTTATGCTGCTGTTGGTAACGCTGCTGCTGAAGCTGAGAGTCCAGGATACGCCCTTGCTCTCACCGCTTCCACCTGTGCCGCCGAGTATCGTTGAGATTACCTGACTTGCGCTTCCAGATTTAATGGTCACCCCCGAGGGCAGTGAGATTGCCACCACCACGTCTCGAGCTGTGGTTTCGCCCCAGTTCTTTATGGTTAGCTGCAGGCTCTTATCACCGCTTGGATCTGAGAAAGAAGTGGGAGTAACGCTCGCCTCCAGCGAAGGGGGAAGCACTATGTCGAAGGCATCCGACTCAGCGGTTGTGGGCGAACCCGTGGTGCTTATGCTAACCTGTATCTTCTGCCCGGTGAGTGTCTGGCTTGCTATTGCGGTGGTCCACGAAACACTACTCGTGCCTGAGCTGAAGGACTTTGTGGTGCCCTCCTCCACGCTTATACCGGAGGGCAGGTTTATCAAGGAGACTGTGCCGCTACCGCTCAAACCGGAAACGGTAATTGTGAAGTACCTCCCCTTCATCACTGTTCCCGGGTCTGCACCTGACTGGGACACCGTAACAGTAGCCGCGTATACACCGGGAATGGTGAGAATCGCCAGCAGGAGCGCTGCAAATGTTATAAGCCTCATCTTTACCACCCACCTCCTACCTGGAACCACATATCAACCCTCTCGCTGCCTCCGCTCTTGGTAACGGTGATGGTCACCATGTAGTCACCGTATTCCCAGGTGCCGTCTTTGGGAGCGATTGTGATTATTCCATAGCCATTCGCATCTGTGGTATCCTGCACTTTGTTGAGGACGTAGTGGGTGCCCTCTTCCAGCACTTTCGGACCCAGAGGTGTGAACATCACAACCTTATCAACGGTGAGGTTTGCACTCACAATAGGCTTCTGATCGAAGTCGTATGCACGGATTACAAAGGTCATGTTTTCCTCTGGCTTGATGGACCACTTGTTCTTCATCAGCAGCATGTGGGTGCCGTTGTACATCTTTATGTCCCACCACGGCTGTTCCTCATACGGCATGAAGTCGTTCCAGGGTGCAAATCCTAGGGAACCTCCCCACATTGCGGTGGGCATGTTGCCCCTGACCTCCGCGGTTCCGCTCTCATTGCCGTAGAAGTCCTTGGGGTTGATTATCAGGGACCCATTCCAGCCCTCTCCCCACCAGTCCTGGGTGATGTTGAGGTCATCGTCTACAAGTATGCTGGTCGCCTTGGCGGTTCCATCCGGATAGTCGTCGAAGGTTACGGCGTAGAACACATCGCTGGTGTCGTTGTCTAGGTTCAGGTCAACACTGAGCTGGCTCTCGTTTAACGCTGCGAACGTCGCATTGTAGTTGTCTTCCACGATTATGTCGAGTCCAGGCATGACTCCAACCTGCGACGAGTTTGCAATAACTATGCCGTCCCATGGCGAAGCTCCTATCCTGGCGAGGTAGAGTTCGCTGCCCGGCATTATCTCCTCGCCTATCAGCGTTTCTTGCGATGCGGAGTAGTTGCCATCGGTGGTGAAGTATGCCGCCTTTGCGCAGTCGGGTATCCACCAGATGTCGCACATTGGATAGTCCACGCTCGCATTCGCGAGGATTGCGTTGTACGTCGTGCCGCCTATATTGAAGGACACAATGTTCCAGCGCTTGCCGCCATCCTGCGTCAGCGGATTGTTGAGGATATTCGGATTGAGGTTGTCCTCCCTCACGCCTATTACCACGAGCGCCTGACCGCCCGCGTTGGCGTCAGCGGCGAGCACACTCATCATGTAGGTTCTGCCGTTCAGGGTTATGTTTATGGACTCATTCACGCTCTTCACGGTAGCGCCGCTGGTAAAGTTGCAGTTGCCCTTCTTTATCCAGAGCGTGCTGGCGTTGGCGGTGGTCAGATAGTAGTAGTAGCCGGAGTTGGTGTCTCTCAGGAACTGGCTTTCTATGGTGTAGTTGGTACCGCTTCCTGCATCACTTGGCTCTGTGCAACCGCTCAAAGGAGATCCTAAGCCATAGAAATGGTCCATCACCATGGAGAAGTTGACCCCACCTGTCACCTCAAACAGCTGAGGTATGTCTCCTCCGTAGGTTCTCCAGTCGAAGGCGTAGGTTGGCAGAGGCTTGAACTCGCCCACGTATGCGGCAGCGCCCTGGTCACTACTCACCAGGAAGGCGCGCACAGTTACCCGAGGCCACATCCACTCCTCGAGTATCTCCACAGTATCGCCAACCTGCACCTCTATCTCAAAGGCATATATGCCAGAACCCAGGTTGTGCTTGCTTAGGTTGAACTGCACCTCGCCGGTGCCATTTATGCTGGTAGTCTCAGGAGAAGAGAGGGTTATGAACTGTGGCGGACCCGTGAGGCTCTCCTTCCTCACATGCCTTATGGTGACGTTCACCTCCACAGGAGTGCCATCAGGTTGTGTCACCATCACCGGTACGTTTACCACATCGCCAAGACGGACGTCACCCAGCTCTGCCCAGTCGCCCTTGCTTCTGGTGTATATCCTCACCCTGTCGGCGCGCGGGTCTATGCTGAGGAGTGTAAATTTGCCGTTGGCGAAGGTTCGCTGAGCAGGAGCGTCATTCACGGAGCCGTAGCTGGTGAAGTTGCCATCGAAGGAGAAGAACAGGGTGTCGTAGATTCCGGCTGTGACCGAGTCTGCAATCGCTATGTAGGCAGTGCCATTAGTGTAGCCATCGCCATTCAGGTCGAGCCCACGCGGCATTCCCGTGCTGGGATCCCAGCCTCCCAGCCACTGCTCCTCCATCCTGCCCAGCTTTATTATTCCGCTCTTGGAGAGTGAGGCGTTGAGCCATGCACCCGTCTTTGCGAGCACATTGATGCCGCGCAGAGTGACCTTCTCCTTGTTCAGGTTATCCACCTTCCACTTGCCACCATACGGGTCGGTTATTATCCCACCCACCGGCGCGGAGCCGCTCGCGTTGGAGAAGTTCGCATTTAAGCTAACCCAAAGGTGGGTGGTGTTGTGGAAGAAGCACATCTGGCGCTGGGAAATGTTCAGCTCCCAGAAGAATCCTGGGTCTTCTATCATGTTGTCAACGCAGCCCGAGTAGTTGCTGGAGTGGTTGCCCGGTGGTGGCACAAGTTCACCAAATATATTTGTGTCTATGAACTCGTCCAGCCTTATCTCCTTCTTCGCGGTATCGCTCTGCCACAGCCATGCTTCTTCGATGCTGGGCACTGCTATTATCAGGTTGCGCACCATGAACCACACGCCCGTTTCCTTCTCAGCACCTTTCGTATCGACGATCTTCAACCTCGCCTCGTACTCGCCGCTCTCCAAGCCAGAGAGGTCTATGCTGATGTTGCACGAATTTGCTGAGCAGACTGTGGTATAGTTGCGTTTCAGCGGGCGTCCGCGCTTTATGTCGAAGAAGCCGGCTAAGCGCGTCTCATTCTGATTAAGCTCGTGAGGTGAGCCATCAAATTCAAATGCGGTGACATTCACCGTCAGGTTCTCATTGCTTCCGAAGGTGGGCGGCCACTCATACATGCCGCGGTAGTAGACATTAACCTGAAAGCTCGCCACGTCGAACCACATGGTGCCTATGTCGGAGCCATTTGCGGTGGTCACCTTGACGTTGACCCTGTAGGAGCCCTCCTTTTCAATGCCGGTGATGTTTACTACCGTCACATTCACACCCTGTTTAAACCCGCCCATGTCAATATAAACCAGCTTATTGGAGATGTCCACAAGCTTGTAATTCGCCTCCACCGGCGGCCACATATCAACGCGCTGCACGCTGGCGATGGTCACATTCTGAATGGGCAGGATACCCCAGTTGAAGGGGTCGCGCGGTATCACCGCAAAGGCTATCGACTGGTTAACCGCGTAGGTGTTGCCTTCCCAGCCCCAACTGGCGGTGAGGTTGCCCGTCGCTTTGTCCACGCTGACAGGCATAACCTCAACGAAGAAGTTTCGCACCTCAAACCAGCCGAAGCCGAAGTAGCTCTCGTTGGGATCGGCGGGATTGTACACCTCTATGTCGGCACCGTACCACCCGGAGGTGAGACCTCCGGTGGTGGAGCTTATGTTGAGCGTTGCCGTACCGTTGGTAACGCTGCCGCCGTAGATTGTAAACTCCGAGGATGGAATTTCCTTACCCAGCTGGTCGTTTCTGAGCATGCTTATTTTTACCGCCAAGCCGTCGCAGGTGGAGCACAGCGCAGAGGAGGTAGCGCCTCTGTCGAGGAGCGAACCTTTGCTGCTGTCTGCGATGTACACCTTGAGGGATACGTTGCCCTTGCCGGAGAACACACACGGTCCAAAGCCGCCGCCTGTGCACTGGGGCTCCGCCCAGATGATGTACTTCTTGAGCATGAAGAAGGCGCTGCCCACGCCCTCCTTAATTTTGTTGCTCACATTCGCCTTGAACCTGAACTTCATGGAGAAGAAGCCCTCCATGTTGGGCGCCTTAAATGAGAGTACACCCCCGTTGACCTCAACAGTGGTTGCAATATCGCTCACTGGCACATCTTGGAAGCTCGGGAACTCCCGCCTTAAACTTACTATATTGGCGCTTATGATGCTCTCGGGCGGGAGGAACTCTCTAGTGAGCAGGTCCTGCACGTGGAGCTTTACCCTTATTGTTGAGTTTGGAGTGTTAAATCCAAACTCTTCGCCCTTGAAATCTACGGTGGAGCCGTAGGCGTAGAGCTCCTGCACCCCGAAGGTCGTGCCGGCGACGCTGCTTTCGCTGTTGTGGGTAATCCTCACCTTAGCCCTGTAGGCGCCCTGCTTGGAGAGGTTGCTAATAACCACCATACACTGGCTCAGCATCTCCTTAGGCGGGCCTTCGTCACCAGGCTGAACTCCCGACTGTGCGAGGTAGTTCATAAAGTTGGAGAGGTTCATTATCTGCACAGTGACGTTGCCCAGGTATGAAACCTCACGGTCGTCCTTAAGCTCTATCAGCTCAACGCTGGTGTTGCACTCGTCCTCTGATGTTGAGGGGTCGTCTATGTCTATGATACCCGCCCCTTCAGGACCAGAAGCCATTAGCCCGCCCTTCGTAACATCGCTGAGAATCGCAAGCAGGGTTACGTCTTTCTGCGGGTGGAAGGCGCTCACGAATATGCCACCTTCATCCACCTGGTCTAAGAACTCCACATTCACCGCGTAAAGCTCCGCCCTGCTCTCTGCGATGGTGAAGCCAAGGGAGACCTCCTGAGTGGTAGAGCCATAGCTTCCGCGGAAGGTTACGCCGTAGTCGCCTGTAGGCGCACCCTTAAGGTCTAGTTCTCCCGAATATAGCCCCTGCTCAGTCTGGCTGAGCTGCACTGTAGTCTGCGTACCGTTGGGATACACCACTCTTGCCTGGGCGCTGTTCAGGGTGAGCAGGTTGCCGTTTAAGTCCTTGGCTATGGCGGTAAGCTTCACTACAGGATTGGGAGCAAAAACCGCCGTTGGATTGTCGTTTATATCAGTAATCTTCCCGAAGAGCTTGAAGGCTTCTACACTGAAGACCTCCATCCCAAGGGTGTTGTTTACAGTTATTAAATACGTCCCGGCGAGGTCGGGAGCTGTGAAGTTCCCGACGAAGTAGCCGTTCTGAATTACGCCGGAGGTGGAGGAGATAATCGTGCCGTTGGAGTAGCGCAGGTCAACCTTAATGCTCTCGCCGCTGAGGATGTTGCCCACCTTATCCCTCGCCACCACCATGAAGTACACCTTTTCGCCGCCTGTATAAATCGGTGAGGAGCGCGGCTTGGCGAGGAGCACCTTGTTGCCGGAAGTGAACTCAATATCAGCGACGATATAATCCCCAACGGAATCGCCCTTCTTCAGGGGGGTTTCAACCATTGGTGAAGAGGAGTTGTCCTCAAGAGAATTGTACAGCTCAAATCGCGGGTCGTCGTCCACGTATACGGTATCGAATACATCGGGGGCACTCTCATTCACAAGTACAAAGTGGGCAAGCTTGCCGCCTTCGAGCACGTTACGGTTGCCGTAGTGCACCTCGTAGCCAGCCGCAAGGAAATCGGAGAAGTTACCGCCTAGGTAGCCGGCATCAGTCACTACGGTGCTGGTGTTAACCATCACGACGCTATCAGAAGAGTTGATAAGACGGATCTTGAAGAGCACTATCTTCTCCACAACATCGAACTCAAGCCTGACGCTGTCGCCAGGTGTGTGGTAAACCAGTGCATAATAGCTGCCCGGTGAGAAGTTTGCCAGAGGTATGGACACCGAGAAAGTGGAGATATTGCCCGCGGCAACGCTTGTAGTATTCCCACTTTCTACAAGATTGTCCGAGGAGTTGTAAACTTCCACGTAAACTGTAACTGAACTACTGGTTTCCACTGTGCCACTTATCACCAGTGAATCCGCCTTCTCGTACAGAATCTTGCTCGTAGAGGCGGTTAGATGGTAGGCGCTTACCGCGCCCCACAACATGGTCATTACCAGACCAAAGGTAATTAGAGAGAGTACCCCCTTTCTTGAGCTCATTCCCCGAAACCCCCTTCCATATCTAGTTATTCCTTATTTTTCTTCACATCCTCCTATAAAAACTTTTCCCTAATGTGTGGTTTCTGTGTTATCAAGAATTAAATTTACACTTGTCTCTACTACATCTCAGTGCAGCTCTTGTTTTTTTCTGCGGTATTTTATTATTAATTTCTTTATAGTTTCAGTAGTAGAAAAATTATGGATAATAGGTAGTTTAATTAGTTGTGCTACGTTGATATATTTTTTAGTTAATCACTAAATATCCTCTCAACGATAGTAAGGCAACCAGCATGGCAGGGTTTTCATTAAGTCTCTGACACATCCGCTTGGTATAAATATGACCAAAAATTTATAGTATCTCCCATGCCCCTGTACACCTTTCAGTTTCCCACACCGGAGGGGTGCTGGACGGATTTAACCCGGAGCTACAACGTAACCGCCACAATAATAAGCTTCGCCTGGGTGGGCTACAGGCGCTATATCGCCCTGGTAAAGGCAGATGGCGACGATACACAGGAATTTCTCCGCGATGTGGAGAAGAGCAGTTCCACAAAGAGCATTTCCATATACTCAAAGAGCCGCAATGCGGTGGTGTTCGAAATCCACGCTATTCGCGTACTCCCGGTGCACATCTTCGCCAGCGCGGAAATTCTTATGCTCACCCCTATAGTGATAAGGCGGGGCATAGTCAGCGCCAGGGTGTACTCCAACTCCAGAGCGCTGAACTTTCTGCTCGACTCCCTCAAAAAGGTGGGCTACCCATTCAGGATATACAAGGACGCCTCGGGTGAAGCCTACTCCGATGGCTTAACCAAGAGGCAGAAGTATATTCTCAAAAAAGCTATACAGTACGGATACTACAGCTACCCCCGCAGGATAACTTTAA
The DNA here is from genome assembly GCA_002010065.2 of Candidatus Pyrohabitans jungbluthii. Classification (GTDB taxonomy): domain Archaea; phylum Hydrothermarchaeota; class Hydrothermarchaeia; order Hydrothermarchaeales; family BMS3B; genus Pyrohabitans; species Pyrohabitans jungbluthii. The sequence goes on along the minus strand of MTMD02000007.1, from coordinate 13,721 downwards.
CCCAGCTGGCGGAGAAGCTCAACGTCTCCAAATCTTACCTCTCCGAGACTCTGCAGATTATTGAAAGCAAGATGATTAGAAAGCCTGATTTTTAAACACCTGACATGTTCGGAAAAATTACTTAAGTGGCTGTACCAACCTTCCTGTATTGGGGGGAGGGGGGCCTTATTCTCCCTGCAATTTTTAAGCCCAATAAGGCTCGTAAAGCTCCATATAGATGTTGTGCGCCGCCACCGCTCCCTGAGCTACCGCCACTACAAGTAGCTCAAGATGCCCCACGCCGGAGACTATATCGCCAGCAGCGTATACTCCAGTGATGCTGGTGCGCTGGGCGGCGTCAGTCTTAATCCTGCCATCGCTGTCGCAATCCAAGCCAAGCTTGGCGAAGATCTCCGTGTTTGGCACGTGCCCTACGGCGAGCACCACTGCTTCGGCGCTGCGGGTAAAGCTCTCGCCATCGCTTCGCAACCTCACCCACTCTACCTTTCCATCGCCGCCGATTTCTTCAAGCTCTGTGTTTAGAAGCACCTCCACGCTGCTCTGGCGGAGCCTTTCCACATTTCTCGCAATCGCACGGAACTCGCTGCGGCGGTGCACCAGTGTAACGCGCGCCACCTGCGAAAGCTCAACCGCCGCCTCAACCGCAGAATCTCCACCACCCACCACAAGCACCTGCTTGCCCGCGAACTTTTCAATGTTTGCTACGTTGTAGTAAACCCCCAGGTCGCCGTAGTTGAACTCCGCCTCGCCCGGGATACCCAGCTCTCTAGGGCGCGTACCCGTGGCGATAACTATTGCCTTAGCGGAATACTCCCCCTCCTCGGTGCGCACATTTAGCTCACGCGTTATTTCCAGCACCCGCTCCCTGCGCATCTCTACGCCATAGTCACGAGCCTGCTTAACCAGAAGCTCCGCCAGCTCCTTCGCTTTAATACCGGAGGGAAACCCGGGGTAGTTGAGCACAAGCTTATTGGGGTAAATCGCAGCCAGAGCGCCGCCAAAGCTTCCGCTTTCAAAGATGGCGACGCGCAGACCGCGTTCTGCGCAGAATATCCCAGCGCTAAGCCCTGCGGGGCCGCCCCCGACTACGATAACATCATAGCTCTGCATACTTCTAACTCGCCCTCAGCAAAGATAAAACTTCACCTCATGCTGCGCCACACTCTGGCGATGCCCTCTCTCAGGGAAACCTCCGCATTAAACCCGAGTTTCTCCCTTGCGCGGGTGGTGCTCAGGTAAATCCTTTGCACCTCGCCTTTGCGTGGAGGAGCATACTCCACCTCGGGCACAATGCCAGTAACCCCGGCGATAATCTCAATCAGCTCATTAACGCTGGTCTCCACACCTGTGGCGATGTTGAACACACCCTCACGCTTTAGTGCGAGGAGGTTCGCCCTGACCACGTCGCCCACGTAGATATAATCTCGAGTCTGCTCGCCTGTGCCGAAGACTGTCAAAGCCCTGCCAGCCTTCAACCTGTCCAGGAATATCGCTATAACCCCTGCCTCTCCTCTCGCGTCCTGCCTCTCGCCGTAAACGTTAGCATATCTTAAAATAGCATACTTAACCCCGTAGTTGTACCCGTAAAGCTGTACGTACTTCTCCCCGGCGAGCTTACTCGCGCCGTAAGGCGAGATTGGGTCGGTGCTGTGCTCCTCATCCACCGGTAAGTAGCGAGGCTCTCCGTAGACTGCTCCCCCAGAAGAGGCGTATATAAACCTCTCCACATCCCGCGCCTGCTCCAGTAGGTTAAGAGTGCCCAGGGCGTTCACCTTTAGGTCGTACGTAGGGTCTTCAACTGACCTGCGCACATTTATCTGTGCCGCCAGGTGGAAAATCACCTCCACGTCGCGGAGAACGCCTTTAAGGTCTTGCGAGAGGATGCTTTCCCTATAGAGGGTTATTTTATACCTCACGCTGGCGAGGTTCTTCTCATTGCCGGTGCTCAGGTCGTCGAGCACCACTACGCTGTAACCTTCGCTGAGAAGAGCCTCAACCAGGTGGGAACCTATGAAGCCTGCGCCTCCTGTAACAAGGGCTACCATGCTATAACCAAGCTTGCCTCGCACGCGTACCTTATAAGCTTTATTGCCCTGAGCCGTTCAGCGCCTTAGCCACGCGGTCGAGCACAACCTCGGCTAAGCGGGGGTCCGCGCCTATCGCTTCCGCGTAAATTATCTCCACGTCGCTCGGGGCGTTAACGCGGGAGTAGCCAAACTCAGGAACCTCGCCCTGCTTCTTGCCTAAAAGTATGGGGATGTCGTCGCGCACATGCAACCCGGGTACAATGAACAGAGGCACCACCACAATTCGCTTGAAGCCTTCATCGATAAGGCTCTGAACCGCTTCAACAAGGTTGGGGCGATGGTGCTTCATGTAGCCAACACGCACTTCGTAGCCGGACTTAGCCTGGGCAACGCTTGCTATGGTTTCATAAATCCCGCGGGTCTCAGCCAGGCGTGAGCCGTGACCTACTATAACTACACCGGTCTTCATCGCTATACCTCCTATCTTTCCTGGGGTAACTCATGTAAATAATATAAACACTGGCTATGCTTCATTTCCACCATCCCTTAAAATTTCAATCTCCGGCGCAGCACAGCCAGAGAGATAGCTGCGAATTTTTTTGACGGTTTCTTCAATCTGGCTTTGGGGTATGAGGAGCAGCGCATGGTAACCAGCGAGGGCCTTGAGCAGGCACCTCTCAAGGGCAGCGCCTTCCAGAGCAAGCTCTATCCCCTCGCGCTCTACAAGCAGCCTCGCCTCACTTCCCAGCGAAGCCACAAAATCAACTTCATGCTTAGCCAGCGTCTCTTGGAAAGCAAGAGCGTCGAAGTTCTCAATGGGGTAGAGGTACACCTTACCCTTAGGTGGGATATTGCCATTGGCGGAGACCACCACCCCCGCATCAAGCGTTTTTATAACTCTGCTCGAGCCGCCTTCCCGGCTGGGCTTCGCCAGAATCCTGCCCTTCTCCACCTCCAAGCTCACCGCTTCGCCCTCTTTTAAAGTGTCTTCCGCCAAGGCTACGCGCACACCCAGTGATGCTACGCTTCGCACCAGCTCGAACATGTTGCTCGGCTGAATACCTGGTGTTGCAAGCCCCAGCTCGGCCAGCGCTTCGTAGAACTCCAGAACCCTTGGCGGCGAGAGGTTAGCTCGCGTTACCTCCTGGAAAACCTCCTTGGGTTCGCCCTCGGCTACCACTTTACCACGATGGAGGACATATACATAATCTGCCCACTCATACGCGAAGTCCACATCATGCGTGGCCACAGCTATGGTTTTCCTCTTCGCAAGATCATTCAGAAATTCAATAAATCTGCGCTTGCCTGCAGGGTCTAAACCGGCGAGTGGCTCGTCCAGAATCAGTACTTCTGGCTCCATGGCGAGTACACCGGCTATAGCTACGCGCTTCTTCTGACCATAACTGAGCAGGTGAGGTGGCTTATCCGCAAGCTCTTCAATGCCAGCGATTTTAAGTGCCCTCCTCACCCTCGCCTCAACTTCAGCCTCGCTCATGCCAAGATTTTTCGGCCCAAAGCTAACATCCTGCGCCACCGTCGGAGCAAAAAGCTGATCGTCCGGATTCTGAAAAACCATGCCAACGCTGCGCCTTAGCGAGAGGAGAGAGGCCTTATCGTACCTCAGGGTTTTGCCTCTGAAGAGCACTTCTCCACGAGAAGGGCGAAGGATGCCTATGAAGTGGAGAAAAAGGGTGCTTTTCCCAGCGCCGTTTGAGCCGACAAAGGCGATTTTGTTATTGGTTCTAAGGGCGACGCTTACCCCGCGCAGCGCACGGGTGCCATCGGGATACTGGTACTCCAATTCGCGAGTTTCCAGGATATTCATCTTCACACCAGCTCCAGATTTCTGGTAACATACGCAAGGGCTGCGAGCAGCGCAGAGAAGGTAGTCACGAGGAGAGTCCCTGAGAGGTTAAGCCTTGCTCTCCCAAACTCGGAAAACTCAAGATTGCCCCTATAGCCCCTCGCCTCAAGGGCCGCGAAGGCATGCTCAGACCTTAGATATGAGCGCAGGAAGAGATTGCTGGCAAGCAAGGCGAAGGAATCGAAGCTTCGCCTGTAACTGGCGTAACCCAGGCGAATCTTCTGCGCTTTAAGCATGCGCTCCGCCTCATCTATTAGCACAAAGAGGAAGCGGTATATGAGCATGCACATCTCCACAAAGAGCGCGGGTATCCTCAAAGAGCGCATCGCCGCGAATATCGCCGCGGTGGGGGTTGTGAAGATTATGAAAAAGAGCGAGGCGCTACCTGCGAGCACGCGAGAAGCTAGAAGTAGGGCTTCATTCAGCCCCTCTCTGGTGGCTACGAAGGTATGGGAGAAAAGCTTTACTGTGAGCAGAGGTTCGCCGCTCGCTATAAAGAAGGGCATCAGGAGCACCACAGGTAAGGTGAAGGACGCAGGCGCTGCCAGTGCAGCGAGGTATACCCTGAGGGGAATGCCTGCCAGTAATAGAAGTGCTGTGCTCATCGCCAGGAAAATAAAAATAGGCGCAACAGGTGAGGTGGAAAACACCGTCGTCACGAGAGCGGAGCCTGCAAGGAGCAGCTTAAGCTGAGGAGCGACGCTGCTCAGCCTGCCTGAGTGGGCATAACTCTCAAGCACATGCTCTATGTGCATAGCTTACCTCGCCTCTGCCCTGCGCATTCCTTCTTTAATGCCCCTGAAGTAGCCCACAAAGTAGCCTATCACCACAGCTCCTGCTGCAGCTTGAAGAGAGAAAAGGAAGGTCTCTATCTCACCGCTGGGCGGCTCCCATATCGGCGAAAACCAGGGTTTATATTCGCCGCCGGTAATCTCGACAATCTTCTGCTCTGCCAAGGCATCTGCTCCACTCCAGGGTTCTGCCTCTTTCTCCGCAAAGACAACGAAGGGTAGGAGTAGCATCAGTAGGAAAGCTGCTATACTTAGCCTCATGCACGTGCACCTCCTGCAGCGCTCTTTTTCAACAGCCCAAGCTCTACAAGCACATCCCGCTTTAGCTCCAGGATGTACTTGAACACTATTACTGTGACAATACCTTCTGTTATCGCCAGGGGCACCTGGGTTACCGCGAATATACTCGCGAAGATTTTAAAGCTTGCCAACACACCTCCTTCCTTTGCGGGGAAGGCAAGGGCAAGCTGTAGCGAGGTGACCACGTAGGTTGCGAGGTCAGCTACCGCCGCAGCCAGAAAAACTCTGACCCTCGTGCTCATTTTAGAGGTGAGCTTCCATACAGCGTAGCCGATGAAGGGACCAACTATGCCCATGCTCGCCACATTGGCGCCCCACGTGGTTAGCCCACCGTGGGCAAGGAGGAGGGCCTGAAATAGCAGCACTATGCTCGCCAGCACCGCGGTTATCGCCGGCCCAAAGAGCACCACCGCTAAGCCCGTGCCTGTGGGGTGTGAGCATGAGCCGGTTACGGAAGGCATTTTAAGCGCCGAGAGCACAAAGGTAAAGGCTCCCGCAAGGGCGAGGAGCACCTTTATGTCGGGGTTTTTCTCCACAAGGACGCGCATCTTCGTTAGCCCATAAGCGAGCACTGGTATTGTGAAGATAAACCAGAGGTACCACCATGGTGAAGGTAAAAATCCTTCCATTATGTGCATATCATCACCTGCGTATAGCCTTGGAAGGTGCACTTATATATTTGACGAAATAGATGCGATGTGTTACCCAAAAGGGTAATAAAGGAAGGCTACATTTCAACTTTGCATTTGTGAAACGTTTTTCAATACGCGCCAGATATATGGACACTTATTCTAACAATATATTTATATTCTATGACAAAACAAGATAGGCTATAAATACCTCTGCATACGCCTTTTTCGGGCAGATGCAGACGTTCTCCTGGAAATTGAGGTTATGCCGGTCGGGTGGGGAATAAAGCATGGATTTGGAGCTGGAGGCGAAGGTTAAGGAGGATTACGAGATAGCCAAGAGGAACATCCTCGAAGCTGAGAGGTGGGAGGGAAAGAGCCCTGAGGCTGAGGAGCTTATAAAGAAAGCCCACGAGAAGTTTAAGGAGCTTGAAGAGGCTGTGCTTGTCTACGAGGAAAGTAAGAGCAAAGCCGACTTAATGAAAGCTCTGGACATCTCCAGAGAGCTGAGACTCCTCTCCATAGATGCCCTGGAAAAGGCAAGAGAGATAAACCTGCGCCTCGGGTGGAAGGTTATAGTTACTCTCGCCATAGTCACAGGCGCGGCTGCCATTCTTTACATCACTATCTACAGAAGTATCTCCCACTGGGCAATCCATGCAGCCTTCTGGAGCTTTTTCGGAGTCATGACCAACCTGACGTACTCTGCCTCAAAGCACGTGATGCAGAGGGATTTCAGCAAGCTCCACATAAGCTGGTACCTCTCCAAGTCTGTTCAGGCACCTTTAATAGCCCTCGCCCTGCTCTTCCTGCTGGTGAGCATCAATTTTGGCGTTGGCGAGGGCATTAGTATGAACCTTTCTGAGATGCTTATAAAACAGGATGGTGGAAAGCAGGCTCCCTCTTATGCCCTCTACGGATTCGCTTTCATCTTGGGCTTATTCTCCAGAAGAGCCTGGGAGTACCTCGAGCTTTTCAAAGACAAGCTTCTGCCCAGAGTGGAGAAAGAAGACGGTGGCTCTTAGGGATAGCCGCTCCACCTGCGCAGCAATTCCTCCTTAACCCTTTCAAACGCCTCTTGGTCGAATTTTTTGGGGGCTATGCCTTTGCGAATCTGCTTCCGCGTGGGTATGAATACCCTGCTATTAGGATTTTTGAAGGGGCACTCTTTACCCTGGGGCGAGTCGCGCACCTCATTTTCTGGGCAGGCTGCGTAGTTATAACCCCTGCACCACACCCGCGATATTTGAGGAAACTTTTCGCGCACAGCCAAGTAGAGCTTCGCCGCCAGCTCGCGCATCTCAGGCGAGGCGCGAACACATAAACGCAAGCCAAAGAAGTTTATCAGGCTGCGCAGGTTTATGGTGTAGGTGTACGCGGTGTGCATCGCGAATGGCGTAGCGTAGCGTGCCGACTCCTTGCCTGCGCCCAGCTCGAGAAGAGCCTCGTACGCAGCTTGGGAGCAGCGTATCGCCTCTGCGTAGTGCCTGAGTATCTCCCGCTCCTGCTCGGGAAGGTGCTCCGGCATAGCTGCGCCGCGGAGCACCATCTCCTTGTACTCCTCTTCGCGTATGCCGTGCTTCCCCAGAATCTCCTCCACCTTGGGTGGGAGGTTGAAGTCGAAGCCTGCCTCGCTCTGATAGCGGGTGCTTCGCCCGGTATGCGAAGCTATTCGATGCTCCAGAAGCTCTGCGGCGTTGCCCTTGCTCAGCCCGCGAATCTCAAAGCTGAAAACCACATGCTCCAGAGCGCTGGAGTAGTCGTTTTCTAAAATCATGTTGAAGATTTCCTCGTCGCTTGGCTCGCGTAACCCAGAACCAGAGCAGCGCTCGCAGCTTGCGACGCCACCGCACTCGCAGGGCACCTTTCCCACGCCGCTAACCCTTGCCGAGTGGGCGACGAAGGCGATGCCGTTAAAAACGCGCAGATTCTCTATCCTTATGTCCATAATTCTGGTAGTTGTGCTAATACTTTTTATACCTTTGTCGCCATATAGTTACCCAGATGGATAACAAAAATTACCATGGAGGCTAAAAATATGTTTAAGGCGCTGGCAAGTGATACGCGGCGAAGGATGATGAAGCTGCTCCTGCGCAGGGAGTACCACATCTCAGGCTTGGCGAAGGAGCTGGGTATCTCAAAGCCTGTGGCTGCGAAGCATGTGAAAATTCTCGAGGAGGCTAAGCTGGTGGAGAGGCAGAGGTTCGGAAAGACGCACGTGCTCAAGGCTAAGCTGGATACTATTTATTCTGCCTTTGACGAGCTGGCTGAAAAGCATGAGGTGGCGGTAAAGAAAGGCACCACTGTGCTCGAGGCGCTGAGACAGGTTTCTGGCATAAAGATAGAGGAGCGCAATGGGAGAGAGTACGTTACCAACATAGACGGAGAGGAGGGCTACTACATCTACGAGGTTGATGGCAACTTCCCGGAGGTTGGGATGGAAAAATTCGTGGTGGAGCGCAATATTACTGTAGAGTTAAAAAAGCTGGTGCCTGTTAAGAGGAAGGTGCTCAAAATTGTGGTAGTAGACTAGAGGTCCAGCCAGCCCTTCTTCTTTGTCTCCGCCTCGGTAATGTACCTCTCAAGCATCTCCACAGCCATCTCAGGGCTCCTGTAGTAGAGCTGCACCACCTCGTGGATTTCCTTCATCTTTAGGTTCTTCCTTGCCATCACCTCAAGCAAAGCTTCGCGGCGCTTGAGTTCGGCGTCAATCTCTTTAAGGCTTAGGTTCGTCAAGGAGGAGAGGTGTTGCATATACCTGCCGTTGATGAGCACCTCTTCAAGCCCACCTGTTTTTGGATTCTGCTTGAAGAGGGTGTTGGTGAGTACATTATCACCTTCCGTACCGGAGATTTCCAGAACCTCAAACACGCGGCGCTTTAACCTGCCCCCCTCTATCTGCCTCTTCTGGGCAACTATCATGTCCAAGGCAGGTATCATTATCCTGGGGACATTCATGGGGTGGCTGGTGAGCCTTGAGATTGTCTCCTTTGCAGAATTTGCGTGAAGCGTTGCCATGCACCCGTCGTGACCTGTGTTCATGGCGGTGAAGAGGGTTAGAGCCTCCTCTCCACGAACCTCGCCCACGAGTATTCTATCGGGGCGCATGCGAAGCGCATTCTTGAGAAGGTCATCCATGGTTATCTCGTTGCCCTCACTGTCCGGCGGACGTGTTTCCAGAGGAATCCAGTGCTTGTGCACCAGAGATATTTCAAGAACGTCCTCAATGCTGATTATGCGCTCATTTTCCGGAACAAAGGCGGAGAGAGCATTAAGCGTGGATGTTTTACCGCTTGCTGTGCCGCCTATTATGAGTATGTTCGCAGGCTTTGTGCGCAAGCCTTCGACGGCTAACCAGAGGTAAGCCGCCAGCCTTGGTGTTATTGTTCCAAACCTTATGAGGTCAACTATGGTTAGAGGCTCCCTGCGAAACTTTCTTATAGTTAAAGTGGAGCCCCGTGGGGAAACCTCATGGAGGGTAGCATTAACTCGTGAGCCATCTGGAAGTCGGGCGTCGAGCAGAGGAGAGCGGGAATCAACCTCTCTGCCGTTGTACCTTGCGATGCGTTGGATTAACCTCTTTACCTCATCCTCCTCGAGGAATATGTCCGTCTCCTTCATTCCTGCGATCCTGTCAAAGATATACACCGGCAAGCCCTGCCCCACAACCATAATCTCCTCGAGGTTGTCGTCCATCATGAAGGGAGTGAGCTTCCCCAAGCTGAGGTGCTCATACACATAGCAGCGCACCGCCTCCTGCGAAGCGTCGCCAATCTCTGCACTTATCTCCTGTATAAGCCTGTTTATCGACTCCGCATCGGTGACAAACACGTTGCGATACCTCTCACCCACCTTCTCGTGGATTCTCTGCATCTCCTGCTCATAATCTTCACACACTATTTTCTCCACCCCCTCTTGCAACGAACTGCGCGAGGAGTGCTTCAAGCTGAATAAGCTCGCTTGCACCCTCCTTAATTCTGAAGTCGTACTCTCCTATTATGTCCACCAGCTCAACCTTCTGGCGGTCGGGTATGTCCAGATTGAAAGTCTCACGGTGCATCTGAGCTACGACGTCTTCTCCGCTCATCCCGTAGGTTATCATTAATTCACGTAGCTTCTCCCTCGCTTTGAGGAAGTCTCCCTTCATGGCTATGCTCAGCATCTCCCTCACCTCTTGCGGCCTAGCCTTGCCGACAATCCTGTACACAAGCTCTGCATCTATCTCCTTTCCGAAGGCTGCAGCGGACTGCAGCAGGTTTATCGCCTTGCGAAGGTCTCCTTCTGCAACGTAGAGTATCGCCTCCAGTCCGTCTTTGGTGAGGTCGAGCCCCTCCTTCATGGCTATCCTACGCACCACCTGGGTAATATCCTCGTCGTTCAGGGGACGAAACCTGAATAAAGCGCAGCGCGACTGAATGGGCTCAATTATCTTGCTTGAATAGTTGCAGCTAAGGATGAAGCGGCAGGTGCTGGTGTACATCTCCATGGTTCTGCGCAGCGCATGCTGCGCGTCCTTGGTTAAAGCATCTGCCTCGTCCAGGAAGATTATCTTGAAGTCACCGCCTATCGCCTGCGTACGAGCGAAGTTCTTTATCTTGCCCCTAACCACGTCTATGCCGCGCTCATCGCTGGCGTTGAGCTCCAGAAAGTTGGCTTTCCAATTTTTACCGAAAAATTCCCTTGCGAGAGCTAAAGCGGCGGTGGTCTTGCCCGTGCCGGGCGGCCCCGCGAAGAGCAGGTTGGGCATATTGCGTGAGGCGACATAACCTTTTAGGCGCTCCACCACCTCGCGCTGCCCCACCATCTCGTCGAGCTTAGAGGGGCGATACTTCTCAACCCATACAGCTTCTATCATGTTAGCACCTCAAAGACTTTAAACCACGGGTACAATGTTATAATATGCGCATACTTGCAATACTATTGAGCTTCTTCCTGCTTATAAACTCTGCCCACGCGGAGGGGGGCGAGGTTATAGTGGTGGAGGTGGAGGGGGTAATAGACCCTGTGGTGAAGGATTACGTAGCTCGTGCCATAGTGCAGGCTGAGGAGCAGGGCGCTGAGGCGCTCATCCTTGAAATGAACACACCCGGCGGACTCGACGCCAGCATGAGGAGCATAATCCAGGACATTCTTGATTCGCGCGTACCCGTGGTTGCGTACGTCTACCCACGCGGGGCGAGGGCTGCCTCTGCGGGGAGCTTCATCCTCGTGGCAAGTCACTTGGCTGCGATGTCTCCCGGCACAAACGTCGGTGCAGCGCATCCCGTGGCTATGGGAGGGGAGGGTGCAGTGAGCGAGAAGGTGGTCAACGATGCCCGCGCTTATATGCGCAGCCTGGCAGAACTAAGGGGGAGGAATGTTCGCGTAGCAGAGAGCTTCGTGGTAACGAGCGAATCCCTCTCCGCTTCTGAGGCGCTGGGGCTTGGGATAATAGACCTGGTGGCAGCAGACTATGAGGATCTTCTCTCCCGCATGGACGGCATGGAGGTGGAGATTAAGGGCAAGGCTAAGGTGCTTCGCACGCGCGACGCTGAGATTGTGCGCATACCCATGAGCATGCGGGAGAACTTTCTGCACAAAATTTCTGACCCCAACATAGCATACATCCTCTTCCTCGTAGGCATTTACGGCATTATTATGGAGCTCTCAAACCCAGGGGCGATACTCCCAGGCGTGGTGGGTGTAATAGCCATAATTATGGCGCTGTGGAGCTTTCAGGCGCTTAGCGTTAGCGCCACGGGTTTGGCTCTGATACTCTTTGCGGTGCTTCTCTTAATAGCAGAAACTCAGGTGCCGAGCTATGGCATACTAACCGCAGGGGGTATTATCTCCTTTCTTTTAGGCTCCCTCATGCTCATAGACGCTGAGAAGGAGCCCTTTGTGGCAATCTCCCTCAAGCTAATAGCCTCGGCAACCGCCTTTACAGCGCTCTTCTTCGCCTTTGCACTCGGCTTGGCGATTAAAGCCATGAGGCGAAAGCCAAAGACGGGTAAAGAGGCCATGCTTGGCATGGTTGGCGTAGCAAAGACCAATCTCTCGCCGGAGGGCTACGTTTTTGTTAGAGGCGAGCTGTGGCGGGCTGTTGCCAAGCATGGGAGCATACCAAAGGATAAAAAGGTTAAAGTAGTGGATGTGGACAATCTTACCTTAATAGTTGAGGAGGTGAGTTAAGTGGTTGACTTTGTAACCCTTCCTGCGCTTATTATAGTTGCGCTTCTTCTGCTATCCTCTGCGATACGCGTGGTTCGCGAGTATGAGCGCGGCGTGGTTTTCAGGTTGGGAAGGCTGATAGGAGCCAAGGGTCCGGGGATTATATTCCTCATCCCCATCGTGGACCGCATGGTTAAGGTGGACCTGCGCACCGTTACACTGGACGTGCCATCGCAGGAGATTATCACCAAGGATAACGTTACAGTGCGTGTTAATGCGGTGGTCTACTTCAGGATTATAGACCCCGAGAGGGCCATAGTTGAGGTGGAGAACTACCTCGCGGCGACCTCGATGATAGCTCAGACGACGCTGCGCAGCATTATTGGCCAGGCGGAGCTGGACGAACTCCTTGCCGAGAGGGAGAAGCTCAATGAAAGGCTTCAGTCGGTGATTGACCAGCAGACAGACCCCTGGGGGGTTAAGGTCACGGCGGTGGAGATTAAGGACGTAGAGATACCCCAGACAATGCAGCGCGCCATGGCGGCTCAAGCTGAGGCGGAGCGAGAGAGAAGGGCAAAGATAATCTCAGCGCAGGGCGAGTTTCAGGCGGCACAGAAGCTTGCGGAAGCGGCTCAGATTATGGCTCGCGAGCCTGGAGCGATGCAGCTGCGCTTCCTTCAGACGGTGCGTGAGGCGACGAGCGAAAAGGCGAGCGTGTTTATTCTCCCTGTGCCCATAGAGCTGCTGGAGCCCTTCCTGAAGTACAGGGATAAGCAGCGCAGAGAGGAGGAAGAGGAGAGCAAGTAATAAAGTGTTCAACACATTGTAACAATATTTTCCCAGGTTACTGGGAAAAGCAATTCACATGGGCGAAGTTACCCACAAGCGCAGCTTGGGGTGTGACGGAGAGAGTGCCATCCTTGAGCATGAGCGCTTTGTGGCTAAAGGCGACCACGTGCTGGTGCACCTCACCGCTTTTTACAATGGCAAGGCTGTGTTCACCACAAGCGAAGCTGAAGCGAAGCGCCATGGAATATACGACCCGAACGAAGAGTATAAACCCTGGTGGAGCATCGCGGGCGCAGGTAGATTTCCCCGGGGAGTGGAGGAGGCATTGATAGGGATGCGCGAGGGCGAGGTTCGAGTTGTGGAGGTGCCTCCCGAGAAGGGCTTTCCTCATCCCCACGAGCTGGTAGGCAAAAGGCTGGTTTTTAAGATAGAGCTGCTAAGCCACATTAAGCCGTACCACATCGCTGAGTTGCACTGCTAAGTAAGCTATTTAAAACCTCTGCGGGAAGCTTAGTGCATGGATTTCAAAGCCTTTGTGCTCGATTTAGATGGGGTAGTGTACCGAGGTAGCGAGCTATTGCCGGGCGTTGAGGAGAAGATAGCCAAGCTCAGAAAGCGAGGAAAGGTGCTCTTCGTTACAAACAACTCCACTAAAACCAGAGCGGAGTATGCGGAGAAGCTCTCTGCGCTGGGGATAGAGGTGGAGGAGGGCGAGATAATCACCTCAGCCTACGCGGCGGCGCAGTATATAGCGGAGCACTACCGCAGGGCAGGTGTTTACGTGATAGGCGAAGGAGGTTTGCGAAAGGAGCTTGAGTGGCGGGGCATTAGCGTTAGAGAGAGCGACTGCAAACTTGTGGTGGTTGGGTTGGACAGGCGCTTCACCTATGAGAAGCTCGCCATGGCACAGCACCACCTGCTTCGCGGCGCTGAGCTGCTCGCCACCAATCGCGATCCCACGCTGGTTACTGAGCGGGGGCTAATCCCTGGCGCAGGCGCTATAGTCGCTGCGGTGGAGACAGCGAGCGGAAAAAAGGCAAAGCTCATCGGAAAGCCTTCAAAAATAATTGGAGAGTTAATACTGCGCCATCTAAAAGCGAAACCCGAGGAGACACTGCTGATAGGCGACCGCCTGGATACCGACATAGCCATGGGCAAGGCGCTGGGGATG
>MTMD02000006.1 GCA_002010065.2 Candidatus Pyrohabitans jungbluthii | reverse complement strand
ACTGCTCCGACGAAGCCGCCTGCTCCTCTGCAGTAGCAGCAACTCGCTCAGATGCCAGCTTAACTTTTGTTACCAGTTTTGCCAGGTTCTCTCGGGTCTTGTTGAATGTCTCTATTAAGGTGCCAAAGGCATCTCTCCTATCGGCGGTTATACCCTTGGTCAGGTCTCCCTCTGCAACTGCCTTCACTACAGGCAAGAGTCTCTCCACCTGCGACTCAAGGTACTCCTTAGCTTCAATAATCTGGCGCTCCCTCTCCTTCAATTCTCTCATGTCTTTTAAGATTACCAGCCCGCCGTAGACGTCACCGCTGGCGTCAAAGAGAGGTGCTGCATTCACCAGCACAGGAATCTCCTCGCCATTCACGCCGGAAAAACTCGCCTCTCTGCCCCTTACGATATCTTTTGTCATGATAGCCTCGCGGACAATTGCCTCAACCTCGTCCTGGAATATTTCTCTGAAACGTGTCTCATGCGCCTCTGAGGCAGAGTAGCCAGTGATCTCCTCGGCAGCACTGTTGAAGTAGGTAACTCTCATGTCCCTGTCCACTGTTACCAGCGGGTCCGGGATACCCTTTATCACCGAATCTGACTTCTTGAGAGCATTGACCACATTGTTCTTCATTTCCTGGATCGCCCTAGTTAAAACGCCTACCTCGTCGTTGGAGTCTGAAACCTTAATCTCGCGGTCCAGATCGCCGCCAGCAATTGCCTTGGCATCTTCCACCAGCCTATCTATGGGCTTTGTAATCCTGCGGGACATCACCAGCCCGAGAGCCGCTACCAGAATACCTGCAATCGCAGCAATCATTATGCTGTTCCTTCTAATATCCCTAGAGACTGCTGTAAGCTCGCTTGACGGAATAGCTGCGAGAGCATAGTACTCCCTGCCGTTTGCCAGCTCCACCTTCTTGTAGTAGGCGGTCCACTCCCTGCCATCATCCACGTAGGTGAGTGTGCCTTCGTCACCAGTTAAGTCTTCAGCGTTAATTATCAGATTCCCCGCACTGGACTCGTCAAACTCTAGGTCAGGATTTCTGCCATTTGCAACGAAGAGGGCGCCGAGAACCTTACCCTCAGCGTTTCTGTAGTTGGGGTCGATAAGCATGCCGTAGCCTTCCTTCCCCACCTTGAGGTTTTTAATAGGCTCTGTGATTTCGTCCGCCTTGTAGTTGATGATGATAAGGCCCACCCTCTCCCCAGCGATATCAAAGGGCATGGAGTACCTTATCGCAGGCGTGCCTGTGGCCCTGGCAATGCTTATGGCAGAGACGTGAACCTCATCCTCGCTAACCACCTTCTTGCGGATGATGTCGTCGAACCATCCCTTGTCGCCTTTGTAATCTTTAACGTCCTCCTTACCAAGTTTGACGCCCACAAGCACATTTCCATCCTTCCAGAAAATTCTTATCATATCTATATTGGGCCTCTCGTTGGCGATCTCCATAAAATAGTTCAGAACTTCCTGGTAGGTTTCAGAATCTCTAAGTAGCTGTGGGTAAGCGGCACCCTTTTCATACTTCTTAACCTCTTCGTCCAAGGCTTTGTTCTCGTACCTCTCTCTTATCAATCTCTGCACTGCAGGGTGCTTCTTGATTAGCCGTATTTCATTTTCAAAACTCTTGGAGTGGTCAACTGTACGCAGGGCTGCACCTTCAACATTTGTTTTTAGCTGCTCCATACCCTGCGCCTTAAGAGTATCTCCTGCCTTCTGGGAGGAAATGTATGTGACAAAGCTAAGCGGTACCAGTGCCGAAAACAGAACCAACAATATTATCTTAAATGCAAGTTTATCCTTCATCCCCTCAACACTCCCCTGTATTTTGATGTGCTTTTCTAAACAGGAATACTGAGTTCTTATGTGGTTTGAACGGTCTATTTATTATTTATTTTTCATAAGTCGAAACCAGATTTATAATAAAGGTTATAACCTATTTCTTCAAAGTTGGGGGTGGTGCTCTCGTCTCCTATAGCCATCGAGCCCAGAGTATGCCAAGTATGAGGCTGACTCGCATCATCGCTATGGGCTATCAAATATGTTAAGTTTCTGTCCGCAAGCTTATTCAGGAAGGTTGGCAAAGTTCTTATGAGATTTCTATTAAGCCAAATTAGAGGGTAACTCATAAATGAGTAGCTACTCAAGAAAGTATATAAATGAGAAAAGAAAGGAAAGGAGAGGAGATGATAGGATGAAACTTGCGATAGTAGCGGCAGAGTTTAATTACGACATAACCTATGCGATGGTGGAGCTTGCAAAGGAGCATGCCCACTTTCTGGGCGCTGAGGTAACGAAGGTGGTCAAGGTTCCGGGTGTATTCGACATGCCCCTAGCGGTCAAGAAACTCCTGGAGCGCAAGGACATTGATGGCGTCGTAACGTTGGGCGCGGTTATTGA
This sequence comes from Candidatus Pyrohabitans jungbluthii, assembly GCA_002010065.2. Classification (GTDB taxonomy): domain Archaea; phylum Hydrothermarchaeota; class Hydrothermarchaeia; order Hydrothermarchaeales; family BMS3B; genus Pyrohabitans; species Pyrohabitans jungbluthii. The sequence continues at coordinate 76,740 of MTMD02000006.1, read as the reverse complement.
GGGTCAGACGGAGCACGACGAGATAGTGATGCAGCACGCCTCGCGCAAAATAGCTGACCTCGCTCTTGAGTATGACAAACCAGTCGCCCTCGGCATCTCTGGTCCAGGCATGAGCCGCCTTGAGGCGCATCAGCGGGTGAAGTACGCGAAGCGCGCCGTTGAAGCTGTGGTCAAGATGTATCGCAGGTTGAAGGAGATAGAGGAGTAGCCCTTCTTCTCCTGTATTACTTTTTCTCCAGCCTCTGGTCAGGAAAGTTGAGTTCTATTATGCGCTGGAGTATGCTCCTCGTTGAAGGAAGCTTACACTCCCTATACTCGCGAATCCTTACCACTTCACAGCGAAGGCTGCGCCTTTTCAGCTCCTCCTTGATCTCATCCTCGCGATGAGTTTGATTCGGACCGATGGCGATGATATCCGGCTTAATCTTCTCCACTGTTGCGTAGATATCACCCACCTCTCCAAGAACAGCCACATCCACAGGTTTAAGAGCCTTAACCATCTCAAGGCGCTGCTCCTCGGGCACAATAGGGATGCGCTTTCGCCTCGTAACTGTCGAGTCCCTCGCCACTATCACCACTAGCATGTCGCCCTTCTCCTTCGCTTTTTCCAGGAAAAACACATGTCCTGGGTGCAGGATGTCGAAGACGCCACCTGCCGCTACTATGCTAAGCTTCTTCCTTCCCATGTCGGTGAGCCTGTAAGCCTTGCCCTCCTTTTCTAGCAGTCCATCTTCTAAAAGCTCCCCAAGCCTCTTTCTTAGATTTCTTTCTCTGCATCTCATTTCCCGAATTATTCTCTCTGGGGTTGCCTTCTCTCCCAAGAAATTCAGCTTCCAAATCGCAGCAAGAAGCTCCTTCATGCTCTCACCTATGTAAAATCTTCCAAGGCACGCTGCTCGCTGTGCTTCTTCTCCTCCTCAAAAGCTGCTAAGCGCCTGCCAACCCTGCGCCTTATTGCACTCTGAACCTCATTAATGGTGCCTGAGGCGTCGACCACCTCAAAATTTTCTGAATCCTTTGCCAAGGCTAAGTAAACCTCTCGAACTTTTTCAAGAAACTCCTTCCTCTCAAAGTGCTCCCTCTCGCGCACGCTTGCGCGAAGCGAATTGCGGGAGGATATCCTTTCCAGTGCCACCTCTGGCGAGACGTCGAGGTAGATTACCAGATCAGCCTCAGGGGCAAAAGCGTTGATATCCCTCAGCCAAGTAAGCTCAAGCCCGGAAGCGGACTGGTAAGCCAGGGAGGAGTACAGGTAGCGCTCTGTAATAACCACCTTGCCCTCGTGGAGCTTTTTCATTATCTCGCGCAGATGCTCACTTCTGTCAGCGGCGAAGAGCAGCGCCTCTGTGCGAGCGTCAAAGCAGGAGGTGCGCAAACTTTCGCGGAGAAGCTTCCCTATCGCCCCTTCGGTGGGCTCCTTTGTAAGGAAGACGTCATATCCCTTCTCCCGTATCCACCGTGCGAGAAGCTTCGCCTGCGTCCCCTTGCCGGAGCCGTCTATGCCCTCGAAAGCTATAAGGAGCATCGTATGTTACTTCCCTCTCTCCATTTAAATATGCTTCCCATTGTTACCAGAGTAATCTATCCTGAGCACCATGGCCACGGTAGTGTAGCCTGGTTAGCACAAGGGACTGTGGATCCCTTAGCCCGAGTTCAAATCTCGGCCGTGGCCCTATAGCCCACTTCCATTACTTCTTTACAAGCATTTTTGGAAGAATTCACTTTTACCGTGCACTCGCGGTATCAGCTTAAAGTGGGGTGGTAATACTTGAGGGGCATGGGGGACGCTGCAGCAGTAGTGATCGAAGCGCCCAGAGTTCTCGATGTCTCCCAGGACAAACAGAAATTCGAGCGAGCCTGCGAACTTCTGAAAACGGACCCTCGCGTGATAGAAGCGAATCGCAAGACCATTCAGGAATTCATCGATGTAATGACCGCACACGAGATAGGCTATGCCAGGCTCACGAAGTACATCCAGTACCTCACCAAGGCTTCAGAGTGGCTCGGTAAGGAGTTCGAGGCTGCCACAAAGCGCGACATCGAGGTGATGATGGGCAGGCTCAGACGGGAGGGATGGGAGGAGTGGACAAGAGCGACCTTCAAATCCGTCCTGAAAAAATTCTATCAGTGGCTCAGGGGGATGGAGGGAGAAGAATATCCCGAGGAAGTAAAGTGGCTCAAGACAACAATTAAGCTCAACAACAGGATCATCCCGACGGACCTGCTGACTGAGCAAGAAGTGCTCGCTCTTATAAACGCCTGCAACAATGACCGCGACAGAGCACTGATCGCCCTGATGTACGACATAGGGCCCCGTCCTTCTGAGTTGCTGAGGCTTCGCGTAAAGGATGTGGTTATAGATTATGAAACAGAGGTGCCGACCGCGATAATTACACTGCGCGGGAAGACTGGAATGAGGAGAGTGCGTGCAATCTTCTCGACGCCATATCTCATCAGGTGGAAAAGGCTACTACCGCCAGACCCTGAATTCCCCTTCTGGCCCTACAACCGCGGACTTGGCTATCTGAAGCGCGATGGTCTGCAGAAGATACTCAGGACCGTAAAGAAAAGAGCTGGGATCAAGAAGCGCATATACCCTTACCTCTTCAGGCACACCAGGGCGACGATCTATGCAAGCGTGATGACGGAAGCGCAGATGTGCGAGTTCTTCGGCTGGGTGCAGGGGTCAAGGATGCCCGCCGTCTATGTGCACCTCTCTGGGCGCGATGTTGACGACCGGCTCCTTGAGTTCTACAACCTGAAGAGGGATAGAAAAGCCAAGGAAGAAAACAAGCCCTGGCAGTGCGTGGCATGCGGCGCCATGAATCCCGCGCACATGGACACCTGTTATAACTGCATGAAGCTTAGGCCAAGCCAAGCCCCGCTGAAAGAATTAGTAAAGGAACTTATCGCCATGGAGCTTTCTGGAAGGAAAGACGAAAAGAAGTTGCTTGAGCTGCTTGAGAAGCTTGAGTAACTACAGCCAGCTATATGGATCAAACTCCGACGGTGGGATATAAAGGACCTCAGCATAGCCCTGTCTCAGCAGCTCCGCATTCACGTTCACGCCGTTGCAGTAGACCACCGCCAGAGTCCTGCCATACTTATCTTTTGGCTCCAGATCGTCGATGTCAAGACCTGCAGTGCTCCCAACAGAACACAAAGAGGCTGTGAACTCTGTTGCTTCTTTGAAGCCAGGCTCGCCTCTTTCTGGGGTATCGATGCCCACAAGCCTTACTCGGATGCCGTCCACTTCAATGGTATCGCCGTCTATTATTCTGGTCACGGTGCCTACATATTCATAATTATCCAGGGTGGCGACTTGGGAGGCCTGAGTACTTGAACCTACATCAAACAGAGAGAGCACGCCCAGGGCGCCAACGATAACCCCGGCGATAAATGCAATAGCCACTAGGATGAGGGTATGGATAAATCTCATAGTGTTTACTTATACCGATTCATAATAAATCTTAGCCCTGCGAAAGGTTTTTAAAGAAGGATTTTCTCAGCGCCTTAATGAAGGAGGGGTAATTATGCGCTTCTGGAAATTTGGGAGAAAAGAGGAAGACATGGGCGAGGAAGAGATAAGGGCAATTATGGAAATCGAAAAGTTGACTATGAGTGGCTTTTTAGGTTTAATTCTTACAGCACTCGTTGGCCTTATGGTTAATTTTCCAAAATTAGTTAAGGAAAATACATTTTTTGATTATTTTAAGATAATTACGATATATTCTTTGTTTATAGCTTTTGGGATTTTATGGCCAATAGAAAGGAAATATAAAAGACTCGCCAGAAAGCTTGATGAATTGAAGAAATCTAAAGATTGTGGGGGAAAATCAAGCTAAATCCCTCTGCACCTCTATGATAAAGTATCCCTGCGAGGGCGCGGTTAGAACGTCCCCGTTCGGGAAAGTAACCTCAAACTCTGCGTTATACCTACCCTCCTCGCTTAAATCGCCTGCCTGCCACTCATAGCGCACTTTCCCGGCTGTGGCGTCTACGATTGTTGCTGTAGCATTGATAACCACTGTGCCATCAGGCTTTGCCATGTAGAACTTCACCGTCGCCCCGGTGAGGTCTATCGCAGTGCCGTCGCTGTATTTTAATGTCGCTTCAAGGCTCGGGAGAGTATCATTCCGCTTCATCCTTATAACCGTCATGAGAGCCTCACCTCGAGGATTACCTCTTTCTTCTCCACCTCAACGTCGAGGGCGGAAGTGTAGATGGGTGGCTTCTCACTCACCTGGAAGCTCACGCCTGCGCGGATATTGATCTTGTCTCCTGCCAGGAGCGGGTCGTCTGGGTAGACTGTGAGGATATTTCCAGATGTGGCATAGTAGGGTCGTGCTGTGGGGTCGGTCGTGAGGTTAACTATGCCTGCATCGTTGAGTTCGTATCTCACAGCCTGCACAGAGTCGATTTGCTTGGAAAACGCAAAATCGAAGCGCGGGCTGGAGGTATCCGCCGAGATGGTTATCTCGGTGTCCTTTACCTCTCCGACTATTCCAGCGTTGGGCGTGCTGAAGGTGAAGGTTTCGATAACCACGTCGTCCTTGTAGTCCATCATGATTTCTATGTCCACGCGGGAGTTGTTCGCTGTGCTGATTGTGAGTGTGTTCGTGACGCCGTCGCCCTGGTTCAATAACGCGGGGTCTATGTCTATCCAGTCCCCGGCTTGCCCATCTAACAATTCGGTGACTGGTGAGCCGTTCACATACATGAGGTCAATCGCTGCGCTCCCATTGACCGACACGGCGGCGCCTTGGGTGTTGAGCGCGGCGGCTTCCTCTGCGCCGAGGCTGGTAGAAGGCTCGGGGTCGGCGTATTTGCGGATAAAAATATAGTCTATCTCGTAGCTTATTCCTTCGATTGAACTTCCTCTCGATATATGCCTCATATAAAAGTTTGCTATGTATGTGCTATCAGTTGCAGAAGTAAGCAAACTACTGTCTTTACGTGCTTCTAAATCACCACCAAACCTTCTAAACTCGTAAACACCTGCCTGTGCCTGATGTTCAACTTCAGCCAACGTTGTCCAAGAATCTGTGTCGTCATCAAACCTTAACAATCGCGCACTGTAGGCAGGAGTAAGAGTACTGCGATAACGTAGACTAGCTACATAGCCGTTTCCAAAGTTAGTAGCGTAGTCTCCATCTGCCGTTATCAGTCCTGTTCCAGTTCCAATTGCAATTTTGATATCGGTTGCATCGCCAATGCTTATGCTATCTATTTTTTCATGTATAACAATGTCGTTTGGAAATTGTTTTATTGTTCTCATTGAGAAATAAAGACCTGATGTTCCTGACAAAATGGTTACTGACAACTTCGAATTTGCTACTGAGTAAGTTACTTGTGAGCCGGCATGAATGTCTGTCCATTTTGTTGTGTCGATATCTGTACCTTCGAAATCATCAAAAAGTTCGAAGACGGCATCCGCGTCGCTTTCTGAAACTGCGGACGGGTTGCCGTAGTACATGTATATCGTTGTTGACCCAGACGCCGGTATGCTCGGCACTTTCACCCAGAACACCGTGCTCGCCGTGTTCTCTGTGCCCGGCTCAAGGTAATACGGTATTTTCGTCGCGCCGTCGCTGTCCGTGAACCGCACATCGCTGCAGTCCGCGTTCATCTTCCCTGCTGCTATTAAACTTGCGGTGTCCACTACCACCTTGACCTGATAGTCTGTGAGCGCTGAGGCGTTTTGCGAGTTGTCAACCGTCACTGGCATGCGGCACTGAAACGTCTCCCCTCCAATCGTCCATGCGCCTTTGCGCCCAATAGCCCTTACTTTCACGTTGGTGGGACTATGCACGTTAGCGAGGCTCAGCGTCACGGTGTCCCCGTTCGTCTTATCATTCCAGCGCTCGCTGTAGCTCCCGCTGAAGATTTCAAGCGTCTGGGTGGAGAAGTGAGGTATCTCAACCTCTATCCACTCGCCGTTCACGAGCTTTGCAGGGAGCACCTGCCCGTTCAGCGCGATGAAGGGATGCTTCACGTCGAAGTTCCTGAGCAGCGAGATATGAAAGCGGAAGAGCCCTCCCTCGCTGTTCTGGTCGTCTCTGAGCACGAGCTTGAAGCCCCTGCGCTCCCTGCCCCTGATTATGACCTTAGTCTCCTGGAGCTCCGCCTGGAGAGTATCGACTGGGCGGGTGGTAAGGATTTTGCCTTCCAGCGCTCCGGTTGCGGGGACAGGGTTCCAGGAGGGCATGGTGAAGCACCTTAATCCGCTTCGGTCAGGTTGCGGTAAACTTTTAGATACCTTGCGAATGTTTCTGAGTATTGGTAGAGTCCTTGGACAGTCACAGTTATTGTACCATTCTGTAATGATTTGATTCTGAGGTAGTCGGTTCTACCCGTCCATGTAGTTGTTGAGAGTGTGAATTCGGCAGTGTACAGAGTCGTCACGCCGTCCGTCACTTTCACCCGCGTCTTTCCGCCTGGGCTTGCCGTGCTTCCTTGTGCTTGTTCCCAGTAGATTTTAATCCAAGTGTGTTTGTCCAGCTTTGTAAATGTCTTTGAATACAAATCCACCCATGTTGTTGATGTTGTAGAGTTTTGTGATGTCGTATCGTTTATCAGAGAGGGGGAACTCTCGTATACTATTGCTCCGCTGTTGTCTCTTTGCGGAATCAAATCAAGAATATCGCTCAGATGCTTCCCGTCAAGCATATCCGCCTCTGGAACTTGTGAAGTTATATCACTCCCCGGGTGTGTGTGGCTAAAATCAGTAATCTCGCTTTTTACGTGGGTATGTGCAAAGTCTGTTATCTCGCTCTTGGTATGGCTATGGGCATCAGGCGGGAATGTGCTCGGCTTGTTCAGCAGGTTGTTCCAGTCACGGATATAATCCCCTTGCATGCCGTCCACAGTATCGGCGTCATCTGCCATTTCAACGATTCCATCCAAATCGCTGTCGTATTTTGCGTTTAATGAGCCTTCAGCACCTAATTTCGATTTTATCAAATCCCAGATTGATTTATTTAACCACCTTGACATTTAGTTCTGCACCCCCGTTACTTTTTCGATTTGCACAGTAGGTTCGTATCCCGCAGCAGGAGCCACTGAACAGTATGCGTAGAGTCTTATCGCCATGATTTTCTCATTCGTATTGACTTTTTCAATGATGTCAAGCAGCCAGTCATCAAAGCTTGCCCCTTCTGCTACGCTTTCTTCTGCATCCAGCAGGTCAACCTCTGTGACTCCATCGCTCAGCAGGGCTCTTAGCATGAAATAGAGGGTGCTACCAGAACCAGCGGGGTTATTTGCTATCACGTGTATTGAATGCACAAATGAGATGAAATCGTTATCCGGGAGCACCTCTTGTTTGAGTGTCAGCGTGGTTTCTGTTACTGTTGCAGAAGTGGTGTTGCCTTTGCTGAGAATTCTTCCAGAGAGTTCTTTGTTCAAGCTCTCAATATCTTTAGCAGTGCTATAATTGAACCAGTTGTCATATTCTGCTATGGGCTGCTCGCCCGCTACGTATTTTGCCGAGCCCGCAGGAGGTTCTTGCCCCGTGTCGTCCCATCTGGTCTTCTGTGTGATAGCCATTATCTCACCTCACAACAGTCCTGCATAAGTCCCCGCGTCGGGGTTCGAGTTTAACAAATCATTATAACCTTTAGCCGGGTCTGATGTCTCAGCAGCAGAGCGGTATGTGAAAGTGCCCTGCTGGTATGTCTCGACGCTTATTCCCACGCCCTTTATCTCGCTGATTAAGTCCTTCAGGTCTTGCACCGTTATTCCAGCGTCATTGAGGTCTTGAAGCCAGACCCAAACGTCGAAGTGCGCATATTTTCCTCCGCTGAAATCCTCAGTGACCTTCACGCGGGAGGTAGGCTTGCCAAGGATTGTTGCCACAACCTGCTTAACATTGTTTATCGTCGCGCTGGAGGTGTATCTCTGCATCTGTGTCTTGAGCCTCGCGCGGTAGTGGGCATCGCTCTCGCCTGTCAGACGTTTACAATTGAAAAGCTTGCCCAGGTTGTCGAGGTTCTTCCCAGTGGCGTAATCCACGTGGTGGGCGTTGAGGATGTTCTGGAGCTCTGCCTCTATCTGGTCGAGCTCTTGGGCTGGGATGGAGAGCAGCTTGTAGTTGTTGCTGCCCTGCTCTCGACGGTATGCGCTTGAGAGCCTTTTGACAAGCCTATCTATCACGCTCATGCACTCGTCACCGTCACCGAGGTTGTGGAGGCGCGTGCCACCTGAGTCGCGCCTATGGAAATGTTACTCGTGCCAGCAGGTGGCGAGGTGGTGTCTATCTTTACGGTTGCATCCACCACGCCCTGGATGCTCATGACGGCTGCAACAACCTTTGCGTAGATTACATCCTCGCCTATCCCGAGTCCGATATGAGTATCACCGTTGGCATCGACTCCCCCGATGTAGTCGATTACGGCGGTCTGTACCTGAGTATCGCCGTCCGCTGGATAGGTGCTGTCCTTCGTGACCTGCACGTCAACGTAGATTGTCACCTGCTCAGGGCGCTCGAAGTTTATCGTATACTGCGCGCCGTCGTCCGCAACGGCGATTCCAGAAACAGAGCCATAAGCCTGAATTCCAGCAGGCTTGGAGTCGAAGATTGCTTGCGCGATGTCGTTATCATCGCCTCCGAGGACGGTTACTCTGAAGGATTTTGGAGGCAAGCCCCCTGTGCCTGTGTTGTCCTGTGTGGTGTCGTTCTCCTCAATTGAGCATGCTGTTACCCCGTTGACCTTCAGCACCTCAGCGCGAATAGCGTCCAGGGTAGCGTTGCCAGAGATGCTTAGGCTTTGCTTTACCCTTGTGCGGAAAGCTGCGTCGCTCTCTGTGTCCTGCCCTCCAGAAGTTGCACTGGCGTTGTTCACGCTTTCTATCCCGCTTACTGGGTCAACTATGACTGTGATTGTGTTAGCGGCGACGTTTCCCGCTGCCCCTGCTTCCACTGCCTCGATTGGTGCGTCTACGGAGGTGCTCCCCGCTGTGAGGGTCACCGGGTCAGTAGTTTTGAAATAGACTGGGTTGTCTCCTGCTGTGCTTACCCGTGTTCCTGCAGGTATGAGAATATCGCTACTCGCAGGGGTAGAGCGGGAGAAGGTTACCGTACCCGTGGCTTTAGTAGCCTGCTTTCTTGTCAATCCAATTAAGGCAACAACACGGTCAAGGTTTACGCCAGTTGCAGTGTCGAGATAACCGCTGTAATATACATCCTCCATTATCTGCCAGAACGATGCCAATTCTTGGGCTATGTCCCTTAGAAACTTGCTCAGCGGGGAGGAGTCGGAGAGGTCTATGTCCAAGCCATACTCGTTCTTCGCCCTTGCCTCCATGTCGGCGATAATCTCATTGTAGGTCTTGAGAGTGAAGCCGTTAGAATCTACGCCTGCCATTTACGCCTGCACCTCCGCCGTGACCTGCTCCCCACTCGTGAGAGTCACTTTCACAGAGATGCTCAGCGTCCTGTTCTCGTCGAGGCTGCCTATTGTGATTTCATCAACAGATTTGAGCCAGGGGTAGAGCTTGAGCGCCCTGGTAAGCTCAGCTTTGATGACGCGCTCCTTCATGCCACTTTGCTTGATTCTGAGCCAGTCCACGCCGAAGTCCGGGTTCTCGGGGTGCTCGCCCTTGACGGTCTTGAGGAGCACCCTCAAGTCCTGCTTGACTTTTTCAACGCCTGTGACCATGCCGAGGGTGTTCAGCTCCGTGATAGTTACGTCGCCAGAAGCGTCGAGCTCCAGAGTAGTGCCATAACTCATGATGAGAAATCAGCATGCGTGGACTTTATAAACCAAAGTCAGAGCTTAGCCACCACTATGGCGTCGTTAATGTCAAATCTGCGAGCCGATTTTCCTGTGAGGGGATACTTCGAGAAGACAACGAGCACCCTGTCCCCTTCTCGAAGAGCTTTGCTGATTACCGCGCCCTGGGCATCGTGGTCGTGGAGGTATTTGAGGTTCTCGGTGAAGGGCACGTCGAAGAGCTCGGTATCCTCGCCGTCCTCAAGGCGAAGGTTGCATGAGTTGCCACTTACAAGAGTAACCACTGCGGTGCAGGCCGTGTATATGCCCCTGAGCTTCCTCTCTATCCTTTCATCGATGAGCTTTGGGATCATACCGCCTTCACCTCGAGTTCGCAGTAGTACTCCTCCCCACGTGCTATTTTCCTGTAGCTCACCACTCTGAATAGCCCCGTCGCCTTTATGCTGTCCAGATCAATGATTGAATCCTGCATGATCTTCCAGAGCATCAGGGTCCTTAGCCTGTAGTCCGCTTCACCATTCTCCTTTCTGATCTTCTGAACTTCCAGCAAGCCGGTCTCAGCCGTGAGTATGAAAGCTTCCTCATGCCTCGTGTTCTCCTCAACGAAGAAACCCATGCCGTTCTTGACGTAGTGTTTAAACCTCTTCCCGCTTAGCTCCTCTATCTCTTTAGCTAGGTAGCTGAGCAGCTCCGATATGCTCTTTTTCCCCGAGGTCCATGTTTGGGTGAACTTTAGCCCTATGTGCTCCACCCTACCCACTGGCACGCCTGCAAACTCGAAGAGCTTCTCCACGACCTCCTCAAAAGTTGTGCCCCTGGGAACGGTGAGCTTTACCTCTGTTGTAAGGAGATTGGCGGTGTCGTCCTGGGCAAATATCTGAGTTGCCACATCTGCGCCCTTGAGCTCGTCCACTACTTCTTTGATCACTCCGGAGAAAATGATGCCGTAGTCCTCTGCATACCCCGCCTTCAGTGTGATCCGCTCGCTTGGCTTCAGCTTCTGTTTCGTAGTCTCAGCCAAGTTGTAGATGGTTATCTCGGCAGAGCCTGCCTCCTCGCCGGTGCTGTTCTCTACCACGAACTCTATGTCAAGCTGCTCGCTGGTGATTACCACGTCGCCAACTTCAATAGCTATGTAGCGGTTCCAGAAAGTGCTATTCATCCCAGAACACCCATGCCTCGACGTTCTCCTTGCTCAGCGAGTATGGCATAAGGGTAAAGAGCAGCTCGTAGTTCTGAGGGTCTCTCACTTCGTAGGGATTGAGCTCCACCAGCTTGGAGTTGAATACAACCGCGCCGTCCTCTACTCTGACGATTTTAAGCCTGACAAATTCGCCTAGGGAGTTCCAAGAATAATAGAGCTGGTAGGCTTTGTCTGCTATCTTCACCCGCTGCTTCTGCGGCAACCCTAAGTTAGATTCGAATGGCAGGACTCCATCAGGCAAAGAGACCACCCACCCATGAGATTAGACTCTCAAGCCAGTTCTTCCCCTGCTCTTTCTGCGGCTTGTTTTGGTATGAGATCTCTTTAGGAGATACGGCTGTATCGCCTCCAGGAGGCTCTTCTCCTGTTTCTATCTCCGCACTCGTGGCTGGGTCCTCAAATTTGACCACTCGAGTCTTGAGCTCTGCTCGCCTGATCTGCTTGATGCGGATCTCTGCTTTGTATGCGTTTACTCCCGCCGGCGAGAGGTCAAAGCTGGTAATCACCATATCGTCGAGGTCTTCCAGCTCTGATTCAAACCTCACCAGCTGCTTGGACTCGTAGAGCTTCCTGAGCGCTTCAAGTTCCTTGCTATCCTTAAAGAGCATGACAGAAATAGAGAACTCCTTCGGCTCGAGAATGATGTGATCTGCTACTGAGAACTGGCGCTCAGTGCGGTGTTCTGGTACCTGTGCGCTTTGGCTGAGGTCGAGGACCTGCGTGGCCGTGAGTTCCACGCCGCCGAGCTTTATGATCTCTGGCATGATAAAAAAATCAGAGAGACGGGAGGTTATAAATCGAAGTCAGAAAATTTCCCGTGAAATATCTAGCTATATGCGAGGAGTCTCTGTATCTTCTTTATGGCTAAATCCGCTGCTTTCTCGGGATCGCTTACGCCTTTGATGACCACCGCACCAGGCTTGATCTCTATTTTTCTCTGGTTCACTGTGGTTGTCCTGGTCACTGTCGTGGTGGAAGCTACCAGCTCTCTCGGCGAGGGAACCAATCCGCCAGCTGCGAGTTCCCTTGCCAATTTCACCCCGCCTATCCCTGGCATGAGATAGCTTGCTATTCTGATAAATGGTTTGATTCTCTCATAAGCGTTTGTAAGAACATCAATCAACCACTGAATCTTAGAGCTTACCCATTCAGCAGCTTTGCCCAAATATTCTCTCAATCCTCTGGCCAATGAGGTTACTATGGCTCTGAATTTATCTGACTTAAACCACAGTGTTGTTAGAATTGCTCCTAATGCCAGTAGCCCGATACCAATTGGTCCTAAAGCTGTCCACAAACCAATAGCAGCAACTCTCAGCAAATTCAGAGCGCCGCCAAATAATTTGGTTGCGATATTGGCGGCACTTAGGGCTTTAGAGTAGATAAACGTAGCCGCTGTAGATGCAAGCATGACAATTCGATTAGTTTTAAGAGCTACAGTTAGCCCGTTCGTCTGAACTGAAGCCCAAAAAGCTTTGATGCCTAGAACGCCCAAGGCGGTGCTAACTGGACCCGCAATGATGCCTAGAGCGCCCAACGCAGAGGCTAATATAAGCCCCGCTGCGGCGAACTCTTTTAGCAATGGCACTTTATCAAGAGTGCGCAGGAGCTGTGCAAGAATAGAAGCAGCTTTACCTACAGCTGGATATAAGGTTTTCCCAAGTTCAGTAGAGAGGTCATCTATCGCTGCACGTGCGGCCATCATCTTACCGATGTTTTCCTTCATTATCTCATTTTCCTTCCCTAACTTATCTGCCATCTGCTCCTGGATTGCAAGCATTATGACCCTTTGCTTCTGCTCTGCATTAAGTTGTGACAGCCTTTTGCCATAGAGTTTAAGGGCGATGTGGTTGACTGCGTTCTCTCTTAGCTGTAATCCGATTCTCTCTGCAAGTTCCGCCTCTCCATATTTCATCGCCCTTACCATGGCAATGAAGGCAAGTTGTAAGTCCTCACCAAACATTGCTGCAGCAGATTTTGCATAGGGAAGAAGGGTCTCAAGTTCTTCTCTGGTGAGACGGTTGGCCTTAGCATAGGCGAGAGTTGCTGCGATATCAGACTTCGAAAAAAGCCCTCCCTTATTTTTTTCAATCAAAGATAGATAATATTCATACTCTTCTGCATTATCAGCAGTGAGCGCCCGCAGAGTTGCTAAAGATTTCTCGTACGTTTGTGCCTTCCAGAGTAGCCCACTCATAGTAGCGGTAGCTGCAACTCCCATTGCTTTTAGTTGTTGCGCATGTTCCCTTGCAAACCGCCCTACCTTTCTAAGTTCTGGTGCTAATACCTCCCTTTTATACTGTTTAACTTTCCATTTTAGATTTATATAAGCTTGGGCAAGCTTTTTGACTGCCCTATTATGTTGCTGAGATACTCTAATAATGTCTTTTTCAATTGTATCCATTTCTCTAAAGAATTTAGCTACACTCCCCATTTGCTTGCCTAATTTTTCCGCGCTACTACCCACTTTCTGGAATTGTTTATGCACTGCATCAGAACTTTTCATTATTTTCAACATCTTCCCAGATGCGGTGTCATGAAGTCCGATCCTAAGAAAGAGGTCTCTTACTGAAGGCATAGAAAACTTTTTTATAGGCCCTATTTATAAAATAAAGTCATGGGGGTAGCTACTGGATACACAGTTGGTTTTATTCTGCTATGGTTGGTAATAATCACAATAGTGGATGCACTTACATCAAATACTCTAATACTGTGGGCGGTGGCATACGGATTAATTGGAGTATATTTTGCGGGTTTATTTAAAATTAGCAAAAGTTCAGGGATTGCGGGAAGTGTAGTTTTTATAATCATTCTAACTGTGGCTCTTATACTTAAAGTGTGGTGAAAAATATGTCAGAAAAGTTGGTCTCTTCAAAAGATGCTCAAAAAATTATGGAAGAAATCAAGGAGAAAGCAAAAGATGAGGATACACATTTGGAATGCTTAGACTTGATAAAGCGACATTTAGATACACTCCCGATTGAAGCTTACTTCATAGCAAAGGAACTCTCAAAATCAGATGACATTTCAATAAAAGAAAAAGCAAAACAAATTTTGAGTGAATATCATGAAAAATACCCTGAGCTTGATAGATTAGAAAAAAGTTTGGCGAATACTATGGCAGCTATTTCGTCAATCTCTAAAACAATATCTCTATATAGAGAGCTTCAAATTCCTGTTCTAAAAACTTTGAAAATCGCTCAGCAATTCGCAGAAGTCCATCAGAATTTAAGCAAAGTCTTACCCAAAATAGAAAAATTACAGCTACAATATGAGAAACTACCAATTTATTATACAAGTTATCGCACAGACAGGTTGGCGAATATTGAGGCGAAATTGGATGAGATATATCAAGAAATACAAGAATTAAAAAAAGCTAGGAGTATTGATAAGGAGGAATATGAGAGATTAAAAAAGAGACTGAAAGAGCTAGAGGAAGATGTGGATAAAGCATATCAGTAATAACCCCGATGCCCAGGACTGCAACATCAACGTGATTGCCAAGGCTTTGCAGACAACCGAACAATAAATTTTATATATCAAAGAGTTGGTGTAACTATACGAAAGTATAGGTATATACAATATACAATAAACATATACGGTGATATGGGTATAAGTTATGATAGATGATAGAGATATAGGTATATGATATAGTTGGGTGGGCGCAAAAAGGTGAGGTAATTAATGATGTAAGGTTGGAGGCTAATACATGGCGTCCGTTAATGTTGTTTCTGTTTATCATCCAAAAATTGGTGTGTATCACCCTTCTGGACCATCTTTTGGCAGACCCAGTAAAGAGGAATTTATTAGAGAATGGAAAGCACTGCCATTCTTTAAATACAATGAACTTGAAATATTCGAAGAAGAGACTTTAAACAAAGTAGACAAAATGTTAAAAGAGATGGAACCTTTTATTATAAAATATTCTGATTACATTGAGATCACAGTTAAGACCATGGGATCTAAATACAACATGTATGACCATATTACAAAATTGCATTACGAAAACTTATTCAAAGATTATGCTCATATTTATGGATTTGAGTATGTTATAAAATTTGCCCATTTATTATATATTGATGATTCCATTATAAGATTCTTTCCAGAATTAGAAATAAAGCCTAAAATCCCAACACTTAAGTCGATAATAATTGCTGGATTATATGACGAAATTTTTGATTGGGTATTTGCTATGGAGAAGATATATAGGTTCTTTATTCATAGAAGAGATAAAAACTATGTAATAAAAACAATAGATTGGCTTTATGAGGAGGCTCCTAAAGTTATAGAAACTGCTATAAATAATGGTTGGTATCTACCTATCTCCCCAACCAGGATTACCTCAACAAATACAGATAGACTTAAGAATAAAATTATTACAAGTTGGAGAAGAAACAGAAATGTGAGTCCAGGGTTACTAGTAGAATATTTCTATTCTGTAGAATTGGGGAGGTTTAATGAGTAGACACTTAAGTTTTGTTATTAAAGAGATTGATAAGATAGTTGAAAAATTAAGGAACGAAATTGAAACACGATGGAAAGAAGTCTATATGAATTTATCCATTAGAGGTTTTTTTTACGACGAGAAAAAGATAGTACTTGAGAACTTTGAGTTTTTTGATTATGAATCAAATAAAATAGTCAATAAATTTTTTACCAATACGAAACTCGAAATAGTCTTCCATCCAGTGGGGAGATCGCCTCGATCAAGAAAATATATACCTGAAAAAATGTTTGAAAGTATTTCAATGGTTTTAGTGTGTGGTAATGGGGCTACCATACCCTACAAGTGGGAACCTAGAGGAGGGGAATATGGGACCCTAAAGAAAGATGATCGTATAATAATGTCTGAAGGTATGACAGCATTCGAGGCAATTCAATTGATTTTGGAAGATGTGTGTAGGCGTGAAATTTCTCAAAATTGGAAAGACAAATCAGAATGTAAACAACCTTCAGAATATCATTTACAAAAAATAGCACAATTTTACAATAATGAATAGCTAAGAAAACCTGAACGTGTGTCCCTCTGAGCTATCAATAGTAATTGCCTTAACTTTTTCATGCTTCTGCTTGAAATATTCAAGCCACTCTAAAACACGGTGAATGGGCAGCTTATTGACCCTTTCCAATTCTAAGTCGCCGAATTGTTCAGCTAAAAAGTAAAGATGAAACTTAGATTCTACTTTTTTTTAATGTGACGCAATGCCTCCTCAGAGAGACCCAGAGAATTTTCGACTTCGTTGACCAATACTGCTAACACACCAGGTTTTAATTTTGCTGCGTTAATATCTGGCTCTATCACAGCAGCTTGGACGAGCTTATGGCTGTACTTTTTCCTGTCAAAATCACTTCCACGGCTGCAGGATTCAAGGATATCATAGTACTCTCCGGAACTCAGTTCCTTTAGCTTGAATTCCACTCCGTTCACTTCGATTGTTATAGGATCGTCTGCCACATATATCTTAGAATAATCAATGCCCTTCTTTGCCATCTACACCACCTCAGTACTCGATATCGAAGTTTGTGCCTATGAACTTCCAGCTCCACGTGGGCTCCTCTGCCTCGGGCTTGAACTCCGGCCAGGAGAAGTGGCAGTCGTCGATGCTCATCTTCGAGAAGCCCGTTGCCTCTTTGTTGTTGCTCTTCACAACGACCTGCACGCCGCGCTTGGCTTTGACGATGTCCATGAGCAGCTGGTTGGTCTTGCTCTGCGCCTTTAAGCCGATGGTGCCCTCTGCGTCGGTGTCATCCTTCACGTTCCAGCCTATTGTTCTATTGCTCCAGTCCTTCACTGGCGTTACGTTGTCCTCTCCTTTGGGCGTGATGGTGAGTTCTGCGATGTCTTCCACTTCAACGCCGTCGATAAAGACGGTTACATCCTTAACGCTATACTCCACAAGCGCCACTTCAATCACCTCATAGCGTTATGACCAGGTCAAGCGTGATCTTGCTGATGCTGCCGCTCAGGTATGCAGTCACGGAAACGTTGTTGAGCACGCGGTTGCTCTTGTCGCTGTCTGGTATTGAGTCATAGCTTGGCACGCTCACAAGGAAGCCCTTCACGAGGTTGCCTTTCCCGTCCACGTAATCAGCTCTCAGCGCGCCCAGAGTCTGAGCAGCTCTGCAGACCCCCTCGATTGTCGCCTTGATCATGTCCAGCCCCGCCGGCGAGTAAGGTATCTTGCGCCCCATGTTGGCGAGGCGGATCTTCAGGTTCACCAGGGCGTTTTTGATCTCCTTGGCGAGGTAGATCTTAGTGCGCGGGATGTCTATAAAGCTGCCCGTGAGGCTCTTGGCTCCGCTTATCACGCTGCGCTGCGCCACAGTTATGACGGTGTTGATGTTGCTGCCCTCGAGGGCATCGACATCGCTGGGGGCGTAGCTCGCAGCACTTATGCCCTGCACCTCATGCCACTCCGGAGGCACCCAAGGGCGGAGCACGCCGAGCACGCCAGCGGCAGCGCCCGCAAGTTCTCCTGGTGCAAGCGTTGCATCATCGTGAGCAATAGCAAAGCAGTACTCGTTTGCCGTGAGAGCCCCGATGTTGGCTTCCACGGTAGCTTTATCCCCTATGTCCGGTATGATGAGCACCTTCTTCTCGCTGCCTGCGTGGCTCACAAGCGTTGGCATGTTGGCATCGCTGGCGTCTATCGTCGGGACTATTATGTCGTAGTCAACTTGCTCGCTCACCAGGGAGTTGAGCACCGTGTTATAATCCGCAACGGAGCCGCCTGCTCCGTCGTCCTTTAGGGCGTTAACCACCTTCACGTGGTCCACGCCCTGGGCGAAAATCTTCGATGTAGCCTGCGATATCGGTGAAGTAGCGCCGAACTTCTGCTCAACCTCGCTCTGGCTATAGTAGGTGTATACAGTGTTGAAGTCCGCGAGATTGTCGCTGTCCTCGCCGATCACAATTACCTCGCCGTAGGTTTCGGCCTTAGAAGCCGAAGTTGCATCAGCTACGTTGATTTGGATTGCGCTATCCGACGTCGGCATCTCTTACTTCCTCCAGTTTCGGCTTTTAAGCTTAAGCTGAATGCAGAGGTTTAAAAAGGAAAGTCAGAAAATCAGCCCTGCTGGACCTCGTAGTTAATGGTCTCAATGGTGGTGACCGTCTCCTGGTAGCTCAGCGTATAGGCGAGGTAGAAGTCTATCCTCCGCCTCGCTATTCCGTCGCCTGCGAGGAAGTCAAGTGCAGCAACTTCGCTTCTCCCCCGCGTGGCTATACCGGGGATGTTTAGCTTGAGGTACCACAGAAGCAGCTCGTCAACCACTGCGTCTACAACATCGCTCCTGTGGTGGAACTCTGCGCCCCTGTGGTCCTTTGCGTGGATGTTGATGCGCAGCGTGATCCGCTCCCTCTCCCCCTTGGTGTAGATCACATCCACGCCGTCGCTGGTTATCTCCAGGATGTCATTGAGGGGGCTCTCCACATCGCTCCTCCTGTCACCGAAGTAGTGCAAAGTGAGCACCACGGGATAGCTGCGAAGCTTCTCTGAGACGTTCACTCTGTCAGCGTAGTCAACGTATATGCTGAGGGTGTCGTTGCCTATTGTTACCTGCTTGGGCAGGCTTTTGAAGATCTCTTTCTTTAGACTCGAAGGGAGCATGATAAGCACTCACAGCACAGAACATAAAAAGCAAAGTCAGAGGGTGTAGCGATTCAGCTCTTCCTCGAGAGCCTGCCGCGCTATTTTAAGAATTTTCTCTTCCTCCATGTCGAAAACCAGCGTGAAAAGAGGTCTCGGTGGGATGTGGAGTTCTGACGTACTTTGCTTGAGGTGTAGCCCCTGGGCATGGAGGAACTTCCGCATCCTCTCACTCACTCTTATCGTTGCCCCTTCCTCGAGGACTAGCGCTATGAAAGCCTTCTTGCTCTGGAAGATGCCGACCTTTATGGTCCTGCTCATGCTTTTGCCCGTGATGCGGTGCGTGATCTGATTCCTCAGCTCTCCGGTGTCGATCCACGCCTTTGTGCTGCCTTTCCTTGAGACGGTGAAGGGATGCAGCTCCGGCCAGGAGGCGTCGCCAGACTCCATCTTGTCAAGGATCTTCTGCTCGAGGTACATCGCAATCTTCGCTGCGACGCGATCGAGGATCTTCTCAAAATCAGCCACAAGCTTGGGGATGTTGTTCTTGTCTTCTACTTTGCTCATTGTCTCCGCCTGAGCAGAAACGCCTCTCTCGAGGCTGCGTACCTCTCAAGCAAGCCGTAGCTTCTCTCCCTGCGCACAACTTTCCACTCGCTCACTGAGCCGTCCGCCTCTGTGATTTTGATTATATCTCCCTCGGCGATGCCGTAGCTCTTAGCTACGTAGAGCCTTCTGTCGCCCAGCTCATAGAGCCCTTCCGGTGCACGCTGCAGGTCTTTGACCGTAACATCGCTGATGTGTCCCTTTATCTCCACCACGCTCTCCTGGGGAGGGATATAGTCACCAGTGCTCTGGTCGGTGTAGCCCTCTGTGATTCTTACCAGCTCAATTTTATAGGGCCAGTCTAAAGCCGAGAACATTTTCACTCACTGAAGAAATCGTTGGTCACACCAAAGGGCAGAGGTCTGAGCTTGTCAATCAGCCTCTCAGCTTCGGCGCGCCACTCCTTAGCCTTCGCAGAGAGGTCTTCAAAGTCCAGCGAGGCATCGCCCTCGCGGATTGTTTTGACGTTGCGCTCTTTTATGTTCCCGGTCTTCATGTCAACCAGGAAGGCGGCGGCGAGCAGCTTCTGCGCCCTCTTGCCCAGTATACTGCTAACATTTCCCCCTTCCGCCTCTATGATTGCTTGAGCTTCGTCCAGAGCGCTCTGGATCTCAGGGTCGCCGAAGATGTAGTTGTCTGGGTCGGTGTCGCCAATCTGTGCCCTCACGTCGTCGATAGTGGCTGCCAAGTCAGTTCCCCCCAGAGAACAGGTCTTTAAGCTTCACCACCATTGTGCTAACGCCTGCGGGAATTACCACGAGAGCCCCGATTATTCTATTCTTGAATGTTTCCAGAGCGCGGATCCTCTGTTCATGATCTTCGATTGCTGTGGTTGTCTGACTGAGCTCAGTGATAGAGCGCTCGAGCACCCCAATGCGGCTGTAAAGCTGCACGTGGTCATTTCTGTTATCTTCGATTAGCTTGTCTAGCTTCTTGCAGATGGATGAAATCTGCCTCTGCTGGTCCTCGAACTTGCTGTCGAGGTACTTCATGAGGAGGGACTCTTCCATTTCCCCTCCCTACTCGGCGTTTTCTTCAGGTTCGCTTTTCTCTGGTCCCTTTGGCTTGCTTTCCTCAGCCTTCTTGCCCTTTCCCTTTTTCTTGGGCTTCTCCTCAGGTGCTGGCTTGCTCTCCACCGGCTCGAGGTCGATAACGACGAGGTTGCCGTTCTTCAATGCATCGCGCTCCGCAGGCGTCTGAAGCTTCTCGTCCGCTGGTATCTTGCCCCTGTCGCCCCTCTTGCCTCGCAGGTGCTTGCTCTCGAAGTGTGCGGCTCTGATTTCCACAAGCAGTTCATTCTTTGGCATCTACATCACCTCAAAACATATTTCCCGGAAAATGGAAAGAGAGGCGCTTACGCCTTCAAGCCGGTGATCTTGCAGATGTACTCTGGGCTGTCGATGACTGGCTCTGCCATGGCGAAGTTGAAGTAGCGGTTGTCTATCATCGGGTTGCCGAGGTTCTCACCGGAGACATTGACCGTAGTCAGGGGTATGCTCTCAGCCATAAAGCCTATGTCCTTTCTGCGGATCACGAGCACCACGCCGTCGTCGTTGGGATCAACGGCCTTATCCTTGATTATGTTGAGCCCTGCGAGGCCAGGGATTACACCGGTCTTGACCACCTGGGCCTGGAGGTAGTTGTTGTTGCGTACCACGTCGAACTTGGTGAGGCGCTCGTACATTATGGGGCTCATGATGACGTCGGTAGCCTCACCCCCATCCGTAGCGTCGTAGATGAGCGTCTTGGCATGCTCGAGGTCTGCGATGGGGTCCCCTGCCGTGGTGTCAGTCCAGTTGGTACCGTCGAATGTGTTTATACCGGTTGCATTGAGCATGGCGTTGAAGATCAGATCGTCCTCAAAGCGGCGCATCTTGTAAACGCTGCGATTGATCTTTCTGCCCACAGTCTGGACGCGGGAGAATCTGCGCTCCATCAGCGTAACGTCGAAATACGCACCGTAGGGCCGGATAGGCTTGGCCTTCTTGCCATACTTGAAGTCCAGCTTTGGGAAACCGCCCAGCTCGCTGATCCAGTCCACGTTGCCTACGATGTCACCCTCTTCTATCCAGGAGACGGAATCACCCTCGATGCGCTCGGGTCCACTCAGAAGCTGCCTGCCTATCAGCGTCTTTTCGTAGACCTGCTTGACCCTCGCCCTTATGACTTCAGGCTTAAGGGCGGGGCTGTCCTGGTATGCTAAATCCTTCTGTGTGAAAGCTGCGGTCGTCATCTCCACCACCTCATATCAGCACGAGCACCTTGCTACCATCGGCTCCGCCCTTCCAGCAGATGCCGATGGGGTCGCGGTAGTCTATGGTGTGCGTTGCGGTGCCGCCTTCGTCGATAGTCTCTGGGGGCAGCGCCTTCACTCTGCCTGGGTTGGTTGTGCTCGTGGTAACGGCGTCTCCAGCGTTGATCGCACCCTCCGCGGTGAACTCAACGATAGCCCTGAACTTCGTGAGCACGGAAACGCGGTGCCTGGAGTCAAGCCCTTCGGGTGCAGAGCTCTCGTGGATGCTCGAAACGAGCACGCCTATCGCCTTACCAGAGGTGGTTGCCTTGCCCACGGTTTCGTCGGCAACGATCTCCACGAGATCCCCAGCCTTGTAGTAGTAGCCGTCGGCGTCCTTGGTCTGCGTGGTATCCACCTTCGCGCTCAGGATACCTTCAGGGAGGTACCCCCTTACAGGTGAAGCTGCAGTCTCCACCATCTTAGCTCACCCCCACTTCAACCGGGCCGAAGTACTTCTCGGCAAGCTCAAACGGGTCCTCGGCTTTGGCTGCGTTGTCCCTGCTCTTCTCGGTGCTCTGGGTTTCCACCATGCGCTTCTTGAGGTCCGCCTTGTACTTCTCCAGCTGCTCCCTGTTGAGCGACTTCAGGAAATCCCTGTCAACCTCAGGGTAAATCGCGATGATCTCCGCGCGGAGCTCGGTCAGCTCTTCGATTTTCTTGATCTTCGCTGCGAACTCCTGCTTGACCTCCTCGAGCTTCTGCTCGTACTCTTTCTTGAGGTCTGTCTTGATTTTCTCTATTTCTTCCATGCTTAGACCTCCTTTGTTGTTGAGTTCCGAGCCTTCTGTATTTAAAGCAAAGTCAGATTTGGCGAAGTTTGCCTCTGGAGGCTCTTTTTCGAATTCTCTGTAGTGAGCTGCGAGATGGTTGTACACCTTGCGCTTATCTGCCGCGGGAATGTCAACGCCACCACGGGCGCCCATGAGTGCTGCCATTGCTGCGCGAACACCGTTCCACACCACGGCGCCGTCGCTAGGGCGGTGATGCGGCAACTTGAGGTCTGTGAATGCGTTGGGCGGCATCTTCGGAGCCCAAGCGAAGTGCTGGGCTATTCTGCGCTTCTCCGCATCGCTCAGCTCATCCCAACGCTTGCTGGTGAAGTCCTCAAGGCGAGGCTTTTCCCAGGGTGTGTCCTCGCTCGCCTTGCGGTAGTTTGGCGGGTTGCTCGGCACCACGCCAAAGTCGAATATTTCCCGGGAAATATCGGCACCTCTGGAATTGGAGATCAGCCTGGCATTGGGATCAGCGGGCTCGTTTACCACGGCGATGTGCACCAGGGTCATGTCAGCAAGGTACTCCCCTTCTGCGTCCTGCTCTATTCTGCCCCTCACCCTGACGGAGAAGAAGGTGTTCTCAGGGTCTAGCTTCACGCGCTCTGCAACCTCTCTGAGCATGGGCGTGGTGTTCCAGAACTCCACGTCTGCTATTGCCGCCTGCAGCCCCTTCTCAGGGTCCTTGCCGAACTCGAGGTTGTAGGTGGCTCCGACTTTGTCCAGGAAGCTATCGCTGTGGTCCAGAACAAGAGGCACCTTGAAGTACTTCCTATTCTCCTGCTCTTTCACCTCAATGGCACGCCGGACCATCGCCTCAATTTCATTAGCCCGGAACTGTATGCCGTTGTGTGTGCCTTCGGTGACAGCGATGATCCTGCGCTTTAGTCCCCTCGAGGTGTCCTCGTTCTTCAGGTCAACCACTGGGACGAAGTCGCCTTTCTCTGCACAAAAGCCCAAGCAATCGGCAACCCTTACAGTGAAGTCTACTGTAACCTCGTCGCTCATGAATAAAGGCTGAGGAGAAGTAGCTTAAAAAGGAAAGTCAGATAGTGGTTGTAGAATTTAGCAGTCGGTGGTATCTTTTCTGTAAAGCCACCATGTTAACCAGTCTGCTGTAAAAGATAACAACCAAACTAAAATCAGTTTGTACCACGGCCATAGTCCTCTCATGATATCAATAAATTTGATTATAGTAAGAGAGAGAAGAACCGCGAATATTCTAAAGTGATAGTACGTGTACGCCTCTTGATTTTCTTCCCATCTTCCCCAACGAATGCGGACGATTAATCTTGCGGGAATAAACAACAAGTAGCTTGCAACAATCGCCAAGACTATCTGCTTCAATAATTTATAATTAATAAACTGATCGCCAAGGATTACATAAAGAGCGAAATAGCCAATTACAAAATGATTGACCAAATTACGAGAAGTCAAATCCTTTATGTTAATATCCATACTACCCCCTCTTACAACCCTAGAAAAGCTCTACTAAGATACCATCCTCCCTCAGATAGACAGAGCACCAGTCCATGTCGTAATCTGTGAGTTTCAATTCTCTGTATACCTCCTCGGGAAGGGTGATATAATCAGCGCCGTTCTCCCTTATGATCTCCACCTCAATGTCGCCCCTCCCTAAGACTAACCCTGTTCTGTTGTTTACGTACGCTGCTCTAATTTTGCCTTCTGCAGGTCGTTTCTCTGGATTTTTGAGCAGCTCGTCCCCGTAGCTTATTCGGAGCCTCTTCATTTCAACTCCTCTTTAAATCTCATCTTAAGCTTCTCAACTTCTTTCCTTTTTGTAATGACAAATGAAGTTTTAATTTTTCTGTCAGGTGTCAATATTATATAAACTGGGCGCTGATATATTTTAGATTTTCCATGCAATAAAAATTCTCCGGTATCAGGATCGCGTCTTACCCATTCCGGGCTCTTTTTTATGCTGAAAACATCTGACAGGGAGTACCTCCTCCCATCCTGCACCATGTGCCTGTATGATGAAGCGGTACCGTGAAATGTGGAGTGCCTGAGAGAGATTCCAAGGATCTCTTTAGCTTTTGCTTGCGGGCTTTCCCCGGTAATGGAAAGGAGGGTGCGCATGTCTTCGCTTTTCTTAAACCTCTCTATGAGGTAGTTAAGCTGCTCATCATAGGAAGGAGGTGCTAAGCCTTTTCTGTCGAATGGTTCTAGATACTTCCCAAGAGAATCGAGACCCTTCTCTCTCTGCCATTCCTGGGCCCATTTTTTCTTCTCCTGCTCGAAAACCTCTTGAGGCGTGTCAAGCTTGGGATCGTCGAAGTATGGCGAGGGCCTGCATCTACAGTTGGGCTCGCTCATTACGCGGAGGGCGAGCTCTTCTTCTGCTGTGCCAACCTCAAATACTCTGCCGTGAAGAGCTAAGTGGTGCGGCCTGGTGCGTTCATCTGCTACGCTGCGATACCTCCACTTTCGCAGGCCAGCGGCGACGTAGCCCTCGCGGTGCCCCAGGGCGTAGGCTTTCTTTACGTTGGTCCTTGCGAGGAGATCGGCGTAGTCGTCAAGCTTCAGCGTCTTTGTGCGGGTGATTTTAACCTGCCTGACTCTGAGCCTGCCTCTGCGGTCAATGTAGATCTCTTCCCTTAGCTTTCCACGCCTGTCAAAGTGAATCTCCTCGCCGAAGGTTGTTCTTAGCCTTTCCTTTAGCCTTGCAGAGATTTCGTCGTAGGTAAGTCCCTCCCGGATGCCTTCCTCGATGACGCTCTTAATGTCGCGCTCGAGGAACTCGTACATCTCTTTTATTGCTGGCGCTACATCCTGCTCTATGAGCTTCTCGAGCGCTCTGATCTCCAAGCTGGTGATGCGCACGTCAGCGCCAACTTCTTTGAGCGCCCTCTCTGCGCCGATGTAGTAGCTGACGGTGAGAAGCTTGGCGAGCTTTTCAACCGCGCGCTTCCTTGATTCTGCTGTCTTCCTGAGAAGCGCTTCCTCAATGGCACGGATCGCATCTTCCTCATCCTTGCTGAGGAAATCGTAGAGCTGCATTCAGTCGAAGACCTCCAGGAGCTCTTTCCGGAGGCGATGGATTTCTTCCGCGAACTCTTCTCTGACGTCAACGCTTCCGGTCAGCACGGGCTTTGGCACGCCCTTCTGAGTTGCGAGGTCCACCTTTGCGCTGAACTCTTTTTCCTCCTCTTTTGGCACTGGGTAGCCGAGCTCGTCGAAGAGGCGCTTGATCTGCGACTTGGTCATGTAGGGCAGGTAGGAAGCCATCACCGCAGCCCAGCGCACCTCATCGCGTGGCGTGAGGTCTTCGAATACCATCTCCGGTGGCTTCGCTTTGGGTCCGAGCTTCTTCCTGACATAGGGGATTATGATCCTGTCCTCGATGACGACCTTGAAGATGTAGCGCTCTGGTCTAATATCGCGTTCAAAGAACTGGAGCTGCACCTCACCAACAGAGCGGTTGCTGCTCTTGCTCTCGGTGAAGCTGTCGCTGAAGCCCATGCCGGCGATTACCTGGTCCTCTATATGCTCCTGAGCTTTGATCGTCGCTAGGGGATTGCCTTTCGGCTCGAGTATTTCAACCTCCATGCCCTCGGGGATCCAGAGGTCACCGCCCGCTTTCAACATGTTTTTGATTTTGCTCTGGAGTTCCTCAATGCGATGCCACCAACGTTCAGGAACTTTAAACTTGTGCTTGTGGTCCACGAAGCGCTTGAGCATGATCGCCTGGTACTTCTCCGTGCCGAGCTTGTTCATGATATTGGCGTAGTTCTCCCTGAGCAGACTGACACCGTCGGGGGCGTCGTAGTCGGGATAGCGCGGGATGAAGATAAGCTCCTCAGGCTTGAAGAATACCGCCTTGCCCTCCTCAGCCCTCTTGAAGTGCTGCACGAAGCCTATGATGTTGTCACCGCTGCCCTCTTTGATGTTGCTCCTGTCCACATTCGGGAAGTGACGCTTCAGGAAGTCCCGGAGCTCACGCACATCGTCCTCGTTGTCTCTGAAAACGCGGACTGTCATCGGGTTAACGCGCTTGATTTTGATGATGTCCTCTACAACATTGTTCCCGATGCGCTTCTTCTCCCACACCACTTCCAGGAAGCAGCGTCCATATTCAAGCCAGTCCTTGAAGGCGAGCACGAGAATTAGATCAAGGTGGGTGCGCCGGCGCATCTTCTGCACCAATTCCAACGCCTTGTCGTCATCGCCAGAGAAGTCGAAAGCCATTGCATTCTTAGCTAAGCTTCTAATCATCCTCGCTATTTTGCCCTGCTTCGCAGCCCAGGCGCACCACTTATCCCAGCCGCCCTCTGGCTCAAAGTCGGGATTATAAATTTTATCATCCGCAGCCTTTGCAACCCCTTTCAGAAGCTCCGCGAGAGCCAGGTCCATTCTCGAAGATTTCGGCTTCAGCAGGTCAAAGATGCTCATGAAACATCACCAGAGTTCCCTCTGCGGGAAAGGCATAAAAAGCAAAGTCAGAAGAAGGGCCATTCGTCGATGTCTGGAAGCGATGGCTCGTGGAATGCTCCAAATACAGCAAGAGCTAGGGCCATGACGCAGTCGTCGTGCATGCCTTCGTGAGCTTCCATTTTCAGGCTACCCGAGCTCGTGCGGACGTACTCGAAGTACTTGAGCTCGTTGATCAGCTCGGGGATGTTGGGGAAGATGACCTTGCGATTGTCTATTGCAGCCGCTAACCTCTCCACCAGGATTGTCTTTGGCACCTTGGTGATGTTTCCCTGCTGAGTTATTGCGGTGCCACCCGTGATGGTTATACCTCGTGCTATGTGCTGGACCATCTCCAGCAAGGGGTCGCCGGCGCCAGTGCTGTCCACAACTATTGCCTGGGGCGAGAATCTTGCATGGATGTCCTCGATTCTCCTGGCTATCTCTCCCCAGGGGAGGCGCTGGAAGCGGTCAAAGTATATGAGCTTCGCTGGCTCCTGGGCAATATCTATGCCGATGATTACGGTGTAGTCGAGGTACTTCGCCACGTCCACGCCGAAGACGAAGCGCTGCTTGGCATGGGTCCTACCCTCGAGGAGCTCTATATCTTCTTCGATGCACGCCTGAATGCTGCGCCATGGGAAGACAGCATTCTGGTCGTCTATGAACTCCGCCATGTACTCGGTGCGGAAGCGGATGCTGTTCTCCCCGTATTCTTTCTTCTTGCGCTCTATGTATTCCCTGGAGATGTGCGGGTTTACCCAGGATGGGAACTGGTAGCTGCTGTAGTACTCATTTCTCTCGAGCCCCCTGATGAATGAGTCATAGAAGTGGTTTCTTCCCGCAGGGGTGCCAATCTTGATCAGGTCTCCGTCATAGTCAGCGAGCATTGGCTCAATTACGTTGGTGACCGCCTCGTCCTTAATGTAGCCCGCTTCGTCGAGGATTATGCGGTGCGCCTTATGGCCTCGCAGGTTCTGAGGCTTGTCAGCGGAGCGGGCATGAATAATTGAGCCTGTAAGAAAGCGGAGCTTCGGGAAGGGAGTGTAGACCACCTTATCCACCAGCTGAATGAGCGGCGACCTGGAAAGCAGCCTGACGATGGTGTCAAAGATAATCTGTGCCTGGTCGTAGGTTGGGGCGATGATGAACTGAATGCTTCCAGGGTGCGCTATGGCATAGTGGATCGCGGAGACTGCCATGCACTCGCTCTTGCCGAATCTTCGTCCTGCTGCGACTGTGAGGTTCTTTGCCCTGTCCCTGAGGATTTGCTCCTGCGCTTCGTGAGGTGTCCAGCCAAGCAGCTTTTTTGCAAAGGTGACGGGATCCCTGAGAGGTTTAGCCAGCTTCTTCGTCCTCAGCATAGAGGACCTCCAGGAGCTCCTTCACAGGGTTGTTGACGTCGCCGGAAATCTCGTACTTGAGCTTCATTGCCTGGACAGCGGCTGCGGTTATCTTCTGAAGGTCGCTCGGGTCGCTGGTGATGTCAAGCAGAGCATCCGCTTTGGCCTTGACCTTCTCAAGGAACTCGAGGTCGTCAATGACCTTGCGCTTCCCCTCCTCAAGTTGCTTCTGAAACTCTTTCACTGCCTCGGGCACTACCGGGAAATGGCGCTTGTGGTTGGTGATGTTCGCCTTGCTGAGCCCCGGGATGTGCTTCTCAAGCTTGGCGATGATCTCGCTGTAGGGTCTGCCTTCGATGAGCATCTGGTTAACTTTGTCGGCATGCCCGCTACGGCAGATCTTGCATTTAGGATTGTAAAGGTTCATATAGATTCGTCAAGGTTCGTTTAGGTTAAAAAGGAAAGTCAGGCAGATAATGTATTAGGACCTTTGTAGAATTCATTTAAACTTCATGAAATGTCCCGCAATTAGCACAATATTTGGTACCAAGTTTTGGTAGAAGAAGTAAACAATATTTGTAAATCAATAATTTTTAAATATAAAGAAGTTCACAATAAATTCGTATGAAAAACAAAGACCTTGGGACAGTTCTAATTGGAATTGGGTCTCTTCTATTATTATCATCAATCGGAGTCGAAGCGAAACTGTCTGCTCTTGAACTTGCAGGCCCAGGGGGTATTGGACTCACTGGAACTGGAATAAAGGGTGCAACAGTTACTACTATTATAGTCGGTGTCATTTTCATGGCTTTCGGCGTATATCTCCGAACAAAATAATGCCTATTAGCTAAATAATTTTTTGGAGAACAGGTATGAGATATTTAATTATGGCGAAGATAACTAAAACCACTCCCGAAATTTTTTGAGCGAAAATATCAATTAATATTTCTACATTTTCATGTTTTTCTAGCAAGTCTGAATAATGCATTAAGAACACAGAAATAGTGAGGAAAATCATAACACCTGTGAGATTCGATACACCTGTTACAAATGCAATAGTGAATAAAGTTAATGTTACAAAAATACCTACAAGAAATGAATTCAGTGTTCCTCCTCCTTTTGTTATAGCTTTCCCTATATAGTGACCCATTGATAATCCTATAAATATAGACACCCACAAAATTGCATTTGATTGACTAAGGTTCACTGGTGCAATTGAATTGCTTATATACTCCCCTATAAAATAAAGCGCAAGAACGAATGTAACTCCACCAAAAAATGCCGTATAATTAAATTTATCCTCCATCCTTACATCACCCCTCTTTTTTACTAGATTTTCTTTCCTATTTCCTATTTATATAGCATTCCCTAGACCACGGGAAAAGTGAAAAGTAATTAAGTTTGTCTATGTTGATTCCGTGGGTCGTCGGATGACGCTTTCTTCTTCCGCATCTTCTGCCGTGCCTCTTCTGCCTTCCTTGCTATCTCCTTATAGTCTCCGAGGATATTGAGCAGCTTCTGGGCGCATTCTTTAGAGCAAGTGGGGAGCACTGTTGCGTCATACTTCAGTGCAAACGAGATTAGGAAGTCGCGCTTCTGCTCTATGGTTGTTTTTATTCTATTTGAGCATTCTGGATTGAAGCACGTTATTTCAGTTATGCGTTCTTCCAGCTCTATTTCCACCACCCAATAACTTCGCTTTAAGGTGGACAATGTCGTTGATGTAAGCATCCGTGAAGATTTTCCTGAGCTTGCGATTGATCACAACTGCGTGGATAAGGAAAGGTATCCGCGGCAGGTTGCAGGTGTTGCGATGCTTACAATATTTTGTGCAGCAAGCGCCCTGAAGTGGGCTCTCATCTTTGCAGCCTGGTGGCTTCACCTGCTATCTCCCTCCCATGGCAGTCTTCGCAGAGGTGACCAGGGTGAGGGCATACGCAGTCACTAGCAGTGGTATCATGATGCTTCCATAGCCTTCCCAATCCCGCGAATGTTCCTGAGAGATAATCCACTTCTACCGGCAACTTAAATACCAACGAGTTCCACCTCCACGGGGTAGATTTCCACGTCGCTGCCTATCACAAAACGATGGCCGAGATGCACTATGCAGTTGTACTTTGTGATTCTCACGCGAGAGTTAAGGATCCAGAGTTGGTGCTTGAAGAGGCTGAGTAAGTATTTCTTCCCGCTGTCCGCAAGGAGCCATGCCTGGTAAACTATCTCGTAGATGTCTGGATATTCAAGCTCGTCTGGCGGAACGTATCCCTTTTTGATGATGTTTCTGCTCTGTCCCCTGATTTTACCCCGAGTCATGAAAACTTCGCCAACAACGCCTTCGAGCGTACGCCTCTTTAGAACCCTGTCCCGCCAGAAGCGCCCGAGAAAAGCGGCTATCTTTGTTTCAAGTGAAGTGACTCCTGTCTTTGCCAGGAGATCATAGATTTTCGCCGTCATCGCTGGAGAGGAAGGCCCCAGTATTTGTACCGCGCCCTGGGGCCGGCGCATCATTTCCCGTCCGCCATCAGGGAAATGATCGCTACTTGCTGAGGTCGATGCCAAGGACAGCGATAGCTTTGTCCACTATCTCCTGGAACTCCTCTTCTGTTATCTCGTCGTCCTTGGCAGCCTGGAGAATTTCAATGAGAAGGTCGTAGATCTGCGGCTTGCGAGTGTTGAGCCACGCGAGGATTGCGGCTGCAACCGTGGCCACATAGGCCCAAATCTGATAAATGTCCATGGAGAAAACTTGAAATGGTTAGTATATTTCCATATCTGATTCACTTATGGTATACCCTTAAAAAATAGGTTTGCAATCCTAACTATTGTTTGCTCATGTGGTTGAATAAATTAATCGACATATTTATAAGTGTGCTATTCCTTTTTAATTTTGTAAAACTAAAAGGAGGTGAAAAGGATAGGAATTCGGATTCGACACGGAAAAGTTACTTGGAGAGCACAACTAAACAAGAACGACTTTAGTGTATACAAAGGCAGAAAGAGATTTTTTAGTGTTCCTAAAGAAAAACTCTATGGTCTTGGTAGACTTGGTCTAAGAGCTTTATTAATATCGCAAGGAGTTCCCATCTATATAGTCGATGACTTGGTTTCTATAGTGTAATCAATACAATGCTGTGTTCTCAGCATCCTTTTTTCTTTTTTATAATTTTTCATATAACTTCACGTACTTTCGCACTGTTTTCCAATCCACCCCGACCTTTCTTGCAATACTCCTGTATCCCATGCCCTCTGCAATTCTGAGCTTGATGATCTTCAGCACGGTCTCAATTTCAAGCTGACTCGGCATGGACTAGGCCTCCAATTCATCTCACTATATCTATCCTGAATCCCCTCTCGGTTATTGCATACAGTCGCCTCTGGTACTCCTTGAACTCCCTTTCTGTCATTATGATGATGTGCTGCGGTTCACGCTGCTGGCTGTGCATAAGTCTGCCGAAGCGCTGAGCCTCTTGCCTCCTGCTTCTCCCTAGGAAGGCAACCTCTATCACCCTCTCAAGGTCGGGAATGGATATGCCTTCGTCGCCCACCCTTGAGACTACGACGGTACTGCTGCTTCTGATTACCTCCAGCCTGTTCTTTGTGCCACCGTGAACGAAGGGTATGCCAAATTTGCTGCTGATCTTCCTACCTAGCTCAAGGTAGTCGCAGAAGATTATTGTTTTAAGCGGGATTCCAAGCAGCTCGTCAAGCTTTTTCAGCTTCTCTCTTTCGTCCTTAACAATGTAGACTTTGAATGTGGGCACGTTCACGTAGCCCTGGCGGATAAACTCGTTCCAGTTCATGCCCAGGGGATAGCCGGTCAGGGCAAAGATGTAGTTCTCTCTGCCGTCCTCCCTAAAGGGGCTACCGCTCAAGCCAACTCTATATTTGGTTCTGATGGTGGAGAGCCTGATGTAGGTGTTCGCGGGCAATCGATGGCACTCGTCGTATATTGTCAGGGTATACTCCCTGTCTCTCACTTTCTCATAGCCTGCGTAGGTTATTACATCAATTTCATGCTCGAACTCAGGTATGTGCTTTCTTATCCTCTTTATCCACTGCTCTTTGAGTAGAACCGTTGGAACCACCACGAGCTTTCTCCCTGTTATCCTTGCAAGGAGGTATATCCCGAAGTAGCTTTTGCCAGCGCCGTAGGGCCAGAATATGCCGATAGCGCCCCACTTAAGAAGCTGCTGCCAAGCTTTCTCCTGGTGGCTTCTCAGCTTTATTTTGTTCCAGTCTCTCAGATCTTTCTCAGAAACAGGCTTTGGGACGAAGGGCAGAGAGCCCTCCTCTATTATTTTGGCGATAAGCAGGAACTCGTGCCCGGCTTTTATCCTTATCTTGTCTTTCCCTTCTCTCCTGGTGAGGTGCTTTCTGTACTTCTGCCAGGCTCTATCCTGCAACTCCGGTGGGGTGATGAGAAATCCATCTGAGACCGTGAAGGGCTCTGGCTCGGGGGCTTTTATTTTCTCCCTGATCTCCTTCGGCAGGTCGAGAATCCAGTTGAAGTACTTGTTGATCGCAAACACCCTGAAGGAGGGCGTCTCGTGCTCCAGCCAACCAAGGTAAAGGTTCACAAATCTCGGTACGACTATCCACCACTGATCTGCCCTCTTGTGGAGCAGGATGTACTTCTCCCTGTTTCTGAGGAAGTTCTTCAGCTCTTCTACATCTATGTCGGGTGGTGCCTTCAGCTCCTCGAGCTTCTTCTCTATCTCTATGCTTATCCTTTCCCTCTCCCTCTGGAGTTCTTGTATGTATTCGTCTAGCCGCTCCAACTCTCTCTTTAGATTGCTTAATGAGTAATCTAGCAATTCAATCATGACGCGGTCTCGGCTCATGGCACCAACTCCCACCTCACTGTTATTGTCGAGGCGCTATAGATGCACCTTCCAAGTGGCTTTGAGTCATCAACGCATCTCCACTTCACGCCTCTCCCCCCTCTCAACTTTGCCAAGAAAAGATTTTCCAACGCATTTTTATCTCCTCTTTCCAGCTATCTCAACTGGATAGTAGCGCGTGACGTTTCCTGGCACCCGCTCCCTGACTCTAACAACTTTGCCTTTCTTCACAAGGCGCGAGATGTACTTTGATACGTTCGTCGGATGCAGGTCAACTTCCTTGAGTATCTCCTTCCTCGTTATGCCCGGATTCTCCAGAATGATCTCATACAGGTCATATAGCATCCTAATCCTCCTCCCACTTCTTCAGCACCGTAACATATCCGCGATTGCGCTTCACGAAGCCCTGTACTTCTAGCGCCTCGAGGTAGCGCTCCAGGGTCTGTTTAGTCATGATGCCTGTGAAGTACTGGATCTTTCTGAGCTCTGACGGCGGTAACTTTGGCGTGCCGCTTTTCCGCATCCAGTCAAGCATTGCTTTGTACAGCTTGCACTGCTTTGGGTGCTCTGGCAGCTTCAGGCGCGGGCTTGGCTTGTCCTTCTTCAGCTTCGCCACTGCGAACCTGAGCACGCCTGCAACGCTGAGTCTGTGCATCTTCATGACCTCTTGCAGAGCTTCATACTCGTCTTTTCGCAACCTTGCAGTGACCACAATGCTGTCCTTCGAAGGCATGATCGCACCACTCCAATGAACATTGTAAGGGTAATACCCCTCAGGGGTAATACCCCGGGTATTACCCAAAGGCTTTTTTTGTAGCGGAGGGAATACATCAGCGTGTATACATTTCGTCCCAGAAACGCTTTTTTTCTTTTCTCCTTCTCCAAACTAATCCATATCATTTTTCTTTCCTTCCTCCTGATTTTTTTCTTGAGTTTATTTATAAATCAACGCGAAAAATTTGCTTTTGTAATACCTCGGGTATTACCCCTTTTTGTTGCAAAAAATTGGGTATTACCCTTTGCGGCATCACCTCCTATGATGCTGTACTTACCTCTCCTCAGTGCTTCCTTCAGTTTCGCCACGCTGCTCTCATCTAAGCCATGGCGTTGCATCAGCGCATGCTTATGGCATCTCAGCTCTCCTACCTTTGCGGTTTCTCCTTTCTTCCCTAGGGCATGCGCAGCATCGAGGATGGTGAAAAGGTCCGCGATAGTTAGCCTGATCTTCAGGTTTTCACCTCCTTCTCATGCCTTCTGCATTTCCTTCCTGCAGTAATCGCATGAGCCTACAGGGCGGAAGCACACGTTGCAGATGGGGCGCTCCTTTTTGACCAGGTCGCGCCTGGTGAGCCTCTGCAGTTTGCGTATCCTTTCCTCCTGCTTGCTGAGCCGTCTGCGTTTAACCACTGTTTTCCACCCTCCTGAATATGAGAGGTTTTTCGAAGATCCCCTTGTGGAGGTTGCAGTAGTACCCACCCTTCCTGGTTCTTTTGTAGATGTCGTGGCTGCCGCATTCCGGGCAGAAGAAGAGCTCTCTGGCACACAGGATATTCTCCCTGAAAACTCTCCAGCCGGGCATCTATCACCCTCCAAGAGCCGCAATGCCTTTCTCTGTGAGGGTCCAGAATGCGCGGCGGAACTTTTTCTTCCCCTCATCCCAGGTGGTAACCGAAGCTCTGAGTAGTCCTTTGTCCTCGAGCTGCCTGTAGAGCTTTCTCGTTTCCCTGCTGATCTCGTCGTCCCATACCTGCCCTTTATCGTAAATCTCCTGTAGGGTTGTCTCCTCCTCGCTGGAAAGCTCTACCTTCTCCTCTTCGACCTTTGGAGGAGCAGCCCATGGTGACTCTGAGGCAACTTTCTCCGGCTGCTGCGTTGTTGAGGAGTAGTAGCGAGGGCGGCTCTGCTTCTCTACATCCAGTATGCCCTCGTCTGCGAGGTCTTTCAGTACGACTCTAAGCTTGGGGATGGAAATGCTGATGCCTCTCTTTTCAAGCCGTTTTGCGATCTGCCTTGCTTTGAGACGATTGCGTCCGCTCTCTTTGAAGACAGCTATTATTGCTTCACGCAGGTTTTCTTCCCTGAGCTCCGTTGGTATGAAGTAGATATAGCGCGAGGGCCTTCCCTTCTCCTCCTCTATTTCCCGCAATATGAGCCCTTTCTCATACATGCTTCGCAGTATTTTTGACAATCCACGTGAGCTGATGCCACCAAGCTTCTCTGCAATTTCTTTTGCACCGAGCTTTTCTCCACCCTCGAGAATTGTGAGAATCTTTTTCTCCCTTTCGTCGTGAGGGATACAGAAGAAAGCGCTTGGCTTTTTTTCGTCTTCACCAGAGTGTCTCTCTTTCGGTGTGGTAGGAACCTCAGCCCCAGGATCCTGGACCTCAGCTTTCGAGTTCTCTGGAACCTTGAATCCGAAACCACAACGTTGGAGAAACCCTACTGCCTCAAGAAAGAAAGGAATCTCTGTGGACTCTACAGGCTTCTTTAGAGCTGCGGATATCCCATCTAGCTTGACCTCAGTGACTGCACCTTCCTCGATTTTCAACCACAGCTCTGGCATTGTGGTTCACCTCCGCCCACGAGGTGCTGGCACTTCCGCCTGTACCACCGTTGTTACCCTCTCGAGGATGCGGAGCGACTCGCCGAGACAATATGGGCAAGAGTATGCTGGAGGGTTTCCCGGGAAGCATGCAGGAGGCACCGGGATGTAGAAGACCCCACCGCAGTTTTCGCAGAATACTCTGCTCAGTGTTACGGTGTTCCTACTCTCCCCGCGGTCCACATCGACGATTTCTAGGAAAACGTGGTGGTCATCGCCTTCCGGCCACTCCCAGCCAAACTTGACGGTCACGCTCCTCACATCGGGCTGATGTGGTGCGTATATGCTAGCATCCATCAAGTCAGCAATCTCTTTGACTACCCGCGGCAGGTCCTCCAGGTGCAGCCCACCGAGGAGCATGCCTTTGCGGGGTTGTGGCTCGGAGAGGCGTTCAAGGACCTTGGCTTTTATCTCTTCTGGCAGGTTGTCTAGGTGTTTTTTCAACATCTCGTCATACTTAGTGAGGAAGGGCATGCTGCGCTTGTGAGCTTCCTGGAGAGGCCCGGGGAGACTATGAGCCGCATATTCCGGGTAGTCGCACATTGCCACCGCCTCAGAGGCTTGCGACTTGCTCCAGCTTCTTCTTGTACTCGCTGACGTTTGAGACAGACCACTCTCTACTCAGCCCTTCGCCTCGCACCTCTACAATCAAAGCGAGGAGCTTTGCACCGTCCACTTCTGTGATATCCCCCGCTTTCACAGCTTCTTTCGCAGCTCTGAGCACCTTCTGGTATACTGACTTCTCATGTCTGCTCACCCTCATGCTCCATGTCGCTCTTCCGGCAACTTGCCCATCCTCCACGAGTAGGATTGGAAAATCTGCCATGCGCCTCTTTTCCACCGTGCCGTCCTTCTTGTTGAACTCCTGATCTCTGAACTTCGGCTCTCCGAGCAAGATCTTGTACATTCCATCGCCTGGCTTCCAGAACTCCCCGCCGCTCGCGGGGAGCTTTTCCGCTTCCTCTTCAGCCTTCTGTATCCAACCATCCAGACTCATTTCTTTCCCTCCATGGCTTTCTTTTCAAGTGGATAATATTTTTTCATGAAATATTCGCAAATTTCGTCTTCTGTGACTGGTATTCCAGCAAACGGGTCTTTCTCCAGCTTCATCTGGCTACAGCCCCCTCGTCGCTTCAAGAAATCGCGTATAGATTTCTAAAGCACGGAATTGATAGCGCAGGTACTCGAGCTCTATCCTGTCCTTCTCTTGTTGCTCTTTATACTCCTGCAGCGCTTCGCTGAGCTGCTTGTACCTCTGATCCTCAGCCTTCCTGCGCTCGAGTTCTGCCTGCCGCAGCTTCTCGTTGCTGAAGAGCTTTCTGCCATTCTCGTCAACCGCTGTGGCAATGTCCTGGATTTGCTCCGCTTCCCATTGTTTGAGTTCGAACTCTGTCTCGTTGATCCTGCTTTGCATGAGCAGGATATCGAGCATTTTCTCCCGAATCTGCTTGGGCAGGCTGAGCAATTGCGGAACTATCTCCGCCTCAAGCGCTGCAGTTGAAGGGGCGTCGTCGAAGCTACGGGATGATGGGTCGTATTGGGTCTTTTCCTCCATCCCTCATTCCTCCAGGGAGAGAATCGCAAAGACGCAGTAATTGATCGCATCGCGCAGGTCGTCGATGATTTTCTCCTTGTTCCTGGTCTGAAGCGTCCTCGCCCGCTTGATTTTCAACCTAGCCCAGTCAGTGTGATATTCGAAGTCTTTTTCAGGGATGCCATGCGTGGGCATCCTGTCTGCTACGATTTGGGCGGCTGCTCTGAGCTCCTGATTGAACTTCTCCAGAAAAGCCAGCTGCAGATCATACTTTGCTTCTTCCTCCAACCTTCTCACCTCCACTCGAGGAGTTCAGAAATTGGCCTGAGCTCCCTCACGTAGACCTCGTGGAACGCTGTTGGAGCTACAAAGCTGTTGTAGCGGTAGCCCTTCCTCCTGTACCGTGCTTTCTCATTGAATTCTGCAACAGTAAGCCAGCCGAGAACAAAGGCGAGCCTCGAGGGCTTGGTGTAGCTGACAAAAACCAGGATTTCTTCGCCGCTCTTTCTGATGAGCTGCTTGTGTGCAACCACGCAGCTGTAGTGAGGCTTTGGGACAACTGTCCTGGCTACTGTTTTCACGTCTATCTTAGCTAGGTTGTCTTCGTCGTCGGAGCGCTGCAGATAGAAGTCTGCACCGCCGTCGCCACCATCAATCATATCAGTAGGCCTATCGATTAGCCTGATGTTGATGTTCCTGGCGAAGAGGAAGCCGCAGACGAGCTCGCCTATGATACCTACCTTTTCATTCTCAACGGGATCGGTCTGAAATATCGGCACGTTGTCGGTGCTGGAACGCTTGAACTCCCGCCTCTCCAGGGCGTACTTATGCGCATCCTCAAGAAGCCAGTCAGGGACCTGGGTATAATACCAAGTGGTGTCTTTCCACGTTTTAAATTTGAGAGAGGGGGTGGGGGCGCTGGGTATAGAGGAGGCGATGTGGGAGATGGAGCCCGCCCCAACACCCGCATCAGCAGCATTGAGGTTCAATGCTCACTCACCTCCTGGCAGAAAAAAGAGTGGGCGCCAGAGGGCGAGAAGCCTCGTACAGCGAAGTCGGCGTGGGGGGTACCTCCAGCGCCCACGGAGGTAGTGGGGAGGGGTTTGGGGGGATGGGCAGCCCGAGCCTGCAAAGCTCCAGAAAAAGAGACTTTAGGGCTGCCATGGTGAGTGATGCCCGCGATTTCTTCGAGACGCTTGAGTCCTGCCTCGAGGAGCAAGTCACCCTTCACCGCGCGCCTGACCTCGTCACCATGCTTCTCCAAAAACACGCGCACAACCCTGCGGAAGAGCTCGTCCTCGTTCAATTGTCACTCACCTCCGCGGTGATCTCCAGCACCTCGCCGCTCGGCAGAATCTCGGTGATCTTGTGCCCCTTGGTGAGCTTCTGGACCTGCTCCCTGCTCAGTCTGAGCCTGAGAACCTGCTCCAGCGCCATCACCTGTCCCTCCGGTATGGATTCAGCCAGGGGTCGAACTCGTGCAAACCATAGTGTCTTCGAATGCCGCGCATCTTCAGCTTCAGCCACTTCGCCTCTGGATGCTGCTTGCCGAGCTTCTTGAAAAGCTCGCGTAGACCGCGCCTCCCGAGCTCGAAAATCTCGTCCTTGGTGAGGTAGCAGAGGTGCTCCCAACGCTTCAGTGTGAGTCCCGGAACTATTTCTTCCCCTGTATCGATGATGGCAAGAATCTCAGGCATGGCTCAGTCCACCTCCACTTTCTGCACCCTGTTGCCGGTGGCGTCGCTGATGTGGCGCGGTGGTTGAGCGGACTGTACGAGCATGCCATGCTTCTCAAGAAGGAGATGCCCAGCCTTCTCGAAGAAGTCCGGCCGGGACTTATAGTCCCCTTTTTCTACGAGCGCGTCAACGGCTTTTGCAAAGCCCTTCGAGAGAGTCAGTTTCACAATCTCACGCTCTGCCATACTTTCTCCTCCAGTAGTTCTAATAAAGTTCCTGATAAGTTCCTAATACGGGAATGGTATAAATACTTTACGGTTTGAAGTTCTAACTAAGTTCCAAAAAAGTGTAGTATATGGGGAATAATTCGAACCAGATTTCGCGGCTTTGAAATTCTAACTTTTGAGATTCCGGGACTGTGCAAAAATATTTAGAAAATCGGGAACCGTGACGTTAACTTTATAAGTAACCTTTTAGTTACTAATAAGGGCGTGAAAAAATGCCGCAGAAAACATATTTCATAAAGATTGGTGTTTCAGAAGAGACATACGAAAAAGTCCAGAAGTTGGTTGATAAAGGGAAGTATCCTACTAAAGCAGATGTCGTCCGGACCGCTCTAATCGAGTGGCTTAAGGAACAGGAACTAAAAACCACGTACAAAAAAGAGGGGGTGAGGGAGTAATAAAATTAAGGAATTTATTAGAGAATATAGGGGGTTTGAGAAATTGGGGCTGGTAAAATGCAAAGAATGTGGAGCGGAGATATCTTCAAAAGCCAAAGAGTGCCCTCACTGCGGGCATGATAACCGCAGCTGGTGGGGGAGAAGGCACATTGTGACGAAAGCTTTCATAGTGCTCTTTGGCTTGATGTTCGTAGCAGCATTGTTCGGAGGCGGCGAAGAAGGCTCTACATCAACAGGATCTGCAGCAACGCCTCCTCCAAAAGAGTACATAGATATAAGCTTCTATGAGTTTGATTCCCTCTTTGGAATGGAAGGCTCTCTGACGGATGCCCAGAAGAAGGTAGAATTTGAGAAATATAAAGGGAAGTATGTCAGGTGGACCTGCGAACTAGTGGATGTGTCAGAGTCTCTAATGATGTCATTGAGATGCAAGCCAGACACTTTCACGTCAGATATGAGTGTTAAACTTAGATCTGACCAGAAGGAAAAGGCTCTGGAGATTCCCAAAGGTGCCATGGTAACATTTGAGGCGAGGCTGAAGAGCTACGGGGAGTTGTTGGGTCATAGCGCAGACGATGGAGTAATAATAAGTTGGAGGTAGAAAAAATAAGCTCACACCCTGACGATCCAGCCATCGCGCACGATGTACTCCCCGGTGACTTCGCAGAGCTGCCTGAGAATGTCCTCAGCCTCTTCTTTGCTTTTCAGCCCGAGCGTCCACTTCAGCTCGTAAGCCATGCTGGTCCAGTTTGCCTTTCCCTCACGCGACAGAGTGGCATCAAGTTCGAGCTTGGCAATGCTGAGCCAACCTTCCAGCTTTGCAGGGTTTGCGACTTCTTCGACGGTGGCAGACTTCAGCTCGTGGATGAAGACTACCTTTCGCTGCCCTTCTTTGACTTCCACGCAATCTTTGATGCGCACATCCACCCAGCGCTCATGTCCTTCCCGATCAACAAACTTCGCAAGCATCTCGATTCCCCCAAGTGTCCAAAGGTAGGATATATGGAGTATTCCACACAAAAAGACCTAACCCGAGAGCGGCGAAAAAGTGAAGTGTCCTGTTGCGCAAATGTTTGCACTCTTGGAAAGGACGCTGACGATGCACATGCTGCCAAATCTCGGCCGTGGCCCTCTTTTCCTAAAACTCGGCCTTTTGTTGCAAACATTTTTGTTTTTTTTTTGATTCCCACTAACCATCGTGGATGAAAGGTATAAATACCCTCCCTGTCTATTCTACCCAAGGTGATAATCATGGGAGAAAACAAGAATGAACTGGCAGAAAAGGTAAAGGGCTGGCTGGAGAAAGAGGGCATACTTAAAGATGAGGTGGAAAATGAGAAGGCTGAGTTTCACTTTCTTGCTCAGTTCCCGAGGGGTTCGAAGTACATAAGTGAAGTGATAAAACCCAAGGATAGGGACTACATCATTGTGGGGAGCAGTATCCAGCTGGCGGAGGAGCACTATAAGGCTTTGCACTCGCTACCAAAAGCGGAGAAGAATGCACTTCTCTGGCAGTGGAGATTCGACCTCCTGTTCCGCGACGCGGAGTTCAGGATGGTGCCAAGCGCTCAGGAGCTTAAGGGTGTGGAATTTACAAAGGCTCTTTATGTGGAAGATGTTAACAGAAGCGCGCTCATAAACGCCCTAAGGGAGATATTCAAGTGCAAGCTCTACATAGTGTGGAGGGTTGCACAGCTAATGGGGAGGGAAGAATCAGAAGGACAGATTTACAGATGAAACTACCTCAAAATTTCCTTATTCTATTATAATTTAGGAGCCTTTTTCCAAATTATTATCCCCATTCCGCTTGCGAATAATAATCTCCATCTCCTTTTCATCATCTTTGACCTCAACCTCATGCCCCTCTTCAGCCATGTGCTTTGGCACGTTCTCTCTGGCGCAGGGCATGTCTACAAGCACGCGGAGTATCTCTCCTTCATCCAGCTTCTCCAAAGCCTTAAGCGTCTTAATAAGAGGCACAGGGCATGGTTCTCCGCGGAGGTCAAGCTCCTTCATGTGTGGCACCTGCCTTTAAAATACCTACCTCTGCATAGAAAATTCTTTCGTCAAAAGCGTGTTCTCAGCCTCTCCCATCAAGCAGGTTATCCAGCTTCTTCTTCAGTACCTCCTTTGGTATGGCACCTACCACACCGTCTACAAGCTCACCTTTGTGGAAGAATGCAAGGGTGGGCACCGAAAACACCTCGTAGCGTGCAGCAAGCTTCTCGTTCTCATCGATGTCCACCTTGACAAACTTCACCCTGCCTCTGTACTCCTCCGCCAGCTCACCAAGCGTCTTGGCAATAACAAAGCAAGGAGGGCACCACTCAGCATAGAAGTCCACAAGCACAGGTAGCTCCGAAGCAAGCACCTCTTCTTCGAAATTCCCGCTGCTCACCTTCGCGATTGTCATTTCTTCTCCCGTGTTAGAAGCTGAGCACAAAGTCGCTAACCATCACCACGTCGGTATAGAAGGTATCCGGGTCGGCAATGCCCACCCCTTCAATGAAATCTTCGTCTTTGAACTCGAAGATGTCTTTGTTCAGTGGGCAAGCGAGAAGCAGAGCACCTTCCATCTCCAGCATAGTGAGCATGTCCTCAGGCGTTGGGAGCGCGAGCTCCTCCATCTTTGCCATCACCGCCTTCTGAATCTCCTCTGGCTGGTCTGGCAGGCACTTTAGCTCGCGAATCTTCTCCTTGTGCACCACATTTATCCCCCGGGAACCGAAGAAAACAGTCACCTCAGCGCCAGAGCGTAGCAGGCTCAGCGCAGTCATAAGACCATTGAAAACCTGGCACAATTCATCGTGGAAAAGCAGCACAGTCACCTTTTTCTTTTCAGCCATCATTCTCACCCTACAATATATTATGATATGATGATATATAAACTTTTCCTAGAATTTCTCCCATGCCGATGCGATGAAAGCTCCAAAAGGTTTTAAAAACACTGAAAGCATAGGTTCAAGCCGAGCAGCGAGCCTCAGCAGTGGTGCTGGAAGGAACTCTGGAGCATGAACTGCACTCAGGTAATCTCTGCTGTCAATGAGCTTCATAAGCTGACCAGGGGTAAAAAAACGAGCGTCTCTGTAACTGCTTCGGCTGAAGCAGCCTCTTAATCTTTTTAAAATGGCGTAAACGCTGAGAGAATTCAGAACTCCGACTACTAGCTTGCCTTCCTCTTTCAAAACCCTTTTCGCCTCGCCAGCAGCTTTTTCAGGATTTTCAATGAAGTTCAGGGAGGTTACTGAAATCACTAAATCAAAGCTCTCGCTCTTGAAGGGCAAACTACAAGCATCTGCAAGAATAAAGGCAATTCCAGGATGCTTTCTTTTTGCAAAGGTTAGCATCTCCAGCGAGATGTCTATGCCTATAGCGTGAGCACCCTTCACGCTGAGCCATGATGTGAAGACACCTGTGCCGCAACCCACATCAAGTGTTAACTTTCCCTTGAGCGAGCTGGCAAGCTTTGAGAGTAGCCTCTTCTCTTGCTCAAGCGAATACATCCCGAAGGGGGTAGCATACCAAGCGTCGTAAGTAGGAGCGTGCATAATTTATCGTAATATCATAATCTGACAGGAAAAGTATTTATTGAATTTTGAACCATTTTTACCCATGCAGGCAAACGAAACCTGGCTTGAGCTCAAAGCCAAAACATTCAAGGTTTTCGCTGACCCTACAAGACTCAGGATTCTTGAGGTGCTTCGCGAGGGCGAGCTTAATGTCTCCTCCATCATGGAAAGGCTGGGACTGAAGCAGAGCACAGTTTCCCAGCATCTGCGCATGCTTAAGGAGTGTGGGGTTGTCGC
Source organism: Candidatus Pyrohabitans jungbluthii (assembly GCA_002010065.2). Classification (GTDB taxonomy): domain Archaea; phylum Hydrothermarchaeota; class Hydrothermarchaeia; order Hydrothermarchaeales; family BMS3B; genus Pyrohabitans; species Pyrohabitans jungbluthii. Next base: position 33,628 of record MTMD02000006.1, on the reverse strand, counting down.
CACTAGAAAAGAGGGCAGGGAAATCTACTACAGCCTGAAGAACAAGAAGGTGACAAAAATCCTCGATGAGGGCGATGAGCTTCTTGCGCAGACCATAGAAGAGCTAACCTCCTGTGTCTGCCCCTAACCGCGCTTCTGGTATAGAAGGTCAAGCTCTGCATCTATCTCTTCGATAACCCTCCTCCCAACTTCCTCGCCTATTAGCCCGCGCACAACCGCGTCGCGCACGGCGCTCTTTTTGGCTTCAAGGCTGCGGCGAAGCGCAGCGAAGCGCTCCTCTTTTTGAATAATCCCATCTTCATCCACAAGCGCAGCTATCTCCCTCGAAAGCTTCTTGGAAGCGTCCTCGAGCTCAGAAATCAGCTCCTCAGCGATTTTCTGTGAAATCTCTCCCTTCTCCAGCATGCTCTCAATCTCTTTGCGTGCTGCCTTAACTGCAATAGCTCGCGCAAGCTTTTCCTCGTACACAAGGCGCTTCTCGTGCTTTCTCACCAGTGACGAGCGACGTACAAAGAATTCGATGCTCAGACCCTGAAACACAAGGGAGAAGAGCACCACCCCAAAGGTCAGGCTTGCTAAAAACTCGCGCATTGGAAAGTCCTTCTCCAGACCCAGAGCCAGAGCTACAGGTATGGTGCCGTGTAGTCCACCCCAGAAAATAACGTGCTGCCAGAGCAGGGGAATTTTCGACCTCAGCTTTAAGTTAAGGATATTGAGGAGGGGATACACCGCCAAGGCTCTGGCAACGAGCACCACGGCTATGGTGATGATTACCTCTCTCGCGTAGCTGAGAAGCTTCTCGGGGTGGATGTCTAAGCCAATGAGCAGGAAGATTAGCGAGTTTACAATGAAAACTGCAAAGTCCCAGAAGGTTATTAGCGCAAGCCTCGTAGAGGGCGACATGGAAAAGAGCCTGCCATAATTGCCGATTACCAAACCCGAGGCGACCACCGCTATTACGCCGGAGGTGTGGAAATGCTCAGCGATGATGAAGCTGGAGAAGGCAAGTATAAGCGTTATTGTGACCTCTATGAGGTGGTCGTCGATGTAGGCAAGCACCTTGTAGGCTGTATAGCCCAAGAGAAAGCCCACAGCAGCCCCACCGGCGCACACTAAGAGGAACTTCGCCACACCCTGCGCTACCTCAAGCTCACCGCTTCGTAGCATTTCAAGAATTATAGCGAAGATAACCACGCCCGTGCCGTCGTTGAATATGCTCTCCCCTTCAACTATGGTAGATAGCCTCTTGGGCACGCCGAGGGATTTGAAGGTGGCGAGCACAGACACAGGGTCGGTGGGCGTAATCATTGCACCGAAAAGAAGGGCAAGAGGCAGAGGGAGTTCAAGCAGCAGATGAAGAAGGTAGCCCACCAGAGCTACTGAAATTACAACGCCAGCAACCGCGAGCGCCGCGATTGGTTTAAGATTCCTGCGCAGGTGGGCAAGGTCCATGTTTACTGCGCCCTCAAAGAGAAGCGGAGGGAGCACGAGGTAGAAGATTATCTCCTCACTGAGCGGAATTTCAGGAAATATCCTCAGGCTGCCCACAAGTAAACCAACAAGCACAAGGGCGATTGTGTAGGGTAGGCGAATGTACTTCACAGCAACAGCGACAACGCTTGCTATGAGAAGCAGTGAAATTAACTCCGAGACCTCAAAAGCGACCTCCTGCATGGATGTGCATCTCCTGTCTCGCTTAAAATTCTTTTCATCCCTCTCTTATCATTATGAAAATATGAACAGTTTAATATTAACTGAGGATGAAAAGATAAACTATATATGTTACATATTAATACAATTTAAGGCAAATGTATTACTGAGGTTTTAATTATGAATGGTGATATGCTGCTACCCCTTATCGCTCTTACGGTTGGAATCAAACATGGCGTGGACTGGGACCACATAGCTGCAATTATGGACATAACCAGCACTCAGCAAAGCAGGCGAAAGGGGATTTTTCTGAGCTTCCTGTATGCCGTTGGGCACGCGAGCGTTGTGGCTGCGCTTGCCCTTGGAGCGCTGATGATCGGACTCTCAATTCCAGAGGGCCTAGACAGCATTATGGAAAAGGTGGTGGGCATCACCCTCCTCCTGCTGGGCTTCTACGTTCTCTATTCCTTTCACAGGCATAGAGGGGAAGAGTTTCGAATTATGCCGCGATGGGCTATTCTTGCCAACGCGGTGCTCAGGGCTTATGACTGGAGCATGGCTAAGCTGAGAAATGCACCTATGAAGCAGCGCAGCATGTGGAAAGGCGGATACGGTAATACCTCGGCCTACGTTATAGGCATGATCCATGGTATAGGTGCTGAGACGCCTACGCAGGTGATCCTGTTTGCCCTCACCCTCGGCACGGGCGCTGCCGCGGGTAAGGATACCGCCGCCCTTTTAATACTCTTCTTCGTTTCCGGACTAATAATTACAAATACGGCGATGGGTGTTCTCGGGGCGTATGGAATAGCTACTTCTGCGAATAGGGCGAGGCTTTATAGGGGCGTGGCGCTGGTAATAGGTATCTTCAGCATTGTGCTTGGAGCTGTCTTCCTCTTTGGTGGCGCCGCCTTTCTGCCAGACCTTCAGGCGCTGATTTAAAGGAGGGGCAAGTTTATATTTTACGCAGATAAATAGGCAGAAAGGTGTAGCCATGGTACTGGTAAAGCCGTTCAGAGGAGTGCGCTATAACCTTGCGAAGGAGGATATCTCACGGGTGGTAACCCCGCCCTACGACGTTATAAGCGACGAAGAGCGAGAGCGCTACTACGCTGCCCACGAGTACAACATTATTCGCCTGGATTACAACAAAGCCGAGGGCGAGGAGAAATACCGCGAGGCTGCGAGGCTTTACAGGCGCTGGAAGGAATCGGAGATCCTCATCCAGGACGAAGAGCCCTCACTGTACTACTGTCGCCAGGACTATAAGGTGAAGGGGGAGAAAAAGGCTCTACGAGGGTTGATTGCGCTGGTCAGGTTAAGCGAGTATAGCGAGGGGGAGGTTCTGCCTCACGAAGAGACTCTCAGTTCACCCAAGGAAGACCGCCTTGCTCTGCTGCGCCATACAAAGGCGAACTTCAGCCAGATTTATGGCCTCTATGAAGATAAGGAAGCGAAGGTGACTAAGATAGTTGAAGAGGCGCTTGAAGAGCCACTTGTGGACTTTTTCGACGACACCGGTAAAAGGCACCGCCTCTGGCGAATATGCGATGAGAAGGTGATAGAAGCTGTTACGCAGGCTTTTCTTGAAAAGAGGATTTACATAGCAGATGGGCATCACAGATACGAGACCGCTCTCGCCTACCGCGATGAGATGCGCCGGCTTACAGGCAAAACCTCCGGCGAGGAGCCCTTTGATTATACCATGATGTTTCTGGCAAATATGTACGATGAGGGAGTTACCATCTTACCCGCACACCGTGCGATTAAACATGAGTTTTCCATGGAAGAGTTTCTGGATAAGGCGAGGGAGTACTTCGATATTCAGAGCTTTGGTAAGGATAAGGAGGTGTTCTTCCGCTTTTTATATAGAAATAGCAGGAATTTTGGATTTTACCGCGGCGAATTTTACGGCCTTGTTCTGAGAGACTATGAGGTTATGGATAGATTGCTTCAGCACAAATCTCAGGTGCTCCGCAGGCTAAGCGTGAGTGTACTCCATTCCCTCATTCTGGAGAGAATTCTGGGATTCCGTAGCAGCGAGGGCAACATAGCCTACATCATCGACGAAGAGGAAGCGATTGCAGGAGTAACGAGAGGGGAATTTACGGCCGCCTTCTTTTTGAACCCTACGCGCGTTGAAGAAATCCGCGAAGTTGCTCTTGCCGGAGAAAAAATGCCAGGCAAAGCGACCTACTTCTACCCGAAGCTCCTTACGGGGCTGGTGATATACGATATGGAGGAGTAGCATGCACGTAGGCGAGGCATGCTACGCTTGCTTGGTAGAGCAGAGTAGGCGTGTTTTAAGGCAATGCAGGCTGAGCAAAGAGAAAGAAGAGGAGATAATGAGGGCGGTGGAAGAGTTCCTTGCTGAGAACTACACAGGCAACGCTATACCTGCGCTTCTGGGTACTGGGCTTCACAGACTGCTAAAGAGCTTGACAGGCTGCGCAGACCCATTCCGGGAAGCAAAGGCACGCTCCAATGCCCTTGCTCAGGCTCTAATACCTATGGCAAGGAGGATTATAGAGAGTGCTGAAGACAGGCTCGAAGCTACTGTCAAGGTAGCCCTAGCTGGGAATCTGCTTGACTTTGGTGTTTATGGGGCAGAGGCGAGTGCAGAAATGCTCAGCAGAGCGCTGGAAGAGAAGCTTGCCATCAACCACATCCAAGCCTTTAGGCGCCTTATTGAGAGCAGCAGACGCGTGCTCTATCTGCTCGACAATGCCGGCGAGATTGCGCTGGACAGGCTTCTCATAGAGGAGCTCAAGAGGCATGGGCTTGAGGTCATAGCCGTGGTGAAGTCTGCGCCGATAATCAACGACGCCACCATTGAGGATGCGCAGCAGGTTGAGCTTACGCACACGTGCAGGGTTATAACCTCAGGCAGCGATGTGGTTGGCGTAGATTTTAAAGAAGCCTCAGAAGAGCTTCTGAGAGAGTTTGATAAGGCCGACTTTATAATCGCCAAGGGGCAAGGGCACTTTGAAACGTTGGATGAGTACACAGAAAAACCGGTGGTTTTCCTGCTCAAAGCTAAATGTAAGAGCGTTGCAGAACAGCTTCGCGTGCCTCAGGGGGGCAGCGTTGTGCTGGTGAGGAATTTTGAGTAAGATGGATGTGCTCTTTGTATGCGTGGGCAACTCCGCTAGGTCGTAAATGGCAAAGGGATTTTTCAACACTTTTACTAAGAACGTCAGAGCGGAAAGCGCTGGCACAGAGCCGGCGCAAAGGTGAGCAGCAAGGCGAATAATAACCATGGGCTGCTTATCGCGGGAGTCTTGTCCAGCGTTTCTCTTAAGCAGCGGGAAGGTCGAAGATTGGGCGCTGCCCGACCCGAAGGGCAAAAGCATAGAGGAGTTCAGAAAGGTGTGTGATGGGATTAAGGCGAAGGTGTTGAAGCTAATCGAAGAAATGGAGGCTTAAGTGACAATTTTGAGCGCATTGCAGATTTGGCATGTGCTTTTGTTTTTTGGAAAATAGCGCTGAGGCACGCCCTCACAAAACATCCTTCTTCGCCAGGTCGCGCAGCCTCTCCACGCCTCTCACTTCTTCTATAACCTTAACCACCGCCTTGGGGACAAGCTCTTCCCAAGGCTCTCCCTCAAGCATTCTTCGCCGAATTTCTGTACCTGAATACTCGCGGCGGTTGAATAGCGGCGGCGTCGCAACCTCCTTGCCCGCTTCCTTAAATAGTCGCTTCACTAGGGGGTTGCCGGAGTAAACCTTATCGAAAGGCGGGGTTAGGCTCTTAACGTGGCTCACCCAGAGGGAGTTGTTGTCGATGTCGTTAATGGGTATTATGTAGTAGTTCTTGTGAATGCCATTCTCGTATAGGCTTCGGGAAATCATCATCAAGCGCTCGCCTGCTGTAAAGGGGTTCTCCAGGCTATGGCTCTTCTGAGCGCTGCCGATGCCTATGATTATCTCATCCACTTCTTTCGCAATCTCCTTAATTACATAAATGTGACCCAGATGGAAGGGCTGAAACCTGCCAATCAGCAAACCGCGCATATCTCCACCTTTTCTCCACCTTTTAAGCTGAGCCTTTCAGATGCGTTACCCTGGTTTACGGCTATCTCAAGATGCCCCTCGCTTCCCACAAGCGCAAGGAGTTCACCTCTCCTAGCGAAGCCGTAGCTTTCTAAGAAGGGCATCTCCAGCTCTCTGCCGCCAATCCTTACGCGAATCCTATCGCCATAATTAATTTTTGCTTTTCTGAGCAGGGGCTCCTCTATGTTTGTTATCACATTGCCAAAGGCATCTACGCACAGAACCTCGCCGACTATAGCCTTGCCATGCAGCTTAGCTTCTTCAATGGGCAGCCTTACGATTTCTTCTATCTCATCACCAAAGCTAGCTATGTCTTCCCCCTTGGCGAGTCTTGCAGCTACAGGGGCGAACACATCTCTTCCGTGAAAGGTTTTTGACCTGGCTTTAAGCCTGAGCTCAACCGCCCGCTCAATCCCGCGAACAAAGGTAAAAACACCGTTGTCGGGACCAACGTAGTAGTAATCCTCGGTTTCAATCACTATGCCCCGCCTAGAAGTGCCCACGCCGGGATCAACAACCACGAGATGAACGCTACCCTTCGGGAAGTAGGGGGTAACGCTCTTCACCACGTAGGCAGCATGGCGAATGTCGAAGCTCCTTATCCCATGTGTTATGTCCACTACCCTCGCCTCAGGGGCAATTGAGAGGATAACTCCCTTCATCGCTCCCACATACTCGCTGGCGCCGAAGTCTGTGGTTAGAGTGATTATCATATCCCTATCTTTCCCCTGCTCGCCCACAGGAGGAGCACCAAGCCAGAGGTGAAGTACTTGTTCATTATAAGCCTCTTAACCCGCTTCCTCCGTGAAAGCCTCTGCTTGTTCTCTATCCTCTCCAGCCCCTGAAGAAGCTTTGCAACATGGGTATCCCACGAGTAGGTAAGCATAGTCTGGCGGGCATTTTTCGCGAGCCTGCGCCTCAGCGTCTCATTGCTAAGCAGGAGGAGTATCTTCTCTGCAACCTCCCTCTCGTTCAGCGGGTTGCCCACGAATAGGCAGTTCTCACCCTCGCGGTAGTAGCTGCCCTCCCCATGGTCGCGGGACACCACAAGCGCAAGCTCGCATGCCATCGCCTCCATGGCTACGAAAGCCTGAGCCTCATGCAGCGAGGGGAAGACAAATATGTCGCCCATGGCGTAATAGCTCGGCGCATCTTCCCACTCCACCCAGCCGGTGAAGATTACCTTGGCATGAGGTGCCACCTTTGCCGCAAGCTTCTGGTACTCCTCCAGCCTCGCGCCCCCGCCAGCGAACACGAAGTAGGTATCTGGCTCTTCCTCAACCACATGGGGTATCGCCTTAATTATAGTCTCCACATTCTTTTCATGGGACATCCTTCCAAGATAGAGCACCACTTTGGCTTCGCGAGGTATGCCATAGCGCTTCCTCATAGCCTCGCCGTTAAGCGGCTTGAAGCGCGTGGTATCTATCGCAAAGGGGGCAAAGATTATCTTTTCCTCTGGTATGCCTAAACGAAGGAGCTTGTTTTTGAAGCGTGAGGTTGCAACAAAGAAGAGGTCCACTTTGCTGTAGTACCTCTTCACAATTATGTCGATCATGCTCCTGAACTTGCCCTCTGGCACGAAGCGACGACTATCCAGCTTGAATGCCTTAGCGAGCATCGTCGCCTCGTCATGGTGGCAGAAGACCGCAATAGGCTTGCCCATGGCGCTTGCTATGGTAATCGCCGCCGCTCCCAGAGGCGCGAGGTCGTTCACCAGCACAACATCGCTGCGCCTTATCGCCGTCGCCAGCTTAGCGTTGGGCAGCGCGGGGTAGTAGTTCGCCAGCTCGAGGGGTATGTAAGGGGTGAGCACCACCTCTACCTCGCGGAAGGTGCTCTTATCATCTGAAAAGTGGGGGGCTATGAGGGTAACATCATAGTGCTCCTTAAGCATGGGCAGCACGCTGCGAAGGAAAGTAATAACCCCATCCTTTTTCGGCGGGTAGGTGTCTGCGACAACACACAGGCGCTTCTTCATCATCTCACATCCTCAAAATCTCTGTTTGTAGTGCCTGTGAGGAGCATGGAGAGATAATTAACACTATGATGCCAGAAGAATTTCAAGTAACCCTTTCTCAACCTCCTCGAAGAGGTGTATACCACCATATCCCTTATAAACTTTATCTCTCCTAATTTGCTAAGTCTCCTTGAGAGGTCTACATCCTCAGCGCTTTTGAGCCTTAGGTTAAATCCCCCAACCTTCTCGAGGGCATCTCTTTTTACGGCGAAGTTCTGCCCTGAGAAGTGGGGCATTCCGAGGAAGTGATTGAACAGAAGGAAGGATGTAAAGCCATATTTTGCGAGGAGCTTTTCATGACGGAGACCGTCGCTTAAATAAACTGGACCGTAGGCTGCTATCGCTTTGCTTTGCAGCGCCTTTGTGATTGTCTCAGCCCAGGTGGAGGGCACTATGGTATCGGCGTCTGTAAAGGCCACAACATCTCCGGAAGCTTCTCTCCACCCGCGCTCCCGTGCAAAGGCAACACCCTTCCTCTCCTCTCTAATAACAATGTCTGCGTACCTCTCAGCGATTTCCCCCGTGGCATCGCTGCTCGCGTTGTCTACAACCACAAGTTCAAAGTCTATGCTCTGGTTGCGAAGCGCACGTAGGCAGCTTTCAATGTACTTCTCTTCGTTGTACGCAGGAACAACTACCGAAAGCTTCATCATGAATATGGGAGATAAAGACAGGTATTAAACTTATCGCTGAAAAATTACAAAATTTCGGCAAGCACCCTTATAAGGCAGCTCTGAGTAACCAGGCCCACGAGTTTCTTTCCTTCCACCACTGGCAGGCGCTGCAAACCCGTGTCTCGCATCATCTCCGCAATTTTCTTTACGGGCGTATCAGGTGTAATTGCAACCACCCTAGTACTCATTATGTCTCTAACCCTAAGTTGTTCAGCGGTGTTGCCGGCGAGGATTAAATCGCGGTGGGTTATCATGCCCAGAAGCTCGCCCTCATCGCTTACCACGGGCAAGCCGCCTATCCCGCGAACTGTCATCTCCAGCAGCGCTCTAGATACGGAATCACTGGGTGAGATTATTACAGGCTCTGGAATCATTATCTCCCTAGCGGTGAGTTTCTTCATGTTCACACCTGCGCAAGGATTATATTTAGCTGCGGGATATAAAACTTTAGAGGTGGTATTTTGCTTGAGCCGAAGACAGAGATTAGAATGGTGGGGCACATTCTAGAAAAAGGGGTGATTTTTGAGCTGGAGAAGGCGCTTCGCGATGTTGATGTTGAAGTAATGCACGTGGAGGTTAGTTTCGCTGCGCTTAAGGCGGGGATAGAGGAGAAGATGCCATCCATAATGCGGTTTTATCTCGTTGGCCCGAAGGAAGAACGCGAGAAAGCTCTGGAGACTGTTAAGAAGCTGGCAGAGGATACAGGTTGCAGAATAGACCACATTGCAGAGAGAACATGAGAAGGGAGGTTGCACTTTTAATGAAGGCCCAGGTTACTCTTACCTCGGCGGAAGCTAAGCGGCTTGTTGCAAGGGCGGTGGCGGCGCATCCGAAGGTGAAGAGGGCACTCAAGGAAGGGATAGTTGCAATAGGGCTTGGCACGACTAATGCCTATGTTATCGAGGAACTTCTGGGAGAGAGAGTGGAAAAGGGGCGCTACCTCGCGGGCTTTGTGGATGCGCACGGAACCTGCGTGGTGCCCAAAGCTATGCGCCTTAAAGAGGTGGTCCTTGAGAGAGGAAGGAGGGTGAAGGAGAGCATCGACGCTGTTGTAAAGAGGATGAAGCCGGGGGATGTGCTCATAAAGGGCGCCAACGCAGTGGATGCGAGAGGCATCGCAGGGGTTATGCTCGCCAGCGACGTGGGCGGTACAATAGCAAGCATCTACGGCATCGCCAAGGCGAGAGGTATTGATATCATCATTCCAGTTACGCTGGAGAAGCTCGTACCGGGTTCGCTGGATGAGGTTTCAAAAGAGGCAGGAATTAGCGTTATCTCCCGCTCCACAGGCATACCTGTGGGCATATTTCCCGTCGCCGGAGAGGTTATTACGGAGATAGAAGCTTTTAAGATGCTCTTTGGGGTAGAGGCTTGCGTGCTCGGGGCTGGTGGACTTGGGGGTGGTGAAGGCTCGAGAACATTCCTGCTGAAGGGCAAGGATGATAAAGTAGAAGAAGCCTTCAGGACTGTAAAGGCTATTAAGGGAGAGAGTGCCGTGACGCCTGCACGGGGAAAGTGCAGCGAGTGTGAATACTCACAGTGTCCGCGCGCTGGGAGATAGTTTCAGATTTGCGACAATTTATGTCTCAACCTCCCTCAGTAGCTTTTCTACGAGCTCTCTGACCTTTCTCTCAATTTCTTTCTCACTAATACCTGTCTTCCAGATTTCATCCGCATTTTTAAACTCATCAAAGCCAACCACATAGTCTGCACCGGCGAGCAGCTCTGCCAATCTCCTGTTCTGGGTGCTGACCACACTTGCGTGCATGTTCTCTGGAGAGAGTTTATTAAAGATGCTGGCAGCATTTTTTGCCTGCTTTATATCTGTGGCTACAAAGAGCACCCTCTTGGTAGAACTCAGACTGTGATATACAGAGATTGCCCTGGGCATGCCGTGCTTTATTGCGAATCTGCCTATGTCTATCTCGCCGTGGTCAATGAACCTGAGCTTGAGTCTGATGGACTCCTCATTGAACTCTATTATGTTGTAGTTGTTGTCCGGCATGAGCACCTTATAAGAGCTTAAAGTGCCTGCGTGGATTATGTGGGTTCTGAGTAGCTTTGTTGAGTATGGTACATGCCTGTGCCCTGACAGGACAACTCCACCGTGACAGTGGAACATCAGGCTCTCCACAATCTCACCTGCATCTATCAGCACATTTCTATTTCTCCCTGTATGGGGCACCGGTATGACGTGGTGGTGGAGCACCAGCATGTTTATGCAGCTATTTCTGAACTTTTTCTCCACCCAGTGCATCTGCTCCTCGCCGATATAGCCCTCGTCAGAGTCGGGCAGGGTGGAGTTCACCCCGACGATAATCATGTCGTCCAGCTTTATGGACTTCTTGACATCGCCAAAGTAAAGCCTGAAGTATTTCAGCCCGTCATTTCTTGCGTCGTGATTCCCGGGTATCACAAAAAGCTCCGCTTTAATATCGCCCAGTGCCTCATAGGCATCTCTGAATTCCCTGTGAATCCCCCAGGTTGTGATATCGCCACTCACAATCACAAGCTCTGGCTCAAGGGCGTTTATCTGCTTCACAGCCCTCTTAAATTTGTCCGGCTTGAGTTCATCTCCAAAGTGGATGTCAGAAATGTGCACAATTCTCAAAGGTTCCATTTTATCTCCTCAAAGACTGGAAATACACCGCCCAACGCAACGAAAAGGTGGAGCTCAAGAGATAATATTCTGCAATTAGTGGATTGTTTCACGGTTCAGCCTCCTAGAGTCATTAGTTCCGTGGGACGGTTTAAGTGGACCCCATCACCCAATAAGTAACGAAAATAAATAACAGCATAAATCTTTTTCATGCAATTTCCATTTTCTTTGAAAATCTGCAATTTTGAGGCGCTCAGGATTGGCACTAGAATGACCTTTTTGTCTGGCGGTGTCGCGATAGGTTTATCTTCTCTGAAGTGGAAAGATATTAAGAATGGACGAAGTTCTAATACTTGGCGCGGGCACAGGGGGATTAATCCTCGCAAATAAGCTGGCAAAGTTAGTGGGAGAGGAGGTAAGGATAACCCTGGTTGACAGAAGTACGAAGCACGTGTACCAGCCTGGGTTTACCTTAATACCCTTTGGAATATACTCTGTGCAGGGCTGTACCAAGCCCGTGGCTAATTTCCTGCCAAAGGATGTGGAGCTATTCCGGGGCGAGGTGGAGAAAATCGACCCTGATAAAAAGGAAGTCACCGCCGGAGGCAGAGTTCTGAGTTACGACTGGCTTGTGATTGCCACTGGATGCAGACCTGCCTTTGAGGAGGTTGAGGGTCTCCACGGGGCGCTGTACGAGCATGTGCACGAGTTCTACACCCTCAGGGGTGCGAAGAGGCTCAGGCGGGTGCTTCGCGGCTTCACCTCGGGCAAGCTCGTGATCAGCGTTGCAGATATGCCCATAAAGTGCCCCGGGGCGCCGCTCAGCTTCGCCTTTCTTGCGGATGAGTTTTTCCGCCGCCGCGGCCTTCGCAAAGAGGTGGAGATAATACTCACCACCAGCTTGCCTGAGGCTTTTTCCAAGCCTGAGGTGGCGAAAACCCTGGAAGCGCTGGCAGAGGAGAGAGGAATTGAGATAGTTCCCAACTTTCCCCTAGCGGAGGTGGACTCTGCCTCAAAGCGAATAAGGAGCCCCACAGGGGAGGAGATCCCCTATGACCTGCTCGTAGTGGTGCCTCCCCACATGGGCTCAGAGGCAATAATAAGCTCGGGGATGGGCGACGCCATGGGCTATGTTGGCGTAGATAAGCACCACCTCAACGCTATAGATTTCGAGGACACCTATGCTCTGGGCGATGCTGCAAACCTGCCAACCTCGAAGGCGGCGTCGAGTACGCACTTCCAGGCGGGGGTTGTGGCGAAGAACCTGGCTGAGGATATAGCAGGCTCCGGTATAAAGACAAAGTACGGCGGTGAGGCTTTCTGCTTCATACTCACCGGTTTCAGCGAGGCTATGGTGGTGGGCTTCGATTATGAGAGGAAGCTCTACCATGGCAGAGTACCATTACCACTGCTCGGCCCCCTCTCTCTGAACAAAGTAACAAAAGGGAACCACATTGCCAAGCTCCTCTCCAGGTGGTTCTACTGGCACCTGTGGCTTCGTGGAGAAGATTTTCCGTATGCAGGAGGTGCAGAGTGATGCAGAGGAAAGAACCAAACTTCGAGGCGCTTACGGTGCTGGATGAAGCTCTGTCGTCGCTTGAAGAGGAGGAGCGGGAGGCGCTTGTGAGGCTTATTCGTAAGGTGGCGCAGAACGCTGACGACTTAAGCCGGGCGCTGGACTACGTCTTAGCCTGCGTTGACCTCGCAGAGGAGCTTAAGCCCATAATTAAGGAGTCCTACGTTGAGCTAAGCTCTCTACTCTCGCTGGCTGAGGATGTTGATTTCAGCGAAGTTATGGAGCAGATTAAAGCCTACCTCGATGCTGGAGAAGATTAATCTTCTTCGCGGTAGGTGTAGACCACGCTCGAACCCTCTCTGCTCTCTATCCGGATTGTGGTGTAGCTGTAGATGGGGGAGTCGAATTTTCCCACCGCCACCTCTCCCGGTGCAATTGATGGCGGTGTGAAGGTAGCGCTGGGCGTTGAGGTCAGCATGCTTGCAGTGTTATTCCCGGTGTTTTTCACAACCACGTGGGTGCTGTTCGCAGAGACCACTTCGAGGGTGGTCTTAAGTTTGGTCTTTGTTCCCTCCTCCACGGCGTACATTATCACCGTCGAGGCAAGAGCGTAGATAAAAATCAGAACAAGCACGGCGCTGCCTTTCATGGTATGAAAGGACTTCTTCCAGGATTTATTTCTTGTCTTTCAGCATATGAAACATATCTGTGAAAATAAACTATATAATTGCTTCTTCTTTAGCTACCTTATATAATGGGGTCGAGGGTAATCTATATTTTGGTAGCCTATATTGCAGCTGTGGGAACGTTACACGCAGCCATGCCTGGGTTTATACTCAGGGAGGGTTTTCCGGTACTTCTTGGCACAGACTTCACTTCCCTCGACGCAGTGGACTATGACTGCGGTTCGCGGTACAAGGTGCTTATGGCGAGTACCACAACCAAGGTAATGTTCTTTGATTCAAAGGGCGAAGAGCTTGGAAGCTATACCTTCAGTGCGCCCGTGCATTCATTAACTGCCCTGAAGACTGGTATCACGGGCTGCAGCGGCGTCGCTGGCGTATGGAACGGCAAAGTGTATGCTTTTTTCATGCCCAAGGGTGAGAAGAGGATAGATTCCTACGGCAAGAAGTGGGAATTCTACATAGGTGAGCGCATCTATACTCTTGCCACCGCAGACTTTGACGGCGATGGTTACGAGGACATGCTTCTCGTTGGTACGGGCAGCCACATCGATAAGAGCTTCGGCAACCTCTACGCCCTGCCGGTGCAGAGCTATCCGAGCAATTATACATGGAAGTATGCTGTCTCGAGCAAGGTGAAGAGCATCACCACCCTTGATTTAATGGGAGACATGCTGCGCAACGATGTGGCGGTGGGTTATGGCAAGCGCGTGGATGTGCTGGATTTCAACGCCTCGCTGGTGTGGAGTTATGAAGCCAGTGCCCAGGTTAATGCCCTTGCCCCGGCAGACTTCGATGGCGACGGAGCACTGGACGACCTCGTGATTGGGGCGGGAAGCGAAGTTATAGGTGTGGACTCCCATAAGCAGGAGGTGTGGCGCCTCGACCTGGGCGAAGAGGTTGTAGCAATAGCGCCGGTGGATAGGGACGGCAACGGTGTTATAGACTACCACCTCGTCGCAGCAGGTAAAAAAATATACGCTGTTAAGGAGGGCGCACTGAGCTGGGAGTTTGACACCTCGGTAGAGATAGACGCACTTACCCTAGCGGATTTCGACGGCGATGGCATTCGCGAGGATGTGGCGCTTATCTCCGGCAATGCTCTCTTCGCGTACGACCGTGCATTGCTGTACCTGCCTGCGCTCATCATTAATAAAAGCGCAAGCGTGGTTAATGAGAGCGTCAACGTAACGCTGATGGTGAAGAACACTGGTGACGGCATCGCAAGGGATGTGAAGCTTTTTGATTATATACCCAAAGGCTGGGAGGTGCTGGCAGGGAAAACCTCCTGGCGGGGTGACCTTAGCCCTGGGAAAAAGGTTGCAATCTCCTACCTCCTCATGCCACTCTTGCCCGGGAACCACACCCTGCCGGGGGCGGAGGCAAGCTACTATGACAAGTACGGCAGAAGCTACAGGGTAAACAGCTCCAGCGTGGAGCTGAGCATACCTGAGAAAAAAGCGGAGCCGCAGGAGGAGAATAAAACAAGCGCAGAGGAGAGCCCGCCGCCTGTGCTGATAGTTGACAGGGACTTTGAGGGCAACTTCACAAAGGGTGGAAACGTGACAATTAATGTGCTCCTGCGCAACATCGGCGGAAGCACAGCATTTGTCAGCTTTGAAATGGCTGTGCCGGAGGGTGTGGAGCTGGACAGAAGCATGTGGGAGGGTGAGGTGAAAAAAGAGGAGGTGAAGGTCATCAGCTTCACCCTTCTGGAGAGGAACCTCACATCCAGCGTAAAGGAGATAGCGCTTCCAGCGATGGATGTGATATACCGCGATGAAAGCGGCGCCACCTACACCACATCAACCGGAGAGTTAATTATACCTGTTAATATCAGCGAAGAGGGCTTGTTGAAGAAGCTCAGGAGGAAGCTGAAGTTCCTGCCTCTTTTATTGCTGCCCCTCCCGCTTGCGTTTGTACTCCACAGGAAGGGGAAGCTGAATGTTAGAATACCCCTCTCAAAAAATCTGAAAATTCCTGGAAAAATCTCGCCGAAAATCCCTGGTAGAGGCAGTGGTTCCTCTATACCCTCTGAGGAGCTAGAACAGCTTGAAAAAGCATTCGTAAAGGCTTACATTGAATACCAGAGGCGCGGCGAGAGACCCACCTATGGGGACATGATGGAAAAGCTGGGCGTAGACTTAGAGACCGTGAAGGAGATTGTTGAGAGGGTAAAAAGGTCTGGGAAGTACACACTACAGTGAGGAGGCTATTAGCACGCTATTGTAAATCACCACTCCAGCGCCCAGGGCGGTGAGCACCGGAGGCGCTATTCTGGGATAGATGTACAGCGAGGCTCTCGCGAGGGTTGCGTAGACAGCTATCTTAAACGCAAAGAAGTAAAACCAGCCCCTCTCTATGAGGGTTCTCATAAGGATGTTGCCCTCAATTAAGCCAAACAGATTAACTCCAAGGTAGGTGAGCACCCCATCAACTATGCCGAGAAGTATAAAAGATGCTAAAGCAAGCCGCTGCGTATTCATTCTCTCTGCCTCCGGGGAATCATTTTTCGATTCTCGAAATATAAATCGAAACTCTAACGTCGCATACAGTACTCGTTTCGACTGCAGAAAAAAAATGTTTATTAACCCTGCAGGGGTTATACCGTAGTAATGGAGGGGACAAAATATCTTGAGATAGGTCTGAAAACAGACGAATTGCACAGAAGAATAGGAAAAGGCATACCAACTGGCTCTTTCATGGTGATAGAAGGCGAAAACGCCTCTGGAAAGAGTATTTTAGCCCAGAGACTGCTCTACGGATTCCTGAAAAACGGTAACAGCGTTACGTATATCTCCTCGGAGCTCACAACGCAGGACTTTCTGGAGCAGATGGCTTCTCTGGGCTACAACGTGGCGAGCTACCTCACTGAGAAGAAGCTGCTCTTCGTGCCTGTTTTCCCGAGGATAGGTAGGGTGGTGCCGAGAAAGGACTTCATATACCGCCTCATGCGGGCAGAGGCTCTGTTCCGTAACCAGGCGGTTGTTATAGACACCCTGGATTCGCTCATAATAGACAAGCTCACAAAGAAGGACATATTCAGCCTAGTTTCCTTCATAAAGAAGGTAATCAACATGAACAAGACCATAATCGTCACAGTTTCGCCCAGCAATATGGACGAGGAGGTGCTCAAGACACTGCGCTCAATCTCAGACATCTACTTTACCATCAAGATGAGGGAGGTTGGGGGCAGCATAAAGCGGGTAATAAATGTGTATCGCTTCCGCGGAGCGTCGATGACAGTCGCCGATACCATAGGCTTCAGGGTGGAGCCAAAGGTTGGCTTCGTGATAGAAATCTCCTCGGTTGCATAGGAGCAGAGCCATGGAAGACGCCAAAGCGTACGCCCGTGCATTAGAGAGGAATCCCCACCTCAGGGAGTATATACAGGATTTTGTGAAGAAGGGCAACCCCAAGCCAGAGTTTCACGTGAGTCTGAGCAGGGACATGCGGGACATGGAAGAGGTCAACCTCATTTACCCTGTGGGCGACCCCATATTTGTGCACATCCTGCGCACGCCCAAGGAGGCGCGCTACATTGCGATAGAGCCTGTGTTCACCTCTGCGCTGAGGGAGAAGTACTATCGCATTTTGGACAGGATGCTGGAAATTGTGCCCTATCAGCTCGAACCTCAAGGGCCAAGAGAGTTCAAGCTCATGATAGACCGCATGCTCGAGGAAATCTGTGACCTAGGTGATGAGAAGCCCCCCCTTAAAAAGCGGCTGCTCAAGGGGGAGGAGCTCAAAAAGAAGGTGCGCGTCGAGCCTCGCGAATTTGATGAGCTGAGATACAAGATAATGAAGGAGATGGCTGGCCTGGGTGCGCTTGAGCCCTTTATCCGCGACCCCTACATAGAGGATATCCACTGCATAGGCATAGGCAATATATACATCTTTCACAAGGTGTTTGAGCTTCTGGAGACCAATGTGGGGTTCTTCTACGATCGCGACCTCGATGCCTACTGCTACAAGCTAAGCGAGTATCTGGATAAGCCAGTGAGCAAGTACAATCCCATTGTGGACGGCGCTCTGCCAGACGGCTCACGAATAAACATAATCTTCGGCAGAGATGCGAGCAAGAAGGGCTCAAGTTTCACAATCCGAAAGTTCACGGCGGTGCCCATAAGTATAACCCAGCTCGTCGCCTGGGGCTCGCTGAGTGCGCAGATGGCAGCCTACCTCTGGCTGGCGCTGGAAAATGGAATGTCTGTGCTCATCTGCGGCGAAACTGCAAGCGGCAAGACCACGCTTCTTAACGCTATTGCCAGCTTCATCAAACCAAGTGCAAAAATACTGAGCGCTGAAGATACGCCAGAGGTAAACGTGCCTCACGAGAACTGGCAGCAGCTTATAACCAGAGGCAGCCTGACCAAGGCGAAGCGAAAGACGCTCTCCACGGTGGAGATGCAGGATTTGCTTAAGGCGGCGCTGCGCTCTAGGCCGGACTACATAATCGTTGGTGAGATACGCGGACAGGAAGGTGCGATTGCATTCCAGGCCATTCAAGCGGGCAGGCCAGTGATGGCAACCTTCCACGCCTCGTCGGTGCGCAAGATGATTCAGCGCTTCACCAGCGACCCCATAAATGTGCCTCAAATAGTAATGGGCAACCTGAACTTAGCGGTCTTCCAGCAGGCTCTCTACTATCACGGCAAGTTCATACGCCGCGTTCTCGAAATAGTGGAAATTGAAGGCTACTCGCCCGAGGCCAAGGGCATACTCACGCGGGCGGTCTTTGAGTGGATTCCGCGCACAGACAAGCACATCTTCTCGGGTTACTACAACAGCTATGTCCTCGAGGAGGAGGTGGCGAAGAAGCTGGGCTACGAGAACCCCAAGGAGATCTACCGTGAGCTTGAGATAAGGACGCGCATCATTGAGGAGATGATAAAGCGGGAGATCTTTGACTACTTCGATGTTTATAGCTTGATAAAGAAGTACACGGAGGAGGGGCTTGAAGCACTGCCCTTTGCTGTGCCTGTGGGTGGTGAGGAGAGGTGAATGAGCTTCAAATATGGGAGAAATACATGAGGGAAAATCCCCACCTCAGGCGCTATGTTCAGGAGTTTGTCAGCCAGGGAAATGAGATGCCCAGCTTCCACCTCAAGCTTACAAAGGAGCTTGCGGACGACGAGTACCCCAACTTAATCTACCTTGCGGGCGTGCCGGTGTTTGTACACATCTACCGTCCGCCGGAGGGAGGCGAGACCAGGTACAATGCGATTGAGCCCCAGCTTACAGGTAAGGAAAAGGAAAAGTACACGCAGATTCTCGACTCCCTGCTCATCTTTGCCCAGCACGCAGATATGCCCAAGGACGAGGAGGAGCTCAAAGAGCTGATAGACCGCGCGCTTAAGGAGCTCAGCGCTAAGGAGGAGAAGCGCTTTGAGCTGGCGCTCATAAAGAAGGTGCCCCTAAGCGAGGAGGAATACCACGCCATAAGGTACCAGCTAATCAGGGATATAATAGGTATGGGCGTGCTCGAGCCCTTCAGCAGAGACCCGTACATAGAGGACATCTTCGTCTCGGGCTTGGGACCAATATTCGTTGTACACAAGTTCTTCGGCAACCTCAAGACCAACGTGGTGTTAAAATCCGACCAGGAGGTGGATGAGTACTGCTTCAGAATGGGCGAGCGCATGGACGCAGCGATTAGCGACGCCACCCCTATCGTGGACGGAACCATGCCCGACGGTTCCAGGGTCAATATAGTTTATTCTCGCGCCATAAGCAGGCGCGGCTCCAGCTTCTCCGTGCGGAAGCAGACCTCAGAGCCTCTGAGCATTACCCGCATAGTGGACTATGGCACCATAAACTCGGAGATAGCCGCCTACCTGTGGCTGGCGATAGAGAACGGGATGAACATCTTCTTCTGTGGCGAGAGCGCCTGCGGAAAAACCTCTCTGCTAAACGCAGCGTGCGCCTTTATAGAGCCCACAGCCAAGGTGTACACCGCCGAGGATACCATCGAAGTTACTGTGCCGCACAAGTGCTGGCAGCAGCTCACCACGGTGAGCGGGGGCATGAAGGGCGACTATCTCGTTAGTATGCACGACCTGCTCATCGCAAGCTTACGCTCTAGACCAAACTACATAATCGTTGGTGAGATACGCGGTAGCGAGGGTGCTATCGCTTTTCAGGCTATGCAGACAGGGCACCCGGTGATGAGCACCTTCCATGCGTCGTCGGTCAAGAAGATGATTCAACGCTTAACCGGCAATCCCATAAATGTGCCCATAACCTTCATCGACAACCTTAATATAGGGGTGATAATGCGCTCAGTTTACAGGGGCAGGGCGCTGCTTCGCAGGGTGGTGGAGATCTCAGAGATTGAGGGCTACTCCCCAGAGGCACAGGGCGTGCTTACCCGGAGGATATTCGACTGGGACCCTGTTAAAGATGTGCACATCTTCAAAGGGATGTACAACAGCTTTATCTTAGAGAACAAGATCGCGCCCACGCTGGGCTATGAAGATAAGCGTGAGATTTACAATGACCTTGCCCTGAGAAAGCGCATAATTGATGAGATGGTGAGGCGCAAAATCTTCGACTACTACGAGGTGTACGATATAATCAGGAGCTTCTGGCGGTACGGCGTTGAGGGTTTGCCCTTCTCTGTGTGAGGTTGTGGTATGAGGGGGATTGAGGGGGACTTCAGGGAGAAGCTGCGCGAGAAGGCTGTGAAGCTCTGGGAAGAGTTCTCCAACTTTCTGCTCAAGGCGGGGCGAGGTCTAACCATACGCAGCTACATGTTCGGCGTTTTTATTCCCATCGCGGTTTTTGGCATCCTCGTCTCGCTGGTGCTCAAGCTGTTTGTATTCCGCTATTTTCCTGTTGAAGGCGTTGTTGCGCTGATACCCTACTTCTTCCCGCTCCTCTGCATCTTTATTGCCCTGGTTTATCCATTCTACTACATCTACGCCCGGGCGAAAAATATAGACACCCACATACCGCTCTTCATAACCTACCTCGCCACCCTCGCGACGACCGGGCCGAGCAGGAAGATTCTCTTCCAGATGGCGGCCGAGAAGGAGGAGTTTGAGACCCTTGCGGAGGAGGCGAAGAAGATTGTCAAAATCGCCGACGCCTGGAACATGGGCTTCATCAAGGCGTGCAGAGCAGTTGCAAAGACCACGCCGAGCGTAATCTTCCAGGACTTTCTTGAGCGCCTGGCTCACTCCTTCCAGGCGGGCGAAGATATCAAAGAGTTCCTGCGCAAGGAAGTAAACGTGGTGATGAACGAGTACGAGCGCATGTACAAACGCTCCCTCTACTACATCGAAGCGGCGAACAACATGTATCTGAACATGATAATCACCCTCTCTTTCGTCGCCGCCTTTGCGCTCATCTTCCCAATGCTCACCAACATGAGCATCATGGGGGCAATATACGGAATGTTCCTCCTCTTCTTTCTCGTAGACGTTGCTATGCTCCTGTTTATTCGCAGGATAACCCCCAAGGACGACCTGATGCACAACCTGAAGATTAAATCCAAGGACATGCTCATGCTGGAGAAGGCCCTTATACCGACGGTGCTCGTGTCCTTCATAATATTCATGGTGCTCCTCTTCACGCGCCCCTTCTCCACACCGGTGAATGTGGCGATCTCTCAGACCCCTCTTCTAATCTTGGGAATGCTCGCAGGACGGGTGGAGGCAAGGGTAATGCGCAAGGATGATAACTTCCCAACCTTCATACGCACCGTGGGCGCAGCCGCAGGCGTCAGGGGAGGCAGCCTGACGCCTGTGATAGGCGCGCTCAGGCTGCACAACTACGGCGCTCTTACGGAGGATATTAAGGCGCTGTACCGCAGGCTCACCCTCGGCGACGTGAACCGCTCCTGGCGCTTCTTTGCGGGCGAGACGGGGAGCAATCTGATAGATAAGTTTAGCCGGATTTTCATAGAATCAGCGTACTCAGGCGGCGACACCGCAGAGATAGGCGAAACTCTGGGCAACAGCTTTGCCAGGATGATTGGGCTCCGCAAGTTTAGGCGCCAGCTTGCGAGCAGCCTGAAGGGCATGCTTTACAGCGCCATGGTGGGGATCTCCATATCTATTTTCATCATCGTAACGCTGGTGGACTCTCTGGGCAGAGGTCTCTTCGGCGGCGGAAGCGTGTCCATCGAGGGTATAGAATTCATGCCGGTAAAATTTACTGCGGTGCAGTTCGACATGTCGCTCATAATAATACTGGTGTGGGTTCTCCTGCTGATACACGCCGCCATTTCTTCAGTGATAATAAAAATTGTGGACGGCGGGCACATGTACAACTCGCTGGTTCACTATGTTACCATGATGTGGATAGGCACAGTAATAACAGTGCTTATTCCCAAGTTCTTCGCACAGATTATTCCCCTTTAGCAGAGAGACGTTTAACCGCAAAGTAGTATGGTAGCCAGAAGGTAAAGGGCAGGCAAAGTATCCAGGTGAGGAAGGAGAATATTACCGCCCTTTCGTAGGGATGCCCTACGATGATGTAAATCCTGCTCAGCCCTAGGTACCAGAGATAGTTGAATACCGCCAGCACCATTGCTGCTGCGAAGGGCGATTTAACCTCAAACTTCATCTATACCCCCAGCTGAGCCTTTCAGATACTTTGGAATTGAAAAACATAATTTCTATCTTTCGATTTGCGAAATATCTTCAGGACTATTCTTCGCACCTGACCACTCTTCACTTTTCCAGCGCACTCCACCAACCTTTTTAAGTAGTTGAAGACAAATGAGAGATGGGGATATAGATGAACTTTGATGAGCTGATAGGTAAGATAGCATCCGAGAGCGGGCTTGCTGAGGAGGAAGTCCGCAGGAGGGTAGAGGAGAAGCAGAAGGAGCTTGGCGGTCTTATAACGCCAGAGGGTGCTGCTCATGTTGTAGCAAATGAGCTTGGAATCAACCTATTTTCTGGCGCCTCAAAAACCAAGGATATTAAGATAGAGAATATAATACCCGGGATGCAGAGCGTCGATGTTGTTGGCAGGGTGAGGCGCATTTTCCCAGCCCGCGAGTTTACCCGCAGCGACGGCGGCAAGGGGAAGGTTTCCTCGCTTATCCTCGGCGATGATACCGCAACCATTAGAGTTGTCTTCTGGGGCAAGGACACCGAAAAGCTGGAGAAGATACAGGAAGGAGATATCCTAAGAATCAGGGAAGCGTACACAAAGGAAGACCTGAACGGCGAGCCTGAGATTCACATTGGCTCGCGTACCAGAGTTATTCTCAACCCTCCTGATATTAAGCCTGAGCAGTTTCCAGAGGTTGAGACACAGGTTAGAAAAATAGCTGAGCTTGAGGATGGCATGCAGAGCGTGGATGTGCTGTGCAAGGTGATGCGCATCTACGAGGTGCGGGAGTTTACCCGCGATGACGGCAGCACTGGCAGAGTGGTCAACCTGGTTGTGGCAGATGACACGGGAAGAGCTAGGCTCGTGCTGTGGGGCGATGACGTCTCCCTGGTGGAGGAGGGCAAGATAAGTGAAGGCGACGTGCTCAAGGTGGTTAAGGGCTACGTGAAGGTCAGGATGAATGAGCCGGAGATACATGTGGGTAGATTCGGAAAGGTAGTGCTCAACCCAGAGGGCGCTGAAGCTCTCGCTGAGTTGCCTGAAGAGAAGATAGTCAGAAAGGAGATGAAGGAGCTTAAGGCGGGAGAGCGGGCTGAGATTAGAGGTGCAATAGTCGATGTGGCTGAGGAGGTTAGAGTTTTCGACAGGAAGAGTGGCAAGGGAGTTGTCTTCAATGTCGTCATCGACGACGGCTCAGCGAACATGCGCGCCGCCTTCTACGACAAGCTTGCAGAGACGCTTTTAAACGTACCCCTTGAGAGGATAATCGCTGGGGAGGCGGTGGAGGAAATAAGTAAGAGGAAAGAGGAGTTGCTCGGCAGGGAGATAGTGGTGGTAGCGAGTGTTCGCACCAATGACTTCACAGGCAAAGAGGAGCTTGTGGTAGAGGACCTCAATCTCAACCCTGATCCAAGAAGCGAGGTGCAGAGGTTATTGAAAGAGGCAAAATCAATTGTGGGAGGCTAAGAAGATGGAGCTTGAGGAGCTTCCTGGAGTGGGTATTGCAACTGCAGAAAAGCTTCGCGAAGCTGGATTTAAGACCGTCGAGGCGATTGCTGTAGCGCACCCGGCAGAACTGAAGGAGGCCGCAGGTATAGGCGAGAGCGCTGCGCTAAAGATAATAAACGCTGCCCGCGAATCGCTTCAGATGGGTTTTATGACCGGCATAGAGGTGCTTGAAAAGCGCAAAACTATGCGCAAGATTACCACGGGCAGTAAGAGTCTTGACGAACTGCTTGGTGGCGGTATAGAAACTCAGGCTATCACCGAGTTTTTTGGTGAGTTTGGCTCTGGAAAAACCCAAGTATGTCATCAGCTTGCTGTGAACGTTCAGCTTCCCGAAGATGAAGGCGGTCTGGGCAAAAGCGCCTTTTATCTTGATACAGAGAACACCTTCCGCCCAGAGAGGATAATCCAGATGGCAGAGGGTACAGGAAGAGATCCTCACGAGATACTGGAGAACATAATCGTTGCAAGGGCATACAACAGCGACCATCAGATGCTACTAATCGAAAAGGCTGAGGATATAATACGCGAGAAGAACATTGGTTTGATAGTTGTTGACTCTCTAACATCGCACTTCAGGAGCGACTATACGGGGCGGGGAATGCTATCTGACAGACAGCAGAAGCTTAATCGCCACATGCACACCTTGCAGAAGTTGAGCGACATCTACAACCTCGCTGTTGTTGTCACAAACCAAGTGATGATGCGTCCAGATTTCTTCTTTGGCGACCCAACGGCGCCCATCGGCGGGCACGTTGTGGGGCACTCCTCCACCTTCAGGATTTACCTGCGCAAATCCAAGGCAGGTAAACGTGTCGCACGCTTAATAGATTCCCCCAATCTTCCCGAGGGAGAGGCCATATTCACAGTAACAAAAGATGGTATCCGGGACTGAAAACATTGCCTACGTTGATTTTAAAAGAAATTCCATGCGAATAAAGGCAGTGGCAATAGATATAGATGGCACCCTCACCGATGCGAAGCGAAGGCTTGAGCTTGAAGCTGTGGCGCTCCTTCGCGAGCTTGAGCGTCGAGGCGTGCCAGTTATCCTCGCCACGGGCAACATACTGTGCGTTACCGAGACTGTGCAGACATTCATTGGCACTACAGGAGCGATAATAGCAGAGAATGGTGGTGTCATAAAAGACCTCCTGCTGGGGGTGGAGCGCTACCTTGGGGACGTGTTGGAGGTGCACAGAGCCTTTAACCACCTTGCTGCAAAGCGAGAGGTTAAGCTTGTGCCCAATTCAGAGCAACGCAAGACTGAGGTAGCAATACTTCGAGAAGGCATCACCGCCGCTGAGGTGCGTGAACTTCTAACCGGCTTCAACGTGGAGGTTGTGGATACAAAGTTTGCCATCCACATAAAGTCGCCTGGGGTAAGCAAGGGCAGAGCGCTGGAAGAGGTGGCGAAGCTTCGAGGTTTTGCGATGAAGGAAATAGTTGCCATAGGTGACAGTGAGAACGACCGGGATATGCTTGCCAAAGCTGGCTACGCCATTGCTGTGAGCGAGCCCTCGCTTCGCGATGTTGCTAACCTTGTAACAAACCACAGCTTTGGCATGGGCGCTGTCGAGGCTCTGAAGCATGTGCTCGCTCTGATTCGATAAATTTTTAAATGATAAATTATTAAGAATAGGAAGCGCACTTAAGTTGATAATCACACCTGCTCAGGATGGATTGGAATGGAAAAAATACAGCCAAAGTACAGGGTTGTAAGTTCTGATCTGGTTAAGAAAATCAAGCAGGAACCGGGTGGAGAGTTTATATCCCGATGCTATCAGTGTGGCACGTGCACGGCGACTTGTGTTGTTAATCCATTTAGAGACGATTTCAATCCCCGCAAGATTATAAGGATGGCGGTTCTCGGGGTAGACAGGGTACTTGAGAGCCTTGAGCCATGGTACTGCGCAGTCTGTTACCTCTGCACTGAGCGCTGCCCCCGCGATGTGAAGCCTGCTACTGTGCTCATGGCAATAAAGAACGTCGCAGCCAAGGAGGGCAAGGTGCCTGCGGCATTTAAAAACATAAACGAGAACATCGCGAGAATAGGCAGGCTTTTTGAGATTGACGACTTTACCAACTTCATGCGCGAGGACATGGGCTTACCTCCAATTGAGCCGATAGACGAGGAAGAAGTAAAGAAGCTCATCTCAGGCACAAGGTTTGAAAAGATTATGAAGGGTGAGGAGAGCGAAAAATGAGCGATGGTTACCTTTACTTTCCGGGATGTAACATCCCCTACCGCGAGAACCAGTATGAGCTTTCTGCTCGCGCTGTGGCAGAGAAGCTGGGGATAAAGCTATACGACAAGCCCTTCACCTGCTGCGGGTTAAACACAGAGCCTCTGGACGAGTTTGCAGCTCTGCTCTTCTCTGCGCGCAACATCGCTGTCGCAGAGGAGGAGGGCAAACCTCTGGTTGCGCTGTGCAACGGCTGTTACAAAACGCTGCGCGTGGCGAATACAAAACTAAAGCAGGATGAGAAGCTCCGGGAGAAGGTGAATGAGAGGCTTCGCATAATTGGGCGCGAGGTGAAGGGCACAATTGAGGTATACCACCTCTTGGAGTTAATCGCTGAGCGCATAAAGCCGGAACACATCGTTAAGAAAATCTCCGCAAAGGTTGCGCCCTTCGCAGGCTGCCACTCCTCACGACCCAGTGAGTACGTGGACTTTGGCGCAAGAGAGAAACTTGAAAAGATTATCAAGCTCGCAGGTGGGAAGGTGGTGAGGTACAGAGACATGGACAAGTGCTGCGGTGCTCCGCTGCTTGCACTTAGCGAAGAGCTTGGCATAAACCTAGCAAGGCAGCGCCTGCTCAGCATGAAGGAGCGCGATGCCCAGCTGGCTGTGACCATGTGCCCCTTCTGTCAGGTCTCCCTCGATGGACTTCAGGTGAAGGCGGAGCAGGAGTTCAAGGAGAGCTACGATGTGCCAAGCTTGTATATCACCCAGTTCCTCGGTCTTGCGATGGGTATTAAGCCAGAAAAGTTGGGTATAAGAGAGAACAAGAAGGATCCGAGCAGGGTGCTGAAGCAGGTTGTGATGTAACTCAAATATAGGTAAAATTGACACATGGGATGGAAGAGACCCTCCAGCAGAAGGAGATATAAACCTAACAGTCTTCCCGTTGATGAATATCAACCAGGATAGTGGGCATGTTCAACGATAACTATAAAAGTTGAAAGGGAGCTAAATTATTATAATGGAAAAAGCTGGGGGCCAGGAAATTACAGGTAGAATACTTGTGGTGGATGACGAAAAGGAAATTCAGAATCTGCTTCACAAACTGCTGACCAAAGAGGGCTACGAAGTGAATGTAGCCACCCTTCCAGAGGAAGCTTTGAAAAAGATAGAATCTGAGAATTACGATGTGGTGCTTCTTGACCTCATGCTACCCGGTGTAAAGGGAACCGACATTATCCAGGAAATTAAGAGGCGCCAACCCAACTGCGCTGTTATTATCATGACCGCCTTTGGCACAATTCCAAACACCGTTGAGGCAATTAAAAAAGGAGCCTTCGATTACATTGAAAAACCCTTTAAAAAGGGAGAGATTCAGCATGCCGTGAGAAACGCCATTGAACAGCAGCGCTTAAAGAAGAGGTTTGGAAGACGTGCCAATGAAGTGCTAAAATCTGTCTCCAACCCGCTGAGAAGAGATATACTGGAGATACTTTTTGAAAAGGACAGCATGAAGTTGATGGAGATGGTTAAGGCGCTTGGCGTAAGAGACCACACAAAGGTGAGCTTTCACCTGAGAAAGCTTAAAGAGCAAGAGCTTGTAATGCAGAACGGTAGCAGGTCCTATAGAATTACACCAAAGGGCATCAAGGTGCTCGAAACTGTGTGGAATCTGGAGAAGGAGTTTTTATAAGATTTTGCGGCAGAAGGAAGTTGAGGGAGTGTTTCTCAGCAAAGCTCTTATAAACCCTTACTCCTAGCTTTTTCAAACTCCTCCATGCATCCCTAAAGCTTTTAGCTTCCTTGATGCAGCCTGAGGTGTGTCTTTGGTACAGAAATAGAAAACCGCTATACCCTCAGAAGCCTGCCTGAGGTTCACCTTGCCCTCAAGGCTCCCCAAGGTTATTCCAGGAACCTCATCTCTCGGCTTCAGCATCCTTACCCCAAACATTAATAAACTAAAAAGGAGGTTTTACTCCTCCTTCTCAAATGCATCCTTGGGAGCATTGCACACAGGACAGTGCCAATCGTCGGGAAGGTCATTGAAAGGCTTGCCTTCGCTCTCCTCATCATATACATATCCGCAAACAGTGCACCTGTATTTGGCCACCGAACCACCTCCTACTCAGACTTCCTGTGGTACTCCCTAACATTCTGGGCAAACAGTCTGCCAAAATCATAGCCGGCGTCGTAGTCCTCTTTATTCGGGCGGTAGTTCACCTCATACCCTGGCTCAACCACCTCCAGCTTCATGGACTTGAGCACCTGCAATGCTTCTCTCACACCCCCACCGCCCCAACCATAGCTACCGAAGGCGCTGGCTATGCGGTTGGCTGGTCTCAAACCACGGAGATGCTGGAGAAACTCCGCGACAGAGGGGAACATAGCATTATTCAGCGTAGGTGTGCCAACAAGAAGTCCACGATACTTCCAGAACTGCTTTATTGCCACGCTCATGGGCGTCTCCCTGAGCTTTATAACCTCCGCATACATACCTTCATCGAGTATGCCGTCGAGCACAGCCCTGCTCATCTTCTCCGTGGAGTGCCACATTGTGTCATAGACTATAACAATACCTTCCTCTGCCTTCCCGTTTGCCATGTCTAAATACATGTTGATAACTTTCTGCGGGTTCTTCCTCCAGATTACACCGTGGTCGGGGGCAATCATGTCTATCTCCAATCTCAGCTTCTGAATCTCCGCAATCTTAGCCTTTATCAGCTTGCCGAAGGGCATTAAGATGTTGGCGTAGTAGTCTATGACCGCATCTTCCAGGGTTTCCTGAGGCACGAGATCGTCGAATAGCACCGCCTGGGCCAAGTGCTGACCAAAGGCGTCCTGGGAGATGAGAAGCTTGTCCTCAGGTATGTAGGTCATCATGCTATCCGGCCAGTGGAGCATAGGTGTCTCTATGAACATGAGGGTTTTCTCGCCTATTTTAACCGTATCACCGGTCTTAACCACCTGGATATCCCAGCCTGTAGTGTCGAAGTGCTTTTCAAGACCCTGCTTCCCCCTCTCTGTGGTGTACAACGTTGCCTTCTTTGCCACCTTCATGACTTTGTCCCAGGAGCCAGCGTGATCCATCTCAATGTGATTGCACACGGCTACGGTTATCTTCTCAGGGTTGGTGAGGCAGCGGATGCGCTCAAACATCACATCTGCGAAGTCGGACTTAACCGTGTCTATCAGTGTAATCTTCTTGTCCATGATGAGGAAGTTGTTGTAGGTTGTGCCTCTTGGTGTGACGTAGCCGTGGAAGTCTCTGACATTCCAGTCTATGGCACCAACCCAGTAGATGCCTGGCTTTATCTGCTTCGCCTTCATGCGCTCACCTTAGAACTCGACTTCCTTTTTCCCCTGCCAGAGCCCGTGGAGATTGCAGAATGCAAAAGCTCTCAAAGTGGTGGGCTCGTCCAGGGAGATGGTGAACCTAACTTTGGGGTGGCTCACCGCCGGAGCAAGGGTCGCCATTCCCAGGAAAGTGTATTGCTCGTCATAGAGGGCAATCCAGTTTATGTAGTGGCTGAGCTCATTGGGGTGCTTGAGCAGCTCTCCTACAACGACCTTGACGCTGAAGGGTTCGCCCGGCTTAATCTCCTCTGGCACGTGTATTACTGGGGTGTGCTTCTTCTCCAAATCAGTAAGATTCTCTGGATCCTTGGGCTTGTTCACTCCTTTAAGGGAAAAATCTGCCATTTCCTTCACCTCCTAGAATACCTTAAATTCTTCCTTCTTCGCCCCGCAAACAGGGCAGTAATCTGGTGCCTCGCCTATAACTGTGTGGCCACACTTGGGGCATATGCTGATCTTCTCCACCTCTATGTCTTTTCCCGCCTCCACAACCTTCTTCGCCTCAGCGTAAAGTTCAGAGTGAATCTTCTCAGCCTCAAGGGCGTAGCGGATACTCACCTTCGCTTCATTCTCCCCCTGAAGCTCTGCCACAGCGTTGTAGGCAGGGTACATCTCCTCAACTTCAAATGTCTCGCCAGCAGTCGCTTCCTCGAGGTTCTCCTTGCTACTCCCCAGCATACCAAGGGCCTTGAAGTGGTTTGTCGCGTGCACCTGCTCCGCATACGCTATCGCTCTGAAGAGCTTCGCAATATTCGGGAAGCCCTCTTTCTCTGCCTCCTCCGCAAATATGAGGTATCTCATATGCGCCTGGCTCTCGCCAGCAAAAGCTGCCTTGATGTCCTCTTCAGTCATCTTCCTCATCTCAACACCTCCCAAATTAAACTAATTGCTTATCCACTGATTAATAATTTTCTGTTGCTACACTCCGAACGGAGCATTTCATTGTAAAAATTAAAAAATACTAAATCAGTTTTCTGCTTCACACTTTACAGGGGTGTGCACATGGTAGTAGGGGTTGCTTATCTCCACGCCGCAGCTTTCGCAGTTTATTCTCGCCTCATCGCTGAAGGCTTCGTTCTCAGTACCACACTGAGCGCAGATTAAAATGTGGAGGGTGGGACCCTTGCTGGGGTCGCACACCTAAGCTACCTCCTTGAACCTCTCTTTGGGGGCACCGCAAACCGGGCACCGCTCAGGAGCATCTCCTTCAACAGTATAGCCACAACCCTGACAAACCTGAAGCGAACCAAGCTCCGCATCTTTGCCTGCCTTCACAGCCTCCATTGCCTTGGTGTAAAGCTCTGCGTGAACCTCCTCCGCCTTGATCGCCCAGGTGAATGTTCTCTCCGCCTCAGCGTTGCCCTCTTCTTTGGCTGTGTTTATGAACTCAGGGTACATCTCAGTCTTCTCGTAGGTCTCACCCTCATAGGCAGCCTTGAGGTTTTCTACAGTGGATTTAACGCCGCCCATGACCTTGAGGTGGTTCAGAGCATGTATGGTCTCGCTTTCTGCGGCGGCCCTGAAAAGCCTGGCTACGTTGGGGTAGCCGTCTTCCTCTGCCTTCTTCGCAAAGGCGAGGTAGCGGCGGTTTGCCTGGCTCTCGCCCGCGAACGCTTTTGCAAGATTTTCTTCTGTCTTTCCCATATTTTCTACCTCCCTATTCAGCTTTTACAAATTTGCCCGAGGCTCCACACTCCGGACACTTTCGAGGTTTGCACCTCGAAGACTTGGTAAATCCACACTCACTACATTTCCACTCTGCCAATACACATCACCTCACTTTTTATTATGTATTTCGTTATTATATGTGCCAGGTATATAAAATTTTGGTGTGGAGTTCGCAACGATAATAACAATATAATACGAATTTCGAACTTACTTATATAAGATATGCACAACTTAATTCAGTCTAAAAATATCTAATTTCGTTATAATTATTATACGTATCGTTACAATTGACATGGTGGATGATATGATGCTCGACGAAAAAGACCTTAAAATAATAGAGATTCTGCGCAGAGACGCTCGCACGCCCTTTACTGAGATAGCCAGGAAGCTTCATGTAAGCGAGGCAACGGTGAGAAAGCGCGTTGACGCCCTTGAAAAGATGGGGGTTATAAAGGGTTATACCATAGTTGTAGACCCTGCCAAAATGGGCTTTTCTACCGTCGCCCTTGTGGGTATAAACACAAATCCGGACATGTTTCTCAGCGTGGCTGAGAAGCTCACTGAGTTTGAGGAGGTGCGCTTCGTCGCAACCTCAACAGGTGACCACATGATTATGGCTGAGGTTTGGACCAAGAATGGCAAAGAGCTTTCTTCTCTTATATCTGAGAAGATAGGAAAGCTCGAAGGAATAACCCACATAAGGCCAGCGATAATCCTTGAGAAGCTCAAGGAGGTTTAGTCTCTTCAATCTTATACTTCTTTTATTTTCCACCATTCCAAAAGTTTTAAATCTTTGCTAAGCAAATGCATGGCGAGGGCGTGCTATGAAGGCGCTTGTTGTTGTGTGCGACGGTTTAGCGGATCGACCTGTGAAGGCGTTTGGGGGAAAAACTCCACTGGAGGCTGCAGATACACCCAACCTGGATGCGCTTGCAGCGATGGGAATAACGGGCATAGTTGACCCAGTTGCGCCAGGGATTAGAGCTGGAAGCGATACATCGCACCTGGCTATCCTTGGCTATGACCCATGTGAGGTTTACACTGGACGTGGACCTTTTGAGGCCGCGGGCATGGGAATTGAGCTACGCGAGGGTGACGTCGCTTTCAGGTGCAACTTCGCCACCGTCGACGAGAACCTTGTGGTCAAGGACAGGCGCGCTGGGAGGATAGAAGATACCTCTGCGCTTGTCGATGCCCTACGCAACATCCGCCTGCCAGGGGTAGAGATTAAGCTTGCCTCGCTGGCGTACCGCTGTGCCCTGGTGTTTCGAGGCGAAGGACTCAGCTACAGGGTGAGCGACACTGACCCGCATGCCACTGAGGTAAAGGTGCACCCTGCGCAGCCTCTCGATGACAGCGCCGAGGCGAGACGCACTGCCCAGCTTCTGGAGGAGTTTTCAAGGCGTGCGCATGAGATTCTGGAGATGCATGAGGTTAATGCAAGGCGCAGGGCTGAAAACCTCCCACCGGCAAACTACCTTCTCGCGCGAGGCGCTGGAGTAGTGCCAAAGCTGGAGAGCTTCTCCCAGCGCTACCGCCTGAGTGGCGCCTGCATAGCGACGACAGCTATTATTAAGGGCATTGCCCGCTTAGCCGGGATGAAGGTGATAGAGGCGGAAAAAGATTACATCGCTCGAGCAAAGCAGGCGCTTCTCGCTCTGGAAGAGGTTGACTTTCTGCTAATGAATATTAAGGAGGCGGATGAAGCGGGGCACGACCACTCGCCAGAGAAGAAAGTTAGGGTTATTGAGGCGATCGATGCGATGGTGGGCGAGTTTTTAGACTTTGTGCAGGAGAACTACATTGTGGTGATGTCAGACCACACCACACCATGCAGCGTGGGCGACCACACCGGCGATACTGTGCCCATACTAATCGCAGGCCCAGAGGTGAGAACTGACGAGGTCGCTGCCTTCAGCGAACGAGCGTGCGCAAAAGGCGGGCTAAATCGCATCCGGGGCATGGACTTAATGCCCATACTGCTTGACCTCCTGAATAAGAGTGAGAAGTTTGGTGCTTAGAATGCGTGCTTTAATTTTAGCGGCGGGCAAAGGGGAGCGCCTTGAGCCACTGACCGAGACCCAACCTAAGGCGATGCTACCCCTGGTGGGCAAACCCCTGCTGCAGCATGTGGTGGAGGCGGTGAAGGAGGCGGGAATTAAAGAGATTACCATAGTTATCGGCTACCTGGGCGATGCCATACGTAGCCACTTCGGCGATGGCTCTGCGCTGGGGGTGAGCATCGATTACCTCGTGCAAGAGGAACGCCTCGGTACGGCTCATGCAATTGCCCAGGCAAGCTTTGATGAAGATTTTCTGGTGCTCAATGGCGATACCCTAGTGAGCAGCGAAGATATAGCTAAGCTTATTGCTGAGCATCAAGGCGCCGCCACTATAGCATGTCGCCGTGTAAGCGATGCTCGAGGCTACGGCGTGGTAACGCTTGGCAAAGCTGGCAGAGTTGAGAAGATAGTGGAGAAGCCATCTAAACCTGAGAGCAATCTGATTAACGCGGGCATCTATGCATTCTCCCCAGAGGTCTTTGAGGCTATTGAAAGAACCCCTCTCTCGCCACGCGGAGAGTACGAGATTACGTCTACGCTGGAGCTGCTCCTCCGCAAGGGCGAGGTAAGAGGTGTTGAGATACATGGAAGGTGGCTGGATATAGGCACGCCCTGGAACTACCTCGAGGCGAGTAAGGCTCTGCTTGAGGAGATGCCTCATTGCATCGCTGGGGAAGTGGAGGGGAGGGTGAGCATTAAGGGCAGGGTTTACCTTGCCGAGGGCGCAGTGATAAAGTCAGGGAGCTACATCGAAGGCCCGGCCTACATAGGCAGAGGGAGCGTCATCGGCCCAAACACCTACCTTCGTAGCTTCACTGCAATAGGCGATGGGTGCAGGCTGGGCAACGCGGTGGAAGTTAAGAACTCAATAATTATGGACGGCACGCACATAGCGCATTTAAGCTACGTGGGCGACTCCATCATTGGAAGGAACTGCAACTTCGGTGCTGGAGCAAAGGTGGGTAACCTCCGCCTGGACAATGCAAATGTGAAGATGCGCATAAAGGGCGAGCTCGTAGATACTGGCAGGCGAAAGATGGGCGCTGTTATAGGCGACAACGTAAAGCTTGGCCTAAACGTGATGATAAA
>MTMD02000005.1 GCA_002010065.2 Candidatus Pyrohabitans jungbluthii | reverse complement strand
CCAATCATGCCGGCCTTTCGAGCCGGCGACTCGGGTTCGAATCCCGACCGGAGCATTGCCAGGGGAGGGGAATACCCCTCCCCTTAGGTATACCCCGCCCCGACAGGGAAATAATGGCAAATGCGGTGGGAGCATGGTGGTATCGTAAGATACCACAATATGTTGATGCAACTGACTGCAGTTGCGTTCTGAATCCCGACCGGAGCAAAATATTAACAAACTTGGAGAGACAATCTGATTCTGGCTCATATGGTACAAAATCTTTAAGAATTTTACGAATTATTTCCTCCATCTACCTCACCTTTAAATGGTCGACTAAATATGGATATTATAATTTCTTTTTGATTTTGATAAGATCTTTGATATTTCTTCTTTTTTGTGCTGCTAAAGATAATGGAGATGTAAGATAATTTAGGAATAATTTGTTCATAATGTTATCAATGATACAAGCTGCTTTAAAACTCTGAATCATATATTCATTTAACAAAAATTCTTTAAATTCAGTATTGAAATAAAATTCAGCCCTATAATCTTTTATAGCTCTCATATGATAAAATAATTCGTATATTTCCGCTATTTTTGAATAAGCATTGATATTACATTCATTATTAATGGGGCATAGTTTACAATTTACACTGTTTTTTTCATTATCGGCCAACCATTTTAGAGTTTTAAATATTTCGTTATGCTGAATTGTAATATCTGGTAAGATTGATTTAACAGCAAAATTGAGACAACTACCAATACAGATCGCTCTACACATTGCCTCAATTGTAAAAAATAGTTCGGATACGAATATACCTAATAAATTTGTTATAGACACTCCGGTATAAAATAAGGCAATGTTACCTTCTCGCCATTTTTTCAATTTTTCATGTGTCATTTGCCTAACAGTTTCCGAATCTAATGGCCCAATTGGAATATCTGAATATTTACTACATATTTCTGCTGACTCTGATAATTCTTTTGGTATTTGATCTAGAATTTTAATTAGTGAGAAAGATTTAAGATTGGCAATTATCATCCATCTTCGAATTGATTCTCTAATATCCATTATCTTGGACTTTTTTGAGAATTCTTTTGGGAAGATTATATCCAATTGTGGCTTTATTAGGTTAATAAATCTTCTTTCAGGAAAGGCATTTTTTACTTCTTCCAAGCCTAATAGACGAATAATTAACTCTTCTTTATAAATCTTAACCCAATCCATTCTCTGAAGAATGGAATGGATAGATTTTGCAGAGAGCCCCAAATTAATCATCTTTTATCCCCCGAATTTCTTATTATCCAATTCACTATGATATTAAACTTATCGTTCATTTCCTATCTTTATCATATTTATATTATTGTTATGGTTTTCTCTACCTCTCAAAAACTGTGCTATCCCAAAACCATAAAGTTTATTAAATTTACAGCCTTATCAAATTCTATGCTGAAACGAATATTTGCTTTGATTGTAATCCTCACAATATGTAGTTCAAATGTATTTTCTTCAGAAATAAATTCACTAAGATTAGCGCGAATTTGGACAGACTCTAATATATATTCTCCGAATGAAAAAATTAGAATAAATGCAGAAATTGAGAATGTAGGCGGGTCTAGTTTCTTTGTAAGTGAGCTCATTGCTACAGCGTATTTAATTGACTCTGACGGTTATGTTATTGATAAATTTATTACTTCTCATATGGGTTCTCTTACTGAGATATATGAAATAAAAGTAGGTGAAAGGAAAAAATTTTATGCATATTCAACGTGGCACTATAAAGATGGTAATTGGATTGATTTTTCGATTTCAAAAGTGGGTCAATACACAATTAAGGTAGTTAAAATAGAATTGCAAAGTTTTTCACGTTCTGAAGGTGAATTTGTAACTTTGGGTTATATAACCCCAACTAAAAATAATGAAGTGACTATTAGTGTTGTACCAGAAATCGAAAAACAACGACTGATAATTGAACAATCAAAACTAGATAAAATGCGAGAACAATTAGAATTACTAAATGTACAGGTAAATAATAGTAGAACTCAAATTAATCTTCTTCAGGAACAAGTAAATTCCAGTAAAAAACAAATTTCTCTGCTCGAAAAACAATTAAAAGCAATAAAAGCATCTAGCGCAGAGGCATCTTTTTTATCAAAAATTGCTATAGGTGTATCAATATTAGGAATTATTGCTAATATTGCTAATTGGTATTTAAATTATAGAAAAAGAAAAACATAAACACAAATTAAATTTTTAAATATAAATTTTACGCAAAGGTAAAATAGCAGTATATCAGGTGAAGTCATTTAACTTACTCAACGCTAAGTTTATATATATTAAAAGCAATTAAAAACTACATAGGCTTTTGTGGTGGCTCAGGCGTGCTCGACCGGAGCACCACCTTCTTACTATGGAAATTGTTACAGATGTTAAATTATTAGTAATTAAAGAATTTATAAAAATAATGCGGATTGTATAATCCGGTTCGGACTCGAACCATATTGATTCCGGGTGTGGTGTAAGGGTAGCATACCTGGCCGTCAACCAGGAGGAAGGGGTTCGAGTCCCCTCACCATTATCTATCATTGTTCAAAACTTTTTATTATAAATAAGCGTTATTCAGCTCCTCCCCTCCTTCTCCCTCATAAACTCCCTAGTTAAGGTGACGCTATCCTTCGAGTTCCACACCTTCTCAAAGTACTCCATCGCTGCCTTTGCCACCTCCTCATCCTCTATCCATATCCCCGCCTCGTAGTTCTCCCAGAAGCCCGTCTGCGTCAGGTTGGCTGAGGAAGCGATAACCTTCTTTCTGTCCACGATGACAAGCTTGGAGTGGAGGTTCTCATTCAGCTTCACAGTGCCAGGAGGAAACATGTCCAGAAACCTCTCCAAGGCGAAGCTCTGCCTTCGATTCTCTATGTACTCCCATCTCCCGCCCACCTTCCTGCGCTCGTACCAAGGCCAGGTTATTATCCTCACCTTAACTCCGCGATCTGTGAGCTGCTTTATGTTTGAGGTAAACCAGTCCACATAGAATATCCAGGGCGAAGTTATCGCCACCTCGCTCTTGGCACTCTTAATGAATTCCTCCACCTTGCTTATTATGTCACTCTCGCCGGCATGGTTAGGGAGAGTCTTTATAAAACCTCTGCGAATCACTATCTTCCTGCGGCCACCCGAATAAAAGAAATATGCAACCGCGCCCAAAAGGGCTGCAAAGATAAGGGTCAAAATAATTGCATGGGTATTCCAGGTAACTGCGAAGTCGGCTGTGGTGAGGTAGCTCTCACCTGGGTAGAGAATTCTGCGCTCCCAAACTGCACCCTTCCTCTGGTCTTCATATATCAGCTCGGCGCCCGGGTCTAGCCTGACTATCTTGTAGCTTCTGAACAGACTCTCGGGGAGGAGAAAGGAAACGCGTATGCCATTGATTGGCCAGTCAAAGAAGTTGCCCTCGATGTCCTTGAACTTCCACACACCATCACCCTTCTCGGTGGTCTCCGGGGAGTTTACCTTTATTTTTATCTCATACTCCTCACCAGGAGCAAAAGTACGGGCAAAAAAGAATGTGACCCCTCTTTTATCTTCGCTCAGCTTGTACTGAATGCTCCCCTTGGGGATGTCGTATACCTCCAGTATCTCGGAGCCCTCACGGAAGAAGGTGAAGCTGGAGGCATAGTCTAGGGGGATTGCCTCCTTTTCCGGGTTCGTAAATTTATAGGTGAAGGTAACTATGCTGTGCTCCGGGCTTTTAAAGTCGTACTCGACCTCGATGCTCATTATAATTCCAGAGTCCTGAACAGTTTGCGCAGCGAAGGCGACCGGAAAAAGCGCTAACGCTAAAATGAGGGGTATGAACCTTCTCACACTTAATCCTCCTGATAATCAATAACCTCAAGCTGCAATATGAATCTTTTGTTATGCAAAGACTTTAAGTATTCACACGATAAACTACATTCCGGTGATGGTTTGGAGATAAATGCCGACCTCCACATCCACAGCCACTTCTCGGGTGCAACCTCTAGCAATATGCGAATAGCTACAATAGCGGAGCAGGCACCCCTCAAAGGTCTGCACCTGGTGGGAACGGGAGATGCCCTCCACCCTGCGTGGTTAGATGAGATTCGCTCGCTGGAGGAGGTGGAGGAGGGCATCTTTCTCTCCGGGGGCACGCGCTTCATTCTTACTCTGGAGGTGGAGGACGCGAGAAGGGTACACCACTTTATAATTCTCCCCTCACTCTCTGCCGCGGAAGAGCTTAGAGGGAGGTTCAGGAAGTATTCCGTGGACATCGAAAAAGATGGCAGACCTCATCTGACGCTTAAGGGCGAGGAAATCGCGGACATGGTCAACGATGTGGGCGGTCTTGTGGGGCCTTCGCATGCCTTCGTGCCCTGGACGAGCATCTACAAGGAGTACGATTCTCTTCGTGAGTGCTACGGCAGCGCTAAAATAGCCTTCCTTGAGCTGGGGCTGAGTGCAGACACTGAGCTGGCTGACACCATAGCTGAACTCCAAGACATAACCTTCCTCTCCAACAGCGACGCCCACTCGCCGTGGCCCAACAAGCTGGGCAGGGAGTTCAACAGGTTCAAGCTCAGCGAAGTGAGCTTCACAGAGATAAAGCGCGCTCTTCTTCGCCAGAAAGGGAATCGCGTTGTGCTGAACGTGGGCTTCGATCCGCGCCTTGGCAAGTACCACCGCACCGCGTGCATTAAATGCTACACCCATTACGAGCTTGAGGATGCTGAGAAGCTAAAATGGCGATGCATACAGTGCGGCGGCAGGATCAAGAAGGGCGTTCGCGACAGGATACGGGAAATCGCCACCTGGGATAAGCCACACCACCCTGAGCATCGCCCACCCTACCTGAGAATCGCCCCCCTCGCGGAGATAATCGCCCAGGCTCTTAAGGTGAGCAATGTTTACTCCTCCCGAGTTCAGAGCTTGTGGCGCAGTCTGGTGCTCGCCTTCGGGAGTGAGATCCGCGTGCTTGTGGACGTGGATACGGAGGAGATTGCCAAGGTTGGAGGCGAAGGTATCGCTGAGTTAATTCGCCGCTTCAGGGTGCAGGACTTTGAAATTATAGAGGGCGGGGGTGGAAAGTACGGAGAGATAATCTTTGCCAAACAGGCAAAAAAGAGAAAGGCTGCGAAAAACCAGCTCAGCCTGGACAACTGGTGAGAAAATTGCGAAGAGGAGATAAGCTGATTCTGGACATTCTTGAGAGTGTCTATCCAAAAGAGCTTAGCATCGAGGAGATAGCGAAAATCACCGGCGAAAGCAAGACCTTCGTAGCAAGGCGCCTGCTTGAAATGAAGGAGAAAGGCTGGGTAAAGCTTCGTAGAGAAGAGAGCGGGGTTTACTTCAAACTTAAGAGGTAGTAAAGAGGGCTGCGAAGCGCTCCTCCACGTATTCGCCCAGCTTTTTACCTTCTGCACGAGCAAACTTCTTAAGCGCTTTCGCCACGCCTGTGGAGTACTGTACTGCCTTCTTCTCCCGCATTGCTATGGTTTCAGGGAGCCCGAGCTTCTTGGCAACTTTCCGCAGGATATACTTACGCATCCCTTGAGCAATCTTCAGCTCCGGTGGAAGCGAAAGTGCCTCCTCTACTACGCGGCGGTCAAGGTAAGGGTGGAGAAGCTCTATCTGCGCTGCCATCGCCGCTTTATCGTCCCGTTCGAGGTTTACACTGTACAGGTTCTCAAAATCACTACGCAGAGCCAAGTTTAGCTCCTCCTTGCTAAGCGCAGCATACTTAGCGTAACCCGCGAAA
This sequence comes from Candidatus Pyrohabitans jungbluthii, assembly GCA_002010065.2. Lineage (GTDB taxonomy): Archaea > Hydrothermarchaeota > Hydrothermarchaeia > Hydrothermarchaeales > BMS3B > Pyrohabitans > Pyrohabitans jungbluthii. The sequence goes on along the minus strand of MTMD02000005.1, from coordinate 80,420 downwards.
AGCTCATCACTACCCTGCCCGGTGAGGAGCACCTTCTCTCCGTTAGCCTTCGCCAGCTCAGCCGCCAAGTAAATAGGCATGGCGATGCTCAGCTTAAGCGCATCTGGCTCCTCAATTGCGTAGAGCACCTTGTCTATTGCGCTTGCCACCTCCTCATACCCAATCTCCCTGTACACTACTTCCAAGCCAAGAAATTTCTCTATTTTCAGCCTCTTCTCGTCCAGCGAGCCAGGCATAGCAACGGCGTAGAGCTTAGGCTCATAGCCCAGGTTTGCGCATATACATGCGATAAGGGCGCTATCTACGCCGCCAGAGAAGAGTATCCCAAAGCGCTCCACATGCCTGGCACGCTTTTTGACGGCGCTCACCAGCGCCTCTGCAAGCTCAGCCTCCGGGTAAGCAACTTTGCGAAGCGTGTACCTCCTAACCCGCCTTCGGTTCATGCTGTGCTTAGTTAGGGAGACAACCTCACCCGGGTTTAGGCTTAAAGCTTCCTCTCTTATAGCCCAGAGCGCCTTCTTCTCAGAAGCAAAGCTTAGCTTTGAGAAGTACACCGGCTTAGTACCCGCAAAGTCCCTCGCTAAGACTATAACCTCGCCATCGCTTACCGCAAAGGTGAACTCGCCGTCTAAAAGGGGAAGAGCTTTCGCCACCGCTTCCTGTAGGTTGCCCCTGTAGTATTCCTCCACCGCATGCACAATCGACTCACAGTCGCTTCGCGTTTTAAACTCATGCGAGGCCAACCTCTCCCTGAGTTCGCGGTAATTGTAAATCTCGCCATTAGCTACCACAACCAGAGAGGAGCATCCCGCTATGGGTTGGGCATCTCTGGAGTGGGTGGCATGCAGGGCATGGGCTAGGCAGAGCTCATCCCTAGCGAAAGCACCATAGCCATCGCTGCCTCTGTGGTAAAGAAGCTCAAGCATCCTCGCAACGCTTGTTGAGAAGCCTCCTGCGATTGCGCACATTGTCCTTCAAGAAATATTTACCAAGTGAAAGCAGGTAATGTAGATGATTCGCTCCGGTAGTGTAGCCCGGCCAATCATGCGGGACTCTCGATCCCGCGACTCGGGTTCGAATCCCGACCGGAGCACTACCATTTTTTCCCATCATATCCAGAGGAGGCATTATGCAAATTTCACCTGAACTTAAAGAAAAGTATGGCATTAGCGTCGAGGTGCTCCGCCTCAGCAATCTGGAAGTTAAGCCCGCCTCGCAGGAGTTTGCAGCCTTCAAGGAGGAGGTTTTTAAGGAAATCAGAGAGAAGCACACCCTTGCCTCGCTGAAGGATAACCCCGTGGTAAGAGCGTATCGCGACTTCTACTGGCGCATAGGCATAGACCCCACGAAGCTTCGCCCCGCTTCTGAAGCACTCGTGCGTAGAATATTAGCCGGCAAACCTCTGCCGGAGATAAACAACCTCGTGGATGCATACAACCTCGCCTCGGCGCTCACCTTAATACCCATGGGCGCGTACGACGCGGGTAAGGTTAAAGGTGAGCTCATTATAAGAACCTCCAATGGCGAAAGCTTCGTCGGAATAGGCGGAAAGGAGCTTGTCACCAAAGGTGAAATAGTACTAAGCGACGAGGAGAAGATACTCTCCATTTACCCATACCGCGATGCTGACGCCACCAAGATAACCGCCGCAACAAGAGCGGCGACGGTGGTGCTGTGCGGCGTAAAGGGAATTGAGCGGGATTATCTCAGGCAGAGTGCTGAAAAAACGCAGGAGATAATCTCCCGCTTCGTGCCCTGCGACGCCAAACTACACTACCAGAACTTGCCCCGATAGTGCCCGGTAATCGGACACCCCAGGCAGCGCTCCGACTCGTAAAAGGCGCAATCGTGGCATTCACCTGTGGAGCCGCAAGGCGGAAACTCCTGCCTTTCGAACTTCATCTTCACGGGAAATATCAGATCATCGCTGGGCGTTATAACCACGTTCATCTCCACGTTGCTTACATTCGGATTTGCCCGCAGGTGCTTGTCCACAATCGCTTCAATGGTTGAGATGTCCTCACTCACAAGAAATAGGCAAAGGTTGTTCCTGCCTGAGACGATAAGACCATTAAGGAAGTATGGGCACCCCTTGAAGCTATCCAAAATCTCCACTGTATTCTTTGCACACACGTCAACCTTAGCTAAGTACAGCCCAACGCGCTTGAAGTTCATCCCTATTAAGAAGGAGACTACACCCTTGTTCTTCAGCTTTCTTAGCCTTACCCCTACGCTGGGCTGGGATATACCAACCCTCTCCGCAATCTCGCTCTGGGAGAGCTCAGGATTCTCCTCCAGTAATGAAATAATTTCTCTGTCCTTTTCATCTAAATTTAGGTGCTCCTTTACCATATGCACACCTCACACCACGCTCATGAAACCGCTTCCTAAACATCCATAACTTAATTAGATATAATTTATAGGTACTTTTCATTCCACTCTTGGTTTTTAAAGTATATAACTTTTACTTCTATAAATCGCGAAACCATTTTTTAAAAAGCTGAAATACCACAGGTATAAATCTTAATATTTTAGATTATAAGTGAAGTTGTTATGAAGGGCTGCTATGTGCTCCTGCTCAGGCTCAGGCATGCCGAGAGAATAGTGGTAGGTAGGCTGGGAAGCTTTCACTTTACTCCGGGATACTACGCGTATGTGGGCTCAGCCATGCTCAGCCTGGAAAAGCGCATTGCCAGGCATCTTCGCGGTGAGAAGCGCAAGCACTGGCACATAGACTACCTCCTCGAGGTTGCGACGTTGATTGCCGTGTTCAGCATAATCTCTGAGAATAAGTGTGAGTGCGCTCTCGCACAGGTGCTTCGCAACCTTCAGGGGGCACAGGTACCTGTGCTCGGCTTCGGCTCCAGCGACTGCTCCTGCGGGGCGCACCTCTTTTACTTCGCCGCTAACCCCGAGCAAGCCATTTACTCCTCTCTCAAGAGATTCTCAATGGAGTCGAATCTCACGCTTATTTTTGAGAGGTTGGCCGAATAGAAGGCGGCCTTGGCGGAGTTGACGCCTATGCATTTGATGCCCAGCTCTTCTAAGGGAGCAACCACCATGCAGGTATCGGCGATGATCTTAATATTCTCATTTTTGATGTAGCGTTCAGCAAGCTCCTTCACTTGCCTCGAGGTGAAAATCCACACCTCTCTGCGAGGGTTAAGCTTTGCTACGGCGAGCACCTCTTTCAAACTCGCGTGAGGACAGCCTATGGTTACTATATCCGGCTCCTCGCAGGTGTTGAGCTCTTCCCACGCCTCGCGAAGCTCCTCCTCACCCACCTCTATCTTCTCGAGCTTCTCCTCGCGATACTCCGGCGTAGCCCCTGCGAAGTGGAACATAGAAATTGCGCCAGTAGCAAGGGCAGCGCCGAGGGCTTTTAAATCCTCGCCCTGCGGTGAAGCTCCCGCGAAGACTGGTATGCCCTTGTAATTCCTTCCCACGTAGTAGCCCAGAGCTGCGTAGTCGGTACTGCTTTCAAGCTTTGTTTTTATCTCCACCCTGAAGCTTCCCTGTCTGTTTTCAGAGAGATGAAGCCCGTATTCGGGTACCTTGCCCACAAGCGCCGCCGCCAGCGCTGAGATGGCGCTCTCGCGGTTGGTGCGCGCGCCTATTACAGAGTTGGCGTAGATAACACTGCTCGACTCCGCCCAGGCGATGTGCTCACCAAAGCGCGGCAGGTTGCCCACATAGTAGGGGGTGCAGGTGCAGGAGACGAGTATCCCCATGCTTTCATACGCGCGAAGAATCTCCCTCTGCTTTCTGATAAACTCCTCTGGAAAGCCGAGTTCGTGAGCCGCCTCCACCGGGGCACCTGCCGGGTTGAGCGTCGTGAGCACCTTAACCTTAGCTCCGCTCTCTGCCATATCGCGCAGAAACTCTAAGCCGGCGTCGCCTATGGTTTTGTAGGAAACCCCTGAGACCTGAGCGCTGGTTATGGGTATGAGCCTCTCTGCGTTGTTCATCTCCCCCAAAGTAAGGAGAATCTCCATCGCCTTTCTCAACGCTTCACCGCCTTCGCCTGCTAGAAGGCGCTCCTCCTCTTTGGTAAGGTGCATCTTCCTCTTAGCGAGCGGCGAGGGTATCAAGAAGAACAATTTTTTATAATCCTTTAAGATGGCAATGCATGGGCGAAGGAGAAAGGTGGTAAAATGGTGAAGATAACCGAAAGAGCTGCCGAAGAACTGAAGAAGATTCTCAAGGAAGAGGGCAAGGAAGACTACGGAATTAAGATATACATCACCGGCGTAGGCTGCAGTGGCCCGAGCTATGGCTTGAGCCTCGCCAAGGAAGCAGAAGAGGACGAGAAGGAGATAGAAAGCAACGGGATAAGGATATTCATAAGCGAGGCTGTTGAGGCCTACCTCGCAGATTCAGAAATAGACTACGTGGAAACCCCTTACGGCGCTGGATTTGCGATTCACAACCCCTACGCGGAGAGCGCCTGCGGCAGTGGATGCTCATCCTGCCATTAGAGGATTATTTAAAACCAGAAGCTTAACTCGGGGTGCATTATGGTGGGTGGTCAGCTGGACTTTCAATAGCCACACTGGAAGGTGATCAGCGGGACTTTACAGGCTTTTCCTCATAGCCGCATCCCCGGTATTCGATGGGGTGCTCCTCGCCGCTCTTACCACAGGCATCATAGCTGACTTAAAGCTGGCATTAGTTTTCGGAGTTACAGTATTCTCCGGTGCGGGCTGCATAAGCATTGCCGCCACCCTGAAGAGGAAGTTTTATGCAGTATCTCTGGTCTATCTCGCAGTAGCCGTGCTGTCGCTGCTAACGGCGGCTTTCGCGGAGATTATGAGAAACGCCCTATTTCCCCACTTCTACCTCTTCTCTGCGCTGCTGTTAATAACCCTCGGGCTGGAGTTCCTCGGAATAAGCGCAGGTATAAGACCCGGAGAGGTTGTGAAGGTTGGGTTTGCGATCGCTTTAATTTACTCCCTGCTCCACACCCCCAACGAGGTGAATATAGGAATTGAGCACCGCACGCTATTGCCCGTGCTCCTTTCAGTCGTGGCTGGCTTCCTTTCCACCCTCCTGGGCGGAATTCTCCTCAATAGATATTCAAATCCAAAAGTTCTCAGGAGAATCTCAGGCTTAATTCTTGTGATACTTGGAATAAGGATTCTGCGGCTGGGTGTGGTGTAGCCCTCCCGGAAAGTATATTACACCGGCGAATGCTAAGACTCTCGCATGGACATCACCACGCTGCTCGCAGTCATAGCCTTGATTGAGCTTCTGCTTCTGCTGCACTATCGCAGCGCAGCGAGGCGAGAGCTTTCACTGCGCAAGAGCTTGGCTTCGCGACACGGCAGGATATACGAGCAGTTTCTGCCCTTTCTCAAGGAGTATCCCTACAACCCCGAGAACTTCCGGTTTCTGGGCACGCCCATCGATGGTGTACAATTCGAGGATGACAGGATAATTTTCATAGAGTTCAAGTCAGCAAATTCAAAACTTTCGAGGAGGCAGGGCAGGATTAAAGAGATTGTAGCCTCTGGAAGGGTGTACTTCGAAGAGGTAAGGCTGAGGTAGTGGAGATGAGCGATGAGATACTGGACGAGTACGATGCTTTAATTGAAAGCGAGGTAAGGCGGTACTTTTCCCGCGCAAGGGAGGAGGCGACAAGGTACCACCCCTTTATGGGCAGGGTGTACGAAAATCTGGAGGGGTATGTGCTCAGGAAGGGGAGGCGGCTCGCGACCACGAGTGCGCTTCTTGTTTACACTGGTTTTAAGGGTGAGATGGATGCATATGCCAGGACGCTCGGGTTGGCGCTTGAGTTATACCGCCATGCGATACTAGTTCACGACGACCTTGTGGATAGAGACGAGGAGCGCCGCGGGGGCAGGGCTTTTCACCGCCTCTTTGACCTGGGCGAGGGCTTCGGCGAGGCAGCGGCGATATTCGCGGGCAACATGCTCTACGCAATGGCGCTTGAAGCACTTGAAGATATCCCAAAATCGGAGGAGCTTCGCCGCCTGTTTGCGCGCGCTTATCGCGAGGTTAACGAAAGCCAGGTGCTTGATGCGTACTTTGAGCACGTAGAACCGAGTGTGGAGGAGTGGTATGCCATGGCGAGCAGGCGCGCACCCTCACTGTTCAGGCTGACGCTGCTCGCCGGCGCTGCTCTTGCGGAGGCAGGGAAAGAAGAGCGCGAACATCTGGAGAAGGCAGGCGCTGAGATAGGCTATGCCTTCGATATACAGGACGACATCATTGGCACCTTCGCCACGAGGGAGCAGTATGGACGCGAGCCGGGAAGAGATGTGCTCCGGGGGAAGAAGCCCCTGCACATCGCCTTAGCCATGAAGCTTGCAGAGGGTGAAGAACGGGAGGAGCTTCGCAGAATACTCGCCTCGCGAAGCGCTGGAGAAGCGGAGGTTGAGAGGGTTAAAGAACTCGTGCGAAGCTGCGGCGCCCTCGATGAAGCAAAGCGCATCGCGCGGCAGCATGCCGCAAGGGCGAAGGCGGAAATAGAAAAAACCTCGCTCAGCGGGGAGGTGAAGGAGGTTTTCGCCAGCTTTATAGACTACGTTGCGGAGAGTCTGGAGTGGTACGCTTAGCCCCGCTTCCGGTAAAGCACCTCATCGCCACGGCGTATCTCTTTAATCCGGTGGTAGGGTATTCTGGTTTCTTGCCCACCGCGGTGCACTACGAAGAAGCTCTTCTCCAGAGCAATTATCTCCTCGCCTGAAATGGTAACCTCATCCCCTCTCGGCGAGCGGTGCACATAGGTAATCTCCACCTCACTTAAACTCTTCGCAGGATGCCACTTCAGCTCGTCGAGGATGCGCTTCGCCATGGAAACACTTATGTTGAGCCAGGTTAATTTAAGTACCGATGAGCGCCAACCAGAAGGTAAAAGATTACATGTCCACCAATGTTATCACCGTTTCACCAGACCAGACGCTGGAAGAGGTTAAAAAGCTGATGCGGGAGACAAATCACGACGGCTTCCCCGTGGTGGAGAATGGAAACATCATAGGAATCATCACCACTCGCGATATGGTGCTCCGCGAAGGGGGCAAGTACGTGCGCGATGTAATGACAAAAGACGTGACCGTAACTTTTCCGGATACCAGGCTTATAGACGCAGCCCGGGTTATGTTCAGGCGAGGCTTTTCCCGCCTGCCTGTGGTCGACCGCGAAATGAAGCTTATAGGCATAGTAACAATAACCGACGTAATACGCTCCCACATCGAGCGGGCAACCCCTGGAAAGGTGAAGAAGCTTCAGGATTCGCTGGAAAAGCTCTACGGAGTTAAAAGCATAGTGCGCCTGGGAAGGGTGAAAATTTCTGAGCTTATTCCAACGCAGGCGAAGGTTCACCCTGACGAGTTTCGCGGACGCGAGTATGAGCTGAAGCGGGGTTTAGCTGAGCCCGTGGTGGTGATAAAGACCGGCGAGCGCCTTATACTCGTGGATGGACATCACCGCGCCCTTGCGGCGAAAAAGCTGGGCATAGAGGAGATAGACGCGTACATAATAGTGCTCAGCCGCGATATTGAGCTCGGGCTGGAGCGCACCGCTCGAGCGCAGGGGTTGCGGAGCATAGACGACATCAAAATCGCCGAGGAGACAGAACATGGAATCGTCGCAGACATAGTCGGAGGAAAGCGAAAATGAGCTGTTCTGTGCTTGACGAGGTATTTGAGGTCATAAAGCAGAGAAAGGAAAATCCCCCGCCTGAAAGCTATGTAGCCTCGCTCTTTGCCAAGGGTGAGGATAAGATTCTGGAAAAGGTGGGCGAAGAGGCGATAGAAGTAATCCTCGCCTCAAAAAGCGGCGGAAAAGAGGAGCTCATCTATGAGAGCGCAGACCTGATCTTCCACCTCATGGTGCTCCTCGCCGCAAAAGGTGTCGAGCTTTCAGAAGTATATGCAGAGCTGGAGAGGAGGCGTAGGTAGTGGCAAAGTGCAGCTACTGCGGCGCCAGTGAGAGTATGCCATTCACCTGCAAGTTCTGCGGCGGCAAGTTCTGTGCAGAGCATCGCTTGCCTGAGAACCACGCGTGCCCTGGCTTGGTGGTGTACAAGGAGTCGCGAGGCAAGGAGCCAGAGAAGTGGATATACGAACCTTTCAAGGCAGAGTACAAGCAACTCGCGGGCAGAGCACCTGAGAAAGGCATAGCTTCCAAGCTGAGGGAGTTCTTCTCCAGCTTAGACACGCGCAAGGTGCTGTACATCCTGGTTGTAATTATCATCCTGAGCGTGGTGCTTCGCTCTTTAAATGTTATATAGCTATGCGCCGCGAATCCATGATTCTACCATCTCTCTGGCTACGTCGTCAGGATACTGAGCAGGCGGGGACTTCATGAAGTAAGCTGAAGGCGCTTCAAGCGCTCCCGCTTCGCCTCTGTCAAGTGCAATCTTCGCACACCTTACAGCGTCTATCACAACGCCCGCGCTATTAGGGGAGTCCCACACCTCAAGCTTCAGCTCTATGTTGAGCGGTACGTCGCCGAAGCTTCGCCCCTCTAAGCGGATGTATGCCCATTTTCTGTCGGTTAGCCATGCAACGTAGTCACTCGGACCAATGTGCACATTGTCTTCGCCTATGTCGTAGTCCAGCATTGACGTAACCGCGCTGGTTTTTGAAATCTTCTTGCTCTCCAAGCGCTCACGCTCCAGCATGTTGTAGAAGTCGGTGTTGCCTCCCACGTTGAGCTGCATGGTGCGCTCAAGCTTAACTCCACGCGCCTTGAAGAGGTTCGCAAGGGTGCGGTGCACTATGGTGGCGCCGACCTGACTCTTGATGTCATCGCCTATTATGGGCACCCCCGCTTTCTTAAAAACCTCCTGCCATCGCTGCTCTCGCGCTATAAATACGGGAATGCAGTTCACAAAGGCGCAACCCGCCTTTAGCGCCTGCTCTACATACCACTTTGTGGCGAACTCGCTGCCCACAGGGAGGTAATTCACAACCACGTCTGTGTTGGTTTCCTCAAGTACACCAGCTACGTCGACGGTGGGCGAGGGATGCTTCTCTATCTTCTCGCTTAAATACTTCCCCACACCGTCGTGAGTCATGCCCCGCATAACTTCCACGCCCAAGTTGGGTACGTCGGCGAACTTTATAGTGTTATTCGGCTCGGCAAAAATCGCCTCGCTCAAATCCTTGCCCACCTTGTTCTTATCTATGTCAAAGGCTGCGGTGAATTCTATGTCACGGATGTGATAGTCACCCAGCTTTACGTGCATCAAGCCAGGGATGTTCTCGTCTTCATTAGCGTTCTTATAGTACTCCACTCCCTGCACCAGCGACGAGGCGCAGTTGCCTACGCCGATTATAGCTACTCTCACCTTTCCCATGTGCTCACCAGTACTTTATATATGTAAAATAGTATAAGTATTTTATGATTATAAAATAGTGCTTATATATCGACAACCTACAGCTAACTGCTAGGATGAGCGTAGAACTCCTACCCCTGCTGCTTGTCGTATCGGGCACTCTGTTCATGGTAGCAGCAGCGATGAAGTATGCCCGAATACCCGGCCACCTCAAGGAAAGCCGATACGAAAAGTTATGGAAGGCAGCCGGGATTCTTATAGTGCTTTTTCTGCTCAGCTATGTCCTTTACCTCCATGAGGTTGTCATGGGCTTGGAGTACATCAGTGAAACTTTTATTGGGGCACTGATCTTCCTCCTTGGCGCAATCTTTGTGCTGATAGTGATGCATCTCAGCGAATACAGCTTCAGGGAGCAGAAGGAGTTGCATGAAAAGCTTCGAGAGTATGCGGAAAATCTGGAGAGAAAGGTTGAGGAGCGAACCAGAGAGATTGAAAAGACAAAGGATTACCTGCGACTCCTGATGGACAGCATTCAGGAGGCACTTGTAGCGATAGACATGGAGTTCAAAATAAGAGAGGTGAACAGGACCTTTGAGAGGCTAATAGGGCTCAGCCGTGAAGAGCTCATAGGGAAGACTTGCAGCGACATCCCTAGGGACAAGATAAACATCTGTGCCACCCACGGTTCCTGTCTCATGGAGGAAGTGATAACCACCCGCGCGCCGGTGAGCCTCCTGATGGAAGTGGAGGATGCAGAGGGAAAAATGAGATACTTTGAGGTGTTTGCCTACCCGGTGTTCAACGGCGAGGGTGAGGTGGAACAGATAATTGAGCTTTATCGTGACGTCACGGAGAGGGTGCTTGCAGAGAAGAAGCTGCGCAGCTACGCGGCACAGCTAGAGCAGAGCAACCGGATGAAGGACCTTTTCCTTGATATATTGCGCCACGACATACTTAACCCTGCGGGCGTTGCAAAGAACTTCGTAGAGCTTCTGGAAGAGGAGGCGCATACTGAGGAAGAGAAAGAAGACCTCGAGGCAATAAAGCGGAGCGTTGATAGATTAATTCAAATAGTTGAGGACGCCTCTATACTGGCAAAACTTGATTCAAGTAAAAGCTTAGAGTTCACGCCGCTCAACCTCGCCGAAGTAATACAGCGCGCCGTGGCTGAAACTAAGCCCCTGCTTGAAGAGAAAGGCATGAATGTAGAGCTCAATTTTAAAAAAGAACTGCCAATAAAGGCTTCGACGATAATAGAGCATGTGTTCCTCAACCTTCTTACTAATGCCGCCAAGTACGCCAGCGATGGCAAAAAGGTAGTGATAGAGGTCAGGGATAAAGGTAATAGCTACTTAGTTGCGGTTAAAGATTTTGGCCCTGGGATACCCGATGAGTTCAAAAAGGCGGTTTTTGAGAGATTCACAAGGAAGGAGAAGCGGGGGGTTAGGGGCACAGGCTTAGGCTTAGCCATAGTAAAGCGCATCGTAGAGCTTCACCGAGGCGAGGTGTGGGTGGAAGACAACTCACCAAGGGGTTGTGTATTCTACGTCAGGCTACCAAAAGATGTGGATACAAATTTATAGCCCCGTGTCAATAGTTACTCATGCCTCTGCGCCGTCTGAGAGATAAGACAACAAAGGAAGTGCTCTGGCTCTACATACTCCGGCTCCTGAAGGAGCGGGAGCTTTATGCTTATGAGATAAAGCCTCTGCTTAAGGAGAGGTTTGGAATCTCACCGGCGCTGGTAACGCCTTATGTTGTGCTTTATCGCCTGGAAAGCGAGGGCTACGTTGAGGCGAGGCGAAGCGAAAACAAGAAGTACTACCGCATTACCGAGAAAGGGGAGAAGCTTCTGGAGGAGGGCATCGCCTACCTGCGCTCACTGATTGAGAAGCTTGAGAGCCAGCGCTAATTTTATTATGTTCCTAGGGCAATGTTTACGTATGAGGTGGTTTTTGCTCATTGCGGTGCTTCTCCTCCTCACTGCATGTACAGGTGGCGGCGTGAAAGAGGAGGTTACCCTGGCCACAGAAGATGGAGCCAAGATAGCTGCCACCTACTATCCTGGAGGAGAGCGAGGGGTTATACTGCTCCACATGCTGGGGAGGAACCGCGGGGATTACACTGCCTTTGCACAGGAGCTTCAGAAGCGCGGCTTTTCTGTTATAGCGATTGACCTCCGCGGACATGGAAGCAGCTCAGGAGACTGGCGGAGCTTTTCTGCAAGCGATTTCAACACCATGGTTCTGGACGTGAAAGCGGCGAAGGAGTACCTCCTTGGCATGGGGGTAAAGCCGGGCAGGATAGGCATAGTAGGGGCAAGCATAGGTGCGAACATAGCCCTGCGCTACGCTGCGGAAGATAGCGAAATTAAGACCGTGGTGCTCCTATCTCCTGGCCTGAACTACCGCGGTGTGGTTACTGACGACGCAGCAGCGCGGTATTCGCGCTCTGTCCTCTTCGCCGCCAGCGAAGAAGATGCCTACGCCTTCTCGTCGGCTGAGCAGCTATACTCCCTTGTAAAAGGCGAGAAGGTGTTTGAGAGGCTTAGCAATGCAGGGCACGGCACAGAGATGCTTAGCGCTTCACCTGAGCTCAGGAAGAAGGTTATCGCCTGGCTGGAGGCGCGTTTATAACCTTGATGTACTCCCCCGCAGCCTCACGCGTTGTGCCAACGACGAGGCGCAGGTAGCTTCTCCTCCGCGATCTTACCTCCTCCAGGTAGCCCCTCGCCAGGATGCGCTCCCCCTCCATCGCCTGCCCCGCGTAGGTGTGAGTGTAAGCTACAATTTCTTCAATGCCAGCATCGTCGCAGCTCACAGCGTAGCGAGCCGGGTAGTCAAATGCGAGGGAGGCGTCCTCCACAACGCAGCTCACCGTAGTGAGGCCGAGGCGGGTGTAGCTCTCCTCTCCCCAGCTCACAGCGCACCTCTCCCGCACCAGCAGCAGGTCGAAGGCGGTGCCAGCCACGCTAGCCTTGTGAAACTTCCGCCGCTCATGCCATAGGAAATCCTCAAAGCTCAGCGTTTTGTGACCGGGAAAGCGCTTCTCATACGCCTGACGCCATTCCTCAATGTTAAGCTCTCGTATGCCAGAGTTCTCATTTTCAATGAGCTCCGCAAGAAGCTCTCTCGCCCTGCGATGGTTCTCCGTCCCGTAAATAACAAAGTCTATGTCCGACGTGGGTAAATGCAAGCCCGCGAGCAGCGAGCCGGTTACACCCAGCTTGCTCGCAGGCACCACACTGGAAAAAATCTCCGCAAGCTGTGCAGCCTTTTCTTCGAGTGCATCTGTTGGCTCCTCTGCTATCTCCGCCAGCCTTTCCCTTGGAGTTAGCACCTCCTCCACCCTCGAGGAAGGCACCGCCTGAAGGCGTGCCCCAGCGTGGGTGAATATGTACCCCGGGTAGCGCTCCTGAAGGTATTCGAAGGACCGCGTCGTCGAAGCGACCTTGCAGTAGCCCTTACCTGAGCGGCGTCGCTCCCCATGCTCACAGGGGTAGTAGCGCAGGAAGGCTAAGTAGCGTCCCGGAGGATGAGCATAACTCACAACCGCAAATATCATGCCTTCGCGGGTTATGAGGAAGTCACGCAGCCTAGGCTTGACCATGCGTTAAGCGCAAAACTTAACGCATGCAACTAAGCCTAGTGAAGCCTGAGGCAGAGGAGGCATGCGTAGCCCAAGCCAAGGGCGAAGAAGTAGTAAATTGCGCGTGAGAGCAGTATTCCAGCAAGGGCTACACTGCCCTCTATGCCCGCGCCTGCGAAAAGCGCCACCATTGTCGCCTCTGTTGCGCCCATGCCACCTGGCAAAAAGCTCGCCATACCTACTAGGATTGCCACGGTTTTCACCGCAGTAACAAGAAGCAGAGAGGCGTTAACCCCAAGCGCCAGGAATACTAGGTAGGTTTTTATGTAAGAGGTCAGCCAGATAGCAAAAGAGAGCAGCAGGTTTGCCACGAGCGCGCGCCGCTGCGTTGACAGCTCTCTTAATGTGCGCAGAAACAGCTCAAACCTGCTAGACACGAAGCTCTCAAAGGCTGCGTAGCTGCTGAACCTCCTCCTGAGCATCTCAAGGGGAGGAAGATGATACACAAAGCGGAGGACCTTCGCTTGAGCGGCTTCGCTTCGCCTCAGGTAGGTGGAGGAGAGAGCGGCAAGAGCGATGATGAAGAGAAGCACCTCTCCAAGGAACTTGAGCGCTGGGGGTATCTCGAGGAAGAGCCAGAGCAGGAAGATCGAAGCTAGGGAAAAGATGAAGAAGGCAGTGTAGTTTCCCGCCTTGTCCATCATCACCGTTGCCATTGCGGCGCTCTTCTTGATTCTAGCCTCTTTAGCAAGGTAGTAGGCGCGAAGGGGCTCGCCACCAACATTGGCTCCAGGCGTTGAGGTGCTCACAAATAAGCCTGCAAGCAGAATCACAAAAATCCGCGAGAAACGCACACCCTTTGCCAAAGGTCTTATTAGTAGCAGCCATTTTAAGCTCCAGAGCAGAAATCTTGCAATGGTTATGCCAACGGCAGCAGCGATAAATTCATATCTCGCCCCTGAAGCGAGAGCTAATGCCTCACGCCAGCTTATCTTCCCGGCTGCACCCACAAGGAGGAGTGTTACAAGTATAAGAACCAGCAGATTGAGCTTCAATCTCTTCATACGCACACATAATCTCAAATCAAAAGATTTAAATATACCTGCCAGTAAAATCAGGAATAGATATAGAGGGAGGAATTTTGCGACCCGTGCAGCTTTACAGGGTTGGCTCCTTTAAGCCTGCACTGATAAACGGAGTATTTGGATTCGCGTGCATACTCTTCTCTGTGCACTACCTTTTAAATGATGACATCTCCCAGTTTTCAGTGCTCTTTCTGCTGGGCTTCGCCTTTTTTGTGCTTGCGATGAAGATTTCGGGCAACAGGTAGAGTTATTGTTTTGCTTGTAATTGTTATCTCATGGGTATGACGTGTCCAGCGCCATAGGGGTTGCGAGCGATGCAGGTGAAGCTCTACGACACCACTCTGCGAGACGGTACGCAGTCAGAGCACATCTCCTTCTCAGTAGAGGACAAGCTTCGCATTGCCGCAAAGCTGGACGAGCTTGGTATACACTACATCGAGGGCGGGTGGCCGGGCTCGAACCCCAAAGATGCTGAATTCTTCGAGAAGGCGAGGAAGCTTGAGCTCAGCAACGCTCGCCTTGTAGCTTTTGGCAGCACTCGCAGGGCTAAGGTGAGCGCTTCTAAGGATGTGAACCTCCGTGCTCTTGTGGATAGCGGCGTTAATACTGTGACCATCTTCGGGAAGAGCTGGGACCTGCACGTGAAGGCAGCGCTCAAGGTTGAGCTTGAGGAAAACCTGGCGATGATTACCGAGAGCGTGGAATTTCTCAAGGATCATGGGTTGGAGGTCTTCTTCGACGCGGAGCACTTCTTCGATGCCTATAAGGGCAACCCAGAGTATGCCCTTGCCACGCTACGCGCCGCTGAGGAGGCGAGGGTTGATTGCTTAGTGCTCTGCGACACCAACGGCGGAACCTTACCCTTCGAGACCATGGAAATTATAAAGGAGGTTAAAAGCAAGGTTACAACGCCTTTGGGGATACATGCACATAACGACGCTGACACCGCAGTGGCAAACTCGATTATCGCCGTGAGAATGGGCGCGGTGCAGGTTCAAGGCACTATAAACGGCTATGGCGAGCGCTGTGGTAACGCTAACCTCTGCTCCATAATCCCCAACCTCAAGCTGAAGCTTGGCATAGACTGCATAAGCGATGAGCAGCTGCAAAAGCTCACGGAGGTCTCGCGCTTTGTGAGTGAGATCGCCAATCTTCCGCATCAGCACAACTTGCCCTACGTGGGTAGCTCCGCCTTCGCCCATAAGGCGGGGATTCACGTGGATGCGGTCTACAAGGCCCCGCGCACATATGAGCACGTTGATCCGGAGAGCGTGGGTAACGTGCGGCGCTTTCTGGTGTCTGAGCTCTCGGGTAGGACAAACATCTACGTTAAAGCTAAGGAGTACGGTATTGCCTTAGAGAAGGACTCACCCGAAGTAAAGCTCATACTCCAGAAGCTCAAGGAGATGGAGAAGCAGGGATATCAATTCGAAGGCGCCGAAGCGAGTTTTGAGCTGCTCATGAAGCGCGCCCTTGGCCTAACAAAGCCCTTCTTTGAGCTGGAAGGCTTCCGCGTAATTGTGAGCACCGAACGCGAGCGGATTCGCTCCGAGGCGACGGTGAAGGTGAGGGTTCGCGATAAGTATGAGCACACGGCTGCAGAAGGAAATGGCCCTGTTAACGCTTTAGATAATGCGCTGCGCAAGGCGCTGGAGAAGTTCTACCCTGTGCTTAAGCAGGTATACCTCACAGATTATAAGGTGCGCGTGCTCGACACCCACGAGGGCACAGGAGCAAAGGTGCGCGTGCTCATAGAGAGCAGCGACGGCAAGCATAGCTGGGGCACCGTAGGCGTGTCTGAGAACATCATCGAGGCAAGCTGGATAGCGCTCGCGGACAGCATTGAGTACAAGCTTATGAAAGAGCAGGAGGGGCTTGCCAATTTTTCTAGCAATATGCCAGAAACTGAATGATGGTTTCTTCCAGCATACATGGAAAAACTGAACCTTTATATACCACAGGGGGGCAATCTTTAATCCGGAATGATGGAAAAAACGAATGCTTTGGTAGCCGCTGCTCCTCTCTTAGCAATACCTTCTGCGGTGCCCTCGCGCGACTATGCGCTTGGCGAACCTCTGAGCTTTGCGCTGAGTTTTGCCGCGATTTTCTTAGTCCTCCTGCTCGACTACATATTTGAAAAGCTCGGTGGTTGAAATGGGCATGGTACGCATTTCCACCCTCGTGCCGCTTTCCCTTGCGGTAATCCTGCTATCCCTTGCTGCGATGAGGGAGGCTCTCATCGGTGGGGAGCCAAAGCTTGTGGGTACCTACCTGGGTGCTGCCTTTCTGCTCCTAGGAGTTGTGCTGTACCTAGTGAGGTACGAGCTTCTGGGCGAGCTTCTCACTGATATCCTCGAGAGGAGGAGCAGGGTGGGGATCATTTCCAGCGAGAAGGGGTTTATTAAGGGCACCGCGCTCATCGCGATCGCAGCCATTGCGGTTAGCAGCTTGGCTTTGCTACTGAAGTACATCTCGGGGGGTGGGCAATGAGCCTCACCACTAAGCTAATAGACTGGCTGGACGAGAGGCTTGGAATTCGCAGCGATATAGAGCGTGCTTTGCGCAAAATGGTGCCAAAACAGGCTGCCAACCCCGTCTACTGCCTTGGTGGCGTAGCCTTCCTCGCCTTCCTCGTAGAGGTGGTCACCGGAATAGCTCTCGCAAGGTACTACCTGCCAGATGCAGCCTTCGCGTATGAGAGCGTGAGGGTGATAACTTATGAAGTGCCTCTGGGCTCCCTTGTTAGGAGCCTTCACTACTGGGCTGGCAACGTTATGATTGCGGCAGTGCTCCTGCACATGCTCAGGGTGTACTTCATGGGCGCCTACCGCAAGCCTAGGGAGCTGAACTGGCTAGTGGGCGTGGCTCTGCTCTTACTTACCTTCACCTTTGGGTTCAGCGGCTATGCCCTGCGCTGGGACGTTGCAAGCTACGGCGCCACCAGCGTTGTGGTGCTCGCCCCTGCATCGCTGCCCTTCGCAGGCGCATGGGTGGTGAGGGTTTTTCTTGGCGAGGTGGCGATAACCGGAGAGACTCTTACGAGGCTATACTTCCTGCATGTCTTCCTCATACCCATGGCTGCCTTTACCCTGATGATTATCCATTTCCTCATGGTGAGGAGGCAGGGGATAGCGAGCTACATGTGAGGTGTTGAGGATGAAAAAGCAGGAGCTAAGGATACCATTCTTCCCCTACCAGGTGGTCCGCGAGTTAGGTGTCGCCAGCTTTGTGCTGGGTGTGCTCCTTCTGCTCGCAGCCTACTTTCCTGCACCTCTTGGTGAAGAGGCAAAAGTGGGTGAAATCACCGCGATAGAGCCGCAGTGGTACCTCTCACCCCTCTTCGGCTTCCTCGCCTTCTGGGATAGCAACATCTCCCCCAACCAGAGCATGGCTGTAGCTCTGCCAGTGGTTATCCTCCTGGTAATACTACTTCTCCCCTTTATAGACAGGGGCGAGGAAGAGGCAGAGCACCCCCTGAAAAGGCGTGCTTGGAGCATTGCAGGCATTGCTTTCGTGCTGCTCCTCCTCTACCTTGCCTACTATGCCTACACCGCAGACATAACCAGTTACGCTGAGCTACTAACATGAAGCTTGAGCATATTATCAAGCTGGCTGCGATTGCGCTCATGACCATAGCCGTGGAGAGGCTATTCTCCGGCGACCTTATCAAAGCGCTACTCCTCGCCCTTTTCGCCGCATTCCTAGTGCACCTCTCAGTAAAGCTGCACTGATTATTCAACGGGCAGGGTAAAGCAGAACTTGCTCCCCTTCCCCGGCTCGCTTTCTGCCCATATGCTTCCGCCGTGCAGTTCCACCATGCGCTTTGCTAGGGCTAAGCCCATACCCGTGCCTGGGTAGCGCCTCGTGGTGGAGGAGTCCACTTGATACAGAGGCTCGAATATCTTCTCAAGGTGCTGCTTTTCTATACCTATGCCGGTGTCCTCAATGCAGATTACTATATAGCCACCACTCTTCGGATTGGTTACCTTTACCTTCACCTCCCCCCCTATGCGGTTGAACTTTATCGCATTGTCCAGTAGGTTGTTGAGCACATGCTTAATGCCGCTGACGTCAACCTTAACAGGAGGCAGACCGTTATCAAGCTCCACATATATTCTAACCCTGTGGCGTGCCGCCATATCTTCCTTCCTCTCCACTACCTCCCATATAATATTCTCAATATCGGCCACTTCGAAATTAAGCGATATTTCACCCCTGTGTATCTCTGCAACCTTCACCAGGTCATCTATTATGTGGCTCTGCCTGTCGAGAGCCTCTGCAGCCTTCTTGAGGTATCCCTTTACATTATCATTTGCCTCGCCCATAGCAAGCTCTATAAATCCCCTCGCCACAGTTAGCGGCGTCTTTAGTTCATGGCTTACATTGGATATTATGTCGGTTTTAATCCTGTCTATCTCCCGAAGCTCATTATAGGCAAACTTTAGTTCCTCATGTGCCTTCTCCAAGTCTTGGAGCATATTGAAGTACGCATCCCGGCTGCGCTTGAGCATCTCCTCATATTGTTTCCTCTGGGTAATGTCGCGCACTATTGCGGTGAATCCCAGCTTACCCAGGGATGTCAAGGTCATCTCTACATCGATAACGCTTCCGTCTTTTCTGCGCATCTTGAGTTCTCCCTGCCTTGCAAATCCCTCAATTCTCGCCTTTTTGATGAGTTCCCTTAGCTCCTCCCTAATCTCCGGGGGAAAGAGATTCTCAAAGGCTTCACCGGCAACCTCAGCTTCACTATAGCCGAGGATATCTTCTGCTCCTCGACTCCACATCAGAATCTCGCCCCTGCTGCTGAAATTTATCACCGCATCCATCGAGGCAACAAGAATGGCGCGAAGCTCAGCGGTGCGCTCATCCACAAGCTCCTTCAGATGCTCCGAGTAGTGCCTAAGTTGCGTTGTTCTCTCCTCGACTATCTTTATCAGCTCTTCTGTGTGTTTTCTGAGCTCAGCTTCAAGCTCAATCTTTTTGCTCACTAGGTAGGCGAAAGCTGTTGAAACCACCGGGGCGAGGAAAATCATAATGTGAAATGTGAGAAATATGGGGTCAATTCTTGTGAGGTGAGCAATAAGCCCCCGGAGACCAGCCATGGCTTTGTATTCATAGGTGAGATAGAGGATGAGCAGGAGCCAACCACTTACACCTATTGCAATACTCAGCCTATGAGTTTTTATTGTCGCAGTGAGCTCTCTCAGAAATTTGAGCATCACGCTTCGCCTCGCAACCTGCGAATCTCCTCACGCAGCCTCTCAATCTCATTTTTGAGTTCTATCATCTTTATTTCCCTTCCAATCGCCATGTTGTAGAAGTCCTCAAGCTCACGTATCTTTCGCTTCAGTTCCTCTTCAGCCTTAACTTCTCTGGTTATATCTTTGGATATACCAACCATGCCGATGGGCTCGCCCTTTGCATCCTTTAGCAGAGAAAGGGAGAGGCTTATATCCACAAGTTTACCGTCCTTTTTGTAAATCTTCATCCTGTAGTTTCTTATTGCATTTTCAGGATACTCTAGGAGGAACTCCTCCATTCTCTTCCTCTTAACCTTAAACTCCTCAGGATATAGGTCGTATATGCTCCCACCCAGCATTTCCTTCGCTTTGTAGCCAAACAAATTCTCTGCTCCCTGGCTCCAGAAGGTTATCCTGCCCTCCAAGTCGGTTGCTACTATTGCATCCCCGGAGCTTTTTACAATATTGTTAAGGAAGTCCCTCGTCTCCCTCAGCTTCTTTTCAAGCTCGTATCTCTCTGTTATGTCGTTTACCATCTCTATAACCTGAACCACTTCACCCCTATCGTTTCTCAGAGGATACGCGTTTACCTCAGCGTAATAGCTACTCCCGTCTTTTCTGCGATGCTCATGCACAACCTTTACGGGCTTTCCGGTTGAAAAAACCTCAACAGCAGGACAGAGTTCCCTTTCCTCTGCGCATGACCATTGCCGGAGGTGAGCAACCTCATAACACTTCTTTCCAATAATCTCTTCCCTGCTTAGCCCAGCCATCTCAGTGTAGGCTGTATTGCACATTAAAATCCTGAATTCCCGGTCTACAACGACGACACCCTGACCTAGGCTTTCAAGTATTCTCTTGAGAAAGTCCCTGCTCTGCTCAACCTCCTGCTCCAGCATAGCTTTTTCGGTGGCATCCTCACTGAGAAGTACTACCCCCTCTATTTCACCGCCTGCTCCTCTCAAGGGCTGAAGCGTAAAGTTTAGATAAACTGTAGCCCCTGCCTTTGAGCGATGCTCATGGTTGTAAATCTTTATAACCTCGCCTTGCTCCAGCACACGTCTGAAAAGCTCCCTGAAGCTTTCGCCGCGATGCTCCTCCTCTAGCAGCGTGCTTATCTCACTGAAATGCTTCCCGATTACCTCCTCACGATTTATATTAAGCTTTCCAAACCTGCGCATGTGCTCCACTTGGTATGCATTCATAGCCCTTATCTTAAAATCTCTGTCGAGGACCATTATTCCAGTGGATATACTCTCAAAAATACTATCACTAAAGTTTTTAAGTTTCAATATTTCCTTTTTGGCGAGTTCTTCATCAGTTACATCGCGAATAATTGTTAAAACAAGCCTCTCACCCTTCAGGTCAAGAGGGAGCTTTGTTGTCCTCATGTAGTACTCTTTACCTCCAAATACCATTCTTTCGGTGGTTCGCAATCCCTCTCCCGAGTTAAAAACCTCTAAGTACTCCCTCTCAACCCCCTTCTCTGCAGGAAAAAGCTCAAAAAGCTTCTTTCCTGTTATTTCCTCCTTCTGCAGACCCACAAGTTCAGCGAGCCTACGGTTGGCGAGGACTATCTTAAAATCTCTGTTGATTACATGCACAGCCTCATCCAGGTTTTCTACAACATCTTTCCAGAGCTTAAAGTTCGCATCTTTCATGCGGGGCAACCTTCTCTTATATAGGCGTCAAAATTTTTAATTCTTTTGATGGGTGAACCTTTTTATCGAGTATTGAAATACTTTAGACAATGAGATACATACTCCTCATACTACTCCTGCTCCCATGCGCATACTCAACGGAATTCACCGCCACACAGGTTACAGCATTCTCCTCGCCAGAGTCAGCGCTTGCCACACTTACCAGCTTCATAGACTCTTCAAACACCTCGCTCTATATTAACGTTTACACATTCACCAGCGAAGAGATAGCGGGGGCGCTGCTCAGGGAACTTGAAGAGGGCACCCAGGTCGTGGTTATGGTTGACAAGGCACCAGCCGGAGGTATGCCGGAGAAGGAGCGCATGCTTCTCAGCACGCTTGCCGCGAATGGGGCAGAGGTCTATCTTTACGACGGCAAGCTGAGGTTTAACCATGCTAAGTACGCCATTGCAGACAATGCAAGCGTTCTGATAACCACTGAAAATTTTGGTGACAGCGGGTTTCCAGTGTATGGGAAGGGCAACCGTGGGTGGGGCGCTATCCTTGCAAGCGAGGAGCTATCAAGATTTCTCGCAGAGATTTTCTTCGCAGACCTCAGGCAAAGCGTGAGATACCAAGGCAAGGAAGGCGCTGACTTAGCCATGAGCGAGACGAAAGCCCGCTTTACCGGAAGGAGCTTCATGGGCAATTTCCCTGTGGTTGCGGTTATTGCCCCTGAGAATGCGATAGACGCCACGCTTGCCCTGCTTAGAAGTGCGAACCGCTCTATCTACATAGAGCAATTCTACATATACACCTACTGGGGCAAAACAAAGGAGGGCTCGCCTGCTACAACGCCCAATCTCTTCCTAGAGGAGGCGATAAATGCGGCTCGTCGTGGTGTGGAGGTAAAGATACTTCTGGACTCCACCTGGTACCATGTGAAGGAAGATGACCCTAGGAGCAACCTGCGCACCGTTCGCTATGTGAATGAGATCGCGCAGAGAGAGAACCTCCCGCTTGAGGCACGCCTCGCTAAGACAAATAACAAAATCAAGAAGTACCACCTCAAGGGCATGGTGGTCGACGGCAAAGCTGTGATGCTGGGAAGCATGAACTGGAATGAGCACTCGCCCAAGAAGAACCGCGAGGTGAATGTGATAATCTACGGCTCGCCAGCGCGCTATTTCGAGAAACTTTTCTTAGAGGACTGGGAGAGGAGCGGGGATGATAGAAGCAAACAGAACCTGGCGATTTTTGCAGTGCTTGCAGTACTACTCCTAGCTTTAGCGATTAGGCTGCGCAGCCGCCGCTAGAGCCTTCCTCCGAGAGCTTCGTCGAGCCTGTCGAGGAGCACGTGGAGAGCATGGGGAACCCACATCCCTAGAACAAAAACACCCACGCTTGCGGCGCTGAGATTAAGGTTAAGCCCACGATCAATGAGAGAGATGACGGGCAGGAGAAACACCGCCAGGTAGGCAAGCCTCGTGACGAAACCCGCAAAAAGGCTGTGGCTCAGCCCGCGATGGCGCATTAGTTTTGCGTAGGGCACCCATATCGCCGCAAGTATGCCCCAGCGACGCATGCTTCTGGAGCCCTTATCCAGGTCCAAGTCAGGGGAAAGCCACAGCAGACTGAACAGGTAGGCGAGGGTAAAAAGGAGCACATCACTGGGGGAGAGGCGCTCCCAAGCAAGGTGCAGCACTGGGATAAGCACAACCACGCCCACAATGACATGCACCTCATCCCTCGGCAAGCTCACTCCTCCAGCGAAGCCTGCTTAAAAGAGCGGAACTCTGAGTCGAGTACCCTCGCTATGCTGCGAGCCTTTTTCCTGCCTATCCCCGGCACCTTCACCAGCTCCCTTTCCTTTGCGGCGAAAACTCTTCGCGGCGTACGGAAATGGGCGAGCAGGCGCTCTGCGAGCTCTGTACCAACGCTAGGCAGCCCGCTCACCAAGAACACCTGTTTTTCATCCATGCTCAGCATTCTGGGCTTAGCTCTAATCCTCGGCTTTGAGCGCCGCTCCTCCTGCTCCCTCCTTGCAAGGGTGAGAATCGCCCTAGCCACAGACGCCTGGTCTTTTGCCTGAAGTACCGTTACGCCCATGTCGAGGCTAAGCGAAAAGAGGCTACCCCATATGGCAGAGAAGTTATTGAACCAGTCGAGCTCCTCCTCTAAGTAGCCTTCGATGAGTATCACCGGCTTTTCATAAGCCTCACTCAGCCTGCTCGCCTGGTCGAAAAGCCTGCCAGAAAAAAGCGACGACAGATAGTCTCGCGCTGACTTGCGCTCTATGCCAACGCGCTCACTCACCACATAGTCGGCGACAGTAAGGCTGCGCAGTTTTACCTTAGCCCCTAGCTCCTGGAGCAGTACAGGCACCTGCGAAGCCTGCTCGCGAACATCCGCAATTACCTCAACCATCCTCTTCCTCCAGCAGGTAAGCCGTAGGCGCGACCACACTCATGTAGGTGTAAACCACCGCCTGAATCAGCCTTCCAATTAAGAATAGCACAACTCCCGCAGCAAAAGCCTTGCCCCTGAACTGCGTGGCCATGCCTATGAGCATGGTTATGAATATGAGGAGCATGAAGAACAGGTTCAGTGCCACCACCTCGCTGCTTCGCCTCACTCCAAGAGAGGCGCTTCTTTCCATTGTGGCGAGAAAGCTCCTGCCCTCGAGCACAGTCACCGGCACGGCAAAGAAGAAGAGCAGCGCAAAAACCACAACGCCAAGTAAGGATATCCCCAGGGTTACCAGTGCGAAGAGGGCAGAGCGGGTGTACATGAAGCCGGCTAGGGTTAGAGAGCTGATAAGGAAAACGCAGGCTACGAAGAGCAGGGCAGCGACGCCTATCGCCAGGAGGCTTCGCCACCGCGAGAGCGCTTGCCTCAGCGCAAGAATAAGGGAGACCTCACCACGCCTATGTTGCGCCGCCAGTGAGGCGTACATGCCATAGGTGAGCATATCCACCGCGAGAATAGCGGGGAGGCTGGCTACTAAAGGCAGAGCGAGGGCTTTTATTCCAGCCACTTCGCCACGCTGAAGCATGAGCACAACTTCATAGAGCACCTTGCTGAGGTAGAGCAGAAAGGCGGTATAGATGAAGGTAGTGGCGATTCGGGGTACGAAAAGCTTGGGCTCCGCGCGGAGAAGCGCCAGTGCCTCGCGAAGCACCCGCGCAGCCTTCAAGCTAACGCCTCCTGTGCCTCGGCTTTACAGCTATCCCACGCTCAAACTCCAGCATTTCCTCGGCGCTCAGCAGCGATGTGCCCGTGGCTAAAAGCTCATCGCTTTCATCCACCACAACAACTTCCTGCATAGCCCTTATCTCGGGGTCGCAATCTACAACGAACTTCGCAAAAACGCTCTTACCCTCTTTTGCGAATTGCCTGGCTTCTTCTGCAACGACGACACGGCATCGCGGGTAGCGAAGGCGAAGCAGGCGCTCTGCTCCAGCTATGGTCGGCACAACTATACCGTCGCTGGCGCGCAGCGTCGCTACTAGTTCGCCATCAACAAAAGCGCGCCTTATTCTGCCGGTACGCCTGGAGTACTCTGCCCTGGCGCCAGCGAATAGCACCTCGCCCGCGCCCTTGCCAAGCTGGTAATCAGCGAGGGCTCGCAGCTTAAGCTCCTCCCCGCCAGCAAAGCGAAATTGCGAAACTTCGTCGAAAGCTTCGCCTTCGATGCCCAGAAATTCCAAGCTAGTGTGGTAATGCACCTTTGTAAAACGCTGAGCGTACTCAGCTATAACACGACGCATGAAGGCTAGCTGCTCCCTGTCAAGCGTAGCAACACCCTCATGCTGGGTTAAGGGGTACGTCTCCTCAATCTCCAGGGGGATTATCCCAAAGACCGGCGAGGCTATGCATACGTGGTAGCGCTCACTGCTCGCCAAGCGATAGGTGCGCGAGTACGGCTTCTCGCAGTCGGGCAAAAGCACAAGCTCTTTACCCACGCGCTCAATCCAGGAAAGCCTCTCAATGTGCCTCGCCACTGCCGGACGCGAGAGTGATTCCATGCCTGAGTAGAAAAAGGCTGAGCGCTTTGTCACGGGCTCCAGGCGTTCAAGCTGGGGCGAATAGCCCTTAAGGACACGCAGCGCCTCGAGCAATGCTGGATGCGCCCTCGCTCGCTGCTCCACAAGCTCCCACAGCGAGCCCTCGTATATCGCCTGCCTCACGCGTTTTATCTCCTCCAGGCAGGCGATGAGGTTGTGCTTCGCCAGCAGCTGTTCGCGTTCTTCTGCCTCTAAGCCCTTAAGCTCCCTTGCAGAGTGCTCTGCACAAACCTCACACGAGCAGGGAAGTTCGTGAAGCTCCTCAAGCTTATACGTACCCCTCGCGGTGATGTAGCGCCCATCCCTGGCGTAGAGGGCATAGGAGGCGCTGTCAAAGAGGTCGCATCCCAAGAGCGAGGCGAAGGCAAATACTATGGGATGCCCAGCACCAAATAGATGCACCGGCTTCGCATGCCCCAGCTTAAGCTTCGCATGGAGGATTACCCTTGCGAGGTCGGCGAAGCGGTACTCCTCCATGAGGGGAACCACGCCCCCTATTGCATGCACGTCGAAACCCAGCGCTGCTATTCCTGAAGCTGCGCGCTCCCTTAGCTCAGCATAGGTGGAGCCCTGCACTGTGCCTGCGAGGAGCATTTTTCTGCTAAGCCTAGCCGCCTCCTTGGCACGGGTCAGTGTCTCCTCAAGCTCCCGCTCCGCACGCTCATAGCCCACATCTGGAGGTGTAGGAATGTCAAGAATCACACCTATGTCCACGCCTATCTCATCCTGGAAATGCACTATCTCACTGGGAGAGACCTCAACCCTGCCATACTGGTATAGTTGGAAGGAGCCCGAGTCGGTCATCACCACACCGTCAAAGCCAATAAGAGCGTGGATTCCTCGCTCTAAAGCACGCTGTCTCAGCGCAGGATCGCGGTAGATTATGTAGGAGTTGGTGATTATGCCATTAAAGCCAAGCCTCTCAATCTCCTTTACATCAAGCACCTGACGCTTGGGATTTATTACAGGGAAGAGGTAAGGCGTCTCCAGCTTTTTGCCATGAACTTCGAACACACCTGCTCTTCCTGCACCGTCTTTATACTTTATCTCGAACATGCCTCTGCCTCTGCTTATGAGGATAAATAAGTATTTCCACAACCTTTATTTAAATCGGCCTGCAAAGGAACATGGGAAAGATGCAGCTCAAGGGAAAGGTTGCAGTGGTCACAGGTGCAGGACGTGGGATAGGCGCTGCCACAGCCAAGCTCCTCGCACAGGAAGGCGTCAAGGTGGTGCTTGCCTCGCGCACGAGAAGCGAGCTTGAGCGCGTGGCAGATGAAATCTCCCACGAAGGCGGCGAGGCGCTGACGGTACCCACTGACGTTCGCAGCGTTGCTCAGGTTAAAGCTATGTTCGCAGCCGCCAGTGAGCTTGGCAGGGTAGAGATACTGATAAACAACGCCGGCGTGGCGATACGAAAGCGACTAATAGATACAGATGAGAAGGAGTTTGATAACATAATGGCGACGAATGTAAAGGGCGTATTCCTGTGCTGCCGCGAAGCGCTGCGCAGCGGCATGCTGGAGAGGGGCGGCATCATAGTAAACGTCTCCTCCGGCATGGGAAAGATGGGCTTCCCTGAGCTCAGCGCCTACTGCGCCAGCAAGTTCGCCGTACTTGGCTTAACCGAAGCCCTCGCGTACGAGGTCTCACCAAAAGTTAAAGTTTATGCCGTCTGTCCAGGAGGTACGGATACAGCGATGTACCGCTCCCTCTACCCTGAGGACGACTTCTCAAAGCTGCGCTCTCCAGAGGAGGTTGCCTCTGCAATAGTGGCGCTGTGCAAAGGTGAGGTAAAGCTTGACTATGGCTCGTGCTTAGAGGTTTATTGAGGTGATGAGATGAGCAAGGTGATTGTGGTTATAGGAAGCGAGTCTGACCGCGAACTCGCGGAGAAGGCTGAGGCTGTCTTAAAGGAGTTCGGCGTTGCTTGCGAAGTGCACGTAGCAAGCGCTCATCGCACGCCGGAAAAGGTTAAGGCGATTGCAGAACGAGATGACTGCGAGGTTTTCATCGCCATCGCTGGCTTAAGCGCCGCGCTACCCGGAGTAATAGCAAGCCACACAATAAAGCCTGTGATAGGCGTACCACGGGAGGTGAAGCTTCTCGGCTTAGATGCGCTGCTTGCAATTGCCCAGCTACCACCTGGCGTGCCGGTTGCTACTGTGGGCATAGACAACGCTAAAAATGCGGCACTCTTAGCTATTGAGATTCTTGCCCTCAAGGATTCAGAACTCAGAGCTAAGCTGGAGGAGTACAAGAGGCGAATGAGGGGCGCCTGAGCAGGGGAATTAGGGCGAGCAGCGCAAGCAGAGTAGGTCCACACACACCTTTCTTTTCTTCTTCTGGTTTTTCTGTAGCTGGTGGCTGGGTGGGCGCTGGAGTAGTCTCTAGTGGAGACGTTGTTATTGGAGCCTGTGTCTCCTCGGGCTTAGGCTCTGGTGGCACTGCAAACTCCTCTCTGAGCCTTATGCTTAGCTTCCTCACACCATCGTAGCAAAGCTCGTATAAGGTGCCCTCTATATCCACGCAACCCTGAGTGAGCTTGAAAGCTTCGCCGCGAAAGTGGATAAAGTATTTGGCGTCATTGCCCAGTGATGGTCCCCCCTCACCTCTGCCCCCATATTTCAGGGTGAAGGCCGCCACCCTGCTGTAGCCCAGCACATCTGTATCACCATTCTTCACCCAGACAGCGTTTTCCTCGCCCCTTTTCACTATGACAAGCTTCGCGTGCGTAGAATCTGCCTCAACCACATATATCTTGTACTTCTTAAATGGGTCTTTAAGCTCCGAAGTTATATCCTTGGGGAACCTTCCCTCAAAGATGCTGACAGAGGAATGGTAATTATTGCCTACAAAGAAAGCGAGAGTTCCAATCACATTGCCCAGGCTGACGGTGGGGTTAACATACTCGACCTTAAGGTTGGCGTCCTGTGGGAATGGTGTAGCCTCCCTAGAGAGGATACTTCCCTTCCGGGGCAGAGTGAGGTAATGGTACCTCTCTGCATAGCGGAACTGCTGCTGGTATGGGTTTGAGTATATGAGCAGATACTCTTTTCCCCTTACATTTATTGTCTCTGCCTCGCTGGGATCGTAGAAGCTAAGCACAAACTCAGCGTATGAGGAGTTGATAATGTACAGCGCATTGTAGAGCACATAATCTTCTTCATCCAGGGTATCGCCGTCCCTGTTTGCATCCACCCTAAGAGGAGGGTTGATAAAGTAGTAGGTGCCCTGTTCGCCTGAAATGTCTATCTCCTCCCCCTCTAAAATGCGAGGCGTCTTTGTAGCAGGGTCCCAGGAATAGAACTTCAGAAGAGATTCCTCTGCTGCAGCATTAAAAGGTAAAAGGACCAGAATAAACGCCAATATCTCTCTTCTCATAAACATCCACCTATAGTAAAACTTGGAGTTATTAAGTATTAAATTTACCTGTTTATCCCGAAGATGCACAGCTGCTAATGAGATTAAAATCACAATGTGGGGCCGTATAGAGCTTTTACTCCTCGCTACCACATAACTATCGCCGCCTATGGAGAGAACTCACCCCCTTACAGGGTTATAGAAGCTAAGCGCAAACTTCGTGATGATACTCCACCCAGAGAAGCGCACTTCTTGGGCATGCACAGCACCTACTAGAAGCAGAAGAATGAAAAATCTCCTCAGCATGTAAATCGTGTTGATTGTCCATATAATAAAAGCTTTGAAAGGGCGTATCTCGAAGATTTAGCCCTTATAGGAATCTTATAGGTCAACACGCCCCTTTTCTATCTCTGGTGCTATGTCAGCCTCGGCAGTTCTCAGGTCCTGTGGGGTGTCAATCTCTATCCATGGATACCCACCGGTCGTGCTGTATTTTATTGGGAAACCCTTCTCTATAAGTCTTTTAAAAGCCTCCTCGTAGAAAACCCCTGCCCCCTGGTCGCGTAGCACTTCCTTAATAGCATCAAAAAATATGGAGGTAAACTCAGAATCAATACGCGCAAGACCTATATATTCCCCATCCGCATCTCTGGGGAGTAGCCCCTTCCCGATATCTGTAATACGCTCCTCCCGGGCTACTACCTTCATCTCCTCTTCCCCCAGACTCTTTTCAACATCCACCATAAGGGTAATCCCACTATTTTTAGCCTCAAGAAGCCTCCTTAAAATCTCGGGATGAAAGAAGACGTCCGAATTCACAATCAAAAATCCCTGTGATGCCACCTCCTTCTCCGCCAGGCGAAGGCTGTAGATATTGTTTGTTGAATCATAGCGGGGGTTGTTAACGTATCTTACCTTTAGTCCCCACGCAGAGCCGTCTCTCACCTCCTCTCTAATCTTTTCATCTTCGTAGCCAGTTATTATTATCACTTCTTCTATCCCATTAGTGGAGAGGCTCCCCAAGATGTGGAATATCAGCGGCTTGCCTCTCACCAGCAGCAGAGTCTTTGGTTTATCTCTGGTAAACTCACCAAGCCTGCTACCCATGCCCGCTGCAAGGATAACCGCCTTCATCGTTTTACCCCTCTAAATGACAATATTGAACTACAATAATATTTCTTGTGATTAAAATTCTATCAAAAGAGAGGTGGGATTTGCTTAATCAGCCTTTGGTGGGAATTTATGCAGTAAGGCTGAGTTACAATAAAAAATACTTAAAAAGGGATTATCAGGTCGTTTAAAATGGAGTTGAAATATCCACTTACTCACTACATTTACAGGCGATTTTCTATACCCATTGCAAAGCTGCTGATGCGAACGCCACTGACACCGAACATGGTAACTATTATAGCAACACTCCTGGGATTCTACGCCGCCTACCTTATAGCCACTCAGAGCATAATCGCAGGCGTGGTGGTGCTTCTGGTATCTCAGATTCTGGACTGCACCGACGGCGACCTGGCGAGGCTCTCCAGCAGGGTAACAAAGAAGGGAGCTTACCTTGACAGGGTGCTGGACAGATTTGTAGACGCAGCTTTAATAATCGCTCTGATCGCCTTTAACCCCGCGGAGTACTGGCTGGCTGGAAGCCTAGCGATTGTGGGTACCTTCCTGGTTAGCGTGACCAGGATAATGGCCGAAGCAGTTGGCGCGGAATGTAAAGTTGGAATAGCCACGAGGGACTTCAGAATCCTGGCCATAATAATAGGTTTGCTTATAGGTGAGGTGTACTACCTCCTGGTCTTCCTCGCTGCCCTCGGATTCCTTACAGCTTTCCACAGGATGATTTATTCAATGAGACAGATGTGATGGCCATGATATTGAAACACTTCAAGCAGATACTCCTGCCCGTGGATGTAAGGATACACAGAGAAGCCTTAAACCATGTTTCAAAGCTGGTTGGCAGGTATGATTTGAGAAATGTGGTAATTGTAACTGGACCCAGGACAAATGAAATCGCTGGTAAGAAGGTGGAGGAGCTTATCTGCACCAGCGACGAGTGTAAATCCAAGAAATTTATTGTTAAAACCGCCTCAAGGGTAACTGCGAAAAAAATTGAGCAGGAGATTAGAGGCGACCTTGGCGAGTATGACGCCGTATTAGGGGTGGGCGGAGGCAAGGTGCTTGACGTAGCGAAGGTGGTGGCCTTCCACTCAAACGCTCTGCTTATAAGTATTCCCACCAACGCCGCCCATGACGGCATAGCTTCACCCCTGGCGAGCTTCAAGGAGAAAGGGATGCCAATCTCAATCAAAGCCGCCTCTCCTGTGTCCATTATCGCCGACCTGGAGATTATCAGGAACAGCCCTGTCAGACTCCTCCGCTCAGGCTATGGGGATTTGATCTCCAATTTGGTGGAGGTGAAGGACTGGCTTCTCGGGGTGGAGAAGATAGACGAGGACTACGACGAAATAGTGGCGAGTATCTCCTCCATGCCTGCGATGCTTCTGCTTAAGAGCGCAGATGAGCTGGACTTCAGGGACGCCAAGTATCTCAAGCTTCTGGTGAGGGGGCTTATCCTCGGCGGGCTCGCCATAAACATGTATGGCACCTCTCGCCCGGTCTCCGGCTCTGCCCACAAGTTCAGCCACGCATTAGATTACTTGGGTTACGGGAGGGGCACCCACGGGGAGCAGGTGGGGATAGGCACGATAATTATGGAGTACATGCATCAGCACTACTATGGCGAGGGTGACTGGGAGCTTCTGAAGTACTCCCTAGAGAAGATCCTTGCCCCCACTACCGCTAGGGAGATAGGTCTCACAAAGAAGCAGATGCTGGAAGCGCTGATGTACGCGAAGAACATAAGACCCTCACGCTACACCATCTTAGAGGATCAGAACCCAAGCAAGAAGGACTTTGAGATATGCCTAGAGAAGACAGGGGTGGCGAAGTAGATTTATATTACCAAAGCTACCTACCTAATTCAATGAACCTGCTCCATCTTAAAGCGCAGCCAAAGCATGGCGATGTGCTCGCTGTGATAGAGGTGCCCCGCGGCACAAAGGCGAAGTACGAGTACGATTTTGAGCTTGGGGTTATAAAGCTATCCCGGGTGAGCTTCACTTCTTTCGCTTCGCCAGCGAACTACGGCTTCATCCCTCGCACCTGGTGCGAGGACTCCTCACCTTTAGATATCCTGGTGCTGTGCCAAGAGGCGCTTTATCCTGGGATAGTGGTGGAGGCTCGGGTTCTGGGAATGCTCGAGGTAAAGGCGCAGCGAAGGCGAGACCCCAAGCTTCTCGGGGTGGCGGCTAGGGATCCGCAGCTTCAGCACATGGCGGAGCTTGAAGACGTGCCTCCGCACCTTCTGCGCGAGGTGGAGCACTTCTTCGCCCGCTACCGGGAGCTGGAGGGTAGAGAAATAGTGGTGGAGGACTGGCAGCCCCGGGAAGAGGCACTTGCAGAGCTTGAAAGGGCGAAGGCGAGGTATGAGGAGAGGTTTTTTGGATAACCTGTGATCTCCTCTATCCACCTGAAGTGTTTCTCATTTCTTGTAACTATTGGCATCACAACCATATTTCAGCAGCGTCTCTGCAATCGAAACATATTGTTTTAAGACGGGCACGAATCGCAATCCTCGCGCCCCTCGCAAAAGATGCTCGCCCTGCGCAAAAGCCTGCGGTGCTTCTCAAGGCAGCGCACTATATTTTCCGCCGGGAGGGAATTTTTGATAAAAAGAACGTGGTGCTTCTTCGCCGCTCGCATAGCTAACTCGCGGTCATGGGTGACAATTATGCAGCGCAGCTTGGCTAATAGGTGGAGGATTTCCTCGTCGCTCATGTGGGTATCTACATCGCCGATGTGCAACACCCGCGTACCGTGGTTGAGCTTTTTCACCCGCTTCGGGATGTTGACATCGAGGAGAATGTCAATTACTATCCGACCACCTCCCGGCGAAGCATTCTGCCACGCCTCTGCTGAGAAGCGCTTCCCCATGCGAATGCAGAAGCCATGGTTCTACCACTCCTTCGCCAGGGTAGTTTTTCACTCTCAGCTTTTTGAAGCCATAGCAGGAGAGGACATGAACAAGTTCAGGGAGATCCTCGTGGGAGAATACAGGGGGTGCGAGAGTTGTTGTAACCTGGCAGCGCACCTGCGAGGAAGAGAGCACATCAAGGGACTGAAAAATCCTGTCAACCGCGTCGCCTCTCCCGGTTACCATCGCATACTTTTCAGTATCCAGAGGCGCCTTTATGTCCATCTCCACGACATCCGCAAGCCTTTCTTCAACCACACTCTCCAGTGCACTTGGATAGTAGCCCGTGGTGTGGAGCTTTATATCAAACCCCCTCTCCTTAAGCTGCGCTGCAAGCTCTAAAGAGGCTGACTGCATAAGAGGTTCGCATCCCGCAATAGCTACAGCATCTATCAGCTCTTTCCCCTCCTCGAAAAGCTTCACAAGCTTCTGCGTCTCCGTCTTCTTAGCATTAGCATCCTCTGCTGCGCAGTAGAAGCACCCCAGGGGGCATCCATGAGTGTGCACAACTGTGCAGGGCTTGCCGGGATAGGCGGTGGTTGAAAGGTGCTCTATGTGTGAGAACACCAGTTCCATCTCACCCTCACCTCCCTGCGGCAGAGCCGCAACCTGCGCCCGTGTCGCCCTCATGGGAATAGCTCCAGAAGCGCAGCTTGGTGTGCTCCGCTACTTTCCGCGAAAGCTCCATCAGCGCTGTCACCTCTGGCAAAGCTTCGCTTATTAGTATTCGGGAAACTGCACCACCTTTGCAGAGAGGATGAAACTCGCCCTCTATACTCAGCCGCTGGTGGATAGGAAGCTCAGCATCTGCTCTTACCCAGGAAGCATGGGTATAGTAAACGCTCCCCTCCTGCCTATCACCTCTTGCTATAAGCCTGTCCGCAAACATGCCATGGTCGAGCTTCGCCAGCCTCATTGCCGGGTTCTCGTCTATTGCTTGTGTGAGCACAAAGCTTAGCCCTGTATCTCGGCTGAACTGCTCCACAAGGGCGTGCATATACCTCACCACGCGCTCCCCGAGCTTTGCCGCCTCGCCATCGTGAAGCTCTTTGTCAAGGTAAGCGGTGAGCATCTCATTCAGCCCAACGTAGCCCACGCCGAGAAGAAGCCTCGCCGTAGCATAATTCTCAGAGAGCATGGGCAGCATCCCAGCCATAACGCGGCGGTCTATAACCTCCTTCTTTAAAAGAAGCGCATCTATGGCAAGCTTTACCCTCTCTTCAAGAAGCTCAAAAAGCTTTCTCTCTCTGCCTTCGCTCTGGTAGGCTATTCTGGGGAGATTGAGGGTGACCACCTGGAGCATGCCTGCGCTCAGCTGGTGCAGCACCTCCTCGCCTGGAAATGTGTAGTTTGCGATCTGAAGCTCTCCTTCGTGAGGAGCCGCAAAGCAATGACTCGCTCCCCTCGAAGCTGCTAGGTGGGCAGCGCGCAGGTATGCGTCGTAGCCTTCTTTTTCCTCATACTCTTTACGCAGCCTGAAGTACACCTTGGGACAGAGGAAGGGCTTGGCTAAGTGGTCTCCCGATGCGAAGGCTTCTGCAATGGCAAGAGCAAGGGCGCGTGCTTCCTCCTCAAAGTCTGCATAGACAGCGTCGCCCACGTCACCACCAGGAAGCGTCGCTGGCTCAGAGGCAAGAAACTCGGGTATGCCGTATTCAACGCCCAGCTCGTAGGCGTGCTCCCCATTGCTAAGCTGTGAAACCTCGTAA
Source organism: Candidatus Pyrohabitans jungbluthii (assembly GCA_002010065.2). Classification (GTDB taxonomy): domain Archaea; phylum Hydrothermarchaeota; class Hydrothermarchaeia; order Hydrothermarchaeales; family BMS3B; genus Pyrohabitans; species Pyrohabitans jungbluthii. The sequence goes on along the minus strand of MTMD02000005.1, from coordinate 46,385 downwards.
ATCAACATTCTGGCGACTCGCGCTATTTCTGCGCTGCCCATTCCGCTTATATAAGGAGCAAGCCACACGTTTATGTAGTCCAGGCACTGCGAGGTTGAAAAGCTCCCCTCTCCATGGCGGAGCGCGTTTATTGCGGTGAGCACCGCCTCTACCGCATGCTCCGCTGGCGGGGTTGCGCTGCTCCCGCCCTTAATGCCAGCGATGAGGTAGGGGCGGAGGTCATGGGCAAAGGCGCTCGCTTTCGTTGCGAAAGCCTCAAGGGCGTGGATGTGAAGGTCACCCTTCATATGAGCGTCCGCAAGGGTTAGAGGAAGAACCTTCAGAAGTGCAAACTCCTTAAGCACGTTGGCAGCCATGGCGCGGTGCACCGCCTCTGCACTCTTCGCCTCGCCCTCAACTAAGCGAGAGGCGTCGTAGACAGGCATTCCAAGGCGGGTATAGCTAGCTCGTGCCTCCTCGAAACCATGCTCAAGGAGCTTTACATTCACCACCTCGCGTATCAACGGGGCGGAGATAAACTCCAGCTTAAGCCTGCGCAGCTCCGCCTCAGCCTCCTTCGCTATGTTCTCAGCTATTTCTCTGGGCAGGGAGGTCTCGCGGATGAGTGACTCCACAATTTTCTTCCTGTCGAAGGCTTCGATGGTATTGCGAGATGTACGAACATACATGCTGTGGTAGCGCTTGTAGCGCTCCGCAGCTTCTGGATTCATTGCATAGAGCACCCGGAGCGTCTCCTGCTGAATCTCTCTGGTAGAGACCCCATCCCTTATTCGCTTGGCAACCTCCTGGGCCACTTCCACAGCGGTCCAGAAATCTATCCCGGCGTCTACACAGTCGTTGGTAACCATGTTAGGGTCAAATGCCTCCATCTCACCTGAAGCTTTGACAACACGAATCCGGGTACCTGTCACGCCCATGCTCAACCCCACATTTGGATTTCTAATTATCAGAGGTTTTAAGATTAATAGATACGTGGTTTACAACGCATATAAATGTTTCGAAAGAGTTTTCTTAACCATACAGCAAAAGATATTTATATGTACTAACTCAATAGCTATAAACGCTCACCCCTTAGACTATGAGGTTAGAATCGCAAACTGGTGTTAGCGATGGATGATGTGGATAGGAAAATCCTGGAGATGCTGATGAAGAACTCCCGCACCTCTTATAAAGAGATAGCCAAGAAAACCAAAATTTCCGACGTGGCTGTGCACAAACGCATAAAAAAGCTGGAAAAAGGCACAATTAAGGCTTTCACAGTGCTTATTAGCCAAGAGGCTATGGGCAAGCCAATAACCTGTATACTCAACATAAGATGCAGCATCTCGGACAGCGCTGCGATAGCAAGGGAGATTGCAGATGTGGAAGACGTCACCGAGGTTTACACCACTCTGGGGGAGTACGACATAGTTGCAAAGATACGCACCGAGAGCATCGCAAAGCTGAAGGAGATAGTGGAAAAGAGGATTTCGAGAATCTCAGGCATAAACGAGGTTCGCGCCAGCGTGGTTTTCGAATGCCTCAAGGAGAATGTGAGCCTTGTGATTTGAGCACGCCCTCCCTCGGCGAGGGATACCCCCTCTTAACCCTAATTTTCATCCGCTTCTTTGGCACGTTTACAATCTTCTTGAGCTCCACGGTGACATCTTCGCTCAGCGTGAACTCGTGCATTGGCACGTCTGGAAGCCTGCCGTTGACCTCATAGATGTAGTAGCCCTCCTCTCCGTCTATGCTCACCACAAAGCCGCGAGCGCCCACGCGCTCCACCTGTACATTTGCCACCTGCTTCAGAGCGTCGAGCACATTCGTTCCTGCCGGCACCTCTACGCTCACCTCCTCTGCGAAGTACTCTAGAAGCTCGTATATTCTCTCTGGCTTCGCTCTTAGTACATTTGTCCTGCCGAAGGTTCTGCGCTCTATTAAACCCTTCTCCTCCAGCAGCCTGCAGTGCTTCGATGCTTGAGGTACTGAGATGCCAAGCTCGCGAGCTATGCCTGAGAGGTGCATCTCCTTCTTCAGGAGTAACCTGAGGATTTCCCTCCTGGTTTTGCTTCTGAGCACACCGAAGATGTCCTTTATTGTTGCCATTTTGGTTAACATATGTTAATAGAATCGTCAGATATTTAAGCCTTTGGGTAGATGTGAGGGCATGGATGTAGACGCGGAACTGGCAAGAGGCTATGAAGCGCTTGAGGCTGCGATGCGCCTTGGCTTAGGTGCGGTGATTGAGCTGGCTAAGAGCTTCATGGAGCGCGCTTGCGAAGTGGAAGGGCATGCGCTTGCAGCGGTGTTTTATCAGCTCGCCGGCGACAGCTACCTCACGGTTTATGAGAATATCCGCAGCCATCGTCATGAGCTGGCAATGTTCATGGTAGACCTGGCAACGAACTGCTACATGCATGCGGCTCGCCTCTACGAAGCGTGCGGTGAGGTTGAGGCTGCAATGAAAGCATACCAGGAGCTTCTTACCTGCCTGCACAGACAGAAGCAAGGCACTATAAACCACCAAAATGTGGAAGTGGTGGTGGCGCATCTTTCGCCGTGGGTGGACTACTGTGAGAAGAAGCTCAGGCAGCTCATGCTCGGCGGAGAGGGGGTTAAGTGCCTAGCAATTAAATGAAGTATAAAATGTAGCTAGCCGTCCCGTTGGCAACATGGGCCTAAGCTTGGCGGTGAACTGATGCGCTGAGAATAGGGAAGGCGGGTTAGGTGGAGCTAAGCTCCTCCATAATCGCCTCCCACTCGCGGATAAGCTCCTCTTCCCTGTCTTTATCTATCAGCGAAGCAGCAGCTATGCGGTGGCTTGCGTCGGCTGTGCCTCCCACGCGTTCTGTAGCTCTGGGCAGGGTTATATCTAATCCAGGCACCTCTCCCGAGAGAACTTTCCTCTCCAGAGGCGCAGGAGCCCTGAAGCTAACCTTCACACCCTCCCAGTCTATTCTCCCCAAGTCTGGCAGCTCTGGTATAAAATCCTGAAAACCTGCTACAAACTTATCCTCGTCGATAAAGCTCATATCCTTAATCCCATGGCAGAAAAGCCCTATAACCTTAACCCCCATGGGCATGAAATCCCTGCCCACGTGGAACCACTGCACATGCTTTTCCTTCCGAATTCCCCCATTTTTCAGCTCCTCAATCTTCCGCTTAAACTTCTCATCTTTCAGCCTTTTCAGCTCGTTGGCTCGCTTTATTACCTCATCTGAAAACCCATGCAGAGCTGCCTCCATGCCCAGTTTATAGCCTCCCTCATAGTATCCAACTGAGCCAAGGGTGGTAAGGTAGTCTGCCACAACGTCGGCGAACTCGTTAAACTTATTAAGGAAATACCTCTCCCTGCTGTCATCAATCTTAATCTTCGCCTCACCAGCGTCTATAGCCTGCTCCAGTGCATAGCGGTCATAGCCCAGAATACCGCCGCTCCTGTCGTGGTAGTCTCCAACTGAGCCCACCACAGCTAGGGTGGCGCAGCCCTCTATCTCTGAATCAGTAATATACCTGCAGAAGAGGTAGGTGAGAGTGGAGGCTGAGATGAAAACATCGCCGCTGACCCCGAAAAGCTCCGAGTCTATTACCAGAATTTTCTCTCCACTTACCTCCTTTGCTGGATGATGGTCTAGAATTAAAACCAAGTTTCTTCCTGCATCCATATCTCTGATTATATCCCCCGCTAAACCTCCCAGGTCTGTGTAAACAATAAGGGAATCTTCCCTGGCGTGAATCTTCTCTATTATCGCTGGGTGAACCTTCTCAATGCACACCATCCCTGGCTTCATTCCCAAGGCAGAGAAGGATTTGTAAAGAATTGTACCCGCGCATATCCCGTCGGCGTCGTTGTGATGTACAATTACTACATCCCTGAACTCCACTGAGCAAATCCCTTCTTTTGCCCTTTCCAATGCTTTTATGAGCTCATCCCCTATAAACTCCCTTAGCACCTTCACCCCTCCAGGTCTTTTATGCTATTCAGCACATAATCAGGCTTTATTTCCGACCTTTCCACATCCTCACGGCTTGTTACCCCTGTGAGGACGAGAGCGGTATCTATTCCAGCATTCTTCCCTGCCAGAACGTCGCTCTCAATAATGTCCCCAACCATAAGGCAATCCTCTCTCTCAACGCCAAGAGCTTTAAGTGCCTGCTCCATTATGTGCCTTGAGGGCTTACCGATTACCACATCCGGAGCCCTGCCTGTGATGTACTGCAGCGCCCCCACCACCGCGCCAGTGCCGGGGATTATCCTATCCTCCGCTGGGTACAGCTTGTCAGTGTTGGTAGTAACCCACAGCTTGCCTTTGAGCAATAGCGAGGTCGCCTGGCTCAGCTTCTGGTAGTTAATCGCCGGGTCTGAGCCTGTAACGAGGATGTCCGCCTTTTCAGGGGTATCCACCAACGTAAGCTCTGCCCTGAGAAGCTCCTTTATCAGCCCCAGGGCACCCACCACGAATATCCTCTTCTCCGTATAGTTATCTGCAAGAAAGCGAGCTGTGGCATAGGTGGCCGGGATTACTTCATCCATTTCTATGGGCAGCCCCATCTCTCTAATCCTCTCCGCGTAGTCGTCCCTCGCCCTTGTGGAGTTGTTGCTCACAAACACAAGCCTTTTGCCTCTCCTTTTTAGAGACTCCAGTGTCTCCACCGCCCCCGGAATAAGCGTGTTTCCTCGATAAACCACGCCGTCCATGTCAAATATGTAGCCCTTATAGTCCTTCATTCCATACCTCCTGCCACGTATGCACTTGCGATAGCCACGCCCCAGCCACTCTTCTCAGTGCAGTAGTCATAGCCTCCCAGCAGCGCACCTGCCACCTTTAAATTGGATATTTTTTCCCCTCTATAAAATGGGCTGAGACTTTCATCGACCTTAACGCCCACCCTGGAGTAAGGGTGCCCCTTCTCCGGAAAAGGCGTCTTCCTTACAAGCTTCCCCTCAACCCTGAGTAGCTCCAGTCCAAACACCTTTTCCTTTAACCCTGAGAGACCGCCTCCCACCCAGTCACCGGTGGCAAGAATAAAGGCATCACCCTTATAGCTCTCTTTTCCCATTACCTCCTTTACCTCACCTCCCTCAACCCTCGCTCTGTCAATCCTGTCCTCCACCACCTTTACCCCGAGCTTTACAGCATGCTCCAGAAGCCTCTGCGCAATAAAGCTGCCGTCTCCCAGAATGGGCAGGGCATAAGCCTTTTCCCCCGGTGCAATCTGCTCTAGAGGTTTAATCACGAGGTCGCCATGCTCGCTGCCTGAAATTCTCGCTGGCTGAGCAATTCCAAGCTTCGGTAGGAGCTCTGCCAGGGATGCGGCGACAAAGCCGGGATTGAAATTCCTCTCCTCCTTCCCGGCGATAGCCACAGCCCTGGTGTGCCACTCCTCAACCCTGGCATTGTAGACTTCGTCTAGGGCGAGGCAAGTAGGCTTGACGGTACCGAACTGCGTCGCCACATGGATGTTCTTCTCAATACTGCCTTTGAAGGGAATGCCAGCCTTCTCTGCCATGCTTTTAAAGAAATTCAGGCTTTCTGCCACCTTTTTAAACCCCAGCAGAGAGTATGGATGCTCCTCCTTCGTCTCGGCGAGCGTCTTTATCCCCTCTTCAGGGCTTTTAACTTCCTCTCCATTGAGATAACCCAGCACGTCCACCACGCCCAGCGAACGAGAAGTGGCACTCTTGCCCTGAGATACCAGGAGCACTTCCCTTTTTAGAGATGCTGCTCTCAGCGCAGCTACGATGCCAGCGATGCCCGAGCCTATAACCACCAGCTTCAAAGGAAACTCACCAGCCCAGAGATGTGCTTTTTAATCTTATCGTAGTTGCCGGCGCATGCGTACGTCGCTTCAGTAAGCTTTGCCTCCTTTAAGGATTCCTCCATCACAGGCATTAACCCCTTCCACCTCTCTCTTAAGCTGTTTATGATCTGCATCTGCGCCTCCTCTGGAGAAATTATGCCCTCTGAGAAAAGGGCGAGAGCCGCTTCAAGGGTGCACCTCCTGCCCTGGCAGAAGCCCATTCCCAGCCTTGTGCGCCGCCTTATGTCGCGAATATTTTTACAGAAAAGCTCTTTCGCCGAGAAAATCACTTCGCCCTCGCTGACTCCCTCGCACAGGCAGGTGACCTTCTTTTTCCCTGCGTAGAGCGAAAGCTTCTGCGTAAGCGCTCCGTACTTCTTATAAAGCCTCCCCATAGTGCGCTCCCCAAGTTTCGCCTTCAGCTTCTCATCCTCGCCTTCCTCAATAATCGGCTCTTTCGCTGTGAGGCACCTCGCCCTAACACCAAGCATTCTGCAAGCGGCGTCGCTCGCGCGCTCTGCCATTAATCGAAATATGGTGAACTTACCCCCGGTGATGGTGATGAAGTTTCCATCTTCGATAAGCGCATAACCTCTCTCTTTCCACTCGCCCACTATTGGTCTCAAGCCCGCGTAAGCCCTTAAAAGCCTCATCTTACGAAGGAGGGGAACCTTGGCTGCGCCTTCCCTCTTAAGAAGCTCCACTTCTTCTCTCTCAATTAGGAACTTCTCAAGCTTTGCCTCTGGCATAAGGGTGGTGCCCACCAGGGTGGTGCTCTGGTGGGGGAGAAGGATGTCGCCCTGCGAAGGCAGGCGGAGGTGGTTTACCACCCTCTGCACCGCTCTACCCTGATAGACCAGAATGGTGCCCTTGTAAGCCTTAACCTCAATCTTTTTCCCAGCAAGCTTCGCAACTTCGCCAGCCCAAACGCCAGAGGCGTTTATTATGACCTCTGCCTTTATCGTGTGCCTTCTGTGATTTTGCAGGTAACCCACCCTCTCACCGTCGATCTCCACCACTCTTGCGTAGGTCTCAATCTCAGCACCCTCTTCGCGAGCGGCGTACGCGTTTGCAACAGTGAGCATAAAGGGGTCAGCAACAGCGTCGTTCACCTCCACCGCAGCCTCTACGCTACTGCTCAGGTTTGGCTCAAGCTTTAGAGCCTCCTCCGGCGATATCTCACTCGCCTTCACTCCAGCGCTCCTGCACCCCTGCAGGAATCTTTCCAAGTAGGAGTCATCGTCACCCTTAAGAGAAACGAACAGCCCGCCCGTGGCATGGATAAAGCTCCCGGCAACTTTCCTCAAAATCTCATTCTCGGAGGCGCACTGCCTTGCGCTATCTATGTCAGTGACCACATACCTCCCCCCGCTGTGCAGTAAGCCGTGGCTCCTGCCGGTGGAGCCTGTAGACAGGTCACCTCGCTCCAGAAGGATTACATCCACACCTCTCATTGCTAGGTCTCTGGCAATGCCAGCACCGGTTATCCCCCCACCTATAATGCATACTTCATACCGGGAGCCCATTATATTACATTAATGAGAGGATGCTATAAATATAATTTTAGCCATAACAATAACCATACACAGTAAACTGGAGGCAAGGCCATGAAATTCTACAAGTATCACGGCGCGGGCAACGACTTTGTTCTAGTGGAGAACCTGCGTGGCGAGATCGAAGAAAAGACAAAGCCTGAGCTGGCGAGGAAGCTGTGCCACCGTCACTTCGGCGTGGGCGGCGATGGGTTGCTGCTTGTGGAGCGCTCCGATAAAGCAGACGCGCGCTTCAGATACTTCAACAGCGACGGCAGCGAGGCTGAGATGTGCGGCAATGGCATGCGCTGCTTTGCAAAGCATCTCTACGACTTTGGAATAGTTAAGCGGGAGAAGATGCGCATAGAGACCCTCGCAGGAGTGCTCAATGTCGAGGTTTACCCCAGCGACGGCATCGCCAAGGAAGTGCGGGTTGAGATGGGCTTGCCGCGATTTTTGCGAAAAGAGATACCTGCGCTGGGGGAAGGGAGGTTTATAAAGCAGAAGCTACGCGTAGCCGGAGAGGAGCTTGAGGTGAGCGCTGTAAACACTGGCGTGCCTCACGCCGTTGTATTTGTGCACGACCTTGCCAATGTAGACGTTCTCCGCTTAGGCAGGGCGCTGCGCTTCCATGAGGCTTTCCCTCAGGGCACGAACGTCAACTTCGTGGAGAAGCTGGGAGAGAACCTCTTCGCGGTGCGCACCTATGAGCGCGGCGTGGAGGGCGAGACCTTAGCGTGCGGCACGGGTATAACCGCATGCGGCGCCATCGCAGTGCTCCTGGGCGAGGCTTCGCCGGAGAAGCCAATAGAGATACGCGCCCGCGGTGGCACGCTCTACGTTGAAGTCGAGGTGGAAGACGGAGAGGTGGTCAACCTGCGAATGCGTGGCCCCGCGAAGCGCGTCTTTAGGGGTGAGACCGAGGAGATATTCGAAGAATGAGAAGCGAAGCGCTCATAATATTCTTCCTCCTTCTCTCCGGCGCTGCAGCGCTGCTGTACCAGCATGAGCTCCTCCTCACTCCCAGCGTGGGCGAGGCGGAGACGCAGGCGAATGCTGGCTTCGGCTATGCTCTTGCCATGCCTGTGCTCTTCATCCTTGCGCTTAACCTCTACCTCATCCTCTTCCGCTCTCGCGCATTCTTGAAAATGGTCAAGTTTGCGGTTCTCGCCTCAGCCTACTTCAGCTACGCTCTAATAATCCTCATACTGCTCTCAATGCTTGAGGCGCTACTTCCTGCGCCGAGCCTTCTCTTCCTGTTGGTGTTGCTTGTAGCCCTGCTCCTGCCCTTTGCCGCTCCCAAAAAGCTTAAACCGTGGATGAGAAATCTGCAGCTCGTTTGCTTCTCTGGCGTAGCGGGTGCCACGCTGGCAAGCTACCTCAGCCTCGGGGCGCTTGTGCTCGGCTTGGCTCTGCTTGCCATGCTGGACTACTACTATGTACTAAGAAAGCAAGCCATACCCAAGCTTGCGTCTCAGTTAGAAAAAGCGGGCGTACCCTTCGGGGTGGATGTGGGCGTTGCTGATGAAAATCGCCTTGTTCTGGGCTTCGGCGACCTGCTCTTCGCCTCCTCCGTGGCTGCGGCGAGCTACGCAGAGCTTGGCTTAGCCTGGGGAATCGCCGCTATCTTCTCAGCTGCCATAGCCATGCTCGTCTTCCTGCGCTTCACACTGAAGAGTGCTAAAAAAGCCTACCCGGCGCTTCCCGCAGTATTCTTCGCGGCGCTGCTGGTGTGGCTTTTGGCTGAGGTTTACAGTCTATTCGGCGGCTTTTGACCCAAACCACTGCGAAAGATTTAAGTGATATCAAAAGTCATTAAATTCGGATGTCGGGAGGTGGTAGGAAGGAAGCTACAAAATGGATCGGGCAGATTGGAATATCCAATAAAAAGCTTTTATTAGTAAAAATCCCCCTTCCACAACAACCAAATAAACCTTGAAAAGCAAAAAGAAATAGCAAATTACCTTGACGGTGTTTATGAAAAAATCAAAACCCTAAATGAGAAAATCCAGAACCAAATAACTCAACTTGAAGAGATGAAGAAAATCATCCTGAACGGGGGGTTTAGCCATGAAAATTAAAAAAGTTCATATAAAAAACTTTCGTTCAATTAAAGATTTAGAATTCTGGTTTCCCGAGAGCGGACTGATGGTTTTAGTTGGAGCTAATAATGCTGGTAAATCGAATATAGTTAGAGCTATTAATAATATTTTAGGAGAAGGATGGTGGGGTAAAAATATTGATTCAATAGATTTTTATATGAGGAATACTAACAATCCAATTGAAATAACCATTAAGTTTGATAATGGCAGAAGAGTTGAATTTAACAGCCAAAAAGGCTGGCCTAAATACTTTGATGAAAATGGAAATCCAATTAGGTCAAATCAGAGCAATATAAAAGAAGACTTCCCTTGTAATTATCTTTCAGCTGAAAGAGGTATTCCTCAAACACTTTCATTTAATAAATGGGCTTTGATGGGGAAAATTGCGCACTCATTTAATAAACTCGTTAGAAAAAGAAATTTAACAGAAGAATTAGAAAGTAAATTTAACGAAGTTATGGAAATTCTAGAAAAAATTGACGAATTTAAACAATTTAAAGAAGATTTCTGCGTATTATTTGAGGAAATGCAAGCAGATTCATCATATAAATTAAAAGTTGATTTCAAGCCGTTTTCTCCATTAAATTACTTCAAAACCATTAACATCCTTACAAATGATAAAATCTTGGGTGATGATTACGATATTGATATTGAAGAATTAGGTGAAGGTAGCAGAAACCTTATTATTCTCTCTCTATTGAGAGCTTATGCCAAAAATTTTAAAAATGAAGCTCAAGGTTTGTTGATCATTGAAGAACCTGAAATTTATATGCATCCACAAGCAAGAAGACACTTGCTTAAAATTTTCAAAGAAATAGTTAGAAATTCAAATATACAAATAATGATTACGACCCATTCATCAACATTTATTGAAACAGAGCATTTTGAAAATATAGCTCTTGTTTACAAAACAAAAGAAAAAGGTACAAAGATAATACAAGTTTCTAAAAATGATTTAGTCAAATTTTCAAATGAAACTGGTGCCGCAGGGAAATCTACAGTAGAAAACATCACCGACTTTTATGCTCTTACATCCAACGAAAGGTTAAAAGAAGCATTTTTTGCAAAGAAAATTATATTAGTTGAAGGAGATACAGAAGAATTATGCTTTCCTCTTTTATTAACTAAAGCAGGGATTGATATAAATAAAAGAGGCATATCTGTCATAGGGGTTGTAGGGAAGCCTCAGATACCAAAATATTGGAGATTGTTCTACAAATTTAATATTCCAATGTTAGTTGTTTTTGATAATGATATAGATAAATCTTCAAATAAAAGAAACAATGAAACTATTGCAGAATGTTTTGATATTTCAGTTGACAATATTGAAAAAATCGAAGATAGCAAAGTATTTAAGCTCATAAACGGCAGATTTGGGCAGAAATTGTTAATATTTAACAATAACTTTGAGACAGCAACAAAAATGGATTTCGAGAAATACTGCCAAAGTAACGGGCTTAATAATAGATATGAGGAGTTTAAAAGAGAATCTGAAGAGTTGGGTTTGAGAAAAGCTCAAAAACATAGATATATTGTTAAGAAGATTATTGATGAGTTCCCCGATTACATTCCAGAATTTATAAATGAGATAAAGCAAGATTTTATTGAAGACCAAAATGTTTTTCCACTACAGGAAGAGTTAAAATGATGTAGATTGATAGACATATCACCATCGAGCCGAACTCTCCGCTTCGCTTCGGTGTCAACGCACTCGGACAACAGTGAGTATGTGGTTCGCTATCACTCACCAAAATTTGCCCTATCGGGCGAACTTCACATATCCCCGGAATGTTAGGCAACATAATCTGGGGGAATAGGAAATGAAAAATCAAATATATGTTGGTAAAATAAGAGATTTTATACAAAAAAATGATGATGACTTGTTGAGTACATTTAAAAATGGATTTTGGAATGTTTATGGAGAGGATGCCGATATACAACAAATTAATGCTTGGAAATCTTCAATTGCATACCTCAAACAAGTGTTTAACAATCAAAACTTACTTGATTTTGATGTAACCTTTGAATATCGTTTGCCTTTTAGTAATGAACGTATTGATTTATTGATATTTGGTGCTAATAGTAATGGTAATCCCGCGGTTATTGTTGCGGAGTTGAAAGGATGGACATTTGCTAATAAGGTAACAGACTTTTTGGTTCGGAGTAATATAGGAATTTCAAGTCATCCTGAATATCAGTTGGAAAATTACATAGGTAAATTGAGATTTTCTCATTCAGAATCTAAAAATTTTAACTTTTCAGGATGTGTATTATTTTACAATGCTGATAAAAACAATATTAATATCAACTTTAATGGTAATGTTTTCTTTAAAAATGATACTGTTCAATTCCAACGATTTATAATAGGTTGTTTAAAAACATCACTGGATAATAAGACAATTGAAAAATTTTTAAATGGCACTTATATTCAGAACAAACAACTTTTTGATTCAATAAAAAACCACTTTGAGGAAATAAAACAAAGAAGCTATGAAACTTTAGCACAAAATGGATGGGGATTATCGGAGGAACAATTAAAGCTCATAGAAGAGATAATTGCAGACTTAAGAAATGGTAAAAAAGATATTATTTATTTGGTACAAGGAGCTCCAGGTTCCGGGAAAACTTTAGTTGCTATTCATCTTATGCTTTCCGCTCTTTCTTTAAAATATCAAACAATTTTAGCTTATCGCAATAATAGATTGATAAACTCTATAAGAGAGATTTTTGATTCTATACAAAGAGGCTTATCAAACCCAATTAAATTTTATTCAGTAGGACCCAGAGCTAGATTTAGAGGAGTTGCAGAACAAAATTTTAATGGAAGCTTTGATCTTGTAATTTATGACGAGGCACAAAGAATGACCAAAAGAAACATTACCTATGCTGTTCAAAGAGGAAGAATTACAGTCTTTTTCTACGATGAAGGACAAATTCTTAATGCTGAAGAAGAAGGAACTACGGAAAACTTTAAATACGAAGCACAAAAACAAGGGAAGTATGTAAAAGAAAGGTATCTGAAAGGATTTTACAGGGTTCAGGGCGGCGAGACTTATCATGCTTTTGTAGAAAAATTAATCACTGGTCCCGTGAATATTAACAAAGACTTAGTGGACCCATGGAAGAAAAACTATGATTTTAGGGTATTTACAGATTTTGATGAAATGTATAATGCACTGAAAAGCAAAGCAATAAACAATAAAGTTGCATTAATCGCAGCATTTACAGAATCGCCAGGAGATTTTCAAAATCATTCTTCAATAAAAAATTTAAGAATAGGATACCCACTTTACTCCGGTTTAAACATCTATAAAAATTTTAACAAAAAAATTTATTGGTTGATGGATCCTAAAAGGGACTATGTTCCTTTTTGGGTACGAGGGGAATCCAACAAACTTGACAAATGTGCCTCGATTTACGGATGCCAAGGCTTTGAAACTGATTATGCTGGCATAATTTGGGGCAGAGATTATGTTATTAGAAACAACAAATGGGAAGTCGGAGACAATTGTGAAGATAATATTGGAAAGCCAAGTTTAAAAGATTTATTCTCTCAGGCGAAAAATGGAAACAAAGAAGCAAAAGAAAAAGCGCTGTTTCTTTTAAAGAATAGATATAGGATATTTTTGACAAGAGGAATAAAAGGTACTTACATTATCTGTGAAGATAAAGAAACGGCTGAATTATTAAATAAGATATATAATGATTACGTCACCTAACAGCAACTATGCGGTTGGCTATTGCTCACCCAAAACCCTTCGCTGCGCTCAGAGCTTCGTATATCCGTGAACCATTACCATTTTACTCCATTAGAAGGAGGAGCAATGCTGCTAACTGATTCTGACCTAAAACTAATATAGCTACTCCTCAAGCCTGCGCAAACAGGAGGTTTTAAGAGAGAAGAGCACCTCGCCGCCCTTGCGGATGCTCATCTTCTCAGCCACGTGCCTGGGCACGTCGGCGCTCACCTCAAAGCCTCCGCTGGCAATGCGCAGTCTCAGCATGGCGCTGCCCTGAGGTGAAATCTCGCTTACCACACCGGTAAGGACGTTTTTGTGTCTTGGGTTCAGGGGCACGTCGGTGCGAAGAAGCATAACCTCCTCGGGGCGTATGCCTATGCAGATGCGCTCCCCGCGAGAAGCCTCAAAGGCGTGCATCATCAGAGCAACCTCGCCCACCCTGACGGTGCAGTGGGTGCTGCCCACTTCCTCAACAACACCATCGTAGATGTTCACCATGCCCGTAAATTCTGCGACGAAGCGTGTTTTTGGTGTGTATATAACCTCTTGGGGGGTGCCCACCTGCTGGAGCTTGCCATCTTTGAGCACCGCCACACGGTCACCCAAAGCGATAGCCTCATGCTGCTTGTGCGTGGTGAGCACCACACTTATCCCAAGCTCCTTTATCTTCCTTATTATGCTGTGCACCCTGGCTTCGCTTATCGGGTCCAAGCTGGTGGTGGGCTCGTCCAGCAAAAGAAGCTCAGGTTGAATCACAACTGCACGAGCAAAGGCTACGCGCTGGGCTTCGCCCCCAGACAATGTACGGGCGTTGCGCTCCTCGTAACCTTCCAGACCAACAAGGCGAAGCGCCTCTTTAACCCTGCGCTCAATCTCTGCCCTGGAATAGCCCCTTATTCTCAACCCATAGGCGACATTGTCAAACACGCTGCCCGAGAACATCACCGGCTTCTGAAATACCATCACCATGCTGCGCCTTACCTCAAGCAGGGCGTCGCCACTCAGGCGGGTTACCTCCCTGTCGCGGAAGTAGAGCTTCCCCTCGCTTGGCTTGGTGAAGAGGTTGATAATGCGCATGAGTGTCGTCTTGCCTGCGCCGCTTGGTCCGAGTAGGGTTAGAAGCTCCCCCTCCCTTATCTCAAGGTTTATCCTGCTCAGCACTTCTCTGCCAGAGAAGTGCTTACTTATGTTTTCCAGGCGCACAATGCTACGCCTCAATACTCGCCCTCCTGCGCAGGAAGCTCACCAGAAGGTTGAGGATGAAGGTTATGGTTAAAAGAATAAGCCCAAACGCTATGGCAGCGGCTATATCTCCCTGGCTGGTCTCAAGGGGGATAGCCGTAGAGAGAGTGCGCGTCTTTGAGACGTGGATTATACCCTCAGGCGTGGCTATATCGTAGGCGATGTTTCCGCCAACTGTAAGAATAGCGCCCACCTCGGCGAATACTCTGCCAGCGCCCGCGAGTATGCCTGTGATTATTCCAAAGGCAGCTTCCTTAATCACCACCAGTGCCACTTCGCGATCCCGCGCCCCGAGGGTATAGGCGGTCTCACGTATGCTCTTAGGTACGGCGTTGATAGCAGCAATACTCACGCCGAGTATTATGGGAAAAGCGAGGAGGTACTGCGCAATGACCATTATCTCCCTGGTATAAACCAAATCCAGAAAGCCGAGGGGACCGCGGCGCATGAAGAACACAAACACCACCAGGCCCACTACTACCGGCGGCAAACCCATGCCTGTGTTTATCAGTGTGAGAAGGAAGTTCTTAAATGGGAAGTTTCTGAAGCTGAAGAGCACTGCAATTGGCACTGCTGTGGCAGAGGCTAGTATAACGGCGCTGGTAGAGACTATAATCTGAACCTTGGCGACGCTTATCACGTAGGGGTCGAGGGTGAGGATGAGCGTTACCGCACGAAGAATCCCCTCTACGAGGTATTCCATGAGAGCACCCTCACAGTGAGCCAGTATAAAAATAACGTTGATGGAAAAAAGGAAAGCGAGCTGAGAAGCCTCAGCCCTTTGGTGGTAGCGTAACGCCGGTGTACGGCTCACCCTGCTCGTCGTATAGCCCGTGAATGGTCACGGGCAGGTACTGATTGTAGTTCTCCCTATCCACGAGAGCGTCAGGATAGAAAAGCTGCTCTCCGTTCTTCCTGTACTCAGCGATAAGCTTCTGCCCCTCTGGTGAGGTAAGGAAGCCTATGTACAGCATCGCCAGCTCGTAGTTGCGGTCAGGATACTTTTTGGGATTCACGGCGATAACCGCGTAGGGGTTCGAAAGCGTGGGATCGCCGCCCTTCACTGGGCCCTCCACGAGCACTTCCAAATCGAGCTTGCCCTTGTAGGCGAGGAAGGTGCCCCTGTCGGTTAGGGTGTAAGCCTGCTTTTCACTGGCTATAGTTAGCGTCTTGCCCATTCCCTGCCCGGTCTGCTCGTACCAGTCGCCGCTTGGGGTAATGCCGGCGAGCTTCCAGATAGTCTGCTCCTTTGCATGCGTGCCCGAGTTGTCTCCGCGGGAGACGAACTTCGCCTGGGCTTTGGCTATCTTCTTGAAAGCCTCCGCTGCGCTCTTCATGCCGCGAATGCCAGCTGGGTCGCTTTTGGGTCCTACAATGATAAAATCGTTGTACATCACATTGCGCCGGTTGATGCCGTAGCCATCCTCAAGGAACTTGTCCTCCTTGCCGCGGGCGTGCACAAGCACAACGTCGACCTCACCGTCCCGCGCCATGCGTATAGCTGCGCCCGTGCCGACGGCGTGCACCTCCACAAGTACACCGTACTTCTTCTGAAACTCTGTGTTGAGCACCTCGAGCAAGCCTGAGTTGTAGGTGCTGGTCGTCGTGGCGAGGACCAGCTTAGGCATTTCCTTAGACGCCTGTGCCTCCTGTGCCGCTGCACCCTCCGAAGGCGCTTTGGCCTCCTCCTTGGCGGTGCATCCAAGGTTCAGCGTGAGGAGAAAAAGCACAAAAAACACTCCGAGCAGCTTCAACTTCATACTACACCTCCTGAAAATTTTGTAACGTAGAAAGATAACCCATTATATAAAAGTTGTGCAAATATTTTGGAATTGTAAGCAAAAATGTTTACGTATACTCATAAATCCATATACTTTATCTATCAGCTTGACCCTCCACCACTTAAATATTTGGTTGGACGTAATATAATCTGTTTACTCTTTCAGAAAAAAAGATGGGCAGAGAGCGATGCTGCACCGGAGATGTAAGCGGAAATATTTATTTACATGCTCACAGATTTAACGGCAGGTGGTAGCTTGACCCGCTACAACGGCTTCCTGACGGAGAAGCAGCTTAAAATCCTGGAGCTGCGCGCTAAAGGTTACAAGCAGCGCGAGATTGCAGAGCTTCTGGGAACAACGCGGGAGAACGTGGCAATACTCGAGAAGCGCGCCAGGGAGAATGTGGAGAAGGCGAGGCGCACCATCATTGCCTTTGAAAGGCTCTCGCCGGTGAGGGTGCTCCTGGAGGAGGGCGAAGAGCTTTTCACCGCGCCTGAGAAGATTCTCCGCATCGCAGACCGCCATGGCATAAAGGTGGTGCACAACAAGACCTCGCTTATAGGCATGTTGCGCAGGCACGCGGGAAGCAGGATTCAGGGAAATCGCATCGTTGGTAAAATAGGGGTCAGCATTCTGAGAAGTGGGAGAGTCATAGTGGAGTGAGATAGATATGATAATAGAGTTCCTCAGAAAATCCCTGCCTGTGCCAGATGGCTGCTGTGGCGTTGAATTTCCAAATGAGAGTGAGGAGTTTGAGAAGGCGTTGATGCAGGCGCTGGAAGAAAAGACTGGACGAAAGTGGGTAAACACCATGAGCGTTTTCGAAGACCTGCATGGCAACAAACTTATAGTATACCACTTTCCTCGCAACCTGCGCAGGGCTGAAAAGCTCGGTGTTGAGCAGCTTCCGGCACTGATAGTAGGGCGGGAGGTTGCCATTCAGGGCGACGCCACATATGGGGAAATTGAGAATGTCCTGAAAAAGCTCAAATTGTAAATACCTCTGAGCAGATTTTGAAACGCTGGGCACTTAAATAATCGAAATATCAAGGATAATTGATTTTAAATATAATAAATTAATTTTTTATTGTTATAACTTTTTATTCTTAAGATGCAGATAGGCAAGCATTACAGGTTTGACAGGATGGAAGCTGCAGGTTCACTTGGCGACCTAGGCACGCTTCTACCTCTCGCCCTGGGAATGATCCTTCTCAATGGCGTGAGCGCTGTAGGCCTGTTCTTCATGGTGGGGCTTTTTTACATCCTCGCTGGAGCCTACTACCGCGTGCCTACGCCGGTGCAGCCCATGAAGGTTATCGGCGCCTACGCAATAGCAAACTATGCCATGATAACTCCTAACATAATCTACGCCGCCGCCCTCCTCGTGGGTGCTATCTTGCTGTTTCTCGGAGCCACGGGTTTAATAGAACTCAGCCGGTATGTTCCCAAGACCGTCGTCAGAGGGGTGCAGCTCAGCGTGGGCACGCTGCTACTTATCCGTGGCCTGGAATTCATAAAGGCGCCCCCAAGCTCAGAGGTTGTTCCAAGCTACCAGTTTAAGCTAGCTGAGCTTGGTATAGGCGATGTAAGCGTCTACTTCCTGCTGGGGGTGGCAAGCTTAGCGGTGGCATACCTCCTCCTTGAGAACAGACGTGCGCCGGCTGCTCTTATAATAGTGATTGGGGGTTTCCTGGTAGGCTTGGCCTTTGAAACCCCCCACGTGGCTCTCGGCGTGCACCTCCCCAGGCCAATTTTTCTCGAGGGCATGCCGAGCGTTGACGATTTTGTTACCGCCTTCTTCCTTCTGGTGCTCCCCCAGATTCCCATGACCCTCGGCAATGCGGTAATCGCCCAGCACGACCTGGCGAAGAGCTACTTCGGCGGTAGGGCAAACAGAGTAACCTACAGGGCTCTCTCCATAAGTCAGGGGTTAGCAAACATCGGCTCCTTCCTGTTAAAGGGCATGCCCATGTGCCATGGCGCAGGTGGCTTAGCCGCGCACTACCGCTTCGGGGCACGCACCGCGGGGAACAACATAATAATAGGAAGCTTCTTCCTTGGCGTTGCTATACTCTTCGGAGAAAGCTCAATAGAGATAATAAAGCTTCTGCCCTTCTCAATCTTAGGCGTGCTCCTTTTCATCGCAGGCGCAGAGCTTATGACGATGATAAAGGACTTAAAAGGAAAGAGGGAGTTCTACGTGCCCCTGGTGATGCTGGGTATTACGCTTATGAGCAACTTAGCATGGGCATTCATCATAGGGCTCATCCTCGCCTACCTCCTAAAGTATGAAAAAATAAAGGTTTGAAGGAATAACCTTGCGAGGGGAGCGCAAAAAATAAAAACCACCCCGTTAATATTTTTCTAACCATTATTTATTATAATGGAGATGGAGGTGTTTGATGTGATGGCAACAATGGGAGGGCAGCCTGTACTGATACTCAAGGAGGGTACGCAGCGTACCCGTGGTAGTGAAGCGAGGCGCACAAACATAATGGTAGCGAGGATAATAGCTGAGACACTGAGAACCACCCTCGGGCCGAGAGGAATGGACAAGATGCTCGTCGATAGCCTAGGCGATGTCACAATAACCAACGACGGCGTGACGATACTCAAAGAGATGGACATAGAGCACCCTGTGGGCAAGATGATAGTGGAGATCGCCAAAACCCAGGAGAGCGAGGTTGGCGACGGCACAACCACCGCGGTGGTGCTTGCGGGCGAACTTCTAAAACGTGCAGAAGAGCTCCTTGACCAGGAAGTTCATGCGACGCTTATTGCAAGGGGTTACCGCATGGCCGCTGAAAAGGCGAGGGAGATTCTCAATGAAATGGCACACGAGATTTCTCCCGACGACGCGGAAATGCTGAAGAAGGTTGCTATAATGGCGATGACTGGCAAGGGGGCAGAGAAGGCGAAGGAGCACCTTGCAAGCATAGTCGTAGAAGCTGTGCAGAAGGTGCGCGAGGATAGCGTAGTTGACAGGGATTTAATAAAGATAGAGAAGAAGGCGGGCGGTGGTATAGAGGATACCCAGCTGGTGAATGGCATTGTTCTGGACAAGGAGAAGGTGCATGCTGGAATGCCCCGCTCGGTGAAGGAGGCTAAGATTGCACTGATAAAGTCTGCGCTGGAAGTTAAGAAGACGGAGGTGGATGCGAAAATCAACATAACCGCTCCCGACCAGCTTCAGGCGTTTATGGACGAAGAGGAGCGCATGCTCCGCAGCATGGTGGAGAAGATTAAAGCGAGCGGAGCTAATGTTGTGCTGTGCCAGAAGGGTATAGACGACCTAGCCCAGCACTTCCTTGCCAAGGAGGGCATTTTTGCTGTGCGCAGGGTTAAGGAGAGCGATATGAAGAAGCTGGCTAAGGCCACGGGAGCGAAGATAGTCTCAAGCCTTGAGGACTTGAGCAGTGCTGATTTAGGCTACGCAGGTGTGGTAGAGGAAGTTAAGATAGGCGACGATGAGATGGTATTCGTGCGGGACTGCAAGGATCCAAAGGCGGTTACAATACTTGTGCGAGGCGGTACTGAGCACGTCGTGAACGAGGCGGAGCGCGCCATTGAGGATGCGATAGGCGTTGTAGCCGCGGCGATACGCGCAGGCAAAGTTGTAGCTGGAGCAGGTGCACCCGAGGTGGAGGTGGCACTCAGGCTGAGGGATTACGCTGTTACAGTGGGCGGGCGCGAGCAGCTTGCAATAGAAGCGTTTGCGGACGCCATTGAAGCAATACCCCGCGCTCTGGCGGAGAACGCCGGCCTTGACCCCATCGACGTGCTGGTAGAACTGAGAAAAGCCCACGAGAAGGGCCCTGACTACGGCTACGACGTAACCACTGGCGAGCTCAAGGACACTTTCGAGGCAGGGCTTATAACGCCGGTGTGCGTCAAAACGCAGGCGATCTCATCAGCGAGCGAGGTCGCGGTGATGATACTGCGAATAGACGACATAATCGCTGCAAGCAAGCTTGAGAAGGAGAAGGAAGGTGAGAAATCAGAGATGCCGTCAATGCCGGAGTTTTAATCCTCTTTGTTTTTCTCATGCCTTTTAAGGGCCAGTTGTTGTGATGGACTCCTTTTAAAATTTTATATAAGCAAGCACCAATAACATATAGCTATGGGAGGCTGAGATATGACTCAGGTTGGGGTTTACAAACTGAAATGCGGGTGGTGCGGGAGCGAGGTTGAGGCTGCGCTTTACCACAGCGTAAATGTCACCCTCGACCCGGAGCTGAAGGGTAAACTCTTCAAACAGGAACTCAATATCGCTGCCTGTGAGAGGTGCGGAAAGCTCAATCGCTATGAAATTCCCCTGCTTTACCACGACATGGGGGAGAGGCTCATGGTTTACTACTTCCCGGAGGAGCATGAGGAGGTGGAAGAGCTTGGGAAGGAAAAACTCAGAGAGAAGGTTATGAACATGATGAAGGCAATGGCAGGGGAGGGGTATACGTTAGATGTTGCCATAGGCTGGGAAGAGTTTAAGAAAGCAGTGGCTATGAGGGGTCACTGAAGACTGTGCATCTTTGAGTGGAGAAGGCATAGAAAGCTATCTTTGCCCCAAAAGTCTCCCTCGCTTAGCGCCCTGAATCTGCACCCGCCCCTGCAGGCGCTGAGGTATTTGCAACCTGCACAAGCGAGTTCGCTCAGCTTTGGCAGGTAGTTCTCAACTATCCTCTCCCAGCCCTCCTTAAGTGAAATTTCTGCAAGGTTGCCCACTCCGCGCTCAAAGAATCCGCACTTCGTCACCTCGCCCTTGACATTGACTGAACACAGATGAGCGCCGCACGCATAGTCGGCGCTGCCCTCATGCACGCCTGAGGAGAAGCCGTACCTCGAGTATATCCGCGCCGCCTCTTCGCGGGGTGGAAGAAGCTCTGTATTTTCCAGCAGACTCCCCTTCGGCGAGGGTACATCCAGGCTCCACTCCTCTACACCCAGGCTTTTAACAAGCTTCTCAAGCTGCGGGAATTCTTTTAGATTCTCCCGGTGAATCATGGTAGCAACACTCACCCTCATATATTTGCTCGCCGCCCTTATTCCGCGCACAGCTTTGGCGAAACTTCCCTCTCCACGTAGCACTTCATGCCCACGCTTAATGCCGTCTAAACTAATCTGCACCTCATGCACATGCTCAGCCAGCTTCTTCGCCGTAGCTTCGCTGACAAGCGTGCCGTTGGTGAGCACCACCACGCGTACCCCTTGGCGAGAAGCGAAGCTTGCCAGCTTCCAGAAGTATGGGGAAAGCAGGGGCTCGCCCCCTGTGATTAAAAGCTTCCATCCAAAGCTGGAGAACTCCTCCACAGCCTTAAACGCCAGCTCCTTGGGCAGATCAACCTGCGACTTCTCGCCCAGGTAGCAGTGCCTGCATGCTAAGTTGCACCGCTCTGTGATGTGAAGCTGGAGGTAGCGCAGCGATGGTGTAAAGCCCTCGACGGCGAAGCTTTGCGGCGCATCCTCGCAACGCTCATCAACGAGGCACCCCTCGCTCAGAAGGTACTCCACCGCCTCCCTTACCTCTTTCTCTCCAAATTCACGGGCAAGAGCTTCGAGGCTGTTTTTCCCTGTGAAGCGGCGCAGCAGCTCCATCGCTTCGAGGTCAAGCTCGTAAACCTCATCCTCAACGTAGTTGTAAAGAAAATAGCCCTCGCCTGCGCGAAGCACACAGTTCTTAAGTCTGGGGTACATGGCAATGCGCAGTTTATATCTCGTCCAAACTAATCCTGCCCTGCTCAACCAAGCGCTTTGCCGTCTTAAAGGCGGCGCACTCTAGAGTTTCACCCTCTTTGTAGAAGTCGCAGCGCTTGCACACTCTCGCTCGAATCTCTTCGGTTAAGTCCATGCCATCACCTCAAAAATAAAAGAAAAAGAGCTACATGCAGCTCTTGTGACACTTGCAGGTCGCATATGCGACTTTCTTCTCCTTCTTCACGATTTTCATTTAATCACCCTGACTATTTTTGATTCTGTGGGATATTTATAACTTTGTGCCATTACGTATTGAAATGGGGAAATTTAGGAAATAGTAATACAAAATAGAATAATTTTATTATTCTGGGCGGTACTCCTCCTTGTATTTCTGGTACTCCTCCTGTGCCTTATCCTGAGGCTCACCGAGAAGGCGTCGCGTGATATACAGGCGCATCCAGGGGGCTTCTAAAATCTTGTACGCCGCCGCTAAAGGTGAGGACTCCTTCACGGCAATCACGTCAATACGTTCGCCCTCCACCTCCTTTGCTATTGCGAAAATCTTCTCTGGTGCTTCGGCGAGGGCGATTATGAGAGGGTCATAGCTCAGGCGCTCATATATATCCTCTAATCCCTCTTCGAGGAGGTTGCCAGCGCTCCACGCGTAGAGGGAATGTGCCCCAGGGTAAACGTTGCCGTCGTCGCTCACCTCGAGGCCTATAAGCGGAAGCTTAATCTCACTCTTGCCCTTGAGAAGCTCCTGCACCTGCTCTCTGAATCCAGGAAACTCGAAGGCGTCCAGCGCTGAGGCCTTGCCCATGCTCTCCACGACAGTGTAGAAGATAAGCACCGGCTTGCCCTCAGTACCCTCAAACTCGAGGTAAGCCTTGAGCAGCGCAGGCTTCGCTACGAGATTGCGCTCCTCGTCCAGGAGGCTCACAGTCACCCCGGGCTGAGTCACCTTTCGCGTAAGCTTGACCTTCATCCCCTGCTTCTCCAGCAGCTTTATGAGCCTTGCAAGGGGATCCTCGTAGGATGTAAGCTTGGTAAGAAGCACCACCTCAATCTCCGGGAACTCCTCCTGCGTCAGCTTCAGCAGGTTAATTATGCACTCTATGGGCACGTTCTGCACAAACTCGCCCTTCTCAAAGAACACCTCCTGATGGAAGGCGTCCAGGCTAACCTGCAACGTGAACTTGAAGTTCTCATTGCGGTTTTCCTTCGCGGCATCGCGCAGCTTTGCCAAGATCTCCCTAGCTTTGCCAATATCGCGAGCCCAGTAGGCGCTGGTGGTTATATCCAAGCGAGAGCGTGCATGCTTCACTAGGTAGAGCACACGTTCCAGCTCTAAGAACGGCTCGCCGCCGGTTACCGTAACGATGAGCGAGTGCTCGTCGGCGAAGTTTATAACCTCGTCCGCTATAACCTCAAACTCCTCTTCGCTTATGCTTCGCCCTATCCTCTCCTCGCAACTCGCCTTCCACGCCGCCAAGCAGAAGCGGCACCTGTTGGGGCATAGCTCGGTGGGCACTATGCCGATGTTCACAAGGTTGAGCTCTACTCGCTTTCCTCCCTCCTCGCGCAGCTTCTCAATGAGCTCGCGGCGCTTCTGCTCCGGCTCTGAGTTGAGAAGCGAGTACAGCCATCGCTTCTGCTTTACAACGCGAGCAATGTCCCACTCCTGCTCCCTCGCCAAACCGAGCCATGAGTAGGCGGTGGTTACCAGCTCTACAATCTTCTCCTGCTCCTCCTGGGTTTTCTCGGGATACTCAAGCGCAACAGCCATGGCTATCTTGGCTTCAAGGTTGAGTCCCATAAGGGAGCGGAACTTGTCCAGTGGCCAGCCTGTAAAGGACAGGAAGTTGAGAATTCGATCAGCGAAGCGCATGCCAAGGCGGTCTATAAAGTCGTAGATGTATATCATCATAACCAGAAAAGCCAGCTCCTGTGCGAGCTTCTTTTTATCAAAGAATTCCTGTATCCACGCTAACTTGTAGAACAGGTAGGTCTGCTTGTTTCTAACAAACTGCTCCTCCAGCGTCTCCTCAGGGTTAACCTGTTTCAGCTGGAACTCCAGGTGGTCCTCTTCCATCGCTGCCATAGCTTAAAGAGATGCAGAGGGGGAATAAATATGTTGCCCTGGGGTTTGCGAATCTGAGGTTGAGTGAGTTCACCGAGGGAGTATAACGGGCTCTGCAGAAAACATTCTGCCCTCTCCAACAAAATGTCTTTATATGTAGTCGTATTAGGAGTTGCCCTGGTCTACCTTCAACCTCAACACCTTCTCAAGAAGTTCAAGCTTAAGCGTCGTCTCCTCCCTGAACCTGCCCTTCTTCGCCTCCCTCACCTTGCCAAGGTCGTAGCAGGTGGTGTTGTCTATATCCACGAGCACCCCCTTCAAGCCAAGGCGCTCAAAGTCGCGCTGATGCTTTATGAAGAAGCTCTCGCAGCACGTGCCGATGAAAGAGTCGACGCCGCGCTCGCGCAGGCTGCGAAGCGTCTCCTCCAGGTGCTCGTAGTTCACAATGGTAATCGCCTCTAAGCCCAGCTCGTCCGCCAGCTCATACGCTCTGCCAACAGTGCAGCGCCCGCACTTTCTGCAAGCGTTTTTATATCTAAGGTCGCAGTCCTTTGCCTTGGCGCAGTAGGGTAAAAGCAGCGCCTTTGGCTTAGCAATGCCCTCAAAGTCCTCCACCACTGTAAATACCCGATTCGCCTCCTCTATGTCGATGCCATACTTCTTCAGCCTGAGCTTGGCAAGCGCTGTCAGCACCACCTCAACAAAGTCGTCCACGCTCGCACCGGGGATCTCAACCTCTCGCTCAGAGAAGAAGCGCCTTATTGTAGCCTCTACTTCCTCTGGTGCAGCGCTCGCATCCTTAAGCCTAGCCTCAAGGTCGAGGATGGCCCGCTTTGGGTAGGCGAAAAAGTCGCCAGTGATTAGAGCAAAGTGAATGCGCTCATTCTTTGCGTCCACCACTAGCTGGGCACGAATAAGCCCACCCGGAGTTTTTTTCGCAGCGCGCAGCGTGGCTCGCTGCTCTGGCGCACGGCGAACGCCGTAAACCCAAGCCTGCGATTTAAACTTTGGTAGAAGCTTCGCGTAAAGTTCTTCTTCGGGTCGGGTAAGCTCGCCTTCCTCGAAGCGCAGGTTAAACTCCTGGGCAAACCCAAGCATGAGAGCGCGCTTCACCTCCTCCAGAGGCGGCACGTAGCCAAGCTCCCACTTAACGCAGGTAACGCGCTCCTTCACCGATTCTATCTCCTTGTCCTTGAGCTTCTCCGTGGGTATGCGCAGCGCCTTCAGCATGGTTTCGACGTCGAAATCCATGAGCAGCGTGCCCTGGAACAGAAAGACGTCCTCCTCAAGTGCCCCTCCTGTGCCAGATATCTTCCTTCCGTTGACCTCTATGTCGTTCTTCGGACGGAAGCTTGCGTTTATCCCGAGGTTTTTCAATCCGCGAACTGCTCCTTTACATATCACCTCGTAGAGCTCCTCCACACGTTTCGGAAAAGCTTCATAGCCTCGAGGGGCGATAATCTCCCATCCGAGCTGCGACTCGTCGAAGTACAGCGCTCCTCCCCCGGTAATGCGGCGGTTTATATCTATGCCCGCCTGTTTGCAAAAATCCTCGCGAATCTCCAGTTCAACACTCTGATGAAACCCCACAAGCGCGGCGTGGGGCGAGAACTGAAGAAAACGCAGCGTGTTAGGCGAAGAATGCCTCGCCCTCGCAAGAAGCAGCGCCTCGTCCAAAGCTAAGTTCTCAGCGGCGCTCCGCTTGCCTGTGTCCAGCAACCGCCAGGTTTGCATAGCATTATCTCTAAGGCTGGCGAGGGCAAGAATTCAAAAAGAAGAAAAAGAGAAGAGGCTCTCTTTACTGACCCGGCATCGGTATAGGCATTCCTCCCATCCCGGGCATGGGCATGCCTTCCCCCATGGTGTATTCGCCCACGAGGTTGCCCTGCTCGTCGTACTGTCTGATTGTAACTCTTCCCTCTTCCATCTTCCACTCCAATCTCAGCCTATCCTGCTCGTCGTAGAAGAGCATGTGAGTGTATTCCCCATTCCTGCTGAAGTAACCCTCCCACCTTGCGTATTCTCCTGCTGATCTTCCTTCCAGCACAGCCTTGCAGGTTTTTCTGCCCTCATGGTCTACGATTCCCTGGACAACAAGCTGAGCGCTCTCTCCCGTCTGCGGATTCATCCACTGCCAGTATGCACCCCTTACACACCAGTCCTCGTCCGTCGCGGTCTCAATCTCCTCTCTCACTTTTTCGCTTACTTCTTCGCCAATGCCGCCGGGCAGGCCTGCCTCTCCTCCGCCCTTACCACCGCCGGTACAGCCCGCGAAAAGGAGCAGAGCAAAGAATGCTGCAAAAATCCAGGCCTTTCCCATGTTTTCACCTCACACATACTTCTCTGCAAAATCTCCTGCGAATGGCACCTTGTATTTCTCTCCCTTATAAGCCTTGTACATCAGCAGTACCCACAGCACTATTGAAACTATGAATACCACAAGGCCGAGCAGCATGCCAATCACCCAGCCCAAAATTGGAATCATCATCACTATAGGAATGACCACCCAATTTATAATCAATATCGACCCAAACACGACAATGCTCTGCATCGCATGGAATCTGACAAATTTATTCTCCTTTTCGATCACATAGAAGATAATTCCGGTTATAACGCCCAAAAGGTAGCAGAGCAAACCTGCGATATTCTCGTCTAAACCTGTGCTTGTCTTCTCACCCATTCCTTCCACCTCCTTTTATAGCTTTTAGAATGGTGGGATATAATGTTTTCGCTTTCTTAGAATAAAGGCGCGTTTGCTTACATTTTTACGTCCTCCAGAATGTAAAATTAATTTTACAAATATACAAATGATAAAAGCAGGAATTTTCATACTTTCCTGACCAAATAAAAATTAACAGAAAAGTTAGCGCAGTTACCTGCAGCATAGCTGCGGGTGACGAAGCTACACCCTTATAATTTTCTTAAGCACCTGCCTATCCAGCTTTCTGGCGCTAAGGATGTCGCGAAGAGTAAGAATGCCCACAAGTTTGCCGTCTTTCAGCACGGGTAGCCTTCTGAAACCATGCTTCTGCATTGTGTCCAGCACATTCTCAATGCTCGTAGACTCACTCACAGTGATAAGTTGAGTGCTCATCACATCCTCCACAGGGGTATCTCCGCTCAAATCTAGTGCCACAACGCGCGTGGCAAGATCGCGCTCAGTAATTATCCCCACCGGGTACCCATCGTCCACCACCACGAGGGTGCCGATGTTGTGCTCCCTCATCAAACGAGCCGCCTCCCTCACGCTGGCGTGGGGAGAAACGGTAACCACCTTGCGATTCATTATATCACCCGCTCTCACCTAAACACCTCCCAAAATAGGAACCACCTGCGGGTTCCTATTACTTTCCGAACGTCGGTGAGGAAGTCGAAGTCAGTTCCGTAGGAACTGGCGAGACCTCCTGCAACCATAGGTTTAAATTTCTGTATGGTTCCTCAGCGCTCCAGACGAATATCATCCCGCGTGGGTCAGCCTTGGGTTCACTCATCATAGGAACCTATACTGCGCAGCTTGCTCTCGATGGTTGCATCCTTGTCGATGCGGTGATCGATGCGAAGCGTCGTTACAACGCGCTTTGCGCCTTTTGCGAGAACCGCCTCGTGGGCTAACTTTACAGCGAAAAGTAACGTCTCTAAATCCTTCGCCTCTATTTCCGTTGCCATCGCATGGGGCTTTATCCGGACATCCGCCTGCTTAAGCGCCTCTATCGCGGCCTTAATGTACTCGCCCACGCTGGTTTTGCTCGTGCCTATGGGCACAACGCTGAGCTCAGCGATGAGCAAGCTAATCCCTCGCAATGGTTATGCTGTGCCTGTCCATGTCTATCTCCACTATGCGTGCGCCCTCGAAGTCCAGGCGCTCACCAAGCACACCCACAGCAATAACCTTCCCCTCTTTCTCCCGCACCAGTATGGCCTCGTCCATAACCTTTGTTTTCTGCCCATTCTCCAGAAGGTAAAGCTTGGACTCGCACATGATTATCGTCCTTACACGAAAGCGTCCCGAGTAAAAATTTATAAGAGGCTGAGCCAAGGTAGAGGTATGGTCATAATAGACGACATAGGCAGCTTTCCTTTACCCGCTAGCGTGAGCCGGGAGGAGTTTAACGGGGTTTACCTCGACGCCCTCGCTGCTTTCGCAGAAGGAAAACGCCTTGAGGAGGAACCCAGGCTAAAGCCCTTTTACAGCGCCGTAAGCTCCTCGCTGAGAGCAAAGCTTGAGGCTCAGCTGGACGTGGTAACCTACCCGCAGCACTTTGACATGCACCGCCAGTTCATGGAGCCCATTGAAAGATACCAGCGGGAGCCCTTCCTTATCGAAGAGAAATACGCGGTTATCCCAGAGCTTTATGTGGTTGAGAGGGAGGCGGAGCGCTATTATGAAGAGCGGGGCGAGAGACTGCGCCTCCGCGTGTGCGTAACCGGAGCAATTGAGCTCTACCTCAAGACGCCCTTCGGCTTCAACGTCTATGAAGAGGTTCTTATGAACATGGCCAGAAGTGTTAATGCCTTCCTGAGGAACTCTCTGCTCAATACGAAGCACGTGGTAACCGAGGTGGTGAGCATAGACGAACCAAGCTTGGGTTTCGTAGACCTCCTGAACATAGAAAAGGAGGGGATAATCAGGGCTCTAGAGGAGAGCGTACGCGGGATTAACGCGAAGGTGCAGATACACCTGCACACCCTTAAGGCTGCAGAGTATCCGCTGGAAGCTAATGGGATACATATTCTCACGGGCGAGTTTGCCTCTTCGCCGGAAAACATAAACTTTATATCAAAGCGCGAGTTGGAGAGCAGCGACAAGTTTCTGCGCGGAGGCGTGGCGAGCACCAGCATAGACAGGAAGTTGGGTAGCTTTGTGGAGCGCGGGATTAAGCACCCAACTCCAGAGCAGCTCGCCGACAGCGTGGATGAGATTAAGGCAATCTACCTGAGACTCAAGGGGAGGTTCGGCGAGCGGATGCTCTTCGCAGGCCCCGACTGCGGTCTCGGAAGCTGGCCATCTCAGGAGGCTGCACAACTTGTGCTCAAGAGGACTGTCAGGGCGATACGAGAAGCAGAAAATGGTTGAACCAATTTTAATCAATTCCACAATTGTTAAAATTTAATTTAAAACATTTAACGTTGTTGGTTTTAAATAATACAATTAAAGAGTAGCTATTTTGCTTATATATGCTCAATGCTAATTAATTAATTTAATTATTTTCTGGGCTAAATTCTTTTATAATAATGTTTTGAGACGTAAAATTTATAATTTATGTTGAACCCATGAGGCGTTTAGCTTCTTTTATACGACTCATGGGTTCCCCCTCCCCCCACCTCCTCCCTATTCCCTTCTTTTGCGAAAGCTTATTACTGAGGAAAGAAGCAGTTAATACCAGGGTTAAAATGAAGATTACCCATCTGCTGCTCCTGCTGGCACTCTTTTCAGCCTGCTTCACTCAGCCTCAGCGGGAAGCCCACCTTTCCAAGTACCCTTATGGTTATAAAGCTGCGGCGGTTGTTACCTTCGACACCGAGGTTGTCCGCGAGGGTGAGCTTGAGGCTATAGCAGCGGCGCTCCAGGAGCGGGGGATAAATGCCACCTTTTTCGTGGTGGCGGGGTACTTCCAAGGTAAAAGTGAGGTACTCACACCGCTGAGAAGCTTTGAGGTGGCGAGCATGGCATGGAGTCAGCCAGAGTGGGCTCATGCCTCAGAAGAGGAGAGGAGGCAGCAGATTATTAGGGCGCACTCCTGGTTTGAGCAGCATGGCTACGAGGTTCGCGGCTTTAGGGCACCCTACCTCAATGCAACCAGGGCTACACTTCCCCTTGTGGCAGAGATGGGCTATGCCTATGACTCCTCTCTCTTTTATGGCTTTGAACCCTATGAAGTGGAAGGCGTGCTTGAGATTCCTATAAGCATGAACTTCGATGCCTTCTGGGATGAGGAGAAGATGAGCTTTACTCTCTTGCCAACCTACTTAGCTTTTCAGCGCGCCTACGACGCAGGCGAAGTTTTTACCCTACTGACACACGTGGATACCGCCTCCCGCAACCTGCAGAACTTCACATCTTTTCTGGACTACATGAAGGAGCGCAGGGTGTGGTTCCCCTCCGCGAGAGAGCTTGCAGAGTGGTGGAGACTCAGGAAGAATCTCGAGCTTACCGTTGAGGGCAACACTTTAATCCTGCGCAATCACGCCTCTAAGCCGGTAAAGGGCGCAACCGCAGTCGTAGATGCAAGAGCTGCGAAAGGTGCCGTAGAATCGTGGCGCGACCCTGATAGTAGCAAGCTTTATGTGGTCTTTCCTGAGGTTCCGCCGGGAGGAGAGGCGAGGGTAATTGTGGAGTGAGGGATAAAGCTTTTTAAGAGGGTGCTGCACTTTATCCTCATGAGCAGAATTGCAGAGAAGTTCGCTGAGCTAAAGCAGCGCAACGAAGGCGCGCTCATAGGCTACCTGACCTTAGGCGACCCCACTCCTCAGGCATCCGCCAGGCTTGCGACCTGCCTTGCGGAGAGCGTGGACATCTTAGAGCTCGGGATACCTTTCTCAGACCCCATCGCCGACGGTCCGACGATTCAGGGCGCAATCGACAGAGCCCTTCGTGCAGGGACAAACACCGACGACTGCTTTGAAATAGCCGCTCGCCTTCGCAGAGATGGCGTGGAAATCCCCCTTGTGTTCATGACTTACTACAACATAGTGCTTCAATATGGGGAGGAGCGCTTTGTTGCGAAGTGCAGCGAGGTGGGCGTCGATGGTTTGCTTGTGAGCGACCTTCCTGTGGAAGAGGCCTCGCACCTTGTAAAAATATGCAGGAAGTACGGCGTGGACACCATATTTTTAATAGCGCCCACCACCACAGAGGAGAGGATAAATAAGATACTTAAAAAAGCCTCTGGCTTTATTTACCTTGTTTCCCTGCTGGGCACCACCGGCGCGAGGGAGAAGCTGAGCGAAGTAACGATAGAAAAAACAAAGTGGGCACTTCAGTATGTAAAAAACCTGCCTCTTGCGGTCGGCTTCGGAATCTCAAAGCCAGAGCATGTGCGCGCGGTTATTGAGGCAGGTGCCTCGGGCGCAGTCGTAGGGAGTGCCTTTGTTAAGATAATAGAGGAGAAGGGCGCCGACGCGTGCGACGAGTTGCGAAGCTTTGCAGCTCGACTAAAGTCTGGTACAAAGCTAGGCTGAGGCTCTGTCTACTATCCTTTTTATCGCCTGAGTTACCTTTTCGGGAAGCTCTCCTAAGTCGGCACTGGTGAAGTTTGCCATGACATTAGCAACTATTCCGCTTACTATCACTTTGCCGTCCTTCTCGTAAACATTCACCTTGCATGGCATCAGCAACCCGAGGTTTATGTCCCTCTTCAGCGCCTCGGCAGCGAGCACGGGATTGCATATCTCCACTATCTTGAATGGGATGAAGTCAATTCCCTTTTTGGCGAGCGACTCTTTCACGTCATGAACAGCGAGCACTCCGAAACCCTCCTCCTTCGCAAGCGATTGCACCCGATCTACCACAGCGTCGAAGTCGCCCTTCGCAACCTTTGTGTAGTGAAACTTTTCCATTTTTCTCACTCCTATGTTTTTATGTGTTACACATATATGAACACACAAATACATTAAAACCTCCCGCCGTAAATGAATATTGCATGCTGAGCCAGGAATTGCTATCGGCACTGGAAGGGCTTGCTGAGAGAAAGACCCTCAGAGAATACGCCCACTATTACGCTGCGAGCGCCTTTTTTGGGAAGGAGAAATACGATGAGGTTGAGAGGGTTATTCTATCCCACCTGGAGGCGCGCGACAGGTGTGAACTTATCTCATGCAGCATTTCCTCTGGCACCATCTCCGACTCCGGCGCAGTGCAGTTTCACATATTAAAGGGCAGGCTGTTTGAGTTCTACGATTATGCTGAGATGAGCGCGTGCTTCATAAGACTCTACCACATCCGTGACCTGAGCAATAACAAAGAGTGGGTGGCCATGTACATAGACGAAAACCCCGCCACGCCCTGGTGGGCAGAAGAGCGGCTCTAATTATTCTTGCCCACGGGGCAAGAGGCATAACACATTATAATTTCTCAAGGAGGTTATGATGATGTATCGTCCTGTCGTTAAAAAAGCTGATGGAAAGAGAAAGGGGAGAGGCTTCAGTCTGAAAGAGCTCCAGGAAGCCGGGATTACCCTCACCCAGGCAAAGAAGCTTGGGATAGCTGTTGACCGGCGTAGGAAGAGCCTTCATAAGGAGAATGTGGAAGAGCTGAAGAGAATCGCTGCGCAGAAGCCCGCGCCGAAGAAGAAAGAGAAGAAGGCAGAGAAGGTCGTTAAGCTGGAGGAGATAAAGGGGGTGGGGCCAAAGAAGGCTGAACAACTTGCAAAAGCCGGGATACGCACCGCCAACGACCTGCTTAAAGCGGATCTCAAAGAAGTGTCTGAAAAGTCTGGCATCTCGATAAAAGTGTTGGAAAAGCTTGCCAAAGAGGCAGAAAAGCTGATAAAGTAGGAGTAACGTAACCTTCCGGGACGGCGCCACGTGCCATGGGATAAAGTTAATATGGATGAACCGCAATATAAATGAAGAGTGGTGAGCATGAGGAGAGGGAATTCCTTTAGTGTTTTCTATCAGTTCAAGTGCCTTAACTGTGGTGCTGCCATTCCTTCACACAGAGATTTCTGCTCCAAGGATTGCGAAGAGAAGTTCTTTTCTGATGTCGGGGAAAGCTAGGCGAACATGTTCGCATAAAAGAATTTATCCTATGGTGAAGAAGGTTAATCTGCCATAGCCCCGTCTACCCGCCTCCTCTTTTTTTGAAGCCAGGCAGGCTAAGGTATTCCAGCACCTCTTCCTCACTGAGGTCGTGCCACTCTATGTAGGCGTCGGCAACCGCAAAGACAGCGCCGCTCCTTATGTTCAGGCACATTAGAATGTCAACCTGGGGTAGAATTAACTCTACTGTAGCTTCTGGGGCTGTGGGCACCGCCACGATCACCCTCCTCGGGCCTCTCTTTTTAACCGACGATAGCGCCGCAAGCATGGTGTAGCCGCTGGCTAAGCCATCGTCCACGAGGATTACTTCTTTCCCTGAGATTTCAGGAAATGCCCTGCCCCCTCTGAATATCTTCTGCCTCCTCTCTATTTGCCTCCTGACAATCTCCTTCTGAGTTTCAATCTCCTCTTCAGTTATACCCAGCCTATTTATTAGTGAAAGGTTAAGAAATGCCTCGCCGTCAAAGGTGAGCGCTCCAAAACCAGCCTCTGTTTCCCCCGGAATTGGGATTTTCCGGACAATTATTGTATCTAGGGGCAAGTTGAGCCTTTTCGCTATCTCATAGCCAACTGGCACGCCTCCCGAAGGGATGGCAAGCACAAAGCTATGCCTGGTCACGAGGTTTTTGAGCTTCTCAGCAAGGAGTTCGCCAGCATGGCGTCTGTTTCTGAAAACGTAGTACTTGTCTCTTAAGTTCGGGTCTTCGATTAATTCCCCCATGATGGTGCACATTCTTTAATTGTTATGAATGCAGGGGAAGGGATTCGAACCCCCGACGGGCCTACGCCCAGCAGATCTTGAGTCTGCCGCCTTAGCCGCTCGGCCACCCCTGCATGCTAATGATTAAGGCAGGAGAGTAGCGAGTTTAAAAATAATGATTACAACTCCTTCGCCATGTAGGGTCCCAGGCGAGAGTAACCCCTACGACGGTAGTAGGGTCTCGTACCTATAGCGCTTGTCACGAGCACGCGCCTAAAGCCAGCTTCGCTTGCGATTTCCTCCGCTTTCTTGAGGAGATAACTGCCGTAGCCGCGGTGTTGCTCGGCGCTAGTAGCGCGCCTGCCCAGAGGCAGAGCCTCACCAAGGACGCGAAGTTCCCGCACTATCGCTGAGCCTTTAACCTCGCTGCGGTGCGCGTGCTCAGAGGGAAAGCGCAGCCTGAGGTAAGCTACGAGCGCGTCGTTAGCTCTGTCCACAACACTCAGGAAGTGCTCCTCGCCCTCCGAAGCGTCGTAGCTTTCCATCTCAAAGGTTAGGTTCTCCTCCCTTATCTCTATGCCCTCCTTATATGCGAGATGCCCAGCGTCTCGGCAGCGGATGCACTGGCAGCGGACGTTCATCTCCTTTAGCTTCTGCTGCACCATCTCAGCGAGATTGCCATGCTTAACGCCAGCGATAATAAACTGCGCCGGTATGTCTCGCTGAATCCGCATGGTGCGCACCCAGCGCGGCAGCAGGCGCTTCACTTCGGCGATAAGCTGCGCAGCCTCCTCATCGCTATAAGGGCGGAACTCGCCACGCTTCCACATCTCATAAAGCTCTGTGCCTGCCACTACAAGCGTGGGGTATATCTTCAGCGTATCCGGGCGAAAGTCGGGGTTTTCAAAGAGCTCTTTAAACATCGCCAGGTCTTCCTCAAAGCCTGAGAACAGCCCCGGCATCATGTGGTATCCCACTTTAATCCCAGCGTCCTTAAGCACCCGCGTGGCTTCAATAACGTCTTCGATGGTGTGCCCTCGCCTAACCCTGCGGTACACCTCGTCGCTGAGCGTCTGCACGCCGAGTTCAACCCGGGTTACACCCAGACTGAGCATCGCATTCACGTGCTCCTCCTTGCAGAAGTCAGGACGGGTCTCGAAGGTTATCCCCACATTTCTTACCCTCGCGCTCTCGTTTCGCCTTGCCGCCTCCTCAAAGCTGGCGCTGCGCACGCGAGCGCCGGGAAAGCTGTTCATCGCGTCTATACAATCCTTAACAAACTCCTCCTGATACTCGATGGGCAGCGCCGGGAAGGTGCCTCCCATCACGATGAGCTCCACCTTGTCCACAGCGTGTCCTATCGCAGCGAGTTGCTCAAGGCGGGAATAAACCTGAGTGAAGGCGTCGTAGTCGCTCGCCTTTGCGCGCAGGGCAGCGGGCTCATAGCCTGTGTAGCTCTGGGGCGCATCCTCGCCGCGGGGGCAGTAGATGCACTCTCCTGGGCAGGGCGCTGGCTTTGCCATCACAGCCACGACAGCAATGCCCGAGAGGGTGCGCACCGGTTTGCGCTTGAGAATAGGAAGCAACGCTTCACGCTCTTCTTGAGTTGCAAACCCGAGAATTTCAGCGTTTGAGGGCAACCTTTTAAGCTTAAGCTCCCGCGCAACCTGAGCCTTAATGCGCTGGACCTCGCTTCTCGAAGGCTTTACTTCAAGCAGCCTTGCAATTATCCTGCGTGCAGCTTCTGCTGTTGCTTCCACCCTTCAATCACCTACATGATACCCGCCAGGTTAACCTATAACATTTATAAACCCTGCGCCTGTAAGAATAAAAAGGCTCTACAGGTGATAACCATGGACAAAAAAGAGGAGATTCTCAAGCTTCTCGAGGGTGATGCCAGGCTCACTGCGGCTGAGATTGCCAAGGCGGTTGGGTTAAGCGAAGAAGAAGTGGACAAAGCTATAGCGGAGCTGGAAAAGAGTGGCGTAATACGTAAGTATAAGACGGTGATAAACTGGGAGAAGCTGGGCAGGGAAAAGGTGGCGGCGCTCATAGATGTGAAGATAACCCCCGAGAGGGAGCATGGTTATGACGCGATAGCCGAGAGGATAATGCGTTTTCCTGAGGTAAAGAACCTCTACCTGGTCTCGGGGATGTACGACCTCTCTGTGCTGGTGGAGGGCAACACGATGAAGGAAGTCGCCACCTTCGTTGCAGAGAAACTTGCACCCCTGCCTCAGGTTACCAGCACCACCACGCATTTCATCTTGAAGAAGTACAAGGAAGACGGGGATATGCTCTACGATGGTGAAGAGCTTCGTCGCTTAGCTGTGAGTCCGTAGCGATGATGCGCGATAAGATAGCAAGACGAGTAACCCAGGTGCCACCCTCTGGGATAAGGAAGTTCTTCGACCTTGTGGCAAACGTAGAGGGTGTCATCTCCCTCGGCGTGGGCGAGCCGGACTTTATTACGCCGTGGCACATACGCGAGGCGTGCATCTATAGCCTCGAGAGAGGCTACACCATGTACACCTCCAACTACGGCTTGCCCGAGCTTCGCGAGGAGATAGCCTTAGCCACGAGGCGTGACTATCGCATTGATTACAGCCCTGAAAATGAGGTTCTCGTTACTGTTGGGGTGAGCGAGGCTTTCGACCTAGCGATACGCGCTCTCGTGAATCCCGGCGAGGAGGTGCTTATACCCGAGCCCAGCTACGTCGCCTATAAACCCTGCACCATCTTCGCAGGCGGCATACCTGTGAGTGTGCCCACTCGTGCCGAGGACGAGTTCAAGCTCCTGCCGGAGCAGCTTGAGGCGAAGGTTACGCCCAGGAGCAAGGTGCTCGTGCTGAACTACCCCAACAACCCTACTGGAGCGACAATGAGCAAGCGCGACTTAGAGGCTATAGCAGACGTAGTTGTGGAGCATGACCTCGTGGTAATAAGCGATGAGATTTACGACAAGCTTACCTACGAGGGCAAACACGTGCCCTTCGCTGCGCTTAACGGCATGCGGGAGCGCTGC
This sequence comes from Candidatus Pyrohabitans jungbluthii, assembly GCA_002010065.2. Lineage (GTDB taxonomy): Archaea > Hydrothermarchaeota > Hydrothermarchaeia > Hydrothermarchaeales > BMS3B > Pyrohabitans > Pyrohabitans jungbluthii. Next base: position 9,951 of record MTMD02000005.1, on the reverse strand, counting down.
ATTTATTTGAACGGGTTCTCAAAGAGCTATGCCATGACTGGCTGGCGCATCGGCTATGCGCTTGGCGAAGCGGAGGTAATCGAAGCCATGATGAAGATTCACCAGTATGCGATGCTGTGCGCGCCCATAATGAGCCAGAAGGCTGCGCTTGAGGCACTGCGCAGGGGCAACAGCGCCGTCGAGGAGATGAGGCAGGAGTACAATCGCAGGCGAAGGCTCATAGTGAAGCGCCTCCGCGAGGCAGGCTTAGAATGCTTTGAGCCCAAGGGCGCCTTTTATGTATTCCCATCAATAGCTTCCACCGGGATGAGCAGTGAGGAGTTTGCTGAGAGGCTTCTCAGAGAGGAGAAGGTCGCTGTGGTGCCTGGCAACGCCTTCGGCGAGGGCGGCGAAGGGCATGTGCGCATGGCTTACGCAGCGTCGCTCAGAGATATTAATGAGGCAATGTCGAGACTTGAGAGGTTCCTTTCGAGGTGATTGAAATGGAGATAGACCCGGTTAATTTCTATAAGCTGAATGCGAGATGCTGTGTGGTTGTGAGCACTGCTTCGCCCAGAGGTATAAGCAACGCTGCACCTTTCAGCTTCAATACGCCCATAAGCTTCTCTCCCCCAATATTTGCCATAGCGTGCAACCCAGGCCACGACACCTGGCGCAATATCCAGGCTACGAAGGAGTTTGTGATAAACTTCGTAGGCGAAGAACTGGGCGAGAAGATGCACATCCTGGAGAAAGACTTTCCCTATGAGGTGAGCGAAATCAGCGAAGCAGGCTTGACAGAGATGCCTTCGAAGAAGGTCAAGGCGCCGCGCATCGCAGAGGCGTATGCCTGGCTGGAGTGCAAACTCTACGACGCGAAGGAGCTAGGCGATCACGTGCTAATCGCCGGCGAGGTGCTCCTGGCAGAGGTAAGGGATGAGTACTACGACCGTGTGATAAACGTGGCCAAAGCGAAGCCCCTGCTCCACATCTCAGGCCCATACTTTGGAATTCCCTTGGCTAAGAAATTTAAACGGGCATAGGTGGAACCATGGTCGTAGAGTTTTTCAAGCGGTACTTCGTTGAACCCATTTACACCGGCGAGGGGTACAACGTTTACAATACACTGGTGTACGGCCTTCTCCTCGGCTTCGGCTTGCTTGCGCTGGAGAGGATTGTGATAAAGCTTAATCTGAAAGTGGACAGGCGGTTTCTCAAGGCGCTTCTCCCTTTTCTCGCCTTCGCCTCCTTTTCGCGCAGCCTCGTGGATGCGCAGCTTTTTCCGCGTACAGCCTGGCTTATTACGCCCGGAATCTTCTTCACCACTGCCCTTCTCGCTTTGGCAAGCCTCGCGCTGGCGCTTCGCTTTCAGCGCTCCCGGGGCATAGCCTATGAGAAGACTATGCTTGCGCTAGGCATTTTTCTGCTCGCCTACCCTGCCTATGTTGCATTGACCAACGTCGCCTACCTCTTGGCTGGGGCGCAGATACTCGCCCTTTTTGTGGTGAGCACAGCCGCAAGCTATGCATTTCTGAAGCTTGTGAACCAGGACAATGCTTGGGTTTTTGCGGTTTTCGCGGGGCACATGCTTGATGCAAGCGCCACCATCGTCGGCGTAGAGTACTACGGGTACTTTGAGGAGCACGTGTTTGAGGACTGGCTCATAAACCTCGTCGGCACCGCCTACGTGCTCTACCCGCTTAAGCTCATCGCCATTGGAATAATAATCTGGGTGATAAACTCGCTGATAGAGGAGGAGAACAGAAACTTCTGGTACTTCGCATTCTTTGTTCTCGGATTCGCCCCCGGCTTGAGGGACGCTTTTACCATTATGCTGATGGGGTGAGCTCCTCAAGTAGCATGCACGCCTTGCAGCGCTCCCCTGAGCTGGGTGCCCCGCAGGTTGCACAGCTTCGCAGGGCTTTTGCCTGGTAGCTTTTCAGATAAGGCAAGAGCTTCTGATAGCCCCGCAAAATGGAGAACTTTATCCCCGGGTTGCTCTCCTCAAGGCGGTTTATCATCGCCCTCACTTCTGTCCTGAAGGAGTCCTGGGCGTAGGGGCACTCCTCAAAGCTCGCGGGAATGCCGCTGAGCAGGGCGTAAAGCGCCACCTCCTTTTCAGGCATTTCCATGAGGGGTTTTATCCGCGGCACAAGCTGCTCGCTGCCCGCGTCTATACCAAGACGAACGAGGCGCTCCAGGTCACCGCGAAGGTAGTTCATAACTATCGCCTGAACCTCGTCATCCAGGTTGTGCCCCGTGGCAAGCTTGTCGCAGCCCAGCTCTCTCGCGGCGTCGTTCAGAAGCTTCCGCCTGAAGACACCACAGAAGGTGCATGCATTGCGCTGGCTCAGCTTAACCGCCTCGTCGAGGGCTGTGCCAAACCGCTCCTTGAATGAGAGCGTTGTTAGAGGTACGCCAAGCTCCTCGCAGAAGCGCTTCGCCTGCTTTATCGTTGCGGCTCTGTAGTTAGCGATACCTTCGTCGATCAGTATCGCATGAAGATCCAGGTCGAGCTTCTCAGCGAGCTTGCTGAGAATGTTTAGCGTTGACAGGCTGTCCTTACCCCCGGACACAGCCACGCCTATTCGTTCGCCCCGCTCGAGCATGCGGTAGCGGAGCATGGTTTGCTTCACCTTCTTCTCAAAGTACTCGATGAAGTGCCGCCTGCAAAAGCGCTGACCGCTATACCGTCGCAGGTAGCACGCGCGCTCATCGCACAGAGAGCAGGTTATATTAGCCACCCGAAATCACCCTTATAACCTCTATTACACTGCCCTCGGCGAGGGTTTCATCTTCTGTGATTATCTCGTCCCTGAGCTTTATTATAACCTCCTCCCGGTTAATGCCCAGCGCTTTAAGAACCTCTGCAGCGGTAGCGCCGGGACTAACCTCCACCTCCCTCTCTTCTTTTCCGATGATAACCTTCACCTTCATAGCACAACCTTTTAAGCTACCCTTGGCAAACTTTAAAATCCTGTCCTTTGTTAATCAAAGCATTGAATTAGAGCTGTTTGTATGGGCCCGTAGCTCAGCAGGAAGAGCGCTGCATTCGCAATGCAGAGGCCCCGGGTTCAAATCCCGGCGGGTCCATCTTTTTCCTGTTTCTTGGAAACAGATTTATATTCTATGACTCCATACTCACTTGAGGAGTGAAGATGAGATACCCTACGCGGAGAGGCAGGTTCGGCAGGTACGGCGGGAGGTACATACCAGAGGTTTTAATGCCAGCCGTGGAAGAGCTGGACGAGGCGTACAGGAAGTTCCGCAATGATAGGGAATTCAAAAGGGAGCTGGATTACTACCTGCGCGAGTACGTGGGCAGACCGACGCCGCTCACCTACTGCGCCAATATGAGCGCTGAGCTCGGCTTTAAGGTTTACCTGAAGCGCGAGGATTTAGCGCATACGGGAGCGCACAAGATAAACAACACCCTTGGGCAGGCGCTCCTGGCAAAGCGAATGGGTAAGCGCAGGATCATAGCTGAGACGGGCGCAGGGCAGCATGGCGTCGCCACAGCAACGGCGGCGGCAGTGCTTGGCCTTAAATGTGAGATATACATGGGCACAGAGGATATGGAAAGGCAGAAGATGAATGTCTTCAGGATGCGCCTTCTTGGAGCGGAGGTGCACCCCGTTTCCAGCGGCTCCAGGACGCTAAAGGATGCGATAAATGAGGCGCTGCGCGACTGGCTAACCAACGTCACGACCACCCACTACCTTCTGGGCTCTGTGTTGGGTCCGCACCCGTATCCAATGATGATCCGCGACTTCCAGAGCGTCATAGGTAGAGAAACTAAGAGGCAGATACTGAAGCATGAGGGCAGGCTGCCCAGCGCAATAATCGCCTGCGTGGGCGGCGGTAGTAACGCCATGGGTATCTTCTACCCCTTCCTAGACGATACCGAGGTTGAGCTTATAGGCGTCGAAGCTGGAGGCGAGGGTATAGAAACAGGCAGGCACGCGGCGCGCTTTGCCGCAGGCAGAGAAGGCGTGCTCCACGGCACCTACACCTACGTGCTTCAGGACGAGTACGGGCAGATTGCCACGACGCACAGCATAAGCGCGGGTTTAGATTACCCTGCTGTGGGTCCTGAGCACGCTTTGCTCCGTGAGATAAAGCGGGCGAAGTACTACTACGCCACAGACGACGAAGCGCTTGAGGCGTTCCACTATCTCAGCGAGAAGGAGGGCATAATACCAGCGCTTGAAAGCGCCCACGCCGTGGCATGGCTTCTTAAGAACGCTGATAAATTCGATAAGGGCGACGTGGTGGTGATAAACCTCTCAGGCAGGGGCGATAAGGACGTCGAGGCAGTGGCAAAGCGTGAGGGCGTGGTGTGAAAGTTCCTTAGCATCCCTTTTTGAGTATTTTGATATAACATTGCTTGCCGATGAGATTGGGAAAGGATAGGATGATAACATGTCCGCTGTAGCTGAGAAACTTCGTGCAGAACTCGACAGACTTGAGAAGGAAACAAAGGATGAGGAATTTCAAAAAGAGATTCTCAAGATTGATATAAGACTGCAGAGAGGTTCCATGAAAGGTAAAGCTGATCCGGGTCCATTAACATATGAGGAGAAGGAGGAGGCGCTTAACGAACTTCTGAGAGAAAAGGGTCTCAAGTGGCCTGGTTTATCAGATTAAGTCCTCTGGCTTTCTCACATCAACCATGTCAGAAACTTTTTTAAAATCTTCTATATTTCTCGTCACTATAGTCGCTTTTGACTTTATGGCAAGCGCGGTGTGGAGGGCATCTGAGCGGTGCAAATATCTTTCAGAGAATATTTTATATGCTAGGTTTACATCTTCCTGCGTGGTTTCGACTTCTTCAATCAATCCTGCTTTTTTAAGTTTGCCAACCAATCTTTCAAAGTCTTCTGGAGTCACCTTCTTTTTATATACTTCCTTTTTGACAGCATCGGAAACCACTATCACCCATCCCTCATCGATCGCCTTTTCAAGAAGCAGCTCTGTGTAATGAGCGGCTGGTATCAGCCCAATCATTTCATCCTGCCAGAAGTTCAGCCACACATCAGCGTCGATGTAAAGTTTCATATTCGCTACACTCCCAAATACTCCGCCGCGGAGAGCGCCGCCACCATGCCGTCGCCGGCGCTGCTTGCTATTCTCGCATTCCTGCGCACCACACCACCGCATGCGAAGATTCCTTTAGCTGAGGTTCGCATGTCGCAGTCAACGAGAATGTATCCCTCGGCATCCTTCTCCACATCCACAATCTCTGAGTTGGGCACCCTTCCAGTGTATATAAAAACCCCGTCTGGCGCGATTGTGCGCGGTTCACCCGCGACGCTCAGCGAGACCTCCTCCAGCCTCTCCTCACCTGAGAAGGCAGTCACCCTCGCATTGGGAAGCAAAGCCACGTTTTGCACTTCTTCGAGCTTCTCAAGCAGTGGCTTCTCAGCTCTCAGCCTCTCCTCCTCGAAGATAATCGTAACCTCAGATGCAATCTCCGCAAGGAAGAGTGCATTCGCCACAGCGTGGTCGTTGTTGCCCACCACGGCTACGCGCTTATTTTTATAGGAATAGCCGGCGCACGGGGCGCAATAGTGCACACCCATGCCGCGGAGGCGTTTTTCCCCCCGTACATTGAGCATCTTCTCTCTTGTGCCAGAAGCGATGATCACAGCCCTCGCGGTTTGCTCCTCCTTGGCGGTGGCAATGCGAACCTCTCCTTCAGCGGGGAGAACCCTCAAAACCTCCTCGCTATCCCGTATCTCTGCCCCTGCTTCCAGAGCCTGAGCCTCAAATTTCCTAGTAAGTGTCCAGCCGTCAATGCTCTCATATCCGGGATAGTTCTCCACCTGCTTTGTCAGACATGCGCCTCCGCCTGGTACGAGCTTCTCAAGCACTAAGCAGCTTAATCCCAGGCGAGAAGCCTGCATCGCTGCACTTAGCCCAGCGACACCTGCACCGACGATAATCACATCCCAAGCCATCGCATGCCTTTTATTCCATTAAGATATAAATATTGCCCGCGGGTAAATATCTGAAGGAGGATGGTAGTGTGATTGTTATCCCAGGCACAGCTTCCCAGGTTCTGGCAAAGGAGGTGGCGAGTGAGCTTGATGCCGAGCTGGCGAGCATAACCTGCAAGGTTTTTCCTGACGGCGAGCTGTACCTGCGCATAGAGAGCGAGGTCGCTAACGAAGAGTGTGTGGTGGTACAGTCAACACCTCGCCCGCAGAACAGAAACATATTTGAACTCCTCGCCCTGCTGGAAACCCTGCGCGAGGAGGGCGCTGCAAGGATAACGGCGGTGGTACCATACTTCGCCTATGCGAGGCAGGACAGGAGTTTCACTCAAGGTGAGGCTGTAACCTCTCGCGTACTTGCGAAGCACATCTCTATGCATGCCGACAGGTTCATAGGTATAAACCTGCACAAGAGCGCAATATTGGACTACTTTACCATAGAAGCTAATGAGATAGACGCCTCGCCTGACCTGGGGGAGTACTTCCGCCGTCGCGGGATAGACGACTGCGTTGTTATAAGCCCGGACAAGGGCGCCCTTGCCATGGCTGAGAAAGTTGCAGCACGCCTGGGATGCGAGCACGATTACCTTGAGAAAACCCGCCTCGGTCCGGGAGAGGTGGTGGTGAAGCCCAAGAATCTGAATGTTCAGGGGATGAATGCAATAATTGTGGACGATATAATAGACTCGGGCGGCTCAATGGTGGAAGCGATAAAGATGCTGAAAGCGCAGGGGGCAGCGAACATCTACGTGGGCTGCGTTCATGCTGTGGCTACTGGGAGCGCCATTGCGAGGCTATTCGCAGCAGGAGCAAAAGAGGTGGTGGGCACCAATACAATACCCTCACAGATAAGTTTTATTTCAGTGGCGTCGCGCATAGCGGAGGCGCTCAGGTAGCGGCGATATGAAGCTTCTGGTTTTTCTTTCAGGTGAGCACCCGACGCTGCCTCGGAGCGAGGTGCTTGCAGCTTTTGAAGCCCTCGGCTTGAGGTTTGAGGTTGTGGAGCAGGCTGAGCAGGTTCTGGTGCTCGAGGGTGATTTCCCAGCTGGGGCGATAGCTCAGGCTGCAAAGCGCGTGGCGATGGCCCACTTCTTCGGGGAGCTTTACTTCTCCTGCAAAGCCGACGCGGGAGAGGTGCTTTCCAACGCGAGAAGCGTGGACTATGCCTTTGAGGGGAGCTTCGCCGTGCGGGTGCACAGGGTCAGGCACCATGCAGAGCACCTATCTACCGAAAAGCTGGAAAGGGAGATAGGCGCAGTTATAGCGTCGCGGGGTAAAAAGGTGAACCTCTCCGCGCCAGCCAATGTGATTGCGGGCATAATCACTGATAGGTTCTACTTGACCCGCGTTCTGGAGCGCGTAGATCGCGGCGCATACGAGGAGAGGCGCCCTCACCTGAGGCCGTACTTCCGCCCCGGCGTGCTGCTGCCGCGCTTGGCGAGGGCGGTGGTTAACTTAACTAGGGTTCGTGAGGGTGAGCGTTTCGCAGACCCATTCTGCGGTACCGGCGGGATACTCATCGAAGCAAGCTTTGTGGGCGCTGAGGTCTACGGTTTTGATCTGGAGGAGGAGTTTCTCCGCGGCGCTGAGGTTAACCTGCGCCACTATGGGGTAGAGCGATACCACCTCGCGAAGGGAGATGCGCGAGCGCTGTGGGAGCGCTATCCGGAGCACTTCCACGCCATAGCGTGCGACCCGCCGTATGGAATAAGCGCCAGCACAAAAGGTTTAAGCCTGGAGAGGCTTTATCAAGAGTCGTTGAGTTCGATTTACCGCATGCTCATCCCACGAAGGTACGCGTGCGTGATTGGTCCGAGCAACCTGGATATCGAGGGCTACGCGAGCAGTGCGGGCTTTAGCATAGAGGAGGTGCACTTTGAGAGGGTGCACCGCAGCCTGGTAAGGAAGATAGTGGTGCTGAGGAAGTGATATGGAGGTAGTGTTTTTAGGCACGACGGCAGCGATTCCCACTACGAAGCGCGCTCACACAGCGATAGCTCTGCGCTATGAGGGCGAGGTTATCCTGTGGGACTGCGGCGAGGGCGTGCAGAGGCAGCTTATTAAGAGCGGGATAAGCTACATGCGCATCTCCAAGATTTTCATCACCCATCTCCACGGGGACCACTTTCTGGGCTTACCTGGGCTGATCCAGACCCTCAGCTTCGCCGGCAGAAGCGAGGCGCTGGAAATCTATGGCCCTCCCGGGATAGAAGAGCTTGTCCGAAGGATACTCAAGCTGGGCTATTTCGACTTAAACTACGAGGTTAAGGTGGGAGAGTTGGGCGAGGACTTCAGCCTTGAAGAGAGGAAGTATACAATCTCTGCTTTACCGGTGGAGCATGGCCTGCCAGCGTTTGGTCTGGTATTTGAGGAGAAGAAGGGCAGGAAGTTCCTGCGCGAGAAGGCGGAGGCTCTGGGCATACCCCCTGGACCGCTCTACAAGAAGCTCCAGCGGGGCGAAAGCATTGAATTCAAAGGCAGGGTCGTCTTGCCTGAAGAGGTGCTGGGGGAGCAGAAGAAGGGCTTTAAGGTGGTTTACTCAGGAGATACCCGCCCGGTGAAGAGCGTTGAGCGCGCGTGCAGAGATGCGCTGCTCATCCACGACAGCACCTTCGACCATACCCTCGAAGAGGAAGCTAAAGAGAGGCTTCACTCCACCTGCGTTGAGGCGGCGCAGCTTGCGAAGCGTGGGAATGCGAGAATGCTCTACCTCACCCATATAAGCCCCAGGTATAAGGATGCCAAACTCCTGGAAGAGCAGGCGAAAAAGGTTTTTCCTGAAAGCTACGTGGCGGAGGATTTCGCAAGCATAGACCTGCAGAAGCTAAAAAAAGAGCGAGGGTGGTGGGACTAGTCCGCTACTATCTCCTCCACCTTTATGTCGAAGACCAGCGTTTTGCCAGCCATCGGATTATTGAAGTCCACCACGACTTCTTCCTCGCGAACCTCCTTCACCTGGCACATGCCTGAGCTTGTCTCTAGGATAATGCCCACCTTGGGCTCGATGTTGGCTTCCCTGAACATCTCCATTGGCAGGGTAACCACCAGATCCGGGTTGACCTCTCCGTAGGCTTCTTCAGGAGGAATCTCCACAGTCTTCTCTTCGCCAACCTTCATTCCCAGCACAGCCTTTTCAAAGCCCCGGATTACCTGACCAGCTCCAACGATGAACACCAGTGGCGAATATTCGCGGTACGGGTTGAAAATTCCATTTTCTTTGGCAACTTTCGGGTCAGAGGTGTCGAACACCTCTCCGTCTGTGAACTTGCCGGTGTAGCTGACCTTCACCGTATCGCCATTTTTCACAACTTCTTCACTCATCTCATTTTCACCTCTCTTTCTATCCCCCTCCGCTGTCCGCAAAGGGAGTTCTGAAAAAGTTTTGGATTAAAATCATTTAAGTACCTTTCGGACTCACATCCCCTCGCGCATCCTCATGAAGGTGTCGTGATGCTTCTCTTCCTCTATGAGTATGTTCTCGAAGAGCTTTCTGGTAACCACGTCAAACTCCTCTTCGGCTTTCTTTATAATTTCCCTGTACATCTGTATTGCCTCCTCCTCGGCGGCGACGTCCAAGTCAAGCATCTCTTTGAGTGAGTCCCCCACCTTCACCTCACCTGGCTTTGTGGTTGGCTTTCCTCCAAGATAGCTCAGCCTCTCTGCTATCTGCTCCGCGTGCAGCATCTCCTGGATAGCGATCTGCCTGAGTATTGGACTCGCGGCCTCGCCCAGGATGCCCTTAGCCTCGATGTGCTGCCACATGTACTGAATTGAAACCTGCATCTCTCTCGCTATTGCCCTGTTGAGCATCTCCTTTAACTCTTCGCTAGCCATAATACTCCCTCCTTACTTAAGTGTGGCGCTACTTCAATATAAAACTGGTGGAACCTGAGGCAGGTATGAATTACTTCTTAATCATTTCTTCTTAACATATTTTCCACCAGTTCGAGCAGCTCTTCCTTATCGAAGGGTTTGT
>MTMD02000004.1 GCA_002010065.2 Candidatus Pyrohabitans jungbluthii | reverse complement strand
AGATGGGCGCTGTTATAGGCGACAACGTAAAGCTTGGCCTAAACGTGATGATAAACGCGGGGCGCAAGATAGGCTCCGGCTCCTTCGTTGGCCCCGGGGTTATAGTTTATCGCGACGTGCCCAGAAACAGCTTTCTCGTGGTCAGGCAGGAGCTTGAGTCGAGGGAGATGAAGAAATAAATGGAACTCAAGGCGTCATTCTCTCCACGGCATAGTATGTAACATCGCCCTCTTCATCCACCACAGCGAAGAGCATCTTTTTCCTCACGCCATGTGCTAAGCGCACTGCGCGAGCGAGTTCTGTGAAGCTTATCGCGCTATCCTCGCGCACCGCATGCACCAGATAGCGGGAGTGCTCCTTGGGGTAAGTTCCCCGCTCATAAACGCGGAAATGCGAGCCAAATTTGAAGCCAGTTTTCACAACATAGCCACGCTCGCGTAAGTCGCGGTAAACCGTATACCTGACCAGAAGCTCCTCCTCAGGCGTAGCCAGAAGCTCCTCATGACTTAAAGAGCGCTCTCCGCTAAACACCTCAAGTTTGCCCTTCTCCACAAGGTACAGCGCCTCAACCAGTGAGAGGTAGAGTTTGCCCTCCCTCTTCTTCCCATAGCCCTTCTGCACAAGCTGGGAAATCGCCTTTTGGTCGGTGAGAATCACATACTTTTCTACAAGGTAGCCTTTCATACTGAGATATTCTCGAGGAAAATATTTAAAAATACTCCACAGATAATTAACCCATCAATTTTTAAGGAAGGCTCTGGTTATGGAGTGTGAAGTGTGCGGGCGCAAGATTTGGGGAAAGCCTGTTTCGGTGGTAATTGAAGGCACGGAGATGAAAACCTGTAAACAATGTGCGCGCTTCGGCAGGGAGGCGAAGACCTGGTCACGCCTGCCCAGACGGGAGCCCGGGAAGGCGGTTACCGTAACGAAGAAGAGGTATCCCTACGGGGGTAAGCGCGAACCCATCGTGGAGGTCGTAGAGGACTATAGCAACATAATACGCCGCGCGAGAGAGGCAAGAAAGCTCACCCAGGAGGAGCTGGGCAGGAAGATAAATGAAAAGGTCTCCGTTATAGCGCGCCTTGAGGCAGGTAAAATGAAGCCCAGCGTGGAAATCGCAAAGAAGCTTGAGAGGGCGCTGGACATTAAAATCCTCGAGGAGATTGCCGAAGAGGAGGAGTACTCCGCTTCAGGCAAAGCCTCAGGGGAGCTAACAATTGGCGATATTATCAAGATAAAGAAAAAGGGGTAGGAAATATGCTTAAGCGAGAGGAGATTCAGAAAATCGCCGCAGGCTATGGCAAGGATATAACCATAGGCATTTTTGGCTCGCACTCTGCCAAGGAGATAGGCGCCGCTGCAAAGGTGGCTGGCTTCCGCACTGCTATAGTGGTGCAGAAGGGCAGGGAGAAGCTCTATACCACTTACAACCGCCATCTCTATGACGAGATAATAACCGTAGAACGCTTCAAGGACATGCTCAATGAAGAGGTGCAGGAGCGCCTTCGCGAGCTGAACACCATCTTTATTCCCAACCGCTCCTTCGCCGTTTATGTGGGCTATGATGGGATTGAGAACGAGTTTCGCGTGCCCCTGTATGGCAACCGCTTTATCCTGCGCGCAGAAGATCGCGAAGATGAGCGCGGGCAGTACTATCTTCTTAAAAAGGCGGGCATAAGAACGCCGAAGCACTTTGAAAAGCCGGAGGATATAGACAGGCTGTGCATAGTCAAGGTGCAGCAGGCCGCAAACCCTCTGGAGAGGGCGTTCTTCTACGTTGACTCGCCAGAAGATTACTATCGCCAGGCTGAGGAGCTTCTGAAACAGGGTATAATAAGTGAGGAGACGCTGAGCAAGGCGAGGATAGAGGAGTACGTGCTGGGTGCTCGCTTCAATGCCAACTTCCATGGCTATGCGTTAGAGGATATCTTTGGCGATTTTGATCTGGTGGGCTTTTCAGACAGGAGGCAGGTAAATCTGCAGGGTTTCCTCAATCTACCCGCGAAGGACCAGCTGAAGATTCGCGTACCCGTGACCAACGAGGAGATAGGGCATTACGGTGTAACCATGCGGGAGAGCAAGCAGCACCTCGTTTACGATGCCGCCTACCGCTTCCGCAGGGTGGTCGAGAAGGAGTACCCACCAAAGATGATAGGTCCCTTCTCCCTCCAGGGTGCAATAGCGTATTCGCCTGAAGACAACAAAACGCTGGAGTTTGTGGTCTTCGATGTTTCGCCCCGCGTTCCTGGCGATCCTGCAATGGGACCTACCTCGCCTGAGATGCGCAACCTCAGCATAAAGTACGGCAGACGAATAGAAGACCCGCTTGACCTGGCCATGATGGAGATCGCCGAAGCGGTGAGGCTCGGCAGGCTGGAAGAGATTGTGACGTAGGTGAGGGCATGTTTGAAAGAGAGGATATTCTGGAAATCTACAGAGGCTATGACAGGAGCGATCTCGCCATAGCTACGCTGGGTAGCCACTCAGCGCTCCAGATTCTGAAAGGAGCGAAGGAGGAAGGCTTCAGAACGGTCGTAGTCTGCAAACGAGACCGCGCGGATCTTTATCGCCGCTTTCGCGTAGCTGACGAGATAATAACTCTGGATAGCTACTCGGAGACTATCTCAGAGAAGACGCTGGAGAAGCTTAGAAAGCTCAACGCCCTTCTTGTTCCTCATGGTTCGCTAATCGCATATGTTGGCGTGAGGAACATAGAGGAAAAGCTTCGCGTCCCTCTCCTTGGCAACCGCCACATACTGCGCTGGGAGGCGGATCGCAACCTTGAGAGGCAGTGGCTTACCAAAGCGGGAATAAAGATGCCCAAAGAGACAAAGGACCCCAGAGATATAGACAGGTTAAGCCTGGTCAAGTTTCCAGGTGCTCGCGGCGGAAGAGGCTACTTCATCGTAGCAAGCTACAAAGACTTCAAGAGGAAAGCTGAGCGACTGATACGCCGCGGAAGTATTACCCGCGAAGACCTGGAGAAGGCGACGATTCAGGAGTACATACCAGGGGTAAATATGTACCTCTCCTACTTTTACTCCCCCCTAACCAACGAGGTGGAACTCTTTGGCATAGACCGCAGGTACGAGGCAAACATCGACGGGCTCACGCGAATACCCGCGATTGACCAGACAGAGACCTACATTGAGCCAAGCTACGTCGTCGTTGGTAATGCACCCCTCGTTGCGAGGGAGTCACTCTTGCCTCGAGTGCTTGAGATGGGCGACCGCCTGGTGGAAGTCTCGAAGGAGATCGCCCCGCCGGGAATGCTTGGTCCCTTTTGCTTGGAGACCATGGTTACGCATGACCTCGAATTCATAGCCTTCGAGATTTCAGCGCGAATCGTAGCCGGCACCAACCCCTTCATCTCGGGCTCGCCCTACAGCTATCTGCTGTACGGTGACAACATGAGCATGGGTCGCAGGATAGCGCGAGAGCTACGCCTCGCTTTAGAGCAGGAGAAGGAGGAGCTTCTCATAACATGAGGCTTAGGGTATGGCTTTGTTTAGATACCTCCTCCTGCTGCGCAGGCATGCATGGTTCCTCTTAGGCACAGGCCTTGCCTTCTTCACCCTCTTCTTCTACCTCTCAGGCTTCATTATACACAGAATGAAGCAGGATCTCCTGCCCGAGAGCGCAAGACTGATTGCCACGGGGATGCTGGAGACGGTGATGGTGAAGCTACAGATAGCGCTTGTGCTCACGGGCATAGCGATTATCCCCCTCACCCTCTTCATCATCCTGCGAACCCTGCATTTCAGGTTTAAGGCAAGCACACTGCTGTGGCTTATCGCAGCCCTTGCCCTCCTCTTCCTTGGCTTTGGCTTCACTTACTTTCTGCTTTTGCCCACTGCTGTGAAAGTGCTAACGACGCTTACCACCGAGGCAGGAGTGCTTGCGTACTACAGCATTAACCAGTTTATCTTCTTCGCATTCCTCACTACCGTCATATTCAGCTTGCTCTTTGAGCTGCCCCTCGCGGTAACCTGGCTGGCGCTTCACGGCTTCGTGAGCGTTGAGTCTCTAAAACAAAAGCGGAAGTTTGTCTATGTGGGTATAGTAACCCTAGCCGCAATTATAACTGCTGACCCTACGCCAATGAGCCAGCTTCTCCTCTCCTTCCCCCTGATAATACTCTACGAAATGAGTATTTTAGTAGCAAGCTTTCTATTAAAAATCAGGGAATAAGTCTCCAGTTCCCCTCCTGAAGTGACTTCTGGAGCTTCTTAAGTTTGGCCGCATCCAGGTCGTACTTCTTGAGCAGCGACTCTTCCGACTTCACAAGTATGCTAATCAACTCGTCCACACGCAGTCTCAGTTTCATCCTTCTCTCCTTTAAAATATTTTTATAATATTGCTTAATGTATAACCACTGCAAACTTTGCTGTTATATCCGGAAAAAAGGAGAGAAGGGGGCTACGCCTCGCTTTTTGAGAGCTTGTAGTAAGCGATAGCGAATATCGCTGCCTGCACCACGCCAACCGCCACAGGCGGGAGGTCACCCAGAAGGTCATTGAGCCAAACGAGACCGTAGTCGTAGCCCAAGAAGGTGTAACCCTCATAGAAGAAGGCGTAGGGCGCAACATTGAAGAGCCAGGAGCCAGCGATTATTCCCACGAGCATGAAGATTACGCTTGCGACGTAGTTCCACTGTCCCTCGCCTATCCTGTAGAACGTCGACGTCACGCAGCCTCCGCCAATGGCCATGCCTATTCCAAAGATTATCCCGCCAACAAGGGTGAACCAACCAGCGGGTACCATCGTGGGTCTAAATACCCCATAGGTGAGGAACAGCGTGTAGAAGAAACTTATTATCGCAAGCACTATGAAGGTCATCTGCAGGTTGCGGGTTATCCCGAATAGGAAGTAATCGCGTATTGCGCCTGTCATGCAGTAGCGGGAGCGCTGCACCACAAAGCCAAGAAGCAGACCAAAAACTATTGCACCAGCGTAATTTGCAAGCGTATAGTCGGTCATTTACCTCACCTCACATTGTGCGCTCGTATATCTTTGCCCCTATGTAGGTGCCTATCACTAGTCCCACTGCAGCTATGTAGCCGCCAATGCTGAGCTGGGGCATTGAGTTTAGGAAGATGCCTATGTTGCAGGTGGTTATGAGCACTATGCCGACGCCCATGAGGAAGCCACCGATTATCTGGTAGTGTATGGTGGACTTGTCCCAGGTGTTTACGAACTCACCGTTTATCTTCGCTGCTATAAAGCTGCCCACCACGAAGGCAACGAGGAATATGAAAACCAGCATCGGCGCTTTTATAAGCGACCAGAAGCTGTTGCTGAGCAGCGAATACGCGCCGGCTGCCTCGAGTATCTTGTAGTCCATCCAACGCAGGCCACCAGCGAACGCCCATGCTCTTCCATAACCAAGAGCGGGGATTACCAAAAGTACCAGTATAATGCCCAGGGCGATACCACCCTTCTTTTCATCCAATGGCTCATGAATAAGCTCCTTCACTCCCATCTTCTGGACCTCCTTCGGCTTGACCCGGTTTAAACTCAAACCGGCGCTATTTAAGTTTTTCTAAATTATGCATGGGTTTGGAAATCTCATGCACACCCGAATATTTATTATCGCGTTTTCCTATAACCAGCCCATGGGTTGCATATGCATAGCCCACAAGAAGGACCTCGATGGTCTTGGAAGCCATGCGATAATGCGCAGGTTTGCGCGTGAAATAGGTGAGGAGGTAACCCATTACTTTGCTGACTACGACGACCTCACTGAGATAATTGTGAAGCTTAGTGAAGAGACTGAAGGCGAAAAGGTAATAATCGCAGACCTGGGGTACAACTCAAGGGTGCTCTCTGCCAAGGACGCACTGGCAAAGCTCTGTGAAGCAAACGAGGTAATCTGGATAGACCATCACGACTGGCAGGGGGGCGAGGAGATTCTGAAGCTAAAACTTCGATTCATCCACAGCTCCAAGCTATGCGCCGCTGAGCTTGTGCAGCAGGAGTTCATGCCCAGCGACGAAGTTTCAAAGGAGATCGCACGCCTCGCCCATGCCCACGACTTTCGCGAGGAAAGCGAGCTTGCATGGAAGCTCTACGATGTCATCTCCTCTGGTTACGATAAGCTGAGATTTGTTGAAGCCCTCTCACGGGGTGAGTTCTGGAATGAGGAGTTTGAGGAAGCCTATCAGCGATACCAGCGAGCAAAGGAGAAGGGCTACGCATACCTTGATGAGCACCTAGAGGTGTTTAATATTTACGGCTACACTTGCGCCATGGCGCTGTCTAAAAAGTACCTGAGCTCAACCCTTGCGTCGCTCTACCTTCAGGAGAAGGGCACAGATTTCGTGGTCGTAGTCTACCCAGACGGCAAGCTGAGCTTCCGCAGGAACAACCCCAAAGTAAACCTGCGCAAGCTTGCCCAGCTCTTCGGCGGTGGGGGAAGAGAGGTAGCCGCAGGTGCAAAGATCGAGAAGGAGGTTACGGAGGATAACTACAGGGAGTTGTTCAGGGAGATTGTTGAGAGGATGAAGAAGCACGGGAAGGATGCGTTCCGCTGATACTCGTGCCTTAAAATCTGCAAGTTGGAGATGTTAGTCTCTCTTCCCACAGGAGGGTAAAGGTTATATTGTGGCATGCTTATTTCTCACCATGGTAAAGGTTGGCATAGTCGGCGCCTCTGGCTACACTGGCGGTGAGCTTCTCCGCATCCTGGCGCAGCACAGCGAGGTAGAGATAGCCTGTATTACCTCTCGCATGCATGCTGGCAAGCCTGCTTACAAGGTGCACCCCAACTTGCGCCGCGTGCTCAACCTGAGCTTTGAGGATATCCCCTACGAGCGCGTTGCTGAGCGCTGCGACCTCGTCTTCTGCGCCACACCTCACGGAGCGAGCATGGAGATAGTGCCCACCCTTCTGGAGCATGGCGTGCGCGTTGTAGACCTGAGCGGTGACTTTCGTTTCGAGGACGTTGCGGTGTACGAGAGGTACTATGGAAAGAAGCATGTCGCTCCTGATATTAGGGCAGCCTATGGTTTACCTGAGCTTCACAGGAAAGAGATAAGGCGCGCTGAGCTGGTGGCAAACCCTGGCTGCTACCCAACGAGCATTATCCTTGGACTTGTGCCGCTGCTTAAGGCAGGGGTTATAGATGCCCCCCATATAGTTGCCGATGCCAAGAGCGGAATCTCTGGCGCAGGAAACAAACCCAGAGAGACCACTCATTTTCCAAACGCCGCTGAGAGCGTGCTCGCCTATAAAATGACGGCGCATCAGCACCTGCCTGAGATAGAGCAGGAGCTTCGCCGCTTCTCCAGTGAGGTGAGAGTGTCCTTCGTCCCACACATTGTACCAGTCATTCGTGGACTTACGAGCACACTGCACTGCTTCCTCACCCAAGAGCTCAGCCCTGAAGAGGTTAGGAAGCTCTACGAGGAGTACTACATGAATGAACCCTTTGTGCGCGTGCTCGACGTAGGTGAGGTACCCCGCTTGAGCGCTGTGCGAGGCTCAAACTTCACCGACATAGGCGGCTTCGCCATTGACGGGGAGCGTGAAAGGGTTATAGTCGTCTCAGCGATAGACAATCTGGTAAAAGGCGCTTCAGGGCAGGCGGTGCAGAACATGAACATAATGCTGGGCTTCCGCGAGGAGGAGGGATTGAGAAGCGTGGGGATCCACCCATAGGAGGGCAGAATTTTGAAGGTTAAGGATGTGATGACACGTGAGGTTATAACCCTTACCCCCGAGTCGAGCATAGGAGAGGCTGCGAAGCTACTGAGAGAGAACAAAATCAGCGGTGCTCCTGTGGTTGAGGGAGAGAGAATAGTAGGGATACTCAGCGAGGCTGACCTGATGAGGCTCTTTCAGGACGATATGAGCCTCAACCTTATACTTCCCAGCCCCTTCGACCTGATAGAGCTGCCGATAAAGATGCACCGGAAGCTGGAGGAGACGGTAAAAAAGCTTGCTGCCTCTAAGGTGAAAGACGTTATGACCCGCAAGGTGATAACCATAGATGAGGAGGCAAGCGTTGAGGAGGCGGCGCGATTAATGGCAAAGCACAACATAAACCGCCTGCCTGTAGTCAGGGGTGAGAAGCTGATGGGCATAATAACGCGGGGGGACGTGATTAAGGCGTTGTGAGTTTGGAATGTTGAAGCTCTGGTATCTTACCGGAAAATTGACATGTGTCAGATGCACTTCTGGAGGAGATGATAGACTTCATTAGATTTGAGATTTAGATTTGAAATCGCCATTACCAGTGAATCATCTCTTAAAAGACTGGCTTTGACCAGAGGAGGATGAAGCTTGGCAGGCTTTCCTTTCTCAGACCTTACACAGAGGAAAAGGCGTCCTGCCCTTGTTTTAGCTGTATTGGAATGTGATGACTTAATTCTCTGTCAAATTACGAATCACCACCGATCGTAAATTATCCTTTACCAAGTGGGACATTTTAAATCAGAGAAAACCGAGGAAGTTATCACAAAGGTTGTAGAGAGACTAAAGCAGTAATTATGGCAATTTTGGTAAGCTGCAACATACAATGCACTCAAGGCTCAACATAAACTCTGACCTTGTATATCCTAACCTCGCCCAGACCGCTTTTATTGCTGTCGTACACCTTTATGAAGTAACTCACATCCTCGAATTTCTCTAAGTCTACCTCAACGCCATACTCTGTGGCAGGCTTGAAGTAGCTCAACAGATTGCCGTACTTTTCCATGTTTCTGGAGTAGAAGATGTGCGTAGCGTTGTAGCGCTTTGCAATTTCCCAGGCTTCTCTCGATGAAGAGGTGTTGTAGAGTATGTAGAGATCGTTCTGCACCTGCCCCGGGGCTTTTATGTAGGGATAGTCTACATTCCGCAGTGGGAACATTCCTCCAAGCAAAGCCCTGCCTGCGGTTACACCTGCGAACATCTGAGCGCGGTAGTAGTCGGCAATTATCTTCGCCTCTTCGCCTGTGTTATCTCTGAACCAGAGCGCTGCCTGGTACTCCTCCGGCACAAGCCCTGAGGCGAGGAAGCGGGAGTCCAAGCCATACTCGTAGCAACCTGCAAGAAGTAGCCCTGCTAAAGCTAGGAGTACAAAGTTGCGGGCGCCTCTCCAGTGTTTCGCTCTGTCACCCTGTGCGCGGCTCAGGGTAACCCACCTCATCGCATCGCTTGCTAAAATTCCCACAGCAATCGCAACGGGCTGAGCGAGGAAGGGGTAAAAGCGGAAGCCTTCAAGGGGCTTCGCCAGAGTATGCCAGGTAAGGTCCACCCTTCCCAGCGCATTCAGAATAACCTCGTTCTGGGTTTCAAGAAAAATCGGCAGCGCCCAGAGGAGCAGGGGCGCGTGCTTGCGTGGGGAGCGGAGGAGCAGGTAGAGCATACCAGCGAAGCCTAGCAAAGCGGCGATTATGCCGTACTCTTCCAGCTGGCGTTCCACAGGGTACATCCCGCTGCTTGTAACGAGCGCATTAATCCACCACCAGTACAGATTGCGCGGAAGCCACCACGGGGCAGCGAATGCCTGCGAGATGGCGATAACAGCTATGAGGTCTAGGAGCAGGCTAGCTTTTGCCTCTTTTTTGATAATGAGCCCAATGCTCACCATCAGCAGAGAGAGGAGAACCAGGAAGTAGGAGAGGTGGAGCAGGAAGTTTATACCAAGAGCTACGCCTAGTATAACGAGATAGATCGCTTTCCTGCTGCCCAGAATCTCCCTCGTGTTGGCATACCACATCCAGTAGAGGATGTAGAGGGGTATGGCGAAGAGGGTGAAGCTCTGGGGGTCGGCGATGCCACTCCAGAACACAAAGCTTGGGGTTAAAGCGAGGGTGATGGTTGCGACTGCTGCGGCGAACCTTCCGGCGAGGTGCCTAGCAAGGAAGTAGATAGAAAGGGGGGTGGCAGCTTCCAGAAAGGGGAGCACCCGGGAGCACAGCGTAGGCAGGTCAACTCCAAAAGCCAAGTTTCCCAGCGCAAAAAGCACTGGCGCGAGCGGAGGATACCACATGGGAACATAGCCATAGGTCCGATACCTGAGGTCTGGCTCAGGCAGGGCATGATAATCTAAAATGTACTGCGCCATAGCTAGGCGGTACCAAATGTCACCCTGAAAGGTGAGCAGATGCGGATCCACGCTCAGCCTTGGGATAAGCCTCAGCCCAAGACCAAGAAGATACACGACGAAGAGAAAAGTTGCTTCTCTCCTTTCGAGGTACAGCAGTGCTCTGAAGCTTTTAACGAGCATCCTTCGTCCCCCTATCGCTACGCGAGACGGGTAACCAGCCAAAAAGGTTTATGCTCTCAAGGGTTAAAAGCATAACCGTGGCAAAGCTGAATTTGATCGCGGACATACATGCGAATCTCCCCGCGTTAGAGGCAGTGCTAGATGAGCTTCCCAGGGCAAAGACCATTCACCTTGGCGATGTGGTAGGCTACAACCCTTACCCCAGGGAAGTGATTGAGCTTTTGAGAGAGAAGCGCATCGCCTCAGTGCTGGGAAATCACGACCATGCTGTGGTAACAGGAGATACAGCCTGGTTCAACCCGGTGGCTGCAAGAGCTATAGAGTGGACCCGCGAACAGCTTCGCAGAGAGGAGCTTGCATACCTTGCATCGCTGCCGCTGGAGATTAAAAATGAAGTTTACGCAGTGCACGGCAGCCCGCGCCGCAAGCTGGAGGAGTATGTTTACCCAGATTACCCGGAGGAAGTGCTCAGCGCATTCCTGAAGCTTGCTTCTCGCGCTGTATTAGCGATGGGGCACACGCACATACCCTTCTCACGAAAGCTTGGAGGCACGCTTATTGTTAACCCTGGCAGTGTGGGGCAACCTCGTGATGGCGATCCGAGGGCGAGCTTCGCATGTATAGACCTCGCAACGCTGGAGGTGGAGATAGTCAGGGTGAAGTACGACATTTCGAGGGTGGCAAAGGACATACTACGCGCGGGTTTGCCTGCGATTCTTGCACAGCGCCTATACGAGGGGTATTAGTCTTATAGAACCTCACCTAACCCTTCTTATCCTTCCATCCTTTATCTCCGCAACATTCATGAAAAGCTCTCTGAAGCTTGAGATCTCCTTAGCGCTGTGCATCTCCTTATTGATAAAGCAGATGAAGAAGAGCCCCTCGTTGCTCAGGTGCTCGGCGGTACGAGAGATAAAGCGGTACGCATGCTCTGCACCAAGGGTGAGAACCACACTTGACAGAGGCTCAAAGATGAAAAGCGCACCTGCGGGCATCTCCTCAAACACGGCATTGAAGTACTCAAGGTTAGAGATTGGCACCTCCTCTATCCCCGAGTCGCTCTTTGGTGGCGAGCCCTTAGTAGCCAGGTTTATCACTCTCACCCTGCCCTCGCCTATCAGCTTGGCAAACTCCCGGCGATACGCCTCAGTGCGGGGCTGCATGCTCACAAGAAACACATCGCGCTCATTTGCAATATGCTCCCTCACTATGCTCGCCACCACCTCGCTCAGCCTGGCGTCAGAGGTGTACTCAATTAGCGCAGACTCGCCAAAAATAACCTCCTCTTCCTCGGGGGTTATCTCGATCTCTTCAGCGGCAGGCTCCTCTTCCTTGGGAGCCTTCTTTTCGGCAGGAGGCTTAGTCCTCTTGGGCTTAGCCTCTGGTTCAGCTTCCACCTCTTCTGCTTGTGATTCTGCCTCAGCTTCTTTCTGAGGCACCTCCGCCTTTGTCTCCTGTTTTGGTTCAAGCGCTACAGCGACGACATTCTCCGCGAAGAGGCTTATAGGTCTCGAGTACCTCTCATAGCCTGCGGCCTCAACTTCCAGAAGATACTCCTTTACCTCGAGGGAGTCGAAGTAGGCTACGCCCAGGTTATTGGTTCTTGCCTCCTTCCGAGAGCCATCGCTTATGAGCACCACTCGTGCATCTTTCACAGGCGTGCCCAGTCCGCGGCGGCTAACCACCACGCTCAGGTCGCTGGCTTTTAATTTTACTGCGAAAACCTCGCCGTGGTCCATGCTTATGTAGCGCTCGTGCTCCTCTGGTGCTATTCCCTCACCATCTATGATAATACGATACAGCCCCGGAGCAATCCCTTCAAAGGTGCACCTGCCACTGGAGTCGCTTACTCGAACCTCCTCCAGTCCTGTATCTTTATTCTGAATTACCACCCTCGCACCAGAGATGGGATTCTCCATCTCATCGGTTATCATCACTGTAAACCTGTGCCCCCTATACGGCTCCTCAAACTCTTCCTCTGGCTCCTCCTGCTCCACGTGGGCTCGCTTTCTGCTAAAAATCCCACCTATTGCATAGAAGAGCGTGCGCAGGGCTCCTGCTGAGGCAGAGAGCAACCTGAAAGAAATCTTGAGAGAAAGTTTCAGCATGCCTTTCAGAGGGCTCAACCTGAGCCTTGGGAGACTTACATTTACCCTCGCGAGCTGCCTCAAAACAACGCTTAAGTATAATACACCCACAAGGAATCCAAGCCCGAGAAGCATGCTAGCCTCAAATGCTGAGTAGTAGAATCCCGCGATAAGAAACAGGGTGAAAATTAAGAGCCTCTCCGCTCTGAGGCTCAGCCAGCGGGTTACCTCGGCACCGTATTTTGCATGTAACACAGCGCCTGCCACGAGAAGGAGAAAGAGAAGCATGTACTCCCGGAGGCCCACCCATGGCAGGAGGAGAGGCGGATTTATTGCCATGGAGAAGGAGTAAAGCGCAGAGGCATAAACCACAAAGTCGAGGCTGGCGTCGAGGACACGTTTTATTTCCGAGGCAGAGGCAAGGTGGCGCAGCACCTCTCCGGAGAGTGCGCTCAGCAGCAGGGTTACGATCAGCCCAATTTTCAACCCCGCTGAGTATGGATCCTGGGTGAGGGAGAGGTAGAGGAAAAGAGACGCCAAGAGCACTGTGGCTGTAGAGAATAGAAGAACATATGTGCTTCTATCCTCTTTATCTTTCTCTATCAGGTACACTAAACCTCTTGCAATGGGAGCAAAAATCACTCGTGCTATCATATGGCATCTCAGTAATGTTTACTATGGGAATCTGCAATATTAAACTATGCTGCCTTCTACACATAATACTCTTTCTGAGCCTTCGGTGCGAATTTTTGCCATAGATGTAGGCATGGGCACGCAGGATGTGCTGGTCTTCGACTCCTCGCGCAACCTGGAGAATAACCCGAAGCTTGTGCTTCCCTCGCCCACGCGTATACTCGCCGCAAAGGTGGCAAGCACAGCCAGCGACCTGCTTTTAACCGGCGAAACCATGGGCGGTGGTCCTCTCGCATTTGCTCTGGCAGAGCATCTGCGCAGGGGCTACCGTGTGGTTATGACACCCCGCGCTGCGATGAGTGTGCGCGACGATTTAGAGCAAGTCAAGGAGATGGGGATTGAGGTAATCCCAGAGGAGGAGGTGGAAAAGCTCAACGGCTTCGCCAAGCTGGAGACCGGGGACATTGACTTTGAGCTATTCCGGAGCATACTTACACAGGTGGGTGAGCCCTTCAGCTTTGATTATTTCGCTGTAGCCGTGCAGGACCACGGCAGAGCGCCTCGCGGTAAGTCGGATCGCGTTTTCCGATTTGAGAAGATTGCAGAGTTTGTGAAGCAACGCAAGCACATGCTCGATTTGGGTTATGAGTCGCCACCGGAGTACTATACCCGAATGTGCGCCGTGAGGCGGTTGATAGAGAGGGAAACTCAGGCTAAGCCTTTCATCGCAGATTCGAAGATAGCTGCGATAGTGGGCGCGCTCCATGGCATAGAGGAGCGCCCGGCAATATCCATAGATGTGGGCAACGGCCACACCCTCGTTGCGCTTGTGGATGAGGATAACCGCGTCGCAGGCTTCATGGAGCACCACACATCGCTGCTAAATAAGGAAAAGCTGGAGCAGCTTGTAGTGCGCTTCGCCGAGGGTAAGCTTACCAACGAGGAGGTATACAACGACTCCGGGCATGGGTGCGTGATTCGCGAGGGCGTTGGTATAGATAGGGTGAAGAGGATAATGGTCACCGGCCCAAACCGCGGTATGCTTCGCAACTCCTCGCTAAAGGTGGAGTTCGCTTCTCCCGCTGGAGACGTGATGATGACCGGCGCAGTCGGGCTGGTGGATATGGTGCTGCACAGGCGCTAGGTAGCCTCAATCACCCGCGAAACACCCGCCTTCTTCTCCACCACCAGAAGCTTGTCCGCCGCCTGCTCGAACTCCTTGTCGT
>MTMD02000003.1 GCA_002010065.2 Candidatus Pyrohabitans jungbluthii | reverse complement strand
GGCTTAGGACCTGTTGGCGTAGAGCCTGCGAGGGTTCAAATCCCTTCCCCCGCATCTCCAGGGAAGGGGGAGAGCCCCCTTCCCTTAGGTATACCCAACCCCCCACAAGGATAGAAGGAAAAACATTATGGAAACATAGCGGTATCGCAAGATACCGCAATCTGATGATCAAACTTTCTGAAGTTTGGTTCTGAATCCCTTCCCCCGCATTATTTTGTCAGCAAATTAAAGTTCATTAGTTTTTAGAAGACTGAAAGACCTCCGCTCATTTTTCCGTCTCTGGTACACTCTTCTAAACATACGCAATGGTGACAAAATTCGAGAAAATATAGTGCGTTATTCGAACCAAGATTATATAAGCTATAAAAGTTAGGCATATATAAAAGGGTGAATCCAACGAAAAACTTGAGAAATAGTAGTGATGTTCACCATAAGAACACACAAAGAAGATAAAAATGGATGCGACAAAACTTATTGATTACGGTGTGGCAAGTATCGCCCTTGGGCTGGTGCTAAGCTGGCTGGGATACAAGGGGGATTTCTTTGTTAGCTTGGGGCTTCTGGTGGTTTTTGTTGGCTTTGTAATGAAACTGACTAAAAAGCTGCACTAAACGTAAGCGTGCACTCCTGGCAGGAGAAAGATTACTAGGTAGGCGAATATCACGCTCAGGTAGCCCATTATTCCCAGAATTGCCGTTACGCGCCACATTTTTTCATCTTTAATGTAGAGTCTCGCGTGCAGGTAGGCAGAGTAAAAGAACCAGAGCATGAAGGAAGCGCTTATTATAGGCGACCACCACCAGCTCTGACCCTGCCAAGCCTCAAGCGCCCAGGGGTAGCCTATAAGCATGCCTATTGTGAGCAGCACGTACCCAAACTTTGCATACGCATAGGCGATGCTGTCGTATATCTCCTCTTTCTTTAGAAGCATCGCTATGCAGGCGAAGAAGTTCACAGTAAAGGCGGCGTAGGCGATGAATATCATGGGCGGGTGGAGCCACATGTACCAGGTGGAGTACAGGTAGTACTTGCCTATAAGAGAGCGGAAAAGCTCAACAGGCGCCCTGAAAGGATGAAGCTCCCAGAGGAGATACTGCTCTATAAGCTGAGCCATCTCTGGCAGAGGTTCTTCTCTGCCTGTGAAGAAAATCGCGATTAGGAAGGCGAGAGAGCCGAAGTTTAAAGCAGAGGCGAGAGTCTTTGCTCTGTATCTCCATGCATATAGCACCATGAACGCATAGACCCACAGCCAGAATAGAAGGCGCTCTTTTTCCACCCAGAAGGGGAGAAGTATACTGAAGCGACCACCCTCAAAGGGATTAAGATAGGAGATGCCGGCTAAGCCTAAGTGGTACCTCACCAGCAAAGTATAGAGTAGAGTAAGCTCTGCAGTAAGCGCGAGGGCTGCGTAGAAGGCAAGCTTCTCGTACCTCTCTTCCCTCCTCCAGATGTAGAGAGCGGAGAAGACGGAGGCAAGTATACCTATACCAAGGGCAATGTAGACCAATGGAGGGTAATACTTCAGAGCCTCTTCCTTGAAGGACAGGAAGTCGTAATAGTTCACCCTTTATGATAGAGCAGCTAAATATTTAAAGACTGCCCTCCTCTTACTTATCATGGGCTTCGATAAGCCTCTTACCATGGCAGCGGTGGCGACGCTTCTAGCACTGGGTGTGGTCTCACTCTACGGAATATACGACTATGCGATGAAGTCTAGAGCAGACCCAGCCTTCGCGTATTCCATGGCTTACCTCAATTTCATGCAGAAGATGGACCGCCTCGCTTTTCCCTTCGCTGTCGCCTTTATTCTGATACTCGCCATCTGCATACCCAAGCGCATAGTGCCTGAGAGGTATTTAATTCCCCTCTCAGCCCTGCTGCTGGCAGCAGCGTTTGTGGTCTACCTTAAAGACTACAGGCTTGCGCTCGGCATTGTGCTCGCCTTCGCTTTAGCTTTACAAGCTAGCGTGTTCGCTTTAACCCTGGCGGGGAAGGAGCTTCACTTCCTCAGCGTCGGGTACAAAAAGCGTGTTGGCTCAACGCTGGTGCATCTCGGCATAGTGGCAATTGCGCTAAGCATTGTGCAGCCTTCCTGGGTAATCCTCGACCCTCTTACAGTTTTCTGGGGTGCAACTGCTGCAATAGGCATTGGGATGCTCCTCCTCTTCTACACCAGGAGTGGTGGTAACAGATGATTAAAGTGGGTGTGGTTGATACAACCTTCGCGCGGGTGGATATGGGAAAGGAGGCAATCGACGAGATTAAGAGCCTGACCACTAGGATAAAGGTTATACGCAGAACCGTGCCGGGCATTAAAGACCTAGCCGTAGCCTGCAAGATTCTTATCGAGGAAGAAGGCTGCGAGGCGTGCATAGCGCTGGGAATGCCAGGCCCTGATCCAAAGGACAAAATTTCAGCGCAGGTCGCTAGCCAAGGGATAATGCTGGCGCAGCTTATGACAAATAAGCACATCCTTGAGGTCTTTGTGCATGAAGACGAGGCGAAAAGCGAAGCTGAGCTAGTCGAACTGTGCAAGAATCGTGCCAGAGAGCATGCCCGTAATCTTGTGAGGATGCTTTTCTCGCCGGAGGAGATGACAAAGCTCGCAGGCACAGGGCAGCGGGAGGGTTTCCCTGACGTAGGACCAGCGAAGCAGCGCTACAGTTGATAGAGTCACTCACCCTTGGATTAACAGCTACACGCTCATCTGTGGCACTTCCATTTTTTCGGTATTTGGCATCATTTTATTGATATCGATCAGGATTAGGAGT
>MTMD02000002.1 GCA_002010065.2 Candidatus Pyrohabitans jungbluthii | reverse complement strand
CTATAACCCAAAATACAACCTCGACGAGGGTCTTGTAAAAACCATTGAGTGGTTTCAGGAAGTAAGTTCTTTAAAGAGCTTGAGATAGATTTCTACTGCTCTGTCCCAAGAAAATTCTCTCATGGCCTTCTTCTTTGCCTCTTCACCCAGTCTCTTTCTAAGCTCTTCATTTTCAATAAGCTCTTCCAGAGCCTTTCTAAGCTTTTCTGCATCGCCTGCTTTCACAACGAGAGCGTCTCTCCTATTCTCGACAGGTAAGCCAATATCTGTAACCACACAAGCTTTTCCTGCAGCCATGGCCTCGAGCAGAGCTATAGGTAGGCCCTCTGAGTAGGAGGGAAGAACAAAGATATCGCTTGCTGCAAGAATCGCAGGCACATCGTCTCTCCACCCAGTGAAAATCACCCTATTCTCGAGATTATATTCCTTCACGAGGTTTTCAAGCTTTTTTCTATCTGGACCATCGCCTACAATTACAGCTTTAAAGTCTCTATTTAGGTCTTTCATAGCATGAATGAAAACTTTAACCCCTTTTACGCCTATCAGCCTACCCACAAAAGTTAAAGTTGTGTACTTATTGATACCTAACTCTTTTTTAATTTTTTCAACCTCTTTTTTAGAAACTTTAAGAATTTCAATTCCCGGAGGGATTATAAAATGGTGCTTTGGAAGATAACCCAACTTCTTTTTGAACTGTTCCTTTTCAACTTCAGATAAAAATATCACAGCGTCAACGCAACGATAGGTTATTTTTTCAAAAATGAAAAGAAGTCTCTTAACAATTTTCCTATATTGAGGCTGGACATAAGCTATGCCAGCAGGGCATGCCACAATTTTTTTTCTTTTAATGATGGAAAGCAAGGCACCAAGAAAAGAGGCTACCGGCCCCTGCGCCAATATCACATCAAAATCCAAAAATAGGGCTTTTAAAAAAGCAAAGAGGTTAAAGCTTGGGTTGCGTAAATAAAAACCTCTAATCCATGGTACCCGATGAATTTCAATGTTCTCCTGCATTTCATAGATTTTAGTACCTCTGAACCGTCTGGTAACAATTATTATCCTTTCCACTTTTTCTTTTAGATGCTTTACAAGATTCTGAGTGTAAACCTCAATGCCACCTGATTTTATTGGGTCGTCACTTGTACCCAGTGGGTACTCCTTTGAGCCGAGGATCAAAATCTTCATTTTTGCTCACTACATATTTCTCAAGACCTGAAAATTCTGCTTACCCATGGATAATATCTTAACTTTCGATAGGCTATTCTTGCAGCTCTTGCTAACGGTCCCTCTTTATACACCCTGTAATATTCAACGTATTTTCCACCCCATCCTTTTTTAAATCTAGTTATCCTAGGAATACCAGCACCTCCAAGGTCGTAATAGCTGTATTTCTCCCTTGCCCATTTTATTAGCTCCCACTGAAGTAAGTTGGAGGGCTGATATATGCGAAATTTATAATGCGACGCACCGTCCCAGTAGGTTACTGTATCTTTGAAGGTCAGGAAAATCCCCCCAGCAGCCGGTTGGTCTCTATAAAAGGCAAGAATTAATTTTCCAAGTCCGGACTCAATTACTTCTTTCATGAATTCTTTAGGGAGTGGTACAATAGAACTTCTCCGAGCGACTTCCTCTACCATTTTGTAATATTCATCAAGATAACTGCTATCGCAAAATTCAACTTTCACACCACTTTTTTCTGCTTTTCTTACCGCATTTCGTGTCTTTTTATTTAAATTCATCCATAGCTCATCTTCAGTTTTCTTGAGGTCAACAATGAAATTACCTACTGGTTCTATTTTGTACCCATCTTTGAATATGCTGATATTAAAGTTATTGGGAGTTTTGATAAAGAGTGCCGAAAAAGCACTCAAATTTTTAAAATGGTTAAGAGCATCGATGTATCCCTCTCTGTTAAGACAGATGGGTCCACCATAAAATGCTCCGGTTTCAGGAACTGGACTCCCATAAATCTTAAAGGGTCCTTTTCTTTTAATAAAAATAGGAAAAATGCATGTCTCTGAATATAAAAGCATTTCTTCAAGTGAAAAAATTTTTTTCTGGATTGTCAGCCACTTCAGGCTATGAAATACTGTTGCATTTTCTGACTTTGCAACGATTCGATTCCATCTCCTTTTATTCAGGTTTTTGAGTGTAGCTATTTCCAATAATTATCACCCATCTTTCTGAAATTAAATCCCTGCTCAAGAAGATATTCTATGTAATCAAAAAATATTCTTTCTTTACCTAGAATTTCATGGGGATGCCAGTAAATTACCAGGTCTTTTACACCCCTTTTTATCTGTTCCGCTGTGCGTTTTTTTATCCATTTAACCCCGCTTTTGAGATTACTCCCTCCAGCGTATACGTGTATTGGCATTTCCAATACCTGCCCTATCATGAAAGGAGTTGCACCCAGTGGGAGTGTAGGATAGGCGCGTTTATTTACCAAAATCTTGGAAACAGCTAATTTTACGCTTAGCGGCATGTAGCTCAAAATCTTCCTGCCAATTTCTTTTAGACTCCAGTCAAATTGCGATGGTAGCGAAGAGTCTATTTTTATTCCCAGCCGATTAAGAACCCTGAAAAGCTTATCGCTTGTCAGAAGATCACCAGACCTGAAGCTAACAACCTGTGCATCCAAATGTTTAATAGTCCAGCTTTCCAGCATTTTCTTCTCTTTTTTAATCGCAGCATGTATATTCTCTTCCTTTTCAGGTAGATAGTAATAATTGCTTGACCATGGAGGCCTGTCAAGATGAAGATGTAAAGCAATTTCACCATCAGACATTTTTGACAGGTAATCACTCCTCCGTGAGGTAAATTCAAGCTCTGCATTGTTCACAAACCAAGTTATGTTTTCTTCCAGTGAAAACTCCTTAAAGAGCGCAAGACACCTCTCAATTCCTTCTCTTGCATTTTCCCAAGCTTTATTTTTGTTTGTAAAATCAGGGTCCACGTCCAAGGTGATGTACGCGTGCATCAAATTACCTTCCGGTTATATTTATATTCTCTTACTTACTTATACTGTTCTATTATGTTCTACTCCCAGACAAATACGCTCTCTTTGAAAGGACTCTTATATATCTATTACCGTTACCTTCAGAAAAGAGATCAACAAAGGGATATTTTTTATCAAGAAGTTAGTGATTATTTTAATACCAAGAATGTTCTTGACTTTAATCTGGCAAGAAGTGCTTTTGCACATATTGTTATAACCCAGAAAATTAAAAAAATTTTAATGCCTGCATTTCTATGCTCTATATTTGAGGATGTGCTGATTCAGAAAAAAATAAAACCGGTTTTTGTTGATATAGATATTGAAACTCTGAATATTGACGTGTTGAAAACACAGGAGGCGATGACGCAAGACGTAGATGCCATTCTTGCTGTGCATACCTTCGGCAACCCCTGTGATCTCTCTGCACTTATTGATTTGAAGGAGGACTATAATGCTCTCTTAATCGAGGATTGTGCTCATGCTCTCGGGGCAAAATATAAAGGTAAATTAGTAGGTACTTTTGGAGATTTTTCAATATTTTCAATGTATAAATACTTTCCAACTATTGCAGGAGGTTTTCTCATATCTAAAAATAGTTTAACAGACGTAAAGTATGAAAAGGAAGCATTTAACTTAAAAAACCTCTTAAGGCTTCTATATATAATTGATATTTTTCATCCGATTATATTCAGGCTTAAAGAATCATTCAAGAATAGAAGGTTAGTATATGAATCAGGAAGTATGAGAAAAGCCCCTATTGAAAGATGCAGCGATTTTGATCTTGCGATTTTTAATTATTTTTTTAAAACTCTTGAAGAACAAGTATCTGGCAGAAACAGAGTAGGACGACTGTTTGATCAGAAGATATATTCAGATAAAGTAATTAAACAGAAAATTTTGACAGATAATATATCATCGAGGCAGAGTTATCCACTAATAGTTAAGGTTCCTGAGGCAAGAGATCATATTTTGAAAAAACTCAGGAAAAAAGGAATAATGGCTGATAAAACATGGCATGATGCAATAATATTTTCCTCTCGAGTCAGAAGAACCTTTAAAGTTAATGTTTCAAATTATCCAAATGCAGTTAGTGCTGCGAATGGCATTATTACCTTACCCATCCATTCAAATTATAATAAAAAAGATGTTGATTTTATCACTAATAACATAAATAAGGAATTAAGAAGATTGTGACAATATTTTTTCATATAATTCAAGATACTGTCTGCTTATATTGTCCCATCTATATTTTTCAATAAATTTTAGTCCATTTTTTATTAGGCTCTCTCTTAAGTTGTCATCTTCTAAAACTCTAATGATACTCTTGGAAATCTCATGAACGTCCGTAGGACTAACGAGAATCCCGTTATACCCATCTTGAATTATATCCAGAATCCCCTGTACTCTCGAGCCAATCACAGGCGTAGCGCATGCCATAGCTTCAAGAAAGGCTGTGCCAAGTCCCTCAGTTATACTTGTTCTTACAAAGAGATCTGCAGAAGCTATGATTTTTGGAACCTCTTCATATTTTACCCAGCCCTTGAGCACAACTTTATTCTCAATCCCGAGTTTTTTTATCAGGTTCTCCAAATCCTTTCTCTGATCCCCGTCACCCACTATAATAAGCTTCGAATCAATTTTTTTAAGCACTTCCGGCATGGCTTTTATTAAATAATCCAAACCATTCTTTTCTGTTAATCTAGAAACACTTACAATAATTTTCTCCTTGCGGCGAGGGTCTTTCTTTCCTCTAGATGGATTAAACAAGTTTAAATCAACTCCATTTGGTATTATAGTAATTTTTTCTGGATGTACACCAAAGTTTTTTACAATACTATTCTTTAGCGCCCTTGATATTACATGGATGTGGTCTGCGTTTCTTAAGGTTACTCCAATTATCGGCTTTATTACCCGTAAAGGTTTCTCTTCTGGATAATCAAGTAGCTCAGATCCCTGGGAGGTCACTAAATAAGGTTTATTTTTTACTTTTTTGATAATATAGGCTATTATCGCACTGGGATATGGGATGTGCGCATGGATAACATCAGCATCTTCGGCGAATCTCATTGATAACCTGAGCATTTGAGGAAAAGCAGAGAGGGATTGCAAACCCTTAATTTTTTTTGCTCTGACTCTAAATACTTCAACCCCATTTAAAACTTCATAATCCTTAAATTCACCAAAGTGCTTTGTAACTACTCTTACCTTATGCCCCTTCTGCGCCAACCATTTGGAAACCTCATAGGCAGCAAACTCTGCACCACCTATTTCGGGGTAGAAATATGGCGATATCATTAATATGTTCATGGCTTTTCCTCGACCTTTTTAGTTATTAACATAATCTTTGCCTTTAGTGAAATATATCTTTATCAACTAAAGACGGAGTTGCATTTATATGAAGTTATGTATACCCGTAGCAATATTTCCACCCGAGATAGGCGGCCCTGCAACCTATGTGCCTGAGCTTGCAAAGCGCCTCACGCTTAGGGGTCATGAGGTTCATGTTGTCACTTTCGGCATGCCAAAGTACGAGGAGAGGGATGGCTATTTTATTCACCGCCAAGCCTATCCAGCGCTTCCGAAATTTCTCGCTTTCCCTTTGCGTATAGTTAAAGCTGGTTTACTTTGCGCAAAAGTAGTAAAGAAATATAACCTCGAGGTAATATATGCGCAGGAATACCTTTCTGGTTTGGTGGGGCTAATAGCAAAAAAACTCACCGGCAAGCCCATGTATTTCAAGTACGTCGGAGACTGGGCATGGGAGATCGCTTTTCCAAGAGGATGGACAGACAAATTTTTGCATGATTTTTATAATTCAAAAAGCCCTAATATCTACACCACAGCAATGATATTCCTTCAAAAACTAGTAGGTAAAAACTGCAGGAAAATAATAACACCGAGTAATTACCTGAGATCAATAATAAAAAAATGGAATATCAAAACGCCTGTGGAAGTCATTCCAAATGCCATTGAATTTTATCCCTGTGACAAAGATAAATACAGGAAAAAATTGGGATTGAGTGGGATCACTCTGGTGAGTGTTGGGAGGTTGGTATCTTGGAAGGGTTTTCATTTGGTGATCGAAGCCATTAAAAATCTTGATAAGGAGGTTAACTATTTGATTATCGGCGAGGGGCCGTACAGAAAAAATCTTGAAGAATTAATAAAGAGACTCAACTTAAAAAATGTTTATCTGCTCGGCAGAATGCCAAAAAGCAAAACGCTTAAATATATATGTGCCTCTGATTTATTTGTTTTACCTTCGTATTATGAGGGTATGTCTCACGTTATTCTTGAAGCTATGAGCTGTAAAACCCCTGTCTTAGCCAGTGATATACCACCTAACAGAGAATTAATAAAAGATGGAGAAACTGGTTTTTTGGTAAACCTCAACTCTCGGGAGATTGAGCAAAAAATCTCGGACATTTTAGACAGAGAAGATTTAAACACCATTGCTGAAAGAGCTTATGAGGCAGTTAAAGAGAAGAATAGCTGGGAAAATCACATTGCTGCTTTAGAAGAAGTTATGAAATAATTTTATATTAGGTGATAAATGTTGAAAGTGTTAATGATTAGCCTTGATCCCTCTGCGGCGGCGGTTGAGAAGGGAAAGCATATTGGTAACTTACAGCAGAGACTGGTGGAGTATGGGAAGCACTTAGATTATCTTTATTGTGTTACTTACACACCCAGGGAGAATGCCTTGTACAGACATCAAAAGCTAAGCGACAAAGTGGAGGTTATTCCCTCTCTATCCCGGAATATAGTATTCTTTACGTGGGATGCATATAGAATTGCATCGAGAATCTGCAGGAATGAAGATATAGATATAATTACCACTCAGGATCCAATATTTTGTGGAATCGTAGGCTTGGCAATCAAATATAAGTATAAAAAGCCACTCCTTGTGCAGGTGCATGGCGATTCCCTAGACAATAAATACTGGCTCAGAGAGAGGAAGATACGCTACCTGCTCAATGTTATAGGCAAGTTTGTTTTGAGAAGGGCGGACGGTATAAGGGTGGTGAGCGAAAGGGTAAAAAAGAGAATAATGAACATGGGCATTGAGGAGAGGAGGATATTCAAATTACCTATATATATAGACGTGAAAAAATTTTCAGATGCCAGAGGTGGAGAGGAGATAAGGCGGAGATTTTCACATTACGATAATATAGTCCTCTTTGTAGGTAGATTAGCCAAAGAAAAGAACATCCCAAATCTCCTCAAAGCCGCAGCCATTGTTATAAAAAAATTCCCGCGAACACTCCTTCTAATTGTTGGTGATGGTCCAGAAAGAGAAAAATTAGAGCGATTAGCTAAAAAATTACAAATTGAAGAAAATGTTGTTTTTGAAGGGCAGGTGGAGCATGATAAGCTACCTGCCTACTACAAAGCTTGCGATGTTTTTGTTTTGCCTTCTGACCATGAGGGTAGAGCTATGGTGCTGATAGAAGCCATGGCTGCAGGGAAGCCCGTTATTTCAACTGAGGTTAGCGGTGTCGATGATGTTATCCAGGAGGAAAAAACAGGATTTATTGTCCCAGTAAGGAACCATAAAGCTCTTGCCGATAAACTCTGTTATCTTATAGAGAACCCATCTTTGAGAGTTGAAGTTGGTAGGAAGGCACAGGAATTTGCACTTGAAACTCAAGATATAAAATCCAATGCAATGCTACAAAGAAAGATTTATGAAACACTACTGGAGATTAATCGAAAATGACCCTCTGGCTAATCACCGACGTGGATGTTGAGTTCGATCAGCTCAGATACAATAAATTGGAAGCGAGCAGGAATAACCTAGGTCTTACGAAGGGGCTACCTCTTTTGCTTGAGTTTTTCCATGAGCACGGCATT
This sequence comes from Candidatus Pyrohabitans jungbluthii, assembly GCA_002010065.2. GTDB lineage: Archaea > Hydrothermarchaeota > Hydrothermarchaeia > Hydrothermarchaeales > BMS3B > Pyrohabitans > Pyrohabitans jungbluthii. The sequence goes on along the minus strand of MTMD02000002.1, from coordinate 612,887 downwards.
CATGCAACCCTTCATATGCAGGAGCAAGCGAATCCCGAGCTCAGCATTATTGAGAGGTACCCCAAGCTCTATGATATGATTGACGATTACGGTCAAGAGGTCTCCCTCCATGTCCACATAAAAGAAGAAAGTTATGAGAGGCGCAAAAAAGAGATAAGGTCTGGCTACAATAGGTTAAAAGAAAGGGGATATAATATTGAATCCTTCAGGGCAGGGTGGTATTTCACAAACGAGAACACCATAAGGGTTCTTGAAGAGCTTGGGATAAAATTTGATGCTTCGCCTCTCAAGGGAATAACAATCGGGAATAAGAAGTTTTATAATATCCCGGATTCTCCATATCACCCGAGCTACAGTGATATCACCAAACCCGGCAGCGCAAGCGTGCTTGTTATTCCGGTTACAGACATAAGACTTGGGATAGGAATTCATAAAAAAAATAGGTATGAGGATGTATTAATTGAAAAAGGCATAAAGACATTAGCAGCTAAAGCTCAGGAAATTAAAGAACCGGTCATTGTATATTTCACCACTCATTCATGGAAACCTCTCACACCGAGTGGAAAGATTAGAGAGTGGGAGGCTAAAAGAAGAGAACATTTTATGAAATGCTTATCTAAATATGAGTACAAGACCCTAACTGTAAGTGAAGCGGGGGAGCTCTGGGAGAAAAATAAGTACCAGCCATATTTCTTAGACCTACCCCATAACGCTCTAAAAGTCTATCCGTGGTATAGCTTTAGACGTTATGATTTTTTTAACAGATATGTGATATCCAATCTCCATATACTTAGATATAAGCTATTCGGTAAACTTTAGGAGAGTCGCAGCATGCGTGCTATTGTCTTTGGGCTTGATGGAGCATCCTTTAATCTTTTAAAACCACTGATAGAAAAGGGGAAGCTTCCCAATATTGAGAGAATTCTTCGTGAGGGCGTGCACTCGGATATGGAGAGTTGCTTGCCGCCTGTGACATCTCCCAACTGGAAGTGTTATTCTACCGGAAAGAACCCCGGCAAGCTGGGAATCTTCTGGTGGGAAAATATAGATTTGAAGAAGAAGAGGGTGTACTTCCCCAGGGAGCGGATATATAAACATAAAGAAATCTGGGATTATTTAGGGGAGAATGGTTATACAGTTGGGGTTATAAACATGCCCCTCACATATCCCCCAAAGAAGGTAAGGGGCTTTATGGTTTCCGGCGGCCCAGATGCAGGAGAAAAGGATTACACCTATCCTAAAGAGATAGAATCACGATTGAAAAGAGAGTTTAATTACAGAGTAAATGCGAGGTGGCTAAATCATATAAAAACAGATGAAGAAAAAGCAGTAGAGGAAATATACCAACTAATTCAAAGCAGATTTGACGCAGCACAAATGCTTATAGAGGAATACCAGCCAGATTTTCTACATTTAACCGTTTTTTACATAAATACCCTGCAGCATTATTTCTGGAATAATGAATACGTGGAAAAGGGGTGGCAAATTATAGATAAAAACATAGGTAAATTTCTTGGCAGCGATACCAACATATTTCTCATGTCAGACCATGGCACAAATGAGATTGAGCAGGTCTTCTATATAAACTCATGGTTGGAAAAAGAAGGATATTTGAAATTAAAAAGAATGTACACAACTAAATTGCTTCATAGTTTGGGAATCACAAAGCAAAATATGTGGCGTTTAGCTCAAACGCTCAGAATGTTACAAATAATAAAAAAAATAATCCCTAAATCGGTTGTCGCATCACTCCCCACAGACTCGGGAACCGTAGAGAGGGAAGGCAAAGCTCCGATGGTGGACTGGGATAATACCGTGGCGATTGCCAGCGGACAAGGGCCGGTGTATCTTAATGTGGAAAATGATAAAAAAGGAGAGCTGGTGAACGAATTAATTCGGAAGTTAGAGAGCTTGGTGAACCCCACTACCGGTAAAAGAGTGGCTTCAAAAGTTTACACTAAGGAAGAAATTTATTCCGGGAGTTACTTATCTGAGGCTCCAGACATAATAATAGATCAGGCTCCCGGCACGCATATAAGAGGTGGTGTGGGCAACGAAAGTATTTTCGAATCTACTTCTGGTTGGCGCGCCGAAAACAGGCGTTATGGCATTTTTGCTGCATGTGGACCAGATGTAATTATTAGAGAAATAAAAGAGGTATCCATCCTCGACCTGGCTCCAACCATACTCTCCCTCTTCGGCGTCCCTTACTCAGGCGATATGGATGGTAAAATACTACCCTGCATACGTGAGGATACCAGAAAGTATGGTAGAGAACGTGAAAGAATAAGGAAAATAATCAAGAGGAAGAATCTATGAAGGTACTGATGATTACCCCCCGGGTAGATATGGAACACGACGTTTTCGGGTTCATCCATAGCTGGGTGGATGAACTCTCTAAACGAGTAGAGCGTCTGGATGTTATAACGTTCAAAGTTGGTAAAACGGATTTAAGAGAAAATGTAAATCTTTACTCTGCTTACTCTAAATATCAACCAATAAAATTCCTTAAGTTGAACAGATTTCTTCTCAGCCTCACGCCTAAGGTTGATGTGGTATTTACCCACATGTACCCCTGGCTTCCTATTGCAGCTGCACCTTATGCAAAGGTATTCAGAAAGCCGTTGATTATGTTTAATGCTCATGGGCATGTGGATTTTAAGAAAAAACTGGCTGCAAACCTGGTTGACAGAGTAGTTACTTCATCTGAGCGGGGTTTTAATATAGATACACCAAAAAAAAATATAATCGGGCAAGGGATTGATACAAAGAAATTTAAGCCTGATGAAAGGAAGGTAGGAGGAGATTTTGAGATACTCTCTGTAGGTAGGATAGACAAAATTAAAGGCTATGACATTCTTATTAGAGCTGTTGATATTCTTGTAAATAAGAAACATAAAGACATTAGATTGAAAATACTCGGTCCTGTTTATGATGATGGTTACTATCAGGAGTTAATACACTTAATCAAAAAATATAAACTTGAAGAAAAAGTTGTTTTTCTTGGAGCAATACCCTTTTCCAAGGTTGAAAAGATTTATAAAGATGCTTATATCTATGCCAGTGCCAGTACCACTGGCAGCCTGGATAAAACTACACTTGAGGCGATGTCATGTTCATTACCAGTTATAGTCTGCAATGAAGCTTTTCTGGAGATTTTTGATGAGGAAATGAAAGAAAAATGCTACTTTGAAAAAGAAAATTACAGAGAACTTGCAGAAAAAATTGAGTATTTTATGGAAAATGAGGAAAAAGAGCTAAGGAAAAGGCTAAGGGAAATTATTGTTAAAAATCATAGCGTTGAAAATCTTGTAGAAAATTTGGTTAGGATTTTTGAGAGCGTGAGGAGATGAATAATAAAATTGTATTTATTTGTCCATTTGACCTTAACTGGAAAAGAGGAACCCCATATAGGGCAAAAACAATAATTAAAAGGATATCTGAGAGATTTGAGGTTTTAGTGTTGTCAATGGGAGATTTCGACGAAAATAACGTCAATCTAAACATATATGTGCCAAAATATCTGCCATTTAAGACATTTTTCTTATGGTTATCTATAATTAAGACATTATTTTCACAAAAAAAACAACCAATCGCAATACATTGCTTTACTACAACTGCTGTTTTACCTGCATTAATTTACAAATTCCTTTTTAATAAAAAAACAAAAATAATTTTTGAAATGCATGGAATATCTGAATTTGAGCTACATAACACAAACTTTATACGAAGGTTATTTTATACTCTACTAGATAAAATAGGATGTAAATTCTCAGACGAGATTATTGTAATGTCCTATCCAATGAAAGAATTTGTAGTATCACATTATGGGGCTGTTGATGATAAGGTTCATGTTATGTGGGGTCCTATAAATCTTGATATTATACCATATAAAAAACCAAAAATAAAAGAAAAATTCATTGTCGGTTATGGTGGAAATGATTCTTTTTGGCAAGGATTCGATATTATTCTAAAAGCTGCAGAATTGTTGGAAAAATATAAAGATATTCAGTTTAATATTATTGGAGTGCCCAAGAATAAATATTCTGATAAAAAAAATATCAAATTTCTTGGAAAAGTTGATGATTTGAGGTATTTTATAGAAATTGCAGATTGTGATATACTACTTTCTACAAGAATAGGGGAACCTGTCGCAAATTTACAATATCCACAAAAGCTCTCTGCGTATCTTGCTGTAGGTAGGCCAGTAATTGCAACTGATGTCAACGATGTAAGGATAATAATAGAAAAAGCTATGTGTGGGACTGTAATCGAACCGGGAAATGCAGAATTACTAGCTCAATCTATACTGTATTATTTTTCACTTTATAAAAAACAACCACAAAAATTAATAGAACAAGGAGAAAATGCACGTAAATTCGCAGAGAAAAATCTTTCTGATAGAGTAATAGGAGACAGACTTAGTAGGATATATCTGGGGATTAAAAATGACTAAAAAAGCATTAATCACCGGCATAACCGGGCAAGATGGAAGCTACCTTGCGGAGCTTCTTCTCAGCAAGGGCTACGAGGTGCATGGCATCGTTCGTAGAGCCAGCACCTTCAACACGCGCAGAATCGACCACATCTACGTTGACCCCCACGAACCAGGGGCGAGACTCTTCCTGCACTACGGCGACTTAAGCGACTCAGGGCAGATAAGCAACATCATATACAACATTGCCCCGGATGAAGTTTACCACCTGGGTGCGCAGAGCCACGTGCGCGTGAGCTTTGACATTCCTGAGTACACCGGCAACGTCACCGCTCTCGGTACAACGCGCATCCTGGAAGCGATACGCAGGAGCGGCAACAACGTTAAGTTTTACCAGGCTTCGAGCAGCGAGATGTTTGGCGCTTCTCCGCCGCCGCAGAACGAAAAGACGCCCTTTTACCCGAGAAGCCCCTACGCCGCCGCCAAAGTTTACGCCTACTGGATGACTGTAAATTACCGCGAAGCTTACGGCATCTTCGCGTGCAATGGTATACTCTTCAACCACGAGTCGCCACGCAGAGGCGAAACCTTTCTCACTCGCAAGGTTACCCGCGCCATCGCAAACATCGTAGCCAAGAAGCAGCGCTACCTCTACCTGGGCAACCTAGACGCAAGGCGTGACTGGGGCTATGCCCCAGAATACGTTGAGGCGATGTACCTCATGCTCCAGCAGGAGGAGCCTGAGGACTTCGTTATTGGTACGGGCGAGAGCCACTCTGTGCGCGAATTTGTGGAGGAGGCTTTTGACTACGTGGGCTTGGACTGGCAGGAGTATGTGCGCATAGACCCGAGATACTTCCGTCCCACAGAAGTGGAGAATCTGATAGCAGATGCCTCCAAGGCAAGGGAGAAGCTGGGCTGGAAGCCTAGGGTAACATTTAAGGAGCTGGTTAAGATTATGGTGGACGCAGATATGCGCGCCATTGGTCTTGAACCTCCCGGCGAGGGCGACGAAATACTCGCGAAGAAGTTTCCGGAGCGATGGTGGAGGGTAGATTGATGTCCTTCTGGGAAGACAAGAAGGTTCTCGTTACAGGCGGCGCCGGCTTCTTGGGCTCCTTCGTGGTGGAGAAGCTCATAGAGAGGGGAGTAAGCAGGGAGAACATCCGCATACCCCGCAGTAGAGAGCTGGATTTGAGAAAGTGGGAGAACTGTGTTAAGGCAGTCGAGAACATGGACGTGGTGATCCACCTCGCTGCCCGCGTAGGCGGCATCGGCTTCAACCGCAAGTATCCGGCGACGCTCTTCTACGACAACGCCATTATGGGCATCCAGCTTATGGAAGCTGCTCGCCTAGCTGGCGTTGAGAAGTACGTCGCCATAGGTACAGTGTGTGCCTACCCGAAGTTTACGCCTGTACCCTTTAAAGAGGAGGACCTCTGGAACGGCTACCCGGAGGAGACGAACGCACCCTACGGCATAGCCAAGAAGATACAGTTGGTGCAGGCGCAGGCATATCGCCAGCAGTACGGCTTCAACGCCATCTTCCTGCTTCCTGTGAACCTCTACGGCCCCCGGGATAACTTCCACTTAGAGCATTCGCACGTCATACCTGCTTTGATAAGAAAGATGGTGGACGCGCGCATCGAGGGCAGAGATGAAATCGTGGTGTGGGGCACCGGCAAGCCTTCCCGAGAGTTTCTTTACGTTGAAGACGCTGCAGAGGGTATACTGCTCGCCACCGAGAAGTACAACAAACCCGATCCCGTTAACCTTGGCTCAGGCATGGAAATAACCATCCGCGATCTCGTGAATCTGATCGCCGAGCTCACCGGCTACGATGGCAAAATCACCTGGGACACCTCTAAACCAGACGGCCAACCAAGGCGCTGCCTAGACGTGAGCAGAGCCGAGCGCGAGTTCGGATTCAAAGCCAAGACAGACTTCAGAGAAGGACTGAAGCGCACAATAAAGTGGTACGAGGAGAATAGAGAAAGAGTAAAGTGGGGAAGATAAAAATGGACAAGATTTGGGATAAGAAATACTCTGATCCAGAACTAAAAATAAACTTATATATACCTAATTCGAAGATAATAAAAATATTAGAAGAGGACTATGTTTTGGAGTCAGGTTGTGGTACAGGTAGATTGATAAATTGTTTGGCTAATATTAGTTTATTTGAAAATATTAATGGAGATGATGAGAAATGGGCAAAGTTTTAATAATTAGCTTTGATGGACTAGATTATGAACTCATTAAGGAGTATAATTGCAAAAATATAATGCAAAAAGAATTCGGCAGGATAGATAACCATACTAACATTAAAAATATTATAACCCCAGAGTTATTTGCTTCTTTCTTAACCGGAGAAACTTCAGATACTCATGGTCTTCAAAAAATGAAAGTATGGAATAATAGGTACATTGAAAGGTTAGAGAGTCTCATTGAAAAACTTGGTCCTTTGAATCGGTTTAAGAGACTGAGGTGGGGTATATACAGATTTCTGGGCATTGAAAGAATACCACAGAAAGTCACTATGCAAACTTTATTTGATAAGATAAGAAATTCTAAGGCCATAAATGTTCCGTCTTATACTACGAGTCCTTTGTTTGGCGAATACTTCAAACCTCTGCAACTCTATGGATCTATATCTGACGTAATCAAATTAACAGAGATGGAATTTGTTTGGGTAAAAAGTGAGTTATGGACTGAAATTGATAAAGGATATGATTTGTTGATGGCCCATTTTCAGAAGCCAGATGTGTATCAGCACCTTTTTGGTACTGAAGCTAGATCTGGAGAGTATAATGAAAAAAAGATAAGGGAATTGTATGAAGAAATGGATGAACTTGCAAGAAAAATTAAAATAAAGGCTAGAGAAAAATTCGATATAATACTCTTCATGTCTGACCATGGAGTTCCAGATAAAAATAGCATATATAAGCATAATGAGAATGCCTTTTACTCGCTTAATAAGAAATTGAATATTGGCATGCCACATATAACTGACTTCCATGATTTAATACTGGCATGGATAGGGAAAAAAGAAGAAGAGAGCGTAATAGAGAAAGAAGAAGAGCTATCTGAAGAGGAAAAGGAAAAAATAATAGAAAGGCTTAAAGCTCTTGGATATATAGACTAACCGATGAATATGATCTTTAAGTTAAAGGTGATAAAATGAAGAAGTTTTTACACTATATTGTATACAAAATTTCTGAAAGTTTTTTTAAGAGTAAATTTTATAGCTTTTTTTTCAAAACATCTACTAATTGGGTAAGAGAAAAGAAAATTGGTGAGTTAATTAACCTAGGCTGTGGTTTAGATATTGGAGCAGGAAAAAGGAAATATGGAAATAACATTGTTAGAGTAGACATAGAGCCTGAGGCATCTCCGGATATTGTGGCGGATATTCATTATTTACCTTTTAAATATGAAACTTTTGATTTCATTATTTTTACTTCAGTGCTTGAACATATTAGAAAACCTTGGCAGGCATCTGAGGAAATATATCGAGTTTTGAAAAATGGGGGAATTTTATATTGTGAAGTCCCCTTCTTACAACCATTTCATCCTCATCCATATGATTTATATAGGTTCTCTCATCAGGGGGTTTCGGAGTTTTTCAATGAGAAATTCAAAACTATAGAACTCGGAGTGGCTTCTGGGCCCATAGTCACATTAGGAAAGATTATACCACGATTTTTTGCTTCTTTTTTCTCTAATCGAATAGTCTATAATATCGTCTTATTGATTGTCTCATTACCTTTTAGTTTAATGAAACCTCTGGATCGTTTTTTCATAAAAAACGAAAGATTCTGGCATTTAGCTTCAACATTTTATTATAAGGGAAAGAAAATAAGATAGACTAAAAATGAAATATAGGTGGTTATAGTTGTCCTTAACAAGAAAAATCGCAGAAGGCACGGCGGTATATACCATTGGAAACTTCTTGAATAATTTTCTAGGTTTTCTAACAGCATTCTTCCTCATAAAGGCACTTGGGAAGTTCGAATATGGATTATTAACCCTTGCTCTTTCTGTCTTTACTATTTCGACAATTTTTCTTGATTTGGGAAGTCTTGTGTTGATTCCATCGGAAATTGCCAGATACAGGAAGGAAAATCCAGAAATTGCTAAATCTATTATAAGAGAATTCGCAATTTTGCAAATTTTATTGGGAGTAACAATATCATTGGTGCTCTTTATCATAAGCTTTTTGATTAAAAACAATTACAGCAAGGAAGTTACGAACTTACTATGGATTGTTTCATTTATGGTGGCTATAAAGGCAATAGATAATATCTTCTCAGTAACATTTTATGGTTTCACAAAGTTTAAGCTCCATCAAGGTAGGGAGATATTAAATGGTGTAGCAAAATGCGTACTTGCTTTTTTAGTGTTATATCTAGGAGGAGGTGTGCTCATTGCTATTGCAATATATCCTATTTCTATGCTTATAGCTGTGATGATATTCTCGCCCTACTTCCTGAATATAATCCAATCTTTGCCTACAAGTCATGAAGTGAAAGGGATAATATTGAGGATATACAAAGCACATGGTAAGTTTGTAGTAGCGAATGTGCCTTTGAAAAAAGTACGTGCTGAGATGCCTGTTTGGATTATACAGTATTTCCTTGGAGTAGAAATGGTTGCAGTTTTTTCAGTAGCATTGAAAGTGATTTCATTTTTAAGAGGGCTTTTGATGCCACTAAATAAAGTGCTCTTTCCTGTGCTTTCTGAAGTCTCGGCTAGAGATAGAAGTAGAATACACATGGTTGCTATGAGGGGAATGAAATATACTGGCATTCTATCTTTTATTATTTCCCTTATTTCATTTATCTTAATGCCACTATTTTTCAAACTTGCATTCAAAGAATACATGGAAGCTGTTAATTTGGTGAGAATACTTCTTTTGGTCCTTTTGTTGTCACCTCTTTTTGTTGTAGTAACCCCCTCTCTTTACGCTCTTCGCGGTCAGAGATATATATTTTCTGTGTTGTTTTATTCTCTTCCTTTTTATGTGGCAGTATTCTCAGTGCTAACGTATTTATTTGGTTTAATTGGCTCAGCTTTAAGTTGGGTGTTATACACTATATTTATTGCAGTCTTGCAGTATAGGTTTCTAATAAGACTCGAGCCAAATATGTGTATATCTTGGAGAGAGATTTTCAAAATAGATGAATATGACAAAAAAATTATTAGAGAGATATACGATAACATTAGGAGAAGATTGCATGGACTCTATACTAATAGAGATAATTAGAAATAATAGGAGTTTGTCTAGAATAGCTTCAGACCTTACCATAAAACGTCTTAGAATTAAAGGAAGAGTACTTGATATTGGCTCCGGCAGGGATATATATTATAGGAAGTTTGAAAATTTTTCTAATTTAGAAATAGTATCATTGAACATTGTTAACAAGAAAAGACCAAATGTTATTGGAACCGCTGAAGGTTTCCTGCCTTTTAAAAATGAATCATTTGATGTATGTGTTGCTTTTAGAGTTTTAGAGCATATATATAACACTAAAAAAGTCATTAAGGAAGTTAAGAGAGTTTTAAAAAAGGATGGCAAATTTTATGCATATGTACCATTTTTGTATCCTTTTCACGCAGACCCACAGGACTTCCACAGATTTACTGATATGGCACTAAAAAAAATGTTTGAAGAGGAAGGATTCGTTGTTAAAGTGATTCCTGTAGGTTGGGGCCCATTTTCAGTTGCTTTTTTGATGATAAATGTCATATTTCCAAATAATATTTTTTTTAGATTAATCAATTTATTAATTGCTACTATTAGTATAACTTTAGATTTAATATTGAATTTAAAAAGTAAAGAATCTAAACGTCGCTTCGCATTTGGATATTTAGTAGAAGCACAGATGGTATAATTTTCTTAAAGTAGGTAGAATTAGCTATGCAATGGTAATTCGAAAAGAGGGATAGCCATGAAAATACTAGTAATTGGAATAGATGGAGCACCACCAGATTTTGTGTTCAAATGGGCTAAGGAAGGATATCTTCCAAATATTAAAAAACTTATGGACAGTGGCTCCTATGGCAGATTACACTCCACCATTCCACCTCATTCGGGTCCCGCTTGGAGTTCCTTTATGACAGGAGTTAATCCCGGAAAACATGGAATATACGACTTTTACAGGTTCCGACAGGACAGCAGAAATGTTGACGGAATAGAAGTTGTCACTACAGCTGACAGGAAAATGAAAACGTTATGGCGAATACTATCTGAGCATGGTAAGAAAGTTGGGGTAATCAATGTTCCACAAACATACCCCGTAGAGAGAGTAAATGGTTTTATTGTTAGCGGTTTTCTTACGCCTGGAGAGCATGTTGAATTTACATATCCCAAGGAACTAAAAAAGGAATTGTTAAAGCGCTTCAACTATTCTATAAATTTGAGTGATGCGGTTTATAACGATGCAGAGAACAAAGACATGTTTATAAAGGAAGTACTGGAAATAACTGAAAAACGATGGAGAACAACGAAGTATCTTATGAAAAAATACGACTGGGACTTTTTTATGACTGTATTCACAGAGTCAGACAGAATCCAACATTTTTTCTGGAAATATATGGATAGGAATCACCCTGCTTACAAAGAAAATGAGAGGTATGGCAGTTTTATAAAGGAGTATTATCAAACTTTGGACAAATACATAGGGAACATAGTCAGAACAGCGGGCGAGGATACTATAACTATAATAATGTCAGATCATGGCCAGAAAGGCAATTACAAAACATTTAATGTAAACGATTTTTTAATTAAAATCGGTATGCTCAAATTGAAAAAGTCAAAAAAGGTAAAAACCAAGATTATTAGTAGAGAGGGTATAAGAGATTTAATGCTTCGCCTTGGTCTGGAAAATATAAAAAATAGATTGCCTCAGAAACTAAAAGATGTGGTAAAGAGGAGACTGCCCAGTAAATTCATTCGAATTTCAAATTGTGACTGGGAAAGAACAAAAGCTTATTCTTTTGGTTTTGGGGGCGGGATATTCATAAACCTTAAAGGCCGCCAACCTTATGGTATAGTTACCCCTGAAGAATATGATAGTGTTGTAGAACAGATAAAAAAGGAGTTAAAAGAAGTGCGTGATCCAGAAAACGGTAATCCTATAGTAGAAAAAGTATACAGGAAAGAGGAGCTGTATTCAGGACCTTATCTATCAGATGCTCCAGATTTAGTTTTTCTACTTAAAAATGGTTATACACCCTCTACTTATATACAGGGAAGGATTTTTTCTACTGTTAAATCAGGTCGTTCTGGTAATCACAGCTTATATGGCATTCTAATTTGCTCTGGAGAAGGGATAAATCATGGAGAGGTGAAAGCAAGTATTATGGACCTTGCCCCAACCATTCTCCACATGTTTGGGCTTCCAATACCAAAATACATGGATGGGCGCGTGCTAACAGAAATATTTAAGCCTGATAGTGAATTTGCAAAGAGAGAGATAAGATATTCAAGTTATGAGAAAGAGGTAATTAGAGGTAAGTTGAGGAGACTTAAAGCAAAGAGAAAGATTTGAGGTGGTAGCGTGGCAAAAATCGAGATAAAGGATGAGATATATGAAGAGATAAAGAAGCGTGTCGACGAAAGCGAAGAATTCAGCTCTGTGGAAGAGTACGTGAATTTTGTCCTCGAAGAAATACTGAAAGATGAGGAAGAAGAGGCAGAGGTGGTCTACAGCGAAGAAGAAGAGGAGCAGGTCAAAGAGAGGCTGAGAGGTTTGGGGTATCTATAGCACGACAAATTGTGGTATAACCATGAAATCAATAGTAACAGGCTGCGCAGGCTTTATCGGATCGCACCTTGCTGAGAGGCTTCTAAAAGAAGGCCATGAGGTCGTGGGCATAGATAACTTCTCAGATTACTACCCGAAAGAGATAAAGGAGAAGAACATAGAAAATTTGTTGGAAGCAGAGGGATTTCAGCTCATCGAGGAGGACATTAACAACCTTAATCTTAAGGAGATAGTTGAGGGCGCTGATTACGTTTTTCACCAGGCTGCGCAGGCTGGGGTGAGAGCGAGCTGGGGAGAAAACTTTAAGATATACACTGACAGCAACATTCTTGCAACGCAGGCGCTGCTGGAGGCTGTAAAGGATGCTAATATAAAAAAGTTCGTATATGCCTCTTCCTCTTCAGTTTACGGCGACGTAGATTCTCTGCCCATGCGTGAGACCGACAATCCACGTCCGGTTTCCCCCTATGGCGTGAGCAAGCTGGCAGGTGAGCACCTCTGCTACCTTTACTGGAAAAACTTTGGCGTGCCCACAGTATCTCTGCGCTACTTTACGGTTTACGGTGAGAGACAGCGTCCAGACATGGCATTTCACAGATTCATAAAGGCGATTCTCACGCAAGACGAAATTGTAGTATATGGTGATGGAAGGCAAACGAGGGACTTCACATATGTTCGGGACATCGTCGAAGCAAACATTCTTGCGGTAAAATATGCAAAAAGCGGTGAAGTATTCAACATTGGTGGTGGCAACAGGATATCAATCAACGAAGTTATAAGGATTCTGGAAGAGCTTACTGGACTGAAAGCGAAAGTAAAATACATTGAAAAACAAAAAGGCGACGTAAGAGACACCTATGCAGATATTTCCAAAGCCAAGAAGGAGCTTGGTTATAATCCACGCGTCGATATAAAAGAGGGGCTGAAGAGGGAAATTGAGTGGATCAAGAGCTACTATAATATTTGAACCACTCTATAGTTTTCTTTAATCCCTCCTCCAGTGAAACCTTTGGTTTCCATTTTAAAAGTTTTTTCGCCTTGCTAATGTCGGGGCAGCGTCGCAAAGGGTCGTCTTTTGGCAGAGGAAGGAAAACTATCTCTGAGCTTGAATTACACAGCTTTTTTATAAGCTCGGCGAGCTCAAGAATAGTCGTCTCCTTATTATTCCCTATATTTACCACCTCTCCCCCCAGCCCCTCGATACCAGCTAGCCTGAGCAATCCTTCCACTTCATCACTCACGTAAGTAAAACTCCTTGTCTGTTCACCTGTACCAAAGACTGTTATGGGTTTATTGTTCAGTGCCTGCTCTATAAAGCGGGGAACAACTCTACCATAGATATCGCCGGCACGCATTCTGGGACCATATGTATTAAAAATTCTAGCAATGCGGGTATCCAATCCATGCTCCAAGCGATAAGCCATGACAAAAGCTTCGCCGGCACGCTTCGCTTCATCGTAGCAGCTTCTGGGTCCTACAGGGTTAACGTTGCCGTTGTAGGTTTCAGGAGTTGGGATGAAGCTCGCTGGGGGGTTGCCATAAACCTCGCTTGTGGAAGCGTACAGAAATCTTGCACGATGCTTTTTCGCAATGCCGAGGGCTACCCATATCCCGAGAGTATTTGCCTTTAATATCTGGATGGGGAACTTTTCGAACTCAAAGGGCGAAGCACGAGAGGCGAGGTGCATCACTAAGTCGAAGCGCTTATCGAAAAAGATGGGCTTAGAGATGTCGTGCTCCACAAAGGTGAAATTCTCCTTCTCCATAAGATGTTCTATATTTGAACGCAACCCACTGGCGAAGTTGTCTAAGCACGTAACCTCAGCACCCTGCTTGACAAGCACGTCGCATATCCACGAGCCCAGAAAACCTGCGCCGCCTGTGACAAGCACTTTCCTATCTTCAAAAGAAATGTTGTCTTTCTCAAGCCCTCTGATTATAGCATCCACGTCCTCTTCGATCATGACCTCACCAGCATATCCCTTCGTAGTAGTCGCTCAGCTCCTTTGCTTCGAGCACCCTCCTACCGTCGAACACTTCTTTGCCCTTATAAAGCTCCTTTTTTCTGTACTCGTCCCACTCAGTGACTAAAAGCACGTACTTGCTTTTTGACACCGCTTCCTCTGCCTTTTTGTAGTAAAACAGCCTCTCGTGAGTCCCAAAAATCTTCTTCGCATTCTCTATCGCCTTAGGGTCATGGGCATGCACTCTTGCTCCTTTCGTAAGAAGAGTATGAATAATTTTTATGGAGGGAGCTTCACGCATGTCGTCTGTACCTGGCTTGAAGGCAAGTCCAAGCACCGTAACGTCTTTGTCTCGCAAATTTCCTGCCCGCTTTTCAAGAAGTTCTATCAAGCGCAAAGGCTGAGACTCGTTAACTTCAAGAGCTGCGTTGAGGATGATTGGGCGGTAGTAAGCTTCCTTAGCTTTGCCCACAAGAGCTTTAACGTCTTTAGGGAAGCAGCTTCCGCCAAAGCCCAAGCCAGCGCGAAGAAAGTGAGGCGAGATACGGTGGTCCAGGCCTAAACCTTTAGCCACTTCGTATACATCAATGCCCAGAAGTTTGCAGATGTTTCCTATTTCATTTATGAAGCTGATTTTCACTGCAAGGAAGGAGTTGGTGGCATACTTAATCATCTCTGCGGTTTTAGGATCGGTTTCCATTATTGGGCAGGTAAAATCTTTATAAAGTTCTCGAAGTATTTTACCTGTTTTCTCATCGGTATAACCAAGAACGATTCTGTCGGGATTCATGAAGTCCTCAACGGCGCTGCCTTCTCGTAGAAATTCAGGATTCATGGCTATGCCGAAGTCATTGCCAGCTTTTTTACCTGAGTACTCCTCTATTATAGGAGTAACTGTATGCTCAGTTGTACCTGGCACTACTGTGCTCTTCACCACCACCACGTGGAAATCATCCTTATCCTTTAGTACCCCCCCTATATCCCTGCTCACCTGCTCCACGTACTTGAGGTCTATATAATCCATTAGCCCGGAGGGTGTGCCAACGCAGATAAATGTAACATCTGTATCCCTAACGGCTTCATAGATGTCCAATGTTGCCCTTAATTTTCCATTTGGCACATGTTTTTTAAGAAGTTTGTCCAAACCACGCTCATAAATCGGTGCCTCTGCCTTATTTACTTTTTTTACTCTCTCAGCGTCTACATCCACGCATATAACATTATTTCCAAGCTCTGCAAAACATGCTCCAGTTACTAGGCCAACATAACCGGTACCTATAACAGAGATATTCATGGATTCACCTCAATCAGGGGATATACCTGTAAATATAAACGTAACCATTATGATAAACCAGCCTGAAATGTTTCATTCCTTTGCCCATGCCTGTGTTGAAGGGCAGGAGTTTGGCTAAGACCTTATTCGCCCACTCTGGGTGGTAGTTGCCACGAGCATCGCGCTGGTGAAGCCCCCATATCATATAGCTGTTGCCCGCGTTAACCAGCGCATAGGTAGTAAACCCATAGCGTTGTAAGATTGCCTGAATATTTGCGTTGTCCCTTTTTGGGTCGCCAGTTCTCTGTACCCGGAAAGGGCTGATGAAGAGCTCATCCTGGGCATGGAAGTTTATCGCCCCGCTTTTGCCGAATTCCTCCACGCTTACGAGGACGTAGATAGGCAGATTATCTGGATTGTAGGGAGCTATGTATTTGTAAAAATCCTCTTCAGGCGACGTGAAGGCTTTGGCTACATCGATATTTCTATGTTTGCCTGTTATAATCGGTCCTATATTACCACCATCAACGATCGTTCTTCGTATGGCGAAGGTCTGCAGGTGGTAGCCGTAATCCCACCAGTGGATGAGCAAGGCGTTTTCTGGAGTATTCTTTTTAATCCACTCACCAGCATCCTTCCAAGGCATGACGCTCTGGTCTGCAAACTTCTGAGCTTTGAGTGATTGGATGCTTGTAACCAGTATCGGAGAGATAAGAAAGAGGAGCACAGCGAAGCCTATTACTATATTAAACCTTCGCATGCCCTGGCTCTCTTGAGCATCTTTTTTCTTTTTAGGTCTTGCATGTTTCAACTGTGGCTTTTGTTTGTCTATATATCTGGCAAACAGGAATGCAATGAAAAGGGGCAGGATGAAAGCCATGAGGTATGACAGCCTAATCATCCACCTGAAGGCAACTATGCCAAGGATCATGAAAAATATCATGAATAAGCTTGTGAATTCCCTCTTTTTATAGAGATCATATCCTATTAGGAGAAAGCCTGCAGGGATCGCAAGCAGTAGTGCGCCAAAGGTACCTTTAAATTCCGTAAAACCAGTGGAGCGGTAGTAAGCAACGGTTTTGCCAGTTAGCCCCTTCTCTTCAGGGGCAAAAATGAGTCTGTATATAAAATCGGAGATCCTCTCAAATATAACAAACTTGCCAGTGGCAAAAAGACCAAGTACAACAATCACAATAGTTCCAAGAAAAATAACCCTCGGCTGAAGCGAAAGTTCTTTCTTTTTTCTCAACTCCTCATAACCTATCAAAAAGAGGCAGATGATCACAATAAGGTAAGATAGATTTTGGAAGACATTGTGGGTACTCATCTTTCCAATAACATAGGAGTTGCCGATACCAAAGAGTGAGGGTATAAAAACGCCGATGAGGATGAATACAGGAAAACTAACGCACACGCTTTTGTACTCCTTTAAAGGACGGTTGAGCGCTACGTTAACTGCGAGATATACAAAAACTGCAGAGGCTATCAACCCCCAGTAGAAGCTCGTTCCACCCCATGTATTCGCAGCAAGCAGAAATACTATTCCAGAAGCTATTGCATAGCCAACGTTAAGCTTCAATTCCTTTTGCTTCACGGAGACAATGAACAGATAGACCATTAAAAACAGGAAAAAACTACCCAAGCTCTCTTGTCCAGTATCGCCAGCTGTGTTTCTCGTCATTGCAAAGTGAGCAAAGGAATAGAACACCGCTGCAACGAATCCCGCTTTATCACTTCCAGTAAGCTCCTTGCCAAGGAAATATGCCAAAACAGCTGTGAGGGCGCCGAAGAAGGGACCAAAGAAAAACATATAGTTAAGAAGTCCTTCTGGGGTTTGAGGCGCGCCAAAAATGCCCAGAATTTTGTATGAAAAGCCGATGGTGAATGGAAGGAGGAGAAGTTCCTTTTCCAGTACCCTACCCGTGGGGTAGTATGCTAGCTCATATATCGTCTTTCCACCCACTTTGTGAAAGTACTGCAATCGCCCGTCGTCTATACCTGCGAAGTACATGGCAAGCTGGTACCACCAGTAGCTGTCTGGGTCAAAGAGCAGCTGGTGCTTTGTTATGTAACGCGTGGCAAAACCGATGAGAAAGATGGCAAAAACTAAAGAAAACTGCTTGAATCTCTTTGACCTCATGAGCTTCCGCCAGTCAACTTCTCCCATAGTGATTTCAGAATCCAA
Organism: Candidatus Pyrohabitans jungbluthii; assembly: GCA_002010065.2. Lineage (GTDB taxonomy): Archaea > Hydrothermarchaeota > Hydrothermarchaeia > Hydrothermarchaeales > BMS3B > Pyrohabitans > Pyrohabitans jungbluthii. The sequence goes on along the minus strand of MTMD02000002.1, from coordinate 595,264 downwards.
CACCCACTCTAATAAATTTTTCCCTGCAACCATAACAAATTACAATAGAAAATGTGAAAGCCGGGGGTGAGATTTGAACTCACGTAAAGCGGATCTGCAGTCCGCCGCCTCGCCTCTAGACTACCCCGGCTTGGTGGCATACTTTGCCTCTACTTTGACCTCATCAAATATATTCATTATGGAAAACTTTTTAATGTTATGCAAAAGTATATAATGAACAATAATGATAAATTCGTAAAGCTGCTAGGAGGCATCACTTTGTCTGGCGTGGACTTTAAGAGTGAGGTTATTGCAGCGGGTGGCGAGGGCATTACCGCATGCTACCAGTGCGGTACCTGCAGTGGAGGTTGCCCCACTGTCTCAGCTATGGATTATACCCCAAGGCAAATAATCCGCATGGTGAACCTTGGTATGCGCGATCGCGTGCTGAGCAGTCGCACCATCTGGTTGTGCGCCTCGTGTTATCAGTGTCAGGTGCGATGCCCACGAGAGGTTAAGATAACCGAGGTAATGGCGGCGCTTAAGAGCATAGCCATGAAGGAGGGGTACAACTCGAACATTGCCAATCCAAGGGCAGTGTCCTTTTACAGGAACTTCAACGAAATCGTGGCTAATCTTGGAAGGCAATTTGAGCCTCTGCTTCTGTTGAAGGCTACACTGGGTAGCAGAGAGGGCATCGCCTCAAAGCTGGGCTACCTTCTAAAGAACGCCCCCTTTGGAATCACACTCATGAAAAAGGGTAAGTTGCCCTTTAAACCGGTGAAAATCGCCCGTGGCGATGAGGTTAAGAAGATATTCGAAAACGTGGCTAAGATGGAGGCTGGAGAATGAGCTATGCTTACTACCCTGGCTGTTCTCTGGAGGCTACTGCTAGGGAGTATGACCTGAGCTTCAGGAGTGTTTTTACTGCTTTAGGCTTAGAGTTTGAGGAGCTCGAAGACTGGAGCTGCTGCGGAGCTTCGGCGGCGCATGCCACGAGCAAGCTCCTCTCGCTTGCTCTTCCGGCTCGCGACCTTGCACGCGCTGAGGCGCAGGGTAAGGAGGTTGTCGCACCCTGCCCAGCGTGCTACCAGAACCTTAAGCAAACTCGCGAGTACGTGCTTGAAAGTGAGGAGAATCGCGCAAAGCTCAACAAGGCTCTCGAGGGTACGGGTCTAGAGGTAAAGGGTGAGGTAAAGGTAAGGCACCCTCTCGATGTACTGGTCAATGACTTGGGCATAGAGGCTCTCGCAGAGAAGGTTGCTGAGCCGTTGGAAGGCTTGAGGGTTGTGCCCTACTACGGGTGCTACATCACCCGTCCGCCAGGCAAGGAGAGCTTCGACGATGTGGAGAACCCTACCAGCATGGACAAGATAATCCAGGCTTTGGGCGCTACGGTACTGCCCTTTACCCGAAAAACACGGTGCTGCGGCGGACCCGTGATGGTGAGCAACGAAGCGGCGATGCACAAGCTGAGCTACGAGATAATCAAGGAAGCGAAGGAAGCGGGAGCGCAGGCTATAATCGTCGCTTGTCCCCTGTGCCATATGAGCTTGGACGCCAAGCAGCCTGAGATTGAGAAGCACTACGGTGAGGAGTTGGGTATACCAGTGCTCTACATCACCCAGCTAATAGGCTTAGCTTTAGGTCTTGAGCCATATGCGGAGCTTGGACTGGACAAGAACATAGTGAGCACAGAGAAGATAGTCCAAAAGTACTCAAAGAAAATGGTAAAGGCAAAGGCAGAGTAGCGATTTCTTTAAGCGAAAGCTTTATCTTGAATGAGACTAAAAAATAATCATGAGGTGGTTGATTTATGGGAGAATTACCTGTAGCTGCGTGTGGTAGGATTATCAGGAAAGCGACAAACATGCGTGTGGGCAGGGACGCTGCGGTTGTGCTTGCTGAACTGCTTGAGGAGATAGGCACTGAGATCGCGAGCGAAGCTGGAAAGCTCGCCAAACACGCGAAGAGGAAGACCGTCAAAGCCAGTGATATCAAGTTGGCGAGCAGGTAGGCTCAAAGCTCAAACCCTACGCTTGAATATATAGTGGTCTCCATCTATGCCCACAAGCTCCCAGCCCTTTTTTCCCATTTTATTTAGAAGGTTCTCCAGGCTAAGCATGCCTTTTTCTTTAGCGTGCCTGACGTTAATTACCTCATACTCGAAGGTATCCATACCACACCTCCTGATAAATTATAAAGACATAAGCGCAATATAAATCTGGCTTTTGGAGAGGTGGTAGATGCAGGCGTCGAAGGGTTTTCAGGTGCTTGGCTATGTGCTCGCTGCACTGTTCATGTTAATAGGAGTGCTAGTTGTCACCTTTTTTGTAGGTATCTTTATTAAAGGCATATCCTTTCCGCAGGTTCTTGCTCTCTTCTTTTTCCTTTTTGCTATCTCATACCTTCTCATAAGGGAGAACCCCGTAAGAAACTTCCAGAAGATAATAATCGCCAGCATTGTAGTTCTCCTCTTTGAGATTACAGTGATAGGTGCGGTAATGATATTCACCAGCGTGGGTATAGCTGCCGACATCCTGGTTATACTTGCGGCGATTATTTTAGTGTACGAAGTGCTCAAGGTAGAGAAGAGGGTTCGCGAGATTTATGAGCGAGCCAAGGAGTGCAAACTCGATGAAGAGGACATAAAAGCAATTTTTAAGCCAGAAAAGAAGGAGAAGAAAAAGAGGCGCAGACGAAAGCAGGTAACGCCGAAAACCTCGCTGAAGGAAGTGGTCTCGCGAGAGAGGGAGAGGGGTTCAGTGCGAGAGGAGCCCTAGCGCAGGCTTGCCATATCCGGGCTTAACAAGAAAGTCCTCATCCTGGTATGCTATTTCTCCGCGCAGTAGAACCGTATCAACGGCTCCACGGAGACGCCACCCCTCGAAGGGGGAATATTTCGCCTTCGAGTGGAAATCCTCGGCGCTAACCACACCTTCGCGGCGCATGTCCACAACAACAAGGTCAGCGTCTTTACCAGGAAGAATGGAACCCTTATTCTCAAGCCCCAAGAGCTTTGCCGGCGCCTCGCAACAGAGCTTCACCAGCTCGCTCACGCTCAGCCTTCCCCTGTTTACCATGGTGAGGAGGAGTGGAAGCATTGTCTCAAGATTGGGAATGCCTGAGGCTGCCTCGAGAGGGCTATCATCTTTGTCCGCAAGCGAATGAGGAGCATGGTCGCTGGCTATGCATGAGATTCTGCCCTCTTTAAGCGCACTCCACAGCGCTGCTACATCGCCAGTGGAGCGCAGCGGAGGATTGGTCTTTGCATAGCTTCCCATTTCTGCGAGGGCTTTTCTGGTTAAAAGAAGGTGATGCGGGGTAACCTCACAGGTGGTGTGCTCATTGAGATAATCTAAAGCCTTTGCAGCTGAGATGTGGCAGATGTGCACCCTCTTTTTTAACCTCGCGGCAATCTGGGCAACTTTCTCCACGGCGATGCTCTCAGCCTCCGGACTTCGAATTTCGCAGTGCTTTGTGAAGTCGTTTCCCACGCTTTTGATTTTCTTCATATTGCGCGCTATCGTTGCGCCGTCCTCAGCATGCACCGCCACGAAGCTTGCTATTTTAAGAGCCTCCTCTACGGTGGTGTAATCCACCTCACCAAGAGTGCCGTCGAGGTAAATTTTGCAAGCTTTGGGTGAGAGCTTGGCAAGCTCTGGAAGGTTCTCCTTAGTAACACCGAAGTATATGCCGAAGTCTACCAGTGATTTCCGATTAGCGAGGGCTAAGCGTCGCTGGTAGGTTGAAGCAGTGGTTATCGCTGGCCTTGTGTTTGGCATCTCAAAGAAGGTGGTAACCCCACCGGCGAGCGCTGCCCTGCTTCCGCTGGTTAAGTCTTCCTTATGCCTTTCGGTAAAATCGCGCATGTGCACGTGCATGTCGACTATGCCTGGGATTACCAGCTTTCCTTTAAGGTTGAGCTTCTCTTCCCCCCTCGCCTTAATGGCTTTTCCAACGGCAGCGATTTTTTCCCCCTCGATGAGTATCTCACCAGAGATTATGCCACTCGGCGTAGCAATTTTCGCATTCTTTATAAGCATGGATAGAGGTTGGTCAGAGAGGTATTAAATTATTTCCCAGTATTTAGTGCATACAGAAATAGGGGGTTATGCGGGTGCCGGGATTCGAACCCGGGTCACGAGCTTGGGAGGCTCGGGTCCTGCCACTAGACTACACCCGCACTATTATATACCAACTTGAGATAAATAGAGATAACATGAAAAAAATGGAAAAGGTGGGGCTGATTGTAAAGCGTACCCCAGAGGCGCAACGCGTAGCACAGGAGATAGCGAGCTACCTGTTGCAGAAAGGCATAGATGTGGTGTACGACGCGGAGTGTGCACGAGATATTGGCGTAGAGGGGTGTGAAATCGAGGCAATGAAGGTGGACCTTTATCTGGTGCTGGGCGGCGACGGTATGATTCTCAAGGCTGCCGCAAAGGGTGCAGGTAATACAGCGCCCATCCTGGGCTTCAACTTCGGCACCATGGGGTTTCTTACAGAAGCCAGACCGCAGGAATGGCGTGCTTCGCTGGAGAAGCTGCTCGCAGGCGAGTACTTCATAGAGGAGAGGAGCAAGCTCTCTGTGCTTGTAGCCGGTGAGAAGGTGGGCGAGGCGCTCAATGAAGCAGTCATAGCCAGCGCTTCGCCGGTAAGGATGCTCCACCTGCACATCTACATCGACGAAGCTTTAGCGCAGGAGCTTCGCAGCGATGGCGTTATTGTAGCTACACCCACGGGCTCAACCGCCTACTCCATGTCTGCCGGCGGACCTATACTTGACCCCCGCACCCCCGCGATTGTGGTAACCGCAATATGCCCCTTCAGCTTCTCCGCTCGAAGCATCGTCGTGCCGGAGCACCTCCCCATTAGGGTTAAGGTTGTAGATGCCAAGGAAAGAGCGCTTCTGGTTATAGACGGACAGAAGGTGCTCAGCCTTGAACCGGAGCAGGAGGTAACCCTGAGAAAGTCCCACAGCGTTGTAAAGCTTGTAAAGTTCAGGCGGGACTTCTACGAGAGGATAAGGGAGAGGCTATGATACTCGTGCTCGATACAAGCGCCTTCTTCGCTGGCCTGGAGCCCCTGGCTTTGCGGAAGCGCGCGTACACAGTGCCGGAGGTGATGGAGGAGCTTAAGGAGGAGTACCGCCAGCTTAAGGCAAGGCTCGCGCAGGAGAGCGGCCTGCTGGAGGTGCGTACCCCACAGGAGAAGTATATGCAGCTTGTAAAAAAAGCGGCGACGCAAACTGGTGACGTGGCACTGCTTTCGCGGGCTGACATGGCGGTGCTCGCCTTAGCCCTGGAGTTCGCTTCGCAGGGAGAGAAGGTCACTATAGTTACAGACGACTACGCGGTGCAGAACGTGGCGAAGTTTCTGAAGCTGCGCTTTTCGCCGGTGATGGAGCAGGGGATAAGGCGACGATTTCGCTGGTATAAGCGTTGCGTGGGATGCGGGCGCAGGTACAGCGCGAGTTATGCCAGCGATACCTGCGAGGTGTGTGGCGCTAAGGTGAAAGCAAGGGTAAAGAGGAGGTAAGGATAATAGGAACCTCCGTCACCCTGAACAAGTTCAGGGTAACTCCTCCGGGTTTACCTCCAGGAACCATAGATACAAAGTATATATAGGAGGGGAGGTGAATATTAACCATGCGCGACATTTCAGAGCTCATAAAGCGAGCGAGAGAGCTGAAGAAGAGAGGATTAACCACCGGCGAGATTGCCGATGAGCTTAACGTTAGCCGTGAGACTGCGCTCTGGCTGGTTACCCACACCGAAGAAGAGCGCGGCGCCGCTCCTCGAGATATATACATAGACTGGCGCAACGTTGGCTCTAACCCTGTGGTTCTGCGTCACGTCGCCCTTGCCATGGCGGAACTCATAAGGGAGATACTGGAGGAGAACTCGCTGCCCGAGCCAGAGGTTATCGCAGGCATAGCTGTGAGCGGCGTGCCTCTGGCGACGATCATCGCAGAAGAGCTCAACGCCAAGCTGTGCATTATTCGCCCAAAGAAGCACATGTGGGAACCCCAGAGTGAGGCGAAGCAGGGCTTTATCCTATCCAACTTCGCAGGCGTGGAAGGCAAGAAGGTTGTGATCGTCGATGATATCGCTACGACGGGGACAACGCTGAGCGATACAATAGCCTTCCTCACCGAGAAGGGTGCAACCCCCCTTGCGGCGGTGGTCATGATCGACAAGAAAGGCTTAAGCCAGGTCGGTGGAAAGCCGGTTAAGGCGCTTGTGAGCGTGGGAATAGTTAGAGATTTGGGAAGCTAACCCTTTTCTGCCCACCTCTCCACCGCTTTCGCGACAAGCTCTACCACGCGCTCTATGTCCTTTACGCTTGCTACTTCTACGGGAGAGTGGATGTAGCGCGTGGGCACAGAAACGACGCCTGCGGGCACGCCCTCTTTGGTTAAATGAATAGTCGTGGCATCTGTGGTTCCACCTTCACCAACCTCGAGCTGGTAGGGTATCTTCTCCTCCTCTGCGGTAGAGATTAAAAGCTCTTTCACCTCAGGATGGGTGATAAGCCCGCGCCCCTTTGCGTCAACTAGAGTAATTGCGGGACCGCCGTTGAGCTTGGTGGCGCTTTCCTCTTCTCGAACACCTGGGTAATCGCCCGTGGTGGTCACGTCGAGCACAATCGCGAGGTCAGGGTATATCTTGTATGCGGCGGTGCGCGCACCCTTTAGCCCGACCTCCTCCTGCACAGTGGCAACGGCATAAACTTCAGCATCAACGCTTAAGCGGCGCATTATCTCGACCATGGCATAGCAGCCTATGCGGTTGTCGAAGGCTTTGCCAGTGACAAGCTCGCCGGCAAGCTCAGCGAAGCTCCTGTCAAAGGTTATGTAGTCCCCCACGCGAACGCCGAGCTTCTTCACCTCCTCGGCATCACCTGCGCCGACGTCTATGAACATGTTCTCAGCCTTAACCACCTTCTTACGCTCCTCCTCCTTCATCAGATGCGGGGGCTTGGAGCCTATAACCCCAAGAACCTCACCCTTGCGGGTGTGCACCACCACGCGTTGGTTTAGCAATGTCTGATCGAAAAAGCCGCCCAGCGTGGTGAAGCGTATGAAACCCTTCTTGTCTATATGCTTCACCATTAAGCCTATCTCATCCATATGCGCGTCAAGCATCACCTTGCGCTTGCCCTCACCCTTCCTTGCTATGAGGTTGCCGAGCTTATCCACAAAAACCTCGTCGCAGGTTCTTTCTAACTCCTCGCGCAGAAGCTTGCGCACCTTATCCTCGTGACCGGGCACGCCGTGCGCCTCGCTAAGCTTCTTGAGTAACTTCATTGCCTCGCCTCCAGGTAATGCTTAATTCTACGCATCCCCTCTATAATATTTTCCTCGCTTGTGGCGAAGGAAAAGCGCAGGTAGCCCTCGCCAGCGCTTCCAAAGGCCGTGCCTGGAGTAACCACTACCTTTGCTTGCCTCAGCAGCTCCATGGCAAGCTCCTGAGAAGAGCCATAAGTAGAGAAGTTGGGGAAGGCATAGAAAGCGCCTCGCGGTGAGAGGCAGGTAACGCCCGGAAGCCCCGTAAGCTCCTTCATTATCAAATCCCGCCTCTGCTTAAAGCGCGTCACCATCTCCTTAACGTGCTCCTCTCCCTGCTCCAGCGCCGCTAAGGCTGCGAGCTGAGAGAGCGAGACGGTGCTTGCCTGAATGTACTGGTGGATTTTGAGCATCTCCTCTATCGCCTCACTGGGTGCGTGAACATAACCCAGGCGCAAGCCCGTCATGGCGTAGCTCTTTGAGAAGCCGTTCACTGTTATCGTCTCGGGGTAATAGCGGGCAAAGCTGTGGTGCTCGCCCTCGTAGATTATCTTTTCATAAACCTCATCGCTCAGCAGCGCTAAGCCTTCGCTCTCCGCAAGCTTTGCGATTTCCTTTACTGTTCGTCGGGAGAAAACCGCTCCAGTGGGGTTGCTTGGAGAGTTGACTATTATGAGCTTTGTGCGCTTAGTAAGCTTCTCCTCTATTTCCTCTACTCTTGGTTCGAAGGCATTGCTCTCGGCTACCTCGTAGCTCACAGGCACGCCACCAGCGAGCCTCACCAAGGGCGAGTAGGACACAAAGCCCGGGTTGGGCACCAGCACCTCGTCTCCAGGCTCAATCAGGGCGAGAATCGCCAAGTGAAGAGCCTCACTCGCACCCGAGGTGACAATTATGTCCTCGCCGCTCGAGGCTATGCCATTCTCTTTACGCAGTTTCTCGGCTATGGCGCTGCGAAGCTCCTCGATGCCCTTATTCGGCGTATAGTGGGTGAAATCCTGGGCTAAACCTGAGATTATCGCCTGCTTGGCGCTGGGAGGTATGCCGAAGTCGGGCTCTCCTAAAGCAAGGTTTATAACCCCTTCAGCCTTTGCCAGCTCAAACATCTTCCTTATTCCGGAGATATCGATGTAGCTCAACCGCTTTGCAAACCTCATTTAAACCACTACGCTTACTCAGCATCGCGACAAAAAAATTTTATGGGCGGGGGTAAAGATTTACTCCATGCTTGTGGGGATAATCTCCGACTCTCATGACAACCTGCCTGCGCTTGAGGCGGCAGTAAAGCTGCTAAACCGCGAGGGCGTGGAGCATGTGCTTCATGCCGGCGACATGGTGGCGCCCTTCGCAGCGTCGAAACTTGCGAAGCTGGAAGCAAAGCTGACATGCGTCTATGGGAACAACGATGGGGAGCGAGCACTGCTTGCGAAACGCCTCACTGAGATGGGGGCAAGCATAGCTGATTTTGCAGAACTCGAGCTGGCCAATCGCAAAATTGCAGTTTACCACGGTACCGTAGCTGCGATTACCTCTGCGTTAGTGGCAAGCGGGCGCTACGACTTGGTGGTTACAGGGCATACCCACAAAATAGAAGTTAGCCGTAGCAACGCTTGTGTTGCGGTTAATCCTGGGGAACTCTGCGGCTACCTGACTGGGAAACGCACACTGTGCATCTTAGATTTAAAAAGCCTCAAGGCAGAGGTAATAGAGGTGTAACGCTTTGCACGTCAGAGTATTCCTGCGCAACCTGGCGGTGTTTGCAGGCGCTTTTCTGCTTGCTCACGGACTGCGGCTTTTACCTTCGAACACGGCTCTAAGCAGCGGGCTTCTCATCCTTGGGCTTGGGAGCTTTCTCGGCGGGCTTAGCTATACCTCAGCCGAAGAAAACATGCTCAGCCATGTGCTTGCCGCTTACATAGCTGCGATACTCCTGGCAGGGGTTATTCTGTTTTTTCTCAGCCCGTAAGTCGTTAAATTTATAATGCAGGGGCTCATAAAAAGCTAAAGGGGTGGCTATGGCAGAAACACAGAGTTCTCAGAAGATTCTGCTCAGCCTTGTTAGCGTAGCCGTGGGTATACTCCTCCTCTACCAGGCTTACATCGAGCAGGATGAAATGTTCATAGTGATATACTGGAGTTTAGGTCTCGTCGCAATGGGCGCAGGTTTATACCTCCTCCTTTACAAGCCTCGAGAACGAAAAAAGACTGAGCCAATGCAGGAGGTGAGCCTGCCCCAGGAGTGCCCCTCCTGCGGTGCTCCCATAGCCAGCGCGGGCAAGTTCTGCGGCTCCTGCGGCGCTCCGCTTACTGTGCAGGAGGTGGCTGAAGAGTGATTCTATATCCAGTGTATAAGCTGTACGAGTGGCTGCTGGAGAGGCAGGTGAAGTCAAAGCCTATGCCCCAGCACATAGCTGTGATAATGGACGGAAACCGCCGCTTAGCTCGTAAGCTGGGCTCGCCGCCCTGGGTGGGTCACCGCCTTGGAGCACAGAAGCTGGAAGAGTTCCTGGAGTGGTGCGTGCAGCTGGGAATAAAAAACATCACCACCTACGCCTTCTCTACGGAGAACTTCTCGAGGCCAAAGGAGGAGGTGGAAAAGCTCTTCGACATCTTCGAGGAGTACTTCTACAAAGTCGCCGAGGACGAGCGCATACACCGCAACCGCGTCAGGATTAGAGCTATAGGCAAGGTGGAGCGCTTCCCGGAGCGCGTTCGCAAGGCGATAGCCTACGCGGAGGAAAAGACGAAGCACTACGACAACCTCATACTTAACGTCGCCGTCGCCTACGGCGGACGGCAGGAGATAGTGGACGCTTTTAAGAAGATGGCGGAGAAGATAGAGAGAGGGGAGATGAGTAGCCAGGATATAAGCGAGGCAATCATAGCTCAGCACCTGTACACTAACGGCATGCCCGACCCAGACTTAATAATCAGAACCTCTGGCGAGGAGCGCATCTCTGGCTTTCTGTTGTGGCAAAGTGCCTATGCTGAGCTCTACTTCTGCGAAACCTACTGGCCGGGTTTTCGGAAAATAGACTTCCTGCGCGCCCTGCGCACCTACCAGCAGAGACAGCGCAGGTTTGGCAGGTAAGCATTAAATAACACACACCACCTTACTCCAGCCAGATTTTGGCTTTGAACCCTTCGATCTCTTTCTCAAGCTTTGACTCTCTCATCTGCAACCTTCTAATAGGGTCATCTTCTGGAAATCTCCACCAGAAGCTCCGTGGAGATGAAGGGCACCGGCATGAAGGTGAGGATGAGGAGCAGAAGCATCAGCACGCCGAGGAGCTTTCTTTTTGTGTCTAAGGGGGAGACGTCGTTGAGTGGACCTGGATGCTCCAGCCGGGTTATTATATACGCCACCACCGCCCAGAATAGCCAACCCGGCCACACCACAAAGGATAAAAGGAGCAGCACAAAAACGCCCCGGTAAACGGCACGGTATCGCCTGGGAAACAGAGCGCGAACCACGTGCCCGCCATCGAGTTGCCCCATTGGAAGGAGGTTGAGGGAGGTGACGAATAAGCCTATCCAGCCCGCCATCGCGAGGGGGTGAGCGTCAAGGCTCGCCTCGCCGATGTCGCCGAGCACCAGCTTTGCTATTGCCTGCATGGCAAGGGGCATGAAGAAGGTTATCTCGTCCTTTGCTTCTTCTATAGGCACTGGTGTGGAGTGCATTAAACCGTAGGCTATGAAGGGTAGCGCGAGGAGAAAGCCCATCGCAGGTCCTGCGATGCCCACCTCCATTAGCGCTTTTCTGTCCGGAATGGGAGAGCGCATTGTTATTACAGCCCCCATGGTACCGAAGGGGAATATGTTTGGCGGCACGGGGATGAAGAACGGCAGAGTCGCCGCGACATTGCGACGCCTCGCCGCGAGGTAGTGCCCCAGCTCATGCCCTCCGAGGATAAGCATAAGCGAGGCTGCGAAGAGCACACTCAGGTAGATATCACCATCTGCCCACCAGATGTACCCAGCGAGGGTGACAGTAACCAGCGTGGCGAGGAAGAGAAGGACGTGAGCCCACTCAGGAGGGGAGAAGCCCCTTTTATCCTTCTTAACCACTGTGATAAAGTACCTACCATTCTTTTCCCTGTAGAGGGGATAGTAGCCTGAGCCTTCGAAGCCCTGGAGCACAAGTTCAAAGCTGCGCTCATGCCCAAAGAGAGGCTCCACTTCATAGCTTACAAGCTTGCCAAAGTAGCGCGCTTTTATAATAAACCCTCTTGCAATGAGTTCCTCAAAGTTATCCGCAGCTAAGCTGCGGGTGACGGAGTCAAGGTCGTTCAATCTTTCACCTCTACGTAGCCCTCGTCGGCGTTTACCCTTAGCTTAGCGCCCTGGGGTATGCTCAGCACGTCTTCACTGGGGGAGTCCACCAGAGGTATGCCCGAGATTATCGCCCCGGTGGCGAGCATCTCGTCAGCCTTAACAGCAATTATGGCGAGAGGCGCGGTGCCAAGCTTCTTCATCTGGTATATCACGTAGCTCCCAACCGTCGAGCCCTTGGTGTGGGGAAGCACCAGGATTTTACCGGCTATGCTTCTGCCTTCAAGCTCATGCCCGCGCTCCACCACCACGCCCCACTTAGCATCCACGCCGCCGAGAAAGGTGATCGCCTCTCTGGTTACTACAGCCTCACCTTCTGCGATGCCGGCAGAAATCTTCCTGACCTTTATCCTCACCTCTCAAATACCTCCAGGTTTAGCTCCTCCTTCCACCTTTGCTTGCAGGTACAGGTTAGCTCCTCAATGTAGCGAAGCTCCTGCGTAGAAGAGAACCTGCGTATAGCGGCGAGCACGCGGGAGTCGCACTTCCCGCAGTTGTGAGCGCCCCGCTTTGTGCCCGCTCCGGAAGGAGAGCACACCACGGGTATGCTCACGCGCTCCTTCACGCGCTTTATAATCTCTACAACGCTCCACAGCCACGGCGGGCGGTACTCCCGCTTATTAAAAAGTTCCTCCACCAGCGTGCCCCGCTGCACATTGAGGGGGTTGTAGCTCAGCCGCTCTACGCCGAGGCGAGCCGCCTCCACACCACTCCTAACAGCGTCTTCTATCGCCTCAGCCTCTGTTATGAAGGGCGGCTTTATGAGGAGATACGCCTTTGTTTTAACCCCTGCGCTTTTGCACACATCGAAGGCGCGAGTGAACTCTGCGAGGGTGAAGCCCTTGTTGATGCACACCTCGCGTATGTAGTCGTTTGTGGTTTCAAGACCAATGCCAACCTCAAGCTCCGGCTCCAGCACACTGACTGATTCTTCTAGAACCTCGCGGGTTATGTACTCAGGGCGGGACTCCACTTGAAGGCGTTTAACTCCAAGAGCGTTGACCTCCTGGAATATCTTGAGCCTTGTCTCTCGCGAAATCTCGCCCTCGTCGAAGAAGCTGCCCGAGTTGAACACCTTGAGGTAGGCGACCTCTCCAACCTTGGCAAGCCCCTCTTTAAACTGCTGCAGCACCTCTGCCTGAGAAGCGCCGCGAGAGGAATCATAAACATAACCGCACATGGTGCAGCCTCCGCGCAGCGCCCAAGCACAGCCACGAGTAGAGAGTACAATAACACCTGCGTCAACTTCTTCACCATGAAGGAAATCCCTCTCGCGCCAGGCTGCGAATTTTCCGCTTCCCCGAAGCTCTTCCAGTGCGCGGCTTCTTATCTCCTTGACCACGCTTTCAAGCTGCATATACAACATGGCGAGGGGCTAACGTTTCAATCCCTTTTCGTTTTTCTCAGCGCTTCCTCAAATTCCCTCTCCACAAGGCGGAGAAGTTCCTGCACGCGCTCCTCGCTTGTAGCCTCGATGCTCGCCCTTATCAATGGCGAGGTGTTGCTCGGTCTCAGCAGAGCCCAGCCGTCCTCTAAGACCACACGTGCACCGTCGGTCATGTCGAGGGTGTAGCCCTTCTCCTTCAAGCTCTGGATAATCTTCTCCATCACCTGAAACTTTATCCTGTCGTCACAGGGAAAGTTCTTGTGGAGCTTGGGGTAGCTGGGTATCTCATCCACAAGCTGGGAAAGCTTCTCACCTCGCTGTGAGAGAATTGAAGCCAGCTTCAGGCTTACCAGAATAGGGTCGTCGAAGGGGTAGAAGTCGGGGTAGAAGTAGTGCGCCGAGGTTTCCATTGCAAAGACAGCGCCATGCTGCTTTATCGCCTCGCACACGAACACATCGCCCACGCGTACCCGCCTAACCTCGCCCCCATGCTTTGAAATCTCCTCCTCAACTATCTGGGAGCACTCCACGTTAGCTATTACCACGCCTCCACCCTTCTCACGTAAAATTTCCCGGGCTATAATTATGCCCACCTTCTCCGTCTGCACCACTCTACCTAAATCGTCAACGAACACAACGCGGTCGGCGTCGCCGTCGTAGCCAGCGCCAAAGGCGGCGTCGATGCTAGAAACCACACGCGCGAGGTCAGCTAAGCTCTCTGCATTTGGCTCGCTTTTTCGCCCTGGAAAAGTTCCATCTGGCTGAGCGTTAAGCGTCGTAACCTTTGCCCCTGCCTTTCGAAATATATAGGGCGCTATTACACCAGCCGCGCCATTACCCGCATCGAGAACCACTTTAAGCTCGCGCTCAAGCTTGAGCCTTGAGAGGAGGTAATCCTCATACTCCCGCAGAGTCTGGCGCGGGCTGAGCTCTACTATTTCACCCACATCACCCCACTTCGCAAGTTTGAACTCGCCGTTAAAGAAAATCTCCTTGACCTCGGCATTTTCCTTTGTGTAGCCAGTGCCATCTCCATGGCGAAAGCGAACGCCGTTGTACTCTGGTGGGTTGTGTGAAGCGGTGATGTAAGCTCCGGCGTCGTAGCTGTGCCTCGCGGTGGCGAAGTTCGCCACAGGTATAGGCACCATCCCGGTGAGGTAAACGTCAATGCCGGTCGAGGCGAGCCCGGAGGAGAAGGCACGCTCGAATATCTCGCTTGTTACCCGAGGGTCTCGTGCGACAAGAACGCGCCCTTCACCACCCAAGAAGGTGCCAAAAGCCATGCCTATTCGCGCGGCTGCCTCCGCCGTGACATCCACATTGAACACTCCGCGAACATCGTAAGCGCGAAATATGTACTCCATCCAACCACCTAACCCCAACTATCTCCTCTCCCCCTATTTTACTTTTGTCATCAATCAATCTCATCTCTTGCTCCATTGAGAAGTTAGGGAAAATCCACCTGCGAGAGCTGGAGGATAAGGTACATAGATTTAGTCTCAATAAACGGCACCTGGAAGGTGGTTTTTCCCCTGAATCTAAAGCACACCCTCCTTTTCCATTATCCCCCTCGCAGCGAGTACGCCAGTTGCTGAGGCTATGATTATGCCGCGGGAAACGCCAACGCCATCGCCTGCGACGAAGAGGTTTGGTATGGAGGTCTCCATGGTTTTGCCAACCTCAACGCGCATCGCGTAGTACTTAATCTCAGGCGCGTAGAGAAGCGTTGAGTCGCTGGCAACGCCGGGTATAACCTTATCCAGGCGCTCCAATCCCTCGAGGATGTTGGTAACTATACGGTGAGGCATGACCATGGCGATATCTCCAGGGGTTACGGCACGCAGCGTGGGCTTAACTAAGCCTGAGTTAATGCGCTTCCACGTGGAGCGTCTCCCTCTGCGCAGGTCGCCGAGGCGTTGAATCAGGGGATTACCCCCGCCGAGCGTCGTAGCGGTTTTAGCTATGCTCTCCCCATACTCAGTAGAGTTCTCCACAGGCTCGGTAAGCTCAATCCGCGTGAGGAAGGCGAAGTTGGTGTTGTTGCTCTGCTTATCGCGCAGTGAGTGGCCGTTGACGCCAACGTAGCCCTTGTAGCTCTCCTTTACCATGAAGCCGCGGTGGTTCACGCAGAAGGTACGCACAAAATCGTCGTAGGTTTTAGTTATGATGTGGAACTTAGGGTCGCGGTTTATCCTGCACACAGGCTCCATTATAACCGCAGGTACCTCAACACGCACCCCTACATCGATAGGGCCGTGGCGTATCTTCAAGCCCAGCCTCTGCGCCTGCTTCACCATCCATGGTGCGCCGCTCCTCCCCGGTGCAGCGATCACATACTTAGCCTTGATTCTCCTACCTCCCACCAGAACAAGCTCAAGCTCAGGGGTTATCTCCTCAACCTGTGTCTCAAGAAGGAATTTCACGCCCTTTCTGCGGAGGTGCTGCGCTATGCTGTTTATAACCTCTGGTGTGTGATCGCTGCCTATATGGCGCTGGGGTATCTGCACAAACTCTATGCCCGCGCTCGCAGCCTTGCGCGAGAGCTCTTCCTCTTCCTCGCTCGTGGCTTCGTAAAGCTTCGTTGGCGTGCCATGCTTCACGTAGATGCTGTCCACGTAGCGTACCAGCTCCCAGGCTTCATTCTCAGGCAGAAACTCGTAGAGATTACCCCCAATGTCAGGACGAAGGTTCAGAGTACCATCGCTCAGTCCACCGGCGCCACCCACACCACTCATCACGTTGCACGGTTTGCACTTCACGCAAACGCCAGTCTTCTCCATTGGACAAATGCGCTTGTTCACATCCTTTCCCATGTCTACAATAACCACTCTGAGTTTACTCTTCTCCGCCAGTTCATATGCTGCGAAGAGCCCCGCTGGCCCTGCGCCTATTATTGCCACGTCGTACTCCATTTCACCACCAAGCCACCGTCAATATAGACGAATTCCTATTTTAATGTTACGCTTCCCCTTTTGTTAAAAGGAAGAGGTGTATGCATGACAGATTCAATCACAACGGTGATATACATAATTGCTGCCGCATTGCTGTTGCTGAATGTCTATCACTACATTAAAATCAAGTCCCTTGAAAAAGAAATATTTACCATTCGAAGAGAAAGTGAGAAGATAAAGAAGCAAGTGCTGAAGCTGAAGAGCGACATTACCTCTTCATGAGAAGCTCGCCTATCTGCTTTTTCACCTCCGCTATGTCACGGCTGAAGCCAAAATAATCAGAGAACTTTTCTGTGGTGGTGAGCATCTTTGTTCTGCCCGCAGGCGAAGCGAAGACGAATCCTTTGGCAATGAGTTCTCTAATGTGCGCGTATGCAGCGCTGCCCCGAGCCTTGACAACTTCAGCCTGAGTAATTGGCTGGCGAAGGGCTATGAGGGAGAGTGTTTTAAGAGTCTCCTGAGCCACCGCTGGCTTTACCAGCTCAATGAGCATTCCAGAGAGAGCTTCCTTTGCCTGCATTAGGTAATGGTCGTCACCTATGCTTCGAATCTCAATGGCGCTGTCGCGGTTGGCATAGTCTCTACGCAGCTCCTCAACAATCGCACGAACCTCGTCCCTGGTTTTGCCACTTACCTCCGCAAGCTTATCCACGGACAGAGGCTCTGAAGAAACAAAAAGCGCAGCCTCGATAACCTGCTTGGCATGCATCCCAGCTACTTCACCTCAATAAGGTCCTCAGAGTAGCCGTGCTTTATGAGAAACTCCTTCACCCGCTGGCGATGGTCGCCCTGAAGCTCTATCCTCCCGTCCTTGACAGTACCCCCGCAGGCGAGTTCTCCCTTGAGCTTCTTTGCAAGGTCTGTGATGTTTATGGACTTCTCGCTTATACCCTCTACTACGGTCATCGACTTACCAAACTTACGCTTGGCTAGGGATATGGTGATTTTCTGGGTCTCCCTTGCAATCTCTTCACAGATGCACAAGTCCTCTGGCAGTCCGCAAACAGAGCATATCTCCATTCCTTATCGATCCCATCCTTTCGGTTTTTTTGGGCATCTTATTTTTAGGCGAAGGGGTTTATAAATTTATCCCCAGAGGCTGCAGAAGCTCCCGCCTCACCTCGCGGCGAAGCCAAGCTTCCCCCCTGCCTCGAGACCTGCGGTTTATCTCCACGAGGGTGCGCACACACTCAAGCGCTCTATCGCGAGCAAGCTTAGCTGCGCTCTCCACGCTGCCCCAGTCACCCTGCTTAGCCTCCGCGTAAGCCTCGAAAATCTCTGGGAAAAGCTCCTTCCTGAAGCCGTCCAACGCTGCTACATAGAAGGCAAGCGAAGCCAAGCTGCGGCGTTTAATTATCGCTGAAAGCATACCCTCAGCGTGGGTGTCTGCAAGCAGGTCGCGTATTCCTCGAGCTAAGCGCTCAAGAAACTGCGAGGAGTGCACAAAGCTCTGCCAAAGCTCTTCTGGAAAACCGCTTTCCAGAGCCTCACCCATCTCATGAGCCACCACCGCGTAGCTCTCCTTCCTTGCTATCCTTTTGATATCCTCCTCCAACCTCGAAGGGTCTTGTATGAGTTCCTCCCTGTGAAGACCATAGTACTCAAAGGCATCCCAGAGCGCCTGCCTGCCCTTACCCAGACGAAGCTCCTCAATCTTCTCCCATAGGTACTCCTCAAACACCTGAAGGCGGAGGTATATGGTATCTCCCCTGAGCATCGCAGGCGAGACAAATAGGTCTCGTACAAACTCGCGTTCCACCACGCGCACAAAGAAGCCACGCTCAGTGTAGCTATCTCCGAGTTCACCCAGGAAGAAGCTGGGCTTCATCCCCGTAGCGTAGCCAGCGCCGTAGCACATGTTAGGGGGGAGATACCTTTCAACGCTTTCAACGTCGAAGGGGTCTATCACCTCTCCTCCAAGGCGCAGAGGCTCCAGGAGCTTGCCCTTCAAGCTTTGCCACAGCTTTTCTTTCTCACCTACCCACTCCATCAGCTTTGCTGTGTCTATTTTTTGCCAGGGCTTGAGGGAGTGCTCAAATCTATACTGGCTGCGAAGCCGCATTAAGAGTCCGCAAATCGAATAAACCCCCCAGAACTGGGCATTACTGATTTCACAATTATACCTAACCTGTTCCTTCAATTTTTCCAAATCATGCATTATTCTTCAAAATAGACGGCTCAGATTAACAATAGAAATAATGGAATAAGGCAGCGTTACCTACCCGAGGAACATAATCGCAGCCACCGTAACGCCAGCAGCTATATTCACAAGAACAACGCGCAGGTATCTCTTCGCCAACTCAGAGGTGCCGCTCACCTTGGCTATGAATACACCGCTGATGCTGCTGGAAGCCATAGCGAGAACGCCCCCAAGGGCGGCTACCTCAGTCCCGAGCTTGCCCAAGGCTACGAGTGATGCAAGCGACGCCACGACAGCGGCGCTGGAGACCAGACCTCCGGCAAGAGCTGTGAGGTAAATCCCACCCACGCCAATGTTCTGGGCATAGTAGGATAGAAAGGTTATAACCCCAAAGATGAGGGCAAACTTAATCGAGGGCAGGATTGCGAAAGGCGACTCTAAAGGAAGCTCAACCTCGCGCAAGGTCTTCTTGGTCTTTATAAGGAAGCTCTGCGCGACGCCGAGTAGGCACATGGCAAGCGTCGGAAGAAGCAGAAGCCTTAAAAGGTCAATGCTCAGCAAGCTAGCCAGCGCAAGGTTTCTAACCAGCATTACTGCATTCGCCAAAATCATGCCCCGCAGTGCGTTGGGCGCAATCTCAGCGCTCTTCCTAACCTTGTCAGCAAGGGCGCTTATCGTCGCCTGGCTGTTCACAAGTCCGCCTATTCCTCCAACTAGGGTGAGGGCAAGCTCAAGGCCAACCAAGCGCAGCGTGAGGAAGCCCGCAAAGCCTATGGTTGAGACCACTATTATGGCAAGCACCAGCATTTTTGGGTTTATCAAACCCAGGGGGTCAATGGGATAATCCGGTGCCACGGGATAGAGCACAAAGGCAATTAAACCGAACTCCATAGCTGAGCGCATCTCCTCGTGACCCAGGGCTTCGGAGAGGATGGTGGTGTACTTCTTGAATACCAGGATGCTCGTAACGACTATGCTTGCGCTTATGGCTTCGATGTACAATCCCAAGCCAACAAGTATGCCTATTAGGTAGGCAAGGAAGAAAGCCACGGGCGTGGTTATGCCTATATCGAAAGTTCTGAAGTTCTTTATTATACCGAGCAGGAGTACAATAAAGACAACCCCTAGGAGGGTGAGGTTCATAACCCAAGGCGTAGCTACCTTTGTTGCAAGATAGACACTCAGGGTTCCGGTGATTGAAATCAGCATGAAGGTGCGCGTACCTGCGATTACCTGCACCTTAAGCTCGCGCTCCACGCCAAGAAGTCCACCAACGAGCGCAGAGATCAACAGCATCTTTATGAACTCGGTGTCCACCATTAAGCTAATGGTATGGAAGGCGTGGTTATATAAAGGTTGGTTATATTAAAGGTTCTATAAACTATAAATTAGGTGAAGAGGACATGATACAAAAGAGCAGGCTGCTTAAGAAACTTGAAAACATCGCTAAGTTGGAGGATGAGGGGGTTGCACTTATAACCCATTCTCTCATAAAATTTATTGAGAGGAGTGAACTACCCGAGGAAAAAAAGGCACGTATCCTTGAGATAGCAGAGATAATTAGGAGGGAGTCGGAAGGACACAAAACAGCAATACTTCAGATGATGGAGAAGATTAAGGGGCGTGATGTGGATGAGTTCTAGCGATGTAATTCCAGGCACCCTGCGAAACCTCGCCGACATAGAGAAGAACGCACGGGAGGTGTACAGGGAACTCTTTAATGAGCTTGAGGATGAGGAGTTAAAAAATTTTATTTCAGAGCTTATAGAATCTGAGGAGCGCCACAAAAAGCTGGTTGAAGAGGCAATCAAGCTAATAGAGGAGCAGCCTTAGCTCAGGCTACGCTAACTCCGCGCAGGAGTTTTTTTACCACCTCTGGTTTAACCCTCTCAATTGGAGGCAGACGATACATCTCGCGTATCGCATTTACCCCCCGCATGGGCATGGCGTATCCGGTTTCCAGGATGTTCCTTATGCCCATTCTGAAGCTTTCCGGTAGCTCACCCTTGCGACGAGCCTCCATCATTAATTTGTAGATGTCTATGCCCTGAGGGCAAATCTCAGCGCACTTCCAACAGCCAGCACAGGTGAATTTATCTTCGCGTTCAAGCACGCTTGCACCCGTGGGAACGCCCAGCCTTGTGGCGATGCACACCCGCGTACACGCGGAGCAGCGGGTGCAGACCTTGCTCTGCTCACCCAAGCTCAACCCCCCTTATGTCCAAGCCGAGTTCCTCCCTGCTCAGCCCGAAAGCCAACCCCAGAAGCTGCGTGATAAAGAGGGTGGGAAGCTCTGCGCTTGGGTTGCGCTTCTTTATCTCCTCCTTATGCCTGTCAAAGAGATAGGCGCAGTTGCCGCAGGCTACCACCATAGCCTCTGCCCCAGCCCTTTGAGCGGAGGCGAGCTTGCTTGCCCCCGCGCCAATCCCTAAGGCTTGTGAGGTCAGCAGCAGCGTGGAGCCGCAGCATTCGTACTCCTCGGCGTAGTCCACAATCTCTGCTCCTGTAAGGGTGACAATCTCCCTCATAGCTCGTGGCTTCGCGGGGTCGTCGAAGCGAGCAACGTAGCTTGGGCGGAAGACATTGCACGGGTGCTGAAGCGCAACCCTGAGCTTTAAAGGTTGTCTTACAAGCACCTTTATCTTATTCTCCTTCTCCTTCAGCACCTCAAGCAGGTGGTTCACACTCACCTTACCAGAGTAGCTGAGTCCAACCTCACCCAGGCGAGAGTTGACCTTCTCCAGAAGCTTCTCGTCCTGGAGCATAAGGTTCGCCCGCTTGAAGGTGCTTGTGCAGGTTCCGCATAGGGTGATTATCGCAGCGTTCTGTCTCTCCGCAAGGGCGAGGTTGTAAGCGGCGAGGTAAATCCACTCATCGCTTGCAGAAGGTATGAAGGTAGAGGAGCAGCACGAAAACTCGTGAAAGTCTCTGAGCTTGACCCCAAGCTTTGAAAGCACCGCTTTTGCTGAGAGCTCATAGTCAGGAAAGCGGTTGTAAATCATGCATCCCAGGTAGAGAAGCCTTTCCATGTTCTTTCAATAATACCCACGATGATTAACATTGATTAAAGAGTTTATGGGAAAGCGTTGGCTAGTTGAGAAAAGACGGGACTACTACTACAGGAAGGCAAAGCTTGAGAAGTACCGCTCCCGAGCGGCGTACAAGCTTCTCCAGCTCAATCGGCACTTCAAAATTTTGAAAGCTGGCGATCGCGTGCTGGAGCTTGGTGCAGCGCCTGGGGGCTGGACACAGGCTGCCCGCGAAATTGTAGGCGACTCTGGTTTCGTGGTTGGTGTAGACCTGCAGAGGATAGAGCCCCTGTCCTACGATAATGTGGTGTTTATAAAGGGTGACTTCACCTCCCCAGAGGTAAGAGAAAAGCTGAAGGAGATTATCGCAAGCTGCGAGGCTGTAATAAGCGACGCCTCGCCGGATATAAGTGGTGTGTGGAGCATCGACCATGCTCGAAGTGTTGAGCTCTGCGAGGAAGCCCTGAGCATAGCAGAGGAGCATCTCAGCCCTGGGGGCGCCTTTCTGGTCAAGGTGTTCCAGGGTGACCTCATTAAGGAGTTTGTTGAAAAGGTTAAACGAAGCTTCTCCTTCGTTAAGCTCTCAAAACCAAAGGCGAGCCGCAGCGAGAGTGCAGAGATATACCTGGTTGCGAAGGGCTTCTCCCCTGTGAAGAAGGGCGAGGTTTACGAGGCTGTGGTTCAGGACGTGAGCAGGCGTGGCGAGGGTATAGCGTATATCGCCGGAGTTAAGGTATTCGTTAAAGGTGCCAGCAAAGGAGAGAGGCTGAAGGTGAAGATTAAGGCGCTGAAGAGGGGCTTTGCTGAAGCCGAACCGATAGCTGGCTAAGATTCATAAATGAGGGGGTAAAAGATATGTGCATGCTGAGGAAGGTTGTTCTTCTCATCCTCATAGCCTTTGCTCTTCCCCAGGCTTATTCTCTATGCCCCAAGGATGTCTACTACGCCACCCCTGGAAAAAACCTCGAAGTGATAACCCTCTCCTCCTTTGACCTTGACCCTAATGCAAAGGGGGTTCAGAGCAGCATAAGCGTCGCTCCGGGGCAGCATGTGAGGGGTGTTCTCTCATGGAAGTTTGGAAACTACGCTACCGGCGAAGCGAGGGTCAACCTCTTCGGAAACTGGAGCAAAGCTGAGGTAGCCAAGCTATACTCAGGTAGCGCCCTTCCCAACCAGAGCGTTTCAGTGGAGTTCAGCTTCTTTGCTCCACGAAAGCCGGGAAGCTACAGGCTCACTGCTGTGTTTGCCTTCGACACCAGCTTTGCCTCAAACAGCGAGGCGAGCAACCTGTGCTCACCCCAGCAGTGCTCCTCCCTTGGGCGCTGTGCCGTAGCCTTTGCCTTCGCAGAGGTTAAGGTACTCAACACCACACCTGCGCTCTATGCGGAAATAACTTCCCCCAAACCTGGAGAGGTTTTCACCACCGGCGAGAGCATTGCAATAAATGCCACGATTGTGCCAGAGAATGCGACAGTGGCTGTGCTTATCAACGGCACCCAGACTGCGGAGACTCTGCCCTACAACTGGAACACCTCGGGCTTGCCCCCTGGTGAGTATCCAATAGAGGTTGTGGTATCGCTGGGAAATCAGAGCTTCAAGGCTTCGAGAAGGGTTCGCCTTGTAAACCTCTCTCAGGCGGGGCTTGAGTTCTATGAGATACTGCTTCCACGCTCACCTGCCCAGCTTCACGCCACCTCGCAGAACCTTATCGCCGTCGCGGGAAATGAGGTGTACATCCTCAAGCCCACGGGAGAGATGCTCGCCTCTATAACACTGAAAACTTCACCCATGATTGCAGCCTCGGAGGAGTACTCCTTAGTGGCTGAGAAAAACCTACTCTCCATGTACAGGGGCACTCAGAAGGTGTGGAACGCGAGCATTGATAAGAATACTGAGCTTCTCGCCGCTTCCCCTCGGGGCTCAAGCGTGATTGCCGGTAATACTCTGTACCTCTTCAACACCGCGGGCGCGCTGCTCTGGACAAAGCAGCTTGAGTTCAAGCCAGCTAGCTTAGCGATATCCAATGAGAGCATAGCCATTGCAGGGAACGACACCCTTTATCTATACACCTACGACGGCGCTTTGGTGTGGAATACAAGCTTTGAAAAAACAATTCTTGCTGTCACCATGGATGAGGATGTGGTCTTCGCTCTGCTCAAGGATGAGATCCACGCCTTTGCTAAAGGTGAGCACCTCTGGAATATAACCCTGGAGCAGAACATGAGTTCACTCCACTCAGCCAGGGGTTACCTGCTTGCAGCTTCTCAAGAGAGCGTTGAACTGTACGACGCGGAACAAGGCAGGCTTATATGGCGGTACTATCCTGAGAAGGGCGTTAAGTATGCCACAATCTCCCCTGACGCGAGCCGAATTTTCATAATATCTGGAGAAAAAATTTTGGCAGTGCCTCTCTTCGAGGAGAGGTGGACAAGCCTGCCAAGCAGGAATAAAGCCGCTGTGATTGCAGCCCTCGCAATTTTTGCTGCGCTACTGTTTTTCCTACTTAAAAGGAGCAAGCCAGCTAAGCCTCAGGCACAGGTTACAGAACCTCGCGAGGCTCTTCGCACCCTGCGGGTAAGAGTCAGAAGCTCAAAGAGCAGCCTGCCTCTCTCCGGAGCACTGGTAAAGAGCGGAAACATTGAGGCTACAACCGACGCAGAAGGCTTCGCCACCCTCAGGATTAAGCCCGAAGCTACGACGATTTCTGTGGAGAAGAAGGGCTTTAAACCAGCATTCAAGAAATTCACGCCAGAGAGCGTAGTAGACAGGCTTGAGGTGGAGCTTGAGCCTGCGCTTCGCCTTGGCAGGGAGGAAGAAGAGCGCCTTGAAGAGCTGCGCCGCTCCCTTGACGAAGCCTATGAGCGTGTCGCCGAGCACGACCCATGCCTGCCAGCTTACTTCAGAAGCATAGGCTACGGTATTATAGATGGCATCGAAGTCCTTGCCCTGACATCTGAATTTAGTGATTCTAAGGCACACGTGGATGCCCTTATAAGTGCAGCAGAAAAGGCTGTTCCAATGCTCTGCGAAGCCATGCAGGACTGGAAGAATGTCGCCCTCTACCAAGCTTCGCCAAAGCAGAAAGCAGAAGCTTGCGGTGCACCTCCGCTACCCTTAGAAGAAACAGTGGCCTTCCTTCTTGGAAAGCTGACAAAGGACGAGCTTGAGAGGGAGATTTTCGAAGTGGACAGGAAAATCACCTCACTAATAAAGGAGATTTCCACCTATCCTCTTGCTTCCCTCTGGCAGATTTCAAGGAAGCTCTTTGAGAAGGGCGGGAGGAGGAGCCACCTCGAAGCTCGGGCATTTTTCGCCCTTTCCCATTACCTCCTCCTGTGCATAGAGGACATGCTTCGCAACGATGAGGTGCTCTCAAGGCTCAAAGCAAGCATAATTTAACCCTCGGCCCCAAGGAGCACGTCGCCCTCTGCAAGAGCCTCCGAGTCACGAATCCAGCGCAGCAGACCCAGAGTCACCCTCGCCACAAACCACAGGAAGAAGAGGGTGAGGAAGGCAAGGTAGACCCTGAAGGTTCTCTCAATGGTGCGCTTCCTGTCTTTGAGCTCTTTCATCCTCCTCTGAAGCAGCTTCGCCTCCTCATCTTCGCCCGCCCTGTCAAGAAGAAGCCTTGCCCTCTCAACGCTGGAGAGAGCATCATCGTAGTAAGCCATAACCGCCTCGTAATGGAAGGGGTTGATAACAAAGGAGGCTTCCTTTATATTGAAGGTGAGCCTTCTAGCTGCGCTTACATTTTCCTCCGCAAGCCTGAGGAGGGACATCGCCTCAGATAGGGAGTTGAAATAGGCACGCTCCATCTCCTCCTGCTTTGAGGCGTACTCCTTCGCACTCTCAGCTTCACCGAGCAGCGAATAAAGCGTCTTAAGCCTCTTGTAGTCCAGCGCTGCGCCACGGTAATCGCTTTCCTCCTTCTGCTTTACCACAGCCTCAAGAGCCTCTGCTGCTGAGCCTGCCTCCCTTTTCCACACGTTCTCTAAGGCTTCAACCGCGGGTATAGCGTACTTCTTTAAGTTCCTGTCCTCCAGGTTCTCGCTTCCTATCTTTGCTCTGTTGAGACTCCTCTTTGCAAGTATAATGCTCTCAACGCGTTCCTCAAGGGGCTTACCTTCAGCACCTGCTAGGATATTCACAAAAGAGCTAACGCCGCTGTACACCGACATGACCATTGCTATCTCCCTGAGTTCGGTTACATCCCTAGAGGCTGCTATCATCTCCCGCAGGTTCTGCACCGCCTCTTTGACCTCTGGATGAGAGGGCAGCGAGGGCAGGGCAGCGAGGGAACGCTCCGCCTCATCCAAACCTGGGAAATACACTATAGCCTCCCCAAGAATCTCCACACTCCCGGCATGCACAGTAGTTATTTCAAAAATCCAGCTTTTTTTTCCGAGGCTTGCATCCGGGGGCAGGATAAGGGTAAAGTTTACTGTTGCATTCCTCCCTGGGGGAATGTAGTTAACCTGGGTGTAGCCCACCCACCCCTCCTCCCCCTTAACCAGAGAGATGCTCAAACCCTCGATTGGAGTGTAGCCACCAACCTCGCTGACAGTTATGCTTGCTGTCGCTGTATCCTTGCCAACCTCAAAGGTGAGCCTGCCGAAATTTAACTTAGTGGTGGAAATCGCCATCTCTGGCTTTGGGATGGTATAGTTAGCCTGCTCAAGCGTTGACACCTGCGTTTTGTAATCTTTCACAATCTTTGGAACAACTTTGTAGTCTCCCGGCCTAAGGTACCTCTCAGGTACCTGAACCTTAACCTTAATGCTCTTTGACCCTCCTGCGGGTATATCCCCTAAGCTCGAGGTGTAGGTGAGGTTCACGGGTCCTGTTCTTGAGAGATAGAGCGTAACGTTGCTTGCCCCAGCGTACCCATAAACCTCCCTCACGGTGAGGGTGCGCTCAAAGCTCTGCCCTGCTCTGAGCTTTCCCCATTCCGCAAGGTCCCAGCTCGCCGCAAGCGTCGCAGGTGGGTGGTCAACATTTACTGTGATGTAGAATTCATGGAGTAGGGTGTGGACACCCTGCTTGGTAATGTAAGTGTAGTTGCCCTTAACCTCAAGCTTCGCTTCATACCTGCCCTCAGGCACGCTTGGGGGTGCACGGAAGGAAATGGTGAGGTAAGATTTATCGTTGGGTTCAACCCGAAGATAGCTCTTCTCGAGGACAACACTCATGCCCTTATCCTTCGCCTCGCCAGAGAGCGTTGCCTCAAGACCAGAGAGTATCGCTGCGCTCTCATTGTCTGCATTGAAGAACTCCAAGGTTAAGTTCTCCTCAAAATAGGAGACCTCATTTTTGGGCTTGTCGAAGTAAAAGTCCACCTCATCATAGTCAAAGCTTGCCGTAACCTGGGCGCTCACAGGTGAGGCGAAGAGTAAGAGCGTAACAAGAAGAATACTCAAGAAGCGCATGCTATGCCCCCACAAGCTCGTTACCAAGATAGCAGTCATAGGTATCCCTTTCCCAGCTTAGAATTATGCTGTGGATGTACACCGAAAGCGAGGTGAGAGTTAGAGAAACAATGGCAAATAGCATCAGAATCCTCTTTCTGGTTGAGGAGTAGACTTCTTCAGCATTAATAGAGACCTCCTCAACCTCCGCCAGCTTCTCCTTCTCGTGATGAAGCTGGTAAAGTTCTTTAGCCCTGACAAGGCTCATCTTTGCTTCCCTTGCTAAGGTGTACGCGTCCACAAAGCCGAGGAAGGCGACCTCAAGCTTTTCTGCGCGCGTGAGCAAAGCTATTGCTTCGCTCAGGTACTCCTGCGCTGCCACTATGTCAGCTATGTACTTCTCCTCTAAGCTCTGCTTTCTGACCTTCAAGCTATTCGCCTGAAGAGCGTCTGCCGCCTCGTAGCAAGCTATGGCGAGCTCAAAGTTTGCCAGCTTATCCCTTGTGCTCTCAGCCTTCTCAGCCCTACTCTCGAAGGTCAGAGCCTGCGAAAGTAGGAAGTTCTCCCTCCCCTGTTCAGCCTCTTGCACCGCATCTTGAGCGAGGATTCCCAGCTCAGTGCTATCTGAGCGCATCTCAGAGATAAACCTCTCAGCCTCTATCGCCTTCTTCACCCCCTCCCTCTGAGACTCCAGCTCAGCGCTGCTTACAAGAAGGTAGGCGGCATCCATGCTTTTGAGATACTCCATGGAAGAGGAGGCAAAGTTCAAAAGCTGAATGTCGCATGCTGTGCGTTGCTGGGAGTAGAGCAGAAGCAAGGTATCCTGCTTCACCTGCCTAAGCTCTGGATAGGCAGCGAAGGCTGACGAAGTGAAGCCACGAAGCTCCGCGAGGACATCTCCACAGTCCAGAGAATGAACACTGGGAATCAACGAAATCGTGAACAGAATGAGAAGAAGCACCCTTGAGCCCATGCAATAATATTTTATATTTGACCTTTGAAATAAATATAAAAGCGAACAGCGAGGTTACCTCAGAGCAAGCTGGTGAAATCATGCCATACGCTTTTATAGGTGTGGGACAGTGCGGCGGAGCAATAATAGACGCTGCTTTTTATGATGAGATAATGTTCAAAATAGCCGTGCCCATAGCCATAAACTCGGCTACCCTAGACCTGCAGACACTCAAAAACATAAAGCGAGAGCACTGGATTGGAATGTCAAGGGATAGAGGGTTCATCCCGGGCACACTCCACGGCTTTGAGCACTTTGTGAGCGGGGGCTACGGGAAGAACCGCGCAAAGGCAGAGGAAGATGCCATGCGCTTCAGGGACAACCTGAAGGAGGCGATTGTGGAGAGGTTAAGCATCGAGAGCGAGGAGGGCTCGGGTATAGGCGTGCCCGTGGCTTTTGTTGCCTTTGCTCTGGGTGGTGGCACCGGGAGTGGGGCTGGACCTGTGGTTGCGAGCGTTTTGAAGGAGATGAGAATTCCGGTTATCGCCATAGTTGTGCTGCCAGCAACGCATGAGGGCGGTCTTACAGCGAAAAATGCGGTGGAAAGCTTAAACCTGATCATAGAGCACGTGGACTCTGTGATTCTGGTAGACAACCAGAAGCTTGCGTACGCAGAAAGTGCCGAGAGCTTGTTCCAGAGGTACAATGAGTACGTTGCTAGGAGCATACGGGACATTCTCATAGGCACTGTGATAGAACGTGTGGACCCATCGCAGTACGAGGGCTACGCTCCTGTGATTGACCTCAAGGACATGATAGCCGCGACAAGCTTCTCCTTTGGAAAGCGCACTCGTCCTGGCTTCGCAGCCCTAGGCAGAGCTTCTGAGAGAACGAGAAACTTTCTGCACTATATCTTCCCCTTCGGCGGGTATAAGGAGATAGATGTCATCTCCCTGCTCTACAGGAGCTTCATGAAGCTCACCCTCGCCGACGTTAGACCAGAGCACGCGGAGAAGAACCTTGTGCTGCTGCGCATCCCCCCTGTTTACCTGACAAAGCGCGGCAGGATAAACACCAGCATGGCTAAGCAGGTGATGGAGGAGCACTCTCGCCTTGGAGAGACCCACTTCGGCGTCGCCCTGACAAAGCGCAACCTAGCGACGGCGACTGTGTTGCTAACCTACCGCCCAAATCAGATTTCTCGCCTGAAGACGTTGAGCCAGCTTGCAAGCCAGTACAAAGATATCTCCCTGCGCGTACTTGAGGAATACGAGAAAGATTTCCTTGAGAGCGAGGCTTAAAAATGAACGAATATGTGATAACCGCCCTGGTAGTCCTTGCCACGCTGGGTGCAGGCTTGTTCCTGCTCCTCACATTTGGAATAAACTTTGTATCCTACCTTGCGGTTGGAGTAATAGTATCCGTGCTCATTGCTAGCCTAATTTACACCTGGTGGAAGAGCAAGACCGACAAGACCGTAATGCTTCTTAAAATTGAAATTCTGAACAAAATTAGGAGTGCGCTGGATAAGATAGAAGATAACATAAAAGAAGCCTCTGAGTTTATCGACATTGAGCCCTTTATGAGGGATTTGAAGAGGATAAGGAAGGAGCTTATATCAAAAGGATTCTTCACGAAGGACTTTGAGGTAAACGAGAAGAAAATTGAAAAGGTGACGCTCACCGCGATTGAGCTGGAGAGCAGGAAAGTTGAGCAGCAGCTTCGCAGCCTGGAGTCGCTGGCTGCTGCGAGCTATGGTGAAGCAGCAGCGAAGAGGATGGAAGAGTTGCTCAGCGCCGCGAAAGCTTTGGTTGAGAGCGGATTCTCTGTGGGCGAGGAGTACGAAGAGCTGAGACGAATAGTGAAGATGCCCTCCGCTACGCTGGGAGAGCTACTTGAAAAGCGCAGACGAAGCGAGGAGGTATATCTGAAGATAATTCAGAAGTGCATCAGCGAAGCGGAGTTTCTCCTAGATACAGCCGAAAGCATCTCTGCTGAGGTTGTTCACCTGAGAAAGGAGCTTGAGATAGTTAAGGAGCGCCGACATAGCGTAGAGGTTATACCCAAGCTTCAGAAGGTGCGAAGCGAGGCTGCAAGCTACCTTACAAAGCCCTTCCTGCAGGAAAAGAAGGAGATAATTAGCTACCTGGAGCGCCTTCTCAAGTTTATCAAGGAGGACTTTGTAAAGGAGGAGCGCGCAGTTTTAAGCCTTAGGGAGAAGGTGCTGAGCTATGATGACCCTGGCTACCTCAGCGAACTAAGCACCCTCAGGGAAGAAGCAAAGAGGCTCACGCTTGAGGTTGCTAGAGCCCTCGCAAGGGAGATTGTAGCCCTAGAAGAAGAGCTGAAAAAGCTGGAGGTGGCTGGGGTAAGAAGGAAGGGGGTTGAGAGGTACGTCTCAAAGCTTGACCCCAGAAAGGATTTCTCCAAGTTTTCAAAGGAAGCGCTTGATGTGCTTAAGACCCTATCTGGCGAATTTGACACCAGATATAAGACTGTGAAGATAGCTAAAAACTACCCGGCGATAGAAAAGATTATAGAGCAGAAGCTCAGGGAGAATGGCGAGGTGAGTGCAGAGGAACTCAAGGTGCGCTATGCCGAGGATTTCCTCAAACGCTATAGCGAAACACATCCAGAGGTTAAATTTGAGAAGAAAACATTAAAGCTCAAAGGTTGAAAGCATGCAAGCTACAAGATGGGGTATAATAGCGAGCGGACAGGGCGCAAACCGCATAGCCTTTCTTTACTACGCGAAGTATAAAAATCCGAGCATCGGCGATAGAGTGCTTCTCCTCAATACAACGCCGGCGGACGTTAAGCCCGAGAAGCCGCTGGAGCACATCTTTGCGCAGAGCCCCGAGCTGAGGGAAAAGTACGAGAAGATAAAACGCGAGCGGGTTTGCATTTTTGGCAGGGCTCCAAGCGGCGCGGGTAACAACTGGGTTCTTGGCGAAAGAGAAGCAATTGAGGATTACGAGAACATACGAAGATACATCGCAAGCTTAAGGCTTCGGAGCAGCGATGTGCTCCTTGGTATCGCTACCCTGGGAGGAGGCACAGGCAACGGGTCGCTACCCTACATCATCCACAGAGTTAGGAGGAACCCTGGCTTCGGCATGGAGAGGATAAACAACTTCATAGCGCTGGGCATCTTTCCCTATGACTTTGAGGCTCCGCAGAGGCATTTCAACGCCATCTGTGGCCTCTCAAGGTTGTTGCGCTATAACGGCGAGCAGAACGCTGCGTTGGTAATCCTTGTGGACAACTCACAGGTGGAGCATATTCTCGACCTAGGGCGGGGGCAGAAGGAGGAGCGCTACCAGAGGATAAACGAGGAGATTATAAGGGCGATACACATGCTGATTGCGCCCAGCACCTATGCCTCGAAGGCAACGATAGATATCGCAGACTACTATCAGCTCCCCAGCAATTTAGGGACAATCCATTTCACCCCTTGCCTGAGCCTTGGGAATGACCCAGATGTGCTCAGCCTGGACGCAATCCTAGAGAGCGCTTCCAACAACGCAATGGTACCCCTGGACAAGGGCACCGCCACAATGGCCTACATAATAGTTATCGCCCCTGAAGAGAAGGTGCTGAAGGGTGAGATTACCCAGGAAGATTTAGAGGACATCTCCCGCGAGTGGGCTGTGAAGCACCTGGCAGGCGGGCGAGGAGGGATTCTGAGGTACACCAGCTTGATCACCTCTCCCGAGAGTAAGAGCGTTGATGCCATGATTCTCCTAGGCGGCTTCAGTCTGCGCAGAATAATGGAGAAGTGCCTGGAGAAGTATTACGATTTTAAAGACTCACTCTCTGGAGAGAGCAGCGATGAGAGGTCACGCATAGAGCTGGCGAAAGTGGAAAAACTTGAGAAGCAGCTTAAGGATTACATCGCCCTGACAGAGGAGAAGATAGCGAGATTAGAAGGTAAAAGGAGGAAAGCGAAGGCAGAGCTGAGGAAGTGGGGCTTCTCTTAGCCTAGAATTTTTACCCTCTGACCGGCGCAATAGGGCATATATTGGGCTGATTTTATATTAGTATAAAAAAATTTTAACGGGTTACTCTCACAGGGTTTAGGCGTGGTAGCTCTTGAAATTCTTCCAATTGGTGACGTGAATAAGTTCTGGCTTGAGTACCTGAAATTAAGGTTGAAGGAGTATTTTGAAAATGTTTTGATTTCTCCGCCGGAAGAACTGCCTCTTTGGTTTAATGAAAGGGGGCAGGTGCTTGCAGATATCCTTTTAGACGACCTCACTATACGATTCACAAAAGCTGATAAAGTGCTTGGTGTTATTAGTAGGGACATAACAGTTGCGAACTTTGACTATATTTTTGGATTAGCTTCCCTGGGAGGGAGGTGCGCCGTGATTTCACCTGTTCGCTTAATGGAGGGTTACTACCGGGGATACCACTCTAAGATTTTCCTTGAAAGGTTGCTGAAGGAGGCTCTTCATGAGCTGGGACATACCTTCGGATTAAACCATTGCTCAAATGAGAACTGCAACATGAAGTTCTCCAGCAGCGTTTATGAAATAGACAAAAAGTCACTATATTTCTGTGATGACTGCCTTGCTAAAGTTTTTAATTATGTAATACCTGAAAACCAAAATATATATGCTGCAAATGGTAAAAATGAAGTAAGATTGATGAAAAAGTTATTTAACCGATTGAAAAACCTGGGAAAGAAGGGATAAATGTTAAATTGACAAACTGCCAAAATAAAAAATTATTTTAATCATGATGAAAATTTTTAAGATAAAGTTTTAACTGGTTAGGTTTGTCTCAAAGGTTGTGCCAGTGTTTTGAGGGACTGTGGAATGAATAGATATTCAGAGAAACTGTGGGTGCTTGCTGTTGTAATGCTGAGTTTTTCTTTAGTAAATGCAGCAACTCTGGTAGTTTACCAGGGGACCGCCCCCTGTGAAAACGGAGATAGCTATTACTCATCCTCCGAGTACCCAAATCCTATTAGAAAGGCGGTTGCCGAGGCTGCGAACAATGACGCGATTGTGGTGTGCGATGGTATATATGAGGAAGAGGCTGGGATTTTTCTATCCAAGAGTCTAAAGCTTCTAGGTAAAAACAACCCCATACTTTTACCCAGGACAACTGACACGCTGATTACAGTAACCGCAGACAACGCAGAGGTGTCAAATTTTGTCTTCCAGGGAGCCAAATTTGGAATAAAAGTTTCAGGGCAGGGATTTTCAATTAAAAATTCAGCTTTTATAGGAGTCCCATATCCAATTCTGCTAGAAGACGCTTCAAGCGTGACGGTTGAAAACAATTTGATTATCTACAGCAGAGAGGCCCTAAGAATAAAGAATTCCGATGGAAACATTGTAAAAAACAACGGCATTATAGGAAGCTCATCCATGGGAATATACCTGCGCTCCTCCTCTTCCAATACAATAGAAGGCAACGATATAAAGGGAGGGGTATCAAATGGCGGCATAGTCTTGGAGAGTTCTTCAAACTCCAATACTGTTAAAAGCAATGTTATCTACTCTTCTGTTGAGAATGCCGTTGGTATCTTTATAACCTCCTCCTCAAACAACTTATTCTACAACAATTTCGTATACGTGGACAACACCGCAAGCGAAGATACATCAAATACCTGGAATACCGCAAAAACTTCGGGGGAAAATATCATCGGCGGGCAGTACATAGGTGGCAACTACTGGTGGGACTACACCGGCACCGACAACAACAACGATGGAATAGGAGACTCTGCTTACAATGCCTATACCCGCCTTCTGGGAAGTGACAATCTACCCCTCTATTCCACTTCATCGCCAGAGGAACTTAAGGACCTAGCTCCGCCTCAGATAACAATTAACTCGCCCCAGAGTATAACATACCCCTCCACAGAGGTTTCTCTCGACGTAAGCGCCGACGAGGGTGTGGCAAGGTGGTTCTACTCCCTAGATGGGGGTGCCTACCTGCCCTTCAGCCCGCCCATTACCATCAACGCCTCAGAGGGTAGCCACACTATTAAAATTATAGCCGTCGACTTGGCGAACAACATCGCCGAGGCTTCTGTGAGTTTTACTGTTGAGCTTCCTGACACCTCTCCACCAAGTATAAGCTTTGTTTCACCCACGCCTCAGGACAGAGCAGTAACTTCTGACACCAGTATTACAGTTGCCATAACCGCCACCGAAGATTTGAGCGAGGCGTTGCTGGAGTGGGATGGAGTAGAAAATATCTCGATGAGCGGCTCTGGGGATAGCTGGTCTGGGACAAAGTCTGGGATTACCCACGGCACACACACCTACAGGGTTTATGGCAGAGACCTCGCAGGAAACTGGGGGAGCAGCGAGAGCAGAACAATAGAGATAGATCTGGAGGCTCCTGAGATAACCAGAAGCGTTAGTCCGGGAACAGAAGTTGAACAGGGAACCGCCACAACAATCACTTGGACAATTACCGAGGAGCACCCGAAAGACTTCAGAATATATCTAAACGAAACCCTCTTAGTTAGTGGGGTCTATGCATCCGGCAGCACAATAGAATGGTCTGTTGATACCTCCAGTGTGGGGCTGAGGAGCTACAAACTGGAAGCCAGCGATACAGCAGGGAACGTGGCGAGCGATGAGGTGACAATTAACGTTACTGAGATTTCTCTACCTCCGGGCGAGACGCCTCCACCAGCGGCGGGCGGCGGTGGAGGTGGCGGGCTTGCGGAGAACTGTATGGAAATTCCCAAGATACTTGCTGGGAGCACTGGCACTGCGATTTTCGATCCCGAAGCAGTGCCGGATGTGGCTTCAATAGGCATTATTGGAGCCCAGGATATGTACTATACGAAGATCTGTGTGGATACCCACAAAGAAAAACCAGCTTTCATTTTTGAGGAACCTTCTGGAAAGGTATATGGGTACTATAAAATACACTTTGATAAACCTGATGCATATGTTGCAAGTGCAGAGATAAAATTCAGAATAGCAAAGTCATGGCTGGAAAATAATGATGTAAGCGTTAATACTATCAAGGGTTACATAAAAGAAGATAATGTCTGGATAGAGCTTGAAACCATGCCCTATTCAGAGGATTACGAATATGTTTACTTTATTGTGAAAACCGATAGGTTTGGTTTCTTCGCAATCTCAGGCAGCCCTAACTCTGGCTACAGTGTACAGGAAACCCGAAGCATTGTTCCATTTGAAGAGTTTGGAATTATGATGTTCAGCGAAAAGCAGGTGAAAGAGGCAAAGAAGAAAGCCGCCTCTTCCGGTAAAGATTATTCTCAACCACCTGAGAAAAAAGAGGAGGTTGTCAAAGAGGAAATCGTTGAAGAAGGAGAATCACCAGAGAAGAAGGGCATCTGCGGGCCTAACCTGGTTATTTTAATCTCTATAGTAGTATTAGCTCTGTTTAAGGCTTGGGTGCCATGGAAAAAATAAGACAACTCCTCCTGTGCTTGGTGGTAGCTTTTGTTGCCCTTGTTGGAGAGGGTAGTGCTGCGACGATTAGTTCATGTGGGGTTAACATTGACACTTCAGGTGTTTACTATCTAATAGGTGACATAATCGACTCTTACGCTTCCACCTGCATAACTATCTCCGCAAGTGACGTTGTGCTTGACTGTCAGGGTTACAGAATAGATGGGACTGATAATTCTAATAGTATAGGAATTTCTATACCCACCGACTTGGTCAATGTTACGGTAAGAAACTGCGTCATAACCGACTGGGAGGGAGGAATTCAAGTAGGGTCCAGCGCTGTGATAACAGGAAATAATATATCCTCCAATTACTATGGTATTGAAAATACCGGGAATGGTGCTACATACTACAACAACTACCTCAACAATACCCAAGAAGATTATCACGAAACTATTTCTCTAACTTTTTTAGTTACAAACACCTGGTACTCCACCATCGACGGCTACAATGTGGGCAATAAGTGGGAGAAGAACACTGACTGCACTGACTCGGACGGGGACAACATCTGCGACAGTTCCTACATCATAGATTCCAACAACGAGGACCCCTACCCTCTAGTGGTCTGGCCGTGGCAACCGCCCGACAATACACCCCCCACTATAACCTTCGTCCCACCAACTGACCCTGATGGAGCTACAATAACAGACCGCAGATACACTTTCATAAACGTCACTCTGAGCGAACCTGGAACAGCCTGGTTAGAGTGGAACGGCACCAACGAGAGCATGAGCGGGAGCGGGACGAACTGGTATATAAACAAGACCAACCTGGCGAATGGGAATTACACCTATCGCGTGTGGGCTAATGACAGTGCAGGGAATCTCAACGTAAGTGAGACCAGGACGATTGAGATAGCAGCACCTGCAGACACCACTCCTCCCCTCTGGAGCAACCCCTCAGCTTCGCCTCCAGCGCCTGTTAGCTACTCTTTTTCCCAAACCTACCAGTTCAATGTAACATGGAGCGAGCCGGATTCTGCAATTGACACCGTGTTAATAGAGCACAACTTCACAGGAAGCTTGGTCAACTACACTGTGAGCAGCTACTCCGGGTCAACCTACTCCTACACCTATCCCTCCCTTGCCGCAGGGGTTTATCAGTGGCGAATGTATGCCAACAACACCGAAGGTCTGGTCAACGCCACCGACATCTTTTATTACACTGTTTCCAAAGCCTCGCCTACCCTCAACCTAACCGCTTCGCCAGGGTGGAGCGTTACCTACGGGAGCGAGACGAACATAACCGGCATGGAAACCAACTTAGGCGATGAGGACGTTACATACACCTTATACAGGAATGGCACGCCAGTGGCGAACCCTGATATCTCAACCTTAGCTGCGGGGGTTTACATTTACGTATTCAACACCTCAGGCGGACAGAACTACACCAGCGGAAGTGTTTCCCAAGCGCTTGAGGTTTTAAAGGCTGACTCCTCGGTTCACCTCTACATAAATGGTACCCGTAGCGATGCGGTTGTGAACCAGTTTGATACCCTGAACTTTACAGCCGTCTTGGTGGTGCCGGACTCAGGAAATGTCACCGTTACTACCAACTACTCCGATGGCGTTGACAAAGTCCTGGTTTCAGGCTCATCACCCCTTGAGGTTATCATACAAATGAACACCAGCGGAGTCTTTTACTTCAATGCCACCTTTGAAGGAAACGAGAACTACACCTCAAGCTTTGAGAACTTCACCGTAAGGGTAAATCCTGTGGATATAGCTCCGCCAGAGATTCAAATACATTCCCCAGCGAATGGCTCAGTACAGGGGGACCACACACCACTACTCAACGTTAGTATCTCCGATGAGAGCACCACCTTTATATGGTACTCGGTGGACGACGGAGATAACAGCACCCCCTTTGCTGGCAACACACTGCTACTTAACCTCTCTTTCCTGAGCAATGGTCTCCATAACTTAACTGTGTATGCCAACGACAGCTGGGGCAATCTAAATGCTTCAGCGGTGAGCTTCACGGTAAACGCCTCAGTTATTAGAGTGCCCGAGGAAGTACCTACAATTCAGGCGGGCATAGATTATGCCACACCAGCAGAGACGGTGTATGTAGCCCCTGGCACCTATACTGAAAACGTATTCGTGAACAAGAGCATAAACCTTATCGGCGGAGGGAACACTTCAACATTTATCGTAGCCGCTGATCCCTCAGCGCATGCCCTGCTAATTAGCAACACCTCTGCTGTAAATATCTCAGGGTTCACCATAAGGGGAGCAAACGCAAGCGGTGCCTCTGGAATCTACCTGTATAACACCAACGGCTCGAGCATACAGGATATAAAGGTTGAGCAAAATTACCTTGGCATAACACTGGAGAAAAGCCACGGCAATACCATTAGCTCAAACAACATCACAGGAAACCAGGATTATGGATTAAAAGTGCTGGCGTGTTTTAATAACCTCATCTACAGTAACTTTATATACGGCAGCGTCTACGACAGCGGCACCAACTACTGGAACTCCTCTACAGGAGGCAACTTCTACTCTGGCTACGAAGGCTGGGATACAGATGGGGACGGGATAGGAGAACAACCCTACAACATCTCAGGCGGAACAAACATAGATTATCTCCCTCTAACGGACAGGCTGGATAACCAGGCCCCTAAGTTTGAGAATCCCATTGCAAGCAGAACATACTTAAGAACGGGCGATACTATCACTGTCACTGTCGAGGTATACGATGCAGCTTCTGGCGTGGATAACAGCTCAGTTTTCATCCTCTATGAAAACGGCACAGTCTTGGCACAGATGCACAACATAAGCCAAAGTTCCTTTATGGCAGAGATTACAGTGGATTATCTCGAAGGGCTCCACACCTACAACTTCTCAGCAAGAGATGTGGCCGGGAATGTAAATAGTAGCCAGCAGCTCACAATTGTGGTGGACAACACACCACCCACGCTGCACAGAGAGACTCCCAGGAGCGAGGAAATCTTCAATATAAGCTCCATACTCTTCAGATTGAGCATAGAGGAGAATCTGAGCAACTTTTCCTACTGCGATGTTTACATAAACGGGGAGAAAAACCTGAGGCTTAACTTCTCTAACCTGCCCGGCAACTCTTCAAATCAGACTTACATAGAGCTTTCTGAAGGTGTCTATACCTGGTATGCAAACTGTACAGATTCCGCAGGAAACTCAAAGAGCTCAGAATCCTGGAACTTCACCGTAGACCTTAGCGCTCCCTCAACCAGCGACGATGCACCCTCAGAATGGCAGAGGTCAGAGTTTACGGTAAATCTGAGCTGCACCGATAACCTATCGGGCTGCAATTATACATATTACAGGATAGACAACTCCTCATGGCAGGAGGGGAACCAGATTTTTATCGATACTGAAGGAAACCACACAATAGAATACTATTCTGTGGATAGGGCAGGTAACGCAGAGAGCATAAAACACAGCTTTGCCGCACTGGATGTGACACCTCCACGAGTAGAGAACATCAGCATTAGCAGCGAGTATCTCACCACAGGCGCTTCACTATGGGTAAACGCTTCCATTGCTGACCTTCTCTCAGGTGTTAACACCAGTTCCATAAAAATACTCAATGAAAATGGAAGCCCCATTAGCACAATGGTGGAGGTCAGCCCGGGGGCTTTTGGGGCTTCGTTTTCCATCGAATACCCGGAGGGTTCCTACACCTTTAATGTTTCTGCCAAAGACCGCGTAGGAAATGAGAACAGTACTCAGAGCTTTACAATTATCGTGGACAACACCCCGCCCAGCGTTACGGTGAACCCTACCATATATCCAAGTGGAAAGAGCGTCGCAAAGCCCGGGGATGTCATAACACTTAACATCACCGCCTTCGATGAAAAGGTAGACAGAGTGGTGGTAAATGCCTCCACAATCGGAGCGGGTATAGTGCTCCTCAGCGAGAACAACGGCTTTTACATCAACGACTCAGTTGTTGTGGGGAATATAACGTCTGGAGTATATTATCTCCCTGTGGAAGTGTATGACAAAGCTGGCAACAGCAATGAAAGCGAAGCCATAGAGGTTAGGGTGGACTCTCAGGCGCCATACCTGCAAGGGGTTGAACCGGTAAACAATTACATCTCCACCAGAGCAGAGGTATCCTTTAAGTTTGAAGCAGGCGATGACGTGGATGAAACTCTGGCATACAGGCTGATCATAGACGGTGGCGCCCAGCAGTACTTTGGCACCTTCA
The DNA here is from genome assembly GCA_002010065.2 of Candidatus Pyrohabitans jungbluthii. Classification (GTDB taxonomy): domain Archaea; phylum Hydrothermarchaeota; class Hydrothermarchaeia; order Hydrothermarchaeales; family BMS3B; genus Pyrohabitans; species Pyrohabitans jungbluthii. The sequence goes on along the minus strand of MTMD02000002.1, from coordinate 556,156 downwards.
CCAATGGTAGCCAGGTCGTGAAAAAAGTGCAGCTTGCTGATGGAAACCACACCTGGGAGTTGGTAGTGAACGACCTTGCTCAGAATGTTATTTCCACAGGTGTGAGAAATCTTACAGTGATCACAACCCTCATAAAACACCATACGATTCCTCACCTCGCTGGGGGTGAGAACTACAGCACTGGTGTGGTGAACACTCTGCTGGGCAGCTATGAGGTGGTTTTCAAAGCAGGCAACACAACGACTGGTGGTAATATAACCGTAAACATTTCCACCTCCTTACCAGAAAGCGTAGAAGAAAATCTAACCCTGCCCATCTTCCTCAACTTTTCTGAAGATAACTCAACCTGGCTTTCTGACATGGAGTACATCATCCTAAAAATATACTACAACCAGAGTGATATACCTCAGGATATAAAAGAGGAATCCCTGAGAGTTGCAAGGTTCACCAAGGAAGGCTGGATAAGGGCCGATTGCGAAGTTCTCGCGTGCCCAGCGCCTCTGGGTAATGTTACTCTCTTTGACTCTGGAGTTGATACATCCTCACATTATGTCTGGGCAAGGGTTAGTGGGCTCTCCCTTTGGGGTGTGATGGGCAAGCAGAGTAACACAGGCAGTTCCTATGAAGTTTCAGACGGAGATGGCATGTCTCACAGAATTACTATTCTCGAAGTAGCTCTGCCCACGAAGACTATCTACCCAGGAGATTCAGTGCCCATCAGGGTAAAATTGAGCAGCAACTATGCTGAACCTGGCGTAGAAGTGTATCTCGAAAATCTGCCCCATGGGTGGAGCAGCCCATCCTTCAGGGGGTATATCCTCCCAGGAATAAGCGAACACCTCATCACCCTAACAATACCCACCAGCGCTACTGCAAATAAGAGTTATGAGCTTGTACTGGTTGTAAAAAGCTGGTTTGATGTGGAAAGAAAGCCATTAAATGTATTCGTCTCAAAATACCTAGAAAAAGCTTTTAAAGAAACCACATTCAATGAATCAGAATTCGCGGTTGCGGAAATGGTGGATAAAACACGACAAAAAGGAAAAGGAAGAATTATTATGAAAAAAGAAAATATAGCCCATGAGGATTTAGAAGCTGGTAATAAGAAATATCTGTGTGGACCAAACTTCATCCTTTTACTGGCTGTAATCTTATTGTACATTAACCGGCGATTTGTAAAAATTTTTGGATAGCTCTCCTAATTTTTGTGCCTTATCCGGCTTTGGGACAAAATTGGATAGTTACTCATCCACTATTATCACGTGAGCTCTTTTACCAGGAACTTCTTAGCTCCGTTTCCTACCTGGTTATTCCAAATAAATCTGAGATGGAGGTTTTTCATAAGGCAATGAAATTGCTGAAAAACTCGGGGCTAAGGTTGATTCAATTTCACTGGATAAATACTATAGCTCGAGAAAGTGCTTAAGCTTTTGGGAAAGGAAGTGGCAGTATACGTTATCCCTAAGAAGAATATTTCTAAGCAGGATTATCCTGAAGATGCTCGCCTCTCAGCTACCTGAAGAGGTATTTCAAACGCAACCTGAGTGAAGCTGGTTTTTCAGGCAGAGAAGAGAAGATAGACAGGAGATGGCTATCTTTGTCATCGCTGTGCTGCATAACCTGTTTACGGTGAGGGTGAGAATCCAGCCTAGAGGAGTTTTGTCCCAATACCGCCTTACCCCATTATCATAAAATGAAATAATAGACGGCATAAGCGGCAAAGAGGATAAGAACAACAGCTATTGTAAAGTTTAGACCCAATCCGGTCCATTCACTCACCGGTATCTTCAAGCCCTTAATAACCAGCTTGAGAATTAAGAGAGGCAACAGAACTGCTGCAAGGATGGCCATTGGGTAGGGGTTCCTCTCCCTCTTTTGCGGCTTGAGCCGCTCTTCCAGTTCCTCCTCAGGCACCTCCTCCTTCTTGCCCAGCTCACCTGCAAAGACGAAAACAGGGCGAATGATTGTGGTGTTCACAACGCCTACTCGCCAGACTCCTTCCTCCATGGGCAGATTTATCTCAAAAGATACCTTTCTGGTCTCATTCGCCTCAAATAAAAAGTCTTTTGGCAGGCGATATTCACGAGTCTCGCCTGACAGAGTAACGGTTATGGAAGCCCTCCCGCTGCCTCCGTGATTCTTGACAGTAAGGATCACCCTAAAGGGTTCGTTTGGCTTTAGCAGATATTTGCTTGTCTCAAGCTCAAGCACCTCAATCTCTGGCTTCAGCTCCTCCAGGACTTCTATGGGAACCTCTTCCTCTTTAATCACTTTAAATGGTATCTTAGAGGAAAATACAAGGGTGGTGTAGTCCATCGCCTTTAGAGCGCCAATAGATGAGTAGGTGTTGTCATTCACATTAACCCCTTCGGGCATGTTAAGGTATGTGGTTATCTTTGAGGTGTCGAAATCAGACGTGAACTTCAATGCATTCAGCACATCTTCAATGTAATCTGGATTTGCTCTGTCATAAATTTTGATATCAAGGTAGTATTCACCGGGTTCAAGTTTTTTATCTGTGAAGTTGTAGGTAAAGGTGAAGTCCCTTTCCTTATATGTCTTGAAGCGTACCCTGTAAGTCTCAGGCTTCGCCAAAGGCAAGAGGTCTTTATCCACTATTGTAAAAATAAAGTCAAGTGCCACAAGCCCCTGGTGGTTTATCCCTCTGGCTGTGACATTTATTGCCATTTCTCCTCCCTGTTTAAAAATGCCGTTTTGATGGGAGCCGTTTAACAACCCCAGATAGGTGGCAGTTATGTTTATCTTATTTGTAAAATTGACCTTGCTGGCAAGCTCCTCCACCTCCCGCGGGGAAGTAACCACCTTAAAGCTGAGAGTTTTTATGAACTTCAGCGTTCTCCAGTCCTCTGATTTAATTAATCCCAGGTTTCCATAGTACGCGTCCGCTGCATCCTCACCCTGCGGAGCATTCACATAGGTGTTGGGTTTTGAGAAATCAGGTTCAAAAAAGTTTTGCATTTGTGCGAAAACCTCGTTTAAATTCTCTTCATTTGCAACGTCGTAGGCTGCAATCTTTATTGTATATTCCCCGGGATTGAAGTCTTCAGGTATTTTGAATTCGTAAACCGCATATGTATCCTTTTCCCTGTAGTTGAGGTACCTCACCCTGAGCCTCTGAAAATCCCAAAGCTCATAATGACCACTATAGGTGTTGTACAGGAACACCACAAAATTCACCGCCACAAGGCCGCGGTGGTTTACGTCGTCCGCTTCCATGTAGACTTTTACGGTATCCCCCGGCTTGAAGATGTTGGTAGATCTTGCTTCATAATTTCCCAAGCCTAAGACACTGTCAACGAGTACTATTTCCGACTGAGCATGAGCAACACCTGAGATTAATATTAGGAAAACCACGAAAGCAAGAGCATACCTCATTTGCTCTCCTCCAGTTTCTCTCTTGGATATACTATCTCTGCTTCCCCTCCACTCATTGAAACCGGCTTAAGATACCTATCCAACAATTTTACATAACAGCCTACCACATCTACCTCACTCGGAATGTATCCGTCTTCTACATACAATGTAGCTTCATATTTGCCAGGTCCTTCATAGGCAATAAGCGCCCAGTTGGAGCCGTGAATTTTCTTGTTGACATTGTCCACAACAAAAACCTTCATTCCAACCATAGGTGGTTCCCCTTCACCAGTGGTTATTTTTACCTTGTTTATCGGTAGTTTCTCCTGGTAGCAGGTTACATTGGTTATCTGATGACTCTCATTTATCTCTGCGATAACCTTATACACAATCACCTCCTCCTGCTTCGGTAGAGTGCATCCTGCCACCAAGGCAATTATCGCGAGAATAGCGGCTACCTCAGAAAATAATGTCCAAAATCTTGAATATGAGTTCGCTGATGGATGGTATACCACCTCTCTCTTCCTCCTTTGGTTTTACCAGGGTTTGATTCTTCTCTAACTTCACCTCAGGTGGTTCAAGCCCCACGGACACATACTTTCTTGCAAATTCTTTTCCATGGCAGTATTCGCAGAGCCTGTCCAGTCTAAGACCATGCACCACATGCACATCCTCTGAATGGCATCCTCTGCAATATGTACTTTTCGGCTTTATTATATCGAACTCATCATTTTTTTTCCTTATATCGTGACATTTGCTGCAGGATACGTTGTAGTGTACAATTTTGTGATAGACATCAGTATTCACATTCTTTGTCCCCGCATGGCACAGCATGCAGTGGTTTGCGTCGTGGGCATATTTCTGGACATTCTCTATTGTAACTTTGGCGGGTTTACCATAGGGACTGCGATGGCACAAACACCCACCTGTCACCTCCCTGAACCTCTGTTCTCCCATTATCTGAAGATGACACTTATTGCATATCCAGCCGGAGTGGGTTGAGAAGGCGGTGTATCTCTTCAGCAGCTTCGCTTGCTCCTCCCTTATCTCCACTACCTCCTGAGCATACAGAGATGCTGCCAGTATCATTAACATAATCACCACCGTAAGTATTACGCCCTTCATACACTGCCTGCTCCTCTTTTTAATTTTAAAACTGGTGATTTTTCTGCCCTAACCATGCTTTAACCTTTCCAGCAAAAGTTCCACAACACGTCTGGTGAAGGAGGGTTTTCTACCGTTATCGTTAATTAGAGAGCCGCCATCCCTCTCGCGAGCGTTTGCACCCTTAGCACCGCCATTTCTGTACATGTTGTAGTTGCTTCTCTCAAGCAGGGGTATTCTGCCAGTAACCTGATAGCTGGCCGCAGAGTAATAAAGTAAGACGTATATTACCAGAGCAAGATAAAGAATCATGAGCATGTAAAATACATCAAGATAGGCAAGGAGGATTATTGAAGCTATGGGAACGACAAGCAGAGGGCCTATTATGAACATATAGGCACCAAAATCTGCGAAAAGCCCAAATTCATCAGTAATTATGAGCCACCACAGGAAGAAAAGAACAAGTACCACATAAGCACCGGTCTGGCTTATGCGAAGGTTTACAAAAATCAGTGACCCAAGGGTGAGGAGGCTCATGAATACCGCCCTCTGGAAGAAGGGGGAAAATTCTCCAGGCGCTGCTCGGGCAGGCCTGGCGGGGTATGCGGCACTTATAGTAGAGACCCTTTTTGAGAGAAGTGTCACCTTTTTGTCAAGCTCCTGGAGGTACACATGACTCTTTGCAACCTCTTTGAGGGCAGGCTCAAGCCTCTTTAGAAGAGCCTCTCTGAATTCCCTGTCTATAGCGGCAGAGTATGTAATTCTGTTGTAAGTTTTCAGTATACCGCTTCCGAGATATAGAGAAAGGAATATAAAGGCTATGTCCAAGAGAATCCCAGGTGCAGAGAAGGAGATAAAGATATCCTTGAAGAGGGAATATATGGATAGTAAAAACATACCTACTGCTACAAAACCCGCTATGGCAAGGGAAATCTTCTCGTTGAGTTCTATGCGCTCCCGCATAAGGACACCTTTATGAAATTATTTTTTATTATTTAAAAATTTTTTGCCATATTCAAAGTGGCTACCTACGAAGTCCCGGATAAGTAACGAGAGAAAGTGTCGAACAGTTCTGTAGGCGATGAAACTTCTTTCTATAATGACCCGAGGTGAGTCTATGAAAGCCAGGCGATAGTAGGCATACACAATAATGGTAAGGTTCAGGTAGGTGTAGAACAGGTTGGTGAATACTCCTTTGGTTGGGAGAAAGAAGAGTATTAAGAGTTCACCTATGGCGAAAATCGCCAGGGTGATGTAGGAGCGGATGGAGTAGTGGAGGTTGAATTCTGAGGTTATTAGATGCCACCAGCCGAAGAAGAGTAGAAAGGTTATGTAAGCCTGGAGGAAGGTGCTGGAGGTAAGATGCAGGAAGGTAGCAATGGCGAGGGTTAAAATGCCGAGAGCTATGGAGTTCCTCTGGAAAGCTGCTGACTGCACCCTGGATGTGGCTGGTTTATCAGTTGGAGAAATTTTGTCCAGAAAACGGTTGACTTGCGAGATTTTATTCTCAAGTTCCTGCATGGACACTGTTTGAAGAGCTATCTGCCTGAGAAGGGGCTCCACTGCAGGTAATATTAGAGTTTTAAAGGCTCCCTCAAGGTGGAGATGTTTTTTAACTTTACTATATATCCTGAACGAGCCTGAAAGAGCATAAAATCCAAGAGAAAACAGGAGGGCGGAGAGTATTATATGTGATAAATCCATGTCCCCATGTTTGAAGCCGTGATAGTAGAAATAGAGTGGAAAATAAACCATGAGCAAAGGTGCGATAAATAACAAACTGAGGGCAAACTTCTCCTCAAGCCTTACTTCCATGTCATACAATCTTTTTTCACCTCTAATTAATTTTAATTAATTAACCTGTCTAATAAATGTTACATTCCGCTTAATAGTTACTCTTTTTATAGGCCTGACAGATTGACCACGGATATGGTGACATAACCTGGGTCTGATGAATATTCCGAATAGTAAACTACTGTTAGGTTAAAGGCGGTATTGTTGCTGTTGACATGGCAAGCATCGCAGGCTGATGTGTCAGTATTTGTATCCAGGTGAACATACCGGTAGTGGCAGGCAATACAAACATCTGCCTGGTAGTGTATTGGAATCTTCTCTATGTCATAGTATAGAGTGGAGCACCCGTGCTCGGTGCCGTTGTTGTCCTGATTCGACGCGGGAAAAGGAGCACTCAAATTAGCGCTGTGGCAGGAGGTGCATTTTATTTTCTCTGCAGCATGCACCTCGTCGGCGTGCACAAAGCCTGGGTATAAAAAGGCATAGGCTGTGTTGTAGTGGCAGTCCTTGCAGTAGGAGTCGTCGTAGCTTGAAGTAGCGTGACCCACGTCTGTACCTTCGTCCTCCACATCGCTTATGTGAGCTCTATATTGTATACTATAAGTTAAAGCGTCTTGAATCGGTTTATGGCACGGGCTGGCGGAACAGCTTATCTGAGTAACGTTTATAAAGTAGTGGAGATTCCCGGTGTCGGTAAACAGTTCGGGTGGTCTGGTTGCCTGTGGTCCAACCACAAAGCGGGTGATGTTGAAGGTCTTAACGGTGCCACTGTCGCAGGAGGAGTTGGATGTGTGGTTGGTTGTAATGGTAAAGTTGATGTACTCTGGATGGTAAAATGTTATCTCTTTGCGATACTTAGTATGGCAGAAGATGCACGCTTCGTTGGGACCATAGGTGTAGGTGCCGGTGAAGTAGTCCTCCGCTTTAAGGTACAGGTCTCTGTGCGCCTCGTAGGGGGAGGTTAGGTTAGCGGTGACGTTGGCATGGCAGAGCGAGTCTGTACAGGCGATGGTGGTGGTGGCACCGTGGGCTGAGTTGTTTACAAAGGTTACGCTGTGGCAGAAGGTGCAGCTCTTGCTGGAGTGGTAGGCAGAGGCGGAGAGGTTGGAGGCAGCGTTTTCATGGCAGGAGGTGCAGTTTACCTGGACACCCGCTATGAAGGAGTGCTGACCTCTAAATTCTGCTACGGAGAGTGTGAACATGTAGTAGCCTATGGCGATGATACCAAGAAGCAAGACCTTGTGCTTTGTTTTCATATACTAACCTCCCGCCTTCTCGCTTCACGGGCAGTGAGGTAGAGGTAGAGCAGCATTGCGGTGATAAATATCAGAAAACCGTAAATTCTGCTCATATTGAGGAAGTACTGGAGCAGGAGGATGTTTCTCATGGATTTGCCCTCTTCCATAATAAGATACTCGCCAATCTTGGGGATTTTTACAGGCTGACCGAAGAGAGTTACCACCTTGCCCACTATCTGCTCCCGGTGCACCACCCACGGGTCAAGACCACCTCTAGCATCTCCGCCCGTATATATTTTCTCACCCTCTATTTTCTTAACCCGGTGGCTCACGAATTCGCGCCTCTCCTCATCGCCAACCTCTATACCGCTGAAGAGGATAATGTCTCCAACTTCGGGCTCAAGGTGAAAGCTCTGCACAAGTATAAGGTCTCCCTTATCAAGGGTGGGGTACATGCTGTACGACGCAACGGCGGCGAAGTAGAGGTACTTGTTCATGGCAAAAACGCCAAAGATGAGGTAGAAGATTATTATCAGCATCGCACCTGAAAAGGTGGGTTTGCGTATTCTATCCAGACCCACCATCTCCCTATACCTTTTCTCCACCTTTCTCTGGAAGCTGCGCTGCTTTCCATAAGTAACAAGACGTTTGAATAGGAGGGACAACTTATCACTGAGCAGGAACACTAGGAAGGTGAAACTCATTGTCAAAAGGTAAAACAGCACAACTATATCAAGGGCATTCATCAATTCCCTCGCAAAAATTTAACGAAAATAAAAAAAAGAGGGGAAGGGTAGCAGCAGTTATGCTAACCCTGCTTAGAATGTGCCTGTCAGGCTCACAGTCCAGCCGGTACCGTCGTAGGTGGCGCTAATGTTGTAGCCGGTCTGTTCGGTTATGGCAACGTCCACCTGCACATTGGTGTGGCAGCCTATACAAGCTTCGTTGGCACCCTGGAGCGTGGTCTCTGTGAGCATCGCCTCATAGAAGGGCTTATGCGCTGCCGTGGTCTGGGTTATCTCGGCGGTAACGTTGTTGGATGGTATCGGACGATTAGTCCAGGTGGTATTCTGACCAGCGTTGGTATCGTGGCAGTAGAGACACTCCACCAGCTCGGCAGCGTGGTATCCCTTGCCCGCTGCCTGCGGACCCAGAGCTATGTGGCAGTCCTTGCAGTCAAGATTTTTGTGCACACTCACGTCACTTCCCTGAAGTTCCGTGTTGACGTCCGAGTGGCACTTGGTACAGTCTACGCTGCTGCCGTTCAGGAAGCTGTGCTGGTTCTGGAATTTTGCCATCGCTGTGGGCATCACCAGCATCATCAGTGCCAGCACACCCACCAAGAGTAGTACTCTCCTCATGTGTTTTCACCTCCATTTTGTTTTTGTTTATACTTATTTAAATATTTTTCGATTACCTTTAAATTTTATTTAAGGTACTATGCTGAAGGTTATGTTCCAGTCGGTACCGTTGCTCGTTGCAGTGATGTTGAAGCCCTTGGCTTCAGATATGGTGACGTTCACCTTCACCTGAGTGTGGCAGCCAACGCAGGCTTCATTGCCGCCCTGGAGGTATGGCTCGTTGTGCATGCTCTCGTAGAAGGGCGTATGCGCCGCGGAGGTGTTGGTTATTTCAGCGGTGACGTTAGCTCCTGCCTTGCCATGGCAGTATTCATTGTCGCAAGCTATAGTAGCAGCCGCATGAAATTTAAGATCCAAACCCAATGGGTCCTTCCAGAATCCGGGGGCACTCTCATTACCCCACGTATGGCAGAACTTACAGCTCCGGTTTGCATGAGGCGCATCGGGGTTAGCGGTAAGCTCATCATAAACATCAATATGGCACTTTGCGCAATCCACCTCACTTCCATTCACGAACTGGTGCTGGCCGCTGAACTTAGCCATCGCTGTGGGCATGACTAAGGTTAGCAAAGCCATCAATCCCAGCGTCAGCACCATCATACGCAGGCCGCTCATCACTTCACCCTATATATTTAATGTTTTTTAACATTTTTTAGATTTTTTTATATTTAACTTTTTTGCTCATCAGTTGGTTATGTTGTGCATGAATGGGGTAAGCCCGTCGCTCGGGGTGTAGCTTCCACCATGGCAGGTACTTTCGCCACACTTAGCGTCGGTGTAGTTTACAGTAATATCTGCGCCATAGTGGCTTGAAGGTGTGCTTATGACAGGTGGCAGAGGTGAGCGCCCGTAGAGGCTGGATTTGGTTAAGACGTATTGTACGTCGTCGTAATCACTATCGCCGCTGTAGTGGCAAGAGGCACACCATGTGGTGTTCCAGAGGGTGTTGTTGAGAGGCTTGTGGTCATCCCTTATCTGCCGATACTTCGTTCCAGCCTTGGCTGCAGCAATGCGGGAAACACCAACCGCCTCCCAGTGCACGGGGTTGTGGCAGTACAGACATGCCTGCTTTGTTGTGCTCCAGTAGGTGGTGGAGAGGTTGTGCTTGAAGGTTGCAAATCTTGGCGGAACCTTACCATAGTAGGTCTGCATCGCAGTATCTATGGCGGAATTTGAACCAAGGTGGCAGTCCACGCAATCAGCCTTCTTCGGCGTGGTTACAGAGTAGTTCTTATAGGTACCGTCGCTGCGTATGTAGGATATCGGATGGATTGTACCTGTGTCGCCCACGTGGCAATCCTGGCAGTCTAACGTTTTACTCTTTTCAAAGCCATGGACATAAGCCCATCCCTCTGTTACAGAATGGCACAGATAGCAATTTATGGTGTTTATATTGTTCTTTATAACTGTTATATCATGTAGATTCCTGTTGTAAGCGTTGTGACACCTCACGCAGGTATCGTAGTTGTGCCTCGTGCCGTTGCTGTGCCTGGGTATGCGCTGCTTCGCCGGATCGTTGAAGAGGTCGTTAAACGCTGCGGTTGAGTCGCTATGCTGCTGCTGGTGACAGTAGCCACAGTAGCCGTTGCCTGTCTTTGCCTTGACATCGTTGCGCTTCGTGCCGTAGTGGGAAGCGTTCATTGTGGCATTCTCGGCTATACTTGGTGAGGGGTCGGTGTGGTTGAGCACCATCTCAGCTCTTGCATGGCAGTCCTCACATGCAGTTGTCTTATTTAGCTTTATCTCCTGAGCATTCCAGAAGTGCTCGCTCACCACGGGAGCGCCAAAGGCACCGCTCAGGTGGCAGTCGGTGCAGCGCTTCGCCGTTGTGGTGGTGTTGTAGTGCTCCTTAGCACCCGGCTCCACGCCCTGACCCTTGGGATCGTGACATGCCCAGCAGGCTTTGTTGAGGGTTGTGCTCAGCGAAGTGCTTGCGGTGGCGTCCTTGTTGAGGTAGCGGTGGATGTAGCTGCTGCTCTCCATAACATCAGTATCTATGGAGTGGTTATAGGTTTCTGCATAGCCACCTGGCTTGTGGCAGCTCACGCAGTCAGGACCGCCGGGCTCGGCACCCACGTTACCAACCGCAACCTGGTGCACAAAGCTACCAGAGGTCTTGATCGGGTTGTTATAGCCGTGGCAGCCGTCGCACTGAGAATCCTTATAGTTGCTATCCAGGTTGAGCTCAGAATGGTTCTGCGAAGTTGAACCATCGCTGAAGTTTATCTCACCCGTGGAGTAGTTGGTAATTTCGGGCGGAAGCACACCAAAGGTGTTAAGGAGCTTAGTTTCGTTGTACTCGGACGAAACCTTGTAGTGGCAATTTGCACACCATATGCCAGCGTCAAGGCTCTGGTTGAGGGAGTTGCTTCCCATAACCACTCTCGCCTTGCCCAGGCCAGAGGAGTTGTGTCTGGTGTCACCGTGACAGAAGTTGCACGTGCTCTGATCATCGCCATGAGCCCAGTAGTTGCCCCACTTCTGACCAGAGAGGTTGCTATCGCTGTGGTTCATGGGCTTGGAAATTATGGGTGCACTGGAGAACTTGGAGTTGGCTGAGGGCACCCCACCAGGCTGGTGGCAATCTACGCAGTTGGCAACCGCATAGGTAGAGTTATCGTAGGGCGCAGAGTAGCTGCCATTTGCAAGGATGTACCTCGCTGCATGGATATCTCTGGGCACTGAGGTGTGACAGTCGGCGCAGGGCACACCGCTACCGAGAGTGTTCTCGCTGGTGTCTGTTGCGTGAGCTTGCTTTGGCACAGCATCGCTGCCGTGGCAGCTTACGCAGAAGGTGCTGTTGGTAACGCTGGTCTTGAAGATGGCTGCGTCGTGAATCCTTCCGCTGCCGTGGCAGCCTGTGCAGTAGGGGTTGTTGTTATCGGTGTGGTTGGTTATGTTGGTATTTAGAGTATTGTTGAAGAGCGAGGCAAACTCATTGCCACCGCCCACGTGGCAGTATTCACAGCTGGTTATTCCTCCTGTGATTAAATCAGTACGATTCTTACCATAGTGGTAGAAGCTTAGGTTACCACCCTTGGTGCCGTCGCCGTCAACATCAATCATGTCAGCGCTGCCCTCATCCGGGTCGTTTGCCGGGATTATCATGGTATTTGCTGTGGTAGAGTTCTGGTGGCACGCAATGCAGCTGAGCACGTCACTGGCTGCGTCCGTAACCGCCTTCACCTCGCTGCCATTGCGGTAGTGCTCGCTCACTATTGGAGCGCCATAAGCACCCGCCTTGGCTCCACCAGAGGTGTGGCAGTCAACGCAGGTCCACGGGTTCTTCTGCCTATCAGGATGACCACTGGGAGTTACACTACCATCTGTGGCATGGCACGCCCAGCAGCTCTGGTTGTAGCCATAGGTGGAGAAGGTGCTGGAGTTGGTAACTATCTTGCCGTGCACACCCAGAGAGAAGGCGGTGACGTTGATGTTGGGATTGGCGCTGCCTATATAGTGACAGGTGGTACATTCGGGACCGCCTGCGACGCCCTCGTAAACGTTGTGCGGATACAGCGCAGTCGAAGAAGTGCTACCACTGTGGCAAGAGGTGCACTTATCGTCAGTATATGATGACGGCGAAATGCCAAATTCACTGTGATTCTTGAAGGTGGTACCATCATTGGCTGTGCCACCCCAGGTGATTATCTCGGGCGGCTGAGGCGAGAAGGCAGTGCCGTTGTAGTTGCTCGCCTCCGAGTAGTGGCAACCAGCACACCAGCTGGTGGTGCTGAGGTCAGTGGCGTTCCTGCTCAGCGAATCCTCTATAGCTGAGGCATTGCCCAGTGCATTAGCCTCGTGCCTGGAATCGCCATGGCAGTAGTTGCACGCCTCCTGATCATCGCCAGGAGTCCAGTAAGCCTGCGAAGTCTTGTTCCACTTCTGCCCAGCAATGGGATCCTGGCTGTGATTGAGCGGTGAAGGTACCTGCGAAGCGTTCGCAAATTTGCCACCAAGGTTGCTCTGGTGGCAGGTGACACAGGTCGCTGGAGAAGAGGTGCCCCACTGTTCATAACCACCCGAGGAGTTAATAATCTTTATGCCGTGGATGTCTCTAGGCTGGTAGGTGTTTACATCACCAGTGTGGCAGGCAATACACTTTACCTCCTCAGCATTGGCGCGGTTGCCAGCGCTGTTGTGCCGGCTCTTGGTTGTATGACAGCTTGTACATACGCTGTCATCACTCGCAGTAAGCACAGGCTTGGTGAGCGATGCATTGTGTATCCAGCCAGTACCATGACAGTCAGTACAGTCTACAACAGCATTGTCAGTGTGGTTCTGCATGCTGTTGTGAGTGGAATCGCTCATTACTGCAGTGAAGATGCTGTTGTTCTGATGGCAGAACTGACAGGAAGTGCTGCCACCAGGCCCTGTTCTCAACCAGCTGTTATCCTTACCATAGTGGTAGAAGCTTATGTTGCCACCCTTAATCCCATCTCCATCAACATCTGAGACGGAGCTACCCTCATTTGGATCGTTGGCAGGGATGAGCATGAAGTCCCTCAGGCTGGCATCAGTGGCATTCTGGTGGCATGCAAGGCAGCTGAGTACGTCGGTGCTGGCATAACCAACAGCAGTTATATTATCTCCACTGCGATAGTGCTCACTAACTATGGGCGCACCATAGGCACCAGCCTTTGCACCTCCGCTGGTATGGCAGTCAACACATGTCCACGGGTTAAAGGCCCGGTCGCCCATATCTCCTTCTGGAGGTGCCTGACCATTACTGGTGTGACACGCGTAGCAGCTCTGATTCAAGCCATATGTAGCGTCATCCGCTGGGGTATCAATATTGCCGTGCACACCCTGCTGCAGGGCCGAGACATTAATCACGTGGGTTACACTTGGGTTGGCGCCAATATCGTGGCAGCTTATGCAGTTGGGGCCGCCGGCTGCACCTATAGCCACGTCGTGGGCAAAGTCGCCCGTGGTTTCAGGTGCAAAGCCACCGTGGCAGCCCTTACAAACGCTATCAGTATGACCTGATGAGATGTAACTGGTATGGTTCACAAACTCCTGCTGCCCATCGCTTGAGTTCACTGGCCAGGAGGTTATCTCAACCACTTTAGGCGTGAAGAGGTCGCCTGCATAGTTGTCAGCGCTGTTGCTGTAGTGGCAGTTGGCGCACCAGTAGCTTGTGTCGAAGCTGGAGGTGTTGTAGGAGTTGCTCCCAGTCACGTTGTTGGTAACTATTAAGCCCATGGCGTTGGCGCTGTGCTTCACGCTGCCATGGCAGAAGTAGCAGGAGTCATCGTACTCAACACTGTTGGTGTCATTCCAGTACCCAGAGGCGTTCCACTTCCATCCGGCTATGGGATCATCGCTGTGGTGAAGCGGTGAGCGTATCTTGGGCGCAGTTGCTCCTATAGCAGCATCAGCAACGCTGCTCTGGTGGCAGGTCTTGCAGGTGGCTGCACTGGAGTTATCCCAAACTGTGAAGCCGCCTGTGGTGTTTATGTAGCTTATGCCGTGAATGGGAGCAACCTCTTTGTTTTCATCGGCATGGCAATCATAGCAGTTGACTCCGCTGCCCTGTGGACTTATTCCTGTTATGGTATTACTGCCGTGAAGCTCCTTGCCAGTGTGGCATGTGGTACAGTAGGTGTTGTTGTACATCGTAGGCGGCTTGGTTAAGGCAGAGTCGTGAATTCTGCCAGAGGAGTGGCAGTTACTGTCTGTGCAGTCTACCACGGTGTTGTCAGTATGGTTAAGCATGTCTGCATTACCGCTCTTGTTGAACACACCAGCGAACTCGCTTCCAGCGTTCTGGTGGCAGTAGGCGCAGCTTGTTACGCCTCCACTGACAATATCAGTGCGCTTCTTGCCATAGTGAGAGGCGCTTATGTTGCCGCCACTAACTCCGTCTCCATCGGCATCAAAGCTGCCATAGTCAGGATCGTTGGCTGGTATTAGCATTGTATTTGCTGTGGTAGAGTTCTGGTGGCACGCAATGCAGCTGAGCACGTCGCTGGCTGCGTCCGTAACCGCCTTCACCTCGCTGCCATTGCGGTAGTGCTCCCTTACCTGCGGAGCATTGCTTGCATGGGCAGGTGGCGAGTTAACGTGGCAGTCTACGCAGGTATAAGGCGACTTGTAGCCTGTGGGATGTCCACTCGCAGGCTCGCTTCCATCGCTGCTGTGACAGCCAAGGCAAATCCTGTTAACAGGATCATAACTCACAGGAGTGGCATTGTTCAGATTAAAGTGAATATTCTCGCTTGAATTTACAGCGGTGAAGTTGATGTGCTTGGGAGCACCACTCTGACCTATGTCGTGGCAGCTTATGCAGTTGGGACCGCCTGCGACGCCCTCGTAAACGTTGTGCGGATACAGCGCAGTCGAAGAGGTGCTACCACTGTGGCAGGAGGTGCACACACTATCGTCGTATCCACTGGAGAGGTAGCCGCTGTGGTTCTGGAAGCTTGTGCCATCATTGGCTGTGCCACCCCAGGTGATTATCTCGGGCGGCTGAGGCGAGAAGGCAGTGCCGTTGTAGTTGCTCGCCTCCGAGTAGTGGCAACCAGCACACCAGCTGGTGGTGCTGAGGTCAGTGGCGTTCCTGCTCAGCGAATCCTCTATAGCTGAGGCATTGCCCAGTGCATTAGCCTCGTGCCTGGAATCGCCATGGCAGTAGTTGCACGCCTCCTGATCATCGCCAGGAGTCCAGTAAGCCTGCGAAGTCTTGTTCCACTTCTGCCCAGCAATGGGATCCTGGCTGTGATTGAGCGGTGAAGGTACCTGCGAAGCGTTCGCAAATTTGCCACCAAGGTTGCTCTGGTGGCAGGTGACACAGGTCGCTGGAGAAGAGGTGCCCCACTGTTCATAACCACCCGAGGAGTTAATAATCTTTATGCCGTGGATGTCTCTAGGCTGGTAGGTGTTTACATCACCAGTGTGGCAGGCAATACACTTTACCTCCTCAGCATTGGCGCGGTTGCCAGCGCTGTTGTGCCGGCTCTTGGTTGTATGACAGCTTGTACATACGCTGTCATCACTCGCAGTAAGCACAGGCTTGGTGAGCGATGCATTGTGTATCCAGCCAGTACCATGACAGTCAGTACAGTCTACAACAGCATTGTCAGTGTGGTTCTGCATGCTGTTGTGAGTGGAATCGCTCATTACTGCAGTGAAGATGCTGTTGTTCTGATGGCAGAACTGACAGGAAGTGCTGCCACCAGGCCCTGTTCTCAACCAGCTGTTATCCTTACCATAGTGGTAGAAGCTTATGTTGCCACCCTTAATCCCATCTCCATCAACATCTGAGACGGAGCTACCCTCATTTGGATCGTTGGCAGGGATGAGCATGAAGTCCCTCAGGCTGGCATCAGTGGCATTCTGGTGGCATGCAAGGCAGCTGAGTACGTCGGTGCTGGCATAACCAACAGCAGTTATATTATCTCCACTGCGATAGTGCTCACTAACTATGGGCGCACCATAGGCACCAGCCTTTGCACCTCCGCTGGTATGGCAGTCAACACATGTCCACGGGTTGTTGTAACGGTCGCCCATGTCATCAGGTGCCTGACCATCACTGGTGTGGCACGCGTAGCAGCTCTGATTCAAGCCATACGTGGAATAAGTACTTGAATTGGTAACTATTCCGCCATGAACGCTCAGATTTAAGGCGGTGACGTTTATAATGTGGGTGGCGCTGCCTCCAATGTCGTGGCAACCTATACAGTTGGGGCCGCCCCCACCAGACTTTGCGATTTTAGCGCTGTGGAAGGCAGGCTCCTTAAACGTGTCGTCGCCGTCATCACGATAGTGGCAGTCAAGACAACTCCACCCATAGTGGCTTCCTCTATCCTGATGGCAGTCAACACACCACTTTGCATCGTAGGAAGCATAACTCTCATTGTAGGGCACCATCTCGGCTATACTTCTGTTGGTGGAGTGTACCATAGAATCGGTGCTCGCATTTATCCACTTGTTCTCAAGCTTGAGGTAAACCTCACTTGTATGGTTGTTGTGACACTCATCGCAGGTGGCACCCCATTTCTTGTCACTCTTGCCATACCAACCACTGGCATTGTATGCGTGCATCTCTATGGTATAGTTTGTACCGCTGCTGTGGCTCGGGTCGTGAGTCTTTGTGGAGTCGTCCCAGGTGGCGTAGTAGCCCGAGCTGGGTACAGTATCAGAAATATTGGCGATATGGCAGCCCTCTGCGTTGCAGCTGGGCAATGTGACGTTGTGATTATCAATGTGACAATCCTCGCAGAAGAGGTTAGCTCTGCCATGGATGTTGTCCAGACCCCACGGCGGAATTTCGGTATAAGAATACCGCTTCCAAGACTTGTTGGCAACGCTCGGATTGTGGCACTTGGCGCAGGAAGGCGTATTTGTTATTGAGGTGTGCCCATATCCACCGTGGCACTCTGTACACCACAGGGAGGTGTTCACCCCCTCTATTATATCCCCGCCGGTGGCGTTCTTCTTCTGCCACACGTGCTCACCCTCGGGGGCAAGCTTCTGACCCTTGCAGGAGGTACAGTAGATTTGCCTGGTTGCGTTGTGGCTGTGCCCGTGGCAGTTGAGGCACTCCACACCCTCGTGGGCACCTTCGAGGGCAATTGAATCATCCGCTAGAATGTCCATGAAGATATAATCAATATCAGCAAATTCTTTAGAATTGCCATCGGTTGGATATACAACCCTTACCACAATCTCACCGTGCTCATTCAGCCCGGCGGGATTTGTTAAGCTCGGGTCTGAGGTGTTCTTAATAATGAAGTAATCTGTCGCTTCAAAAGGCGTAGTCCGAGCAGGAGATAACCCTGCGGACTGCCATATACCATTTACGTCGAGGTACTGAAGCTCTATCTGCTGATTGCCCGCACCTCCGCTGGTTGTGCCGTTCCAGTTCACTCCGATTTTTATAACCTGAAGGGCTTTCTCTCTGAAGGGAGCGGAGATATTTGCCTCAACATACTGCCCCGAAGTATCCAATCTAAAAACATTCTCATCATCTGCCATTACAGCATCTGTAATATCACTGCCACTACTGTCAGTGGCGTGGGAAGTGCCTACGCCATATTCCCAATAGTTTTTAATAGCATGGCACTTGAGGCAGTTGGGAAGCTCAACATCCTTCAAGCTCTTTCCCGAAGGAACGTGGCAGTTCTGGCAGGAAGGTGTGTATTTATGGGTTCCCTCCCTCTCAACAACGTGACATCCCGGACGGTTGTTGCCCTTTGGTGTGCAAGTGAGAGTGTTGTCAGTCCTCACGTAAGAGTAGCCACGAACATTCAGGTGGCACATACTGCAAGCAGTCCACTCACCAGCGGAGTCAGGATAATTTAATGGCTCTGCATAAAACTCGGTAATCGCATAGGGTGGAGGTATGTCATCATCCCTCTCCCACTCGGCAAGGTGGGTAATCTCTCCAGGCTGTGTGTAGCTTCTTCCAGCAGTAACGCGATCCTGCTTTAACAACACACCGGAAGCCAGTCTGCTTTCATTAAATTCCGGCAGAGGGTCGTGAATCCAATGAATCCAGTCGCAATTCTCTGTTGGGGGTGAGCGGTAAGGATGCTCCTTATGTGGATCAGGTGTCCCTTCACTGCCAGGATTAATCTGGTCTGCCTGGCTCATAACGCTGTAGTTGAAGAATACGGCGGTATGACAATCGCCGCAGGAGTAGCTTATGTCAGGAGGGGAAACCCTTTTGCTTCTGAAAGCTTTATCGTTCTGAGCTATGTTGTCGCCAACGTAGAAGTTTATTTTGGTTCTTGCTATGAGGTTGGGAGCCTTGTAGGCTATCACTTCAACGGTATATATACCGCGCCTGTCCCAGTTTTCCGTCAGGGTGTAGGTTGCCTGGAAGTTCCCACTACCATCCGCTGTGGTTGTGATTTTTGCGCCAATGGTGTACTGGGGCTTCCAAATAGTAATGTTTACATTAGCGTTAGGTTCAGTGGTGCCGCTTATGAGCACGGTGTCGCCTATCTTGAAGCCCTCTACGGTTACGCCTCCACCTATGTCGTAGGTGGTCGAGTTCACACTTACCGTTAGGGTGGAAATAGTGGGCTGGACGTAAATATCCTTGTAAAACTTATTACCCCAGCCTTGGTAGTAGGCAGGGAAGTTTTCATAGTAACTCGTTTTGGTACCGCCTGTGGTGTCCTCGTCATACATCGCAATAAAGAAGGTGTAGTTTTTCCCGGGAATTAAGTAGTCGTCAGCCTTAACAACCCAGCCTGTGTTCCAGTTTGTGCCATCTGCCAGGCTGGAGCCGGTAACATACCAGTCTCCATCTGCTTCAAGACTGTAAAAATGAACGCTGTGTTCTTCAATGTCGTAGGTGCCGTCGTTTATCTTTTTGGGTATTATGGTAAAGCCCGGGGGGATGCTCAGCTTCGCCATGGGATAGGTTTCGCCGGTGTCGCTGGAGGCGGTGACGCTTATGTTCACATAGAAGGTCTGCCCGGGCTGTATGCTTGTTATTATATTGTTGGCGGTATCTCTGAACTCTATGTTGACGTTCCAGTTTGTAACCTTGGCATGCACAGGCGAAACTGAGAAAAGCACAGCTAAAGTAAAGACTAACACCAGCCCTCTTCTCATGCTGCCTCTGCACTTACCGTGATTACTTCCTGAGCCGCCTATACAGCATACCCCCTGGGTAGTAAGCTGATATTATTGCAAGAATCACCGCCACGCTAATTGCGAGAGGAGAGGATGCGAAGGAGCC
Source organism: Candidatus Pyrohabitans jungbluthii (assembly GCA_002010065.2). Classification (GTDB taxonomy): domain Archaea; phylum Hydrothermarchaeota; class Hydrothermarchaeia; order Hydrothermarchaeales; family BMS3B; genus Pyrohabitans; species Pyrohabitans jungbluthii. The sequence continues at coordinate 536,588 of MTMD02000002.1, read as the reverse complement.
CCCCGCCGCTGGCCACTCTCCCGTTGAAATAATATTTGTCTGATTTCTTCCCTCACATACAACGTACTTGATGCCAGTAATCGGACCGCCTACTGTGCAGTTGGCGGTAACAACAAAGAAGTAATGTCCCACTTGGTCAAGGAGAACATCAAAGGAATAGTCGCCAGTGGTTGTTGTTTGGGTCATGTATGTATAGCTCTCGTCGGGCTTAACTATTCCAAGCCTTACAGTAACAGCACTTCCCGAAGGTACTGTGGTGCTGCTGAACACGTCGCCATTGGGCTGAAGGATTTGCCCATAAATTCTAACCACCGAGCCGTTTGCTGCTACAAACCTTCCTCTGCTATCTGTGCTTGCATTTGTATTAACCGTGAGGTGAAGCTCTCCTCCGACGTCGAAGTAGATGGTCATGTAGCCTCCAGCATCATCCCCCACAGTTGTCGTGCCTTTAGTTACGCTCGCCTCCACCTTGTAGGTGCCCATGGGCATGTCTTTTGTGAGCATTAAGGCGGTGTCGTCCTTCCACACGCCGTCGCTGCCAGTGGTACCGCTGAGCTGCTTTATAAGTGTGCCGTTCGGATAGTAAAACTTTACATAATCAACACTTGCGCCACCCTCTGTATACCACCAGCCAGAGTCTCTGGAGTAATAGCCGTCGGTACGTATCATTACCGAAACAGTCTTTCCAAGCTTGTAGGCTGGGCGGTTAACAGAGAAGGCAACTCTAAGGTAGCTGTCCTGAGTTGCTCCTGCATCCCAAACCATAACCCAGCCATCGCTTGAGCCGTTGTAAGTGGGGCCACCTTTAATCGAATAGAACTGGTCAGCTGCATAAACCACTGAGATGCTTAGAAGCAACACTATCAGTACAATGCCTTTATTCCATGACAACGACATGTGGCCCACACCTATCCTATACACACTTTGCTAATATGATTAAATATTATTAAACTTTTTTTTTATAAACTTTTCTATCACGGCCTTAAAATTTTTCTCGACCTCCGGGTGGTGGTATGTGTGTACCAACTCCTTTAAATGTTTTTCTCTCGGTGTAGCCCCCCATTATTTAACTGGGTGCTAAGTGGTATTTTCTAAGGGCATAGCCATAGATTTCTTGGACGAGTAAAATTTACGAATATTCAAGACTCGTTATAAGATCCAGAAATTTACTAATTATTTTAAGGTAGCACCGCCTCTCTACCATGTAAATTTTTGTCAAACTGTAGTAAACTTTTTATACACCTTACGAGCTTTAAACGAGCTTTAATATAAAGAAACTTTAACTAACAATTGGAGTTGGTAAAGATGGGGATTCAGGGAAAATCTTGGGTTTTAGTCATGACAAAAATTGAAAAAGGAGGAGGTTGAGTATGAGGAACACATTGATTCCAGTTCCATTGGCATGTCTTGTGTTTTTATCAGTTTTTGGGTGGGTGTGTGAGTGCCGAAGCGCAGACTGTGGTGCTACAAGACGACTTTCTGACCGGTATTAACGAATCTTGGAGTTTCTCTGAATACTACACCCCCTATAATAATGGGACCAATTACGGGTGGGAGAGCGGAAATGTATATGCAGGACCCCGAGTATTGGCTCAGGAGCGGCGGCTGGTAGGAGGTACGTGCCACCATTAGGTACTTTAGCATCGACAGTCTTAGTAGTGTCAAAAGGCAACATTAAGCATTGCTCTAAGACCCAGAGTTGACTCTCATTATAACTTCAGATTCGGTTAAAACGTGTGGCTTACTTGAAATTTTAAATACTCCGATAGCAATAACCAAGTCATGAAAAAACTCTACATTACCGCCTTCTTCACCGGCGCCGTTCTAATAACCCTCACTATAGCGGGGATGCGCATACTTGCACCCTTCTATGGAGCTACGCTTTATGTATGGTCATCCTTTTTATACGCAGCCCTGGCCTCAATCTCCCTAGGCTACTTTGTGGGAGGGAAGCTTGCCCGCCGCCTGCCCGGGGAGGGAGCGCTTTACCTCATAGTATTCCTGGCGGGCGTACTTGTGCTGCTCATACCTCTGGTGAAGGTAAAGGTTCTTCTCCTGACGTCGCCTTTGGGAGTTAGAGCAGGCGCTTTAATGTCTTCTCTGCTCCTCTTCGCTCTGCCCATAACCCTCCTCACCATGGTTTTGCCCTACTGCATAAGGCTCAGCAAAGGAGAGGCGGGTGAGGCTGCAGGAAGGTTCTTGGGCATCGCTGGCGTGGGCTCACTCTCTGCTGCAATTGTAATTGGTTACCTCCCTGCCCTAAATATTTCACACATACTCACACTCTCTGCCATTTTGCTAATGGTGCTTGCAGCTATTGGTTATGTTACCATGAAAAAAGCTGAGCTTGCTGTAGCCCTGTTTTTTATTCTGGTTGCCCACAACTACTACACCTTCAACTTAATGCCAGCGAAGGACCCGCGGATAGTCCACGAGGAGGAAAGTGCGGTGGGACAGATAAAGGTGATTGAGCAGGAGGCAAAGCGTTACCTCCTGGTCAACGGGGAGGTGCGCTCCTGCATGGACCTCTCCAGCCGAGGTTCCTGCTTTGAATATACTAATAGAATATATACGGATGTGATTCCAGATGTGGAACGAGGGCTTTTAATAGGCCTGGGGGGTGGCACCCTGGCGAGAAACCTGCAAGACGCAGGCTTAGCCCTTGATGTGATTGAGGCTGACGCAGGCTTAGCTGAGGTCGCTAAAAAATACTTCAGCTACTCAGGTAGTGTAACCATAGACAGCGGAAGACGCTATATCAGGGGTACACAGAAAAAGTACGACCTTATCGTAATAGATACCTTCTCTGCTCCCGCCTTTAATCTTTTAAGCAGAGAGGCCCTTGAGGATGTGAAAGGCAAGCTAAGCGAAAAGGGCGTGGTTGTGGTGGTGACTCCTGGAGATCCTCGCAGGGCAAAGCTGGCGAAGGCTGTTTACAAAACTCTGAAGCAGGTGTTTCCCTACGTATATGCCCAGCTTCCTGCTCAAAAAGACATCTCAATACTTTACGCCTCACCCGAGCCCTTCTACATACCCCATTATCCCATTGAGGTTGAGGAGGACACACCGATTATAACTGACGATACTGCAGAGTTCCTTTACCTAAGCCACCGGAAGCTTCTAAGAGAGGAGAGCCGCAAACTATTCGGTGACAAGCTCCTCGCAGAATAATTAATGCACGCAGGCAATGCTTGCAGGTATCACCTGCTTTTCCTTCCCAGAATACTCGTAGCTCACCACGTATATCTCCTTGTTTTCTCTGCAGAACCACCCCAGAAGAATGCTCTTCTCCTGCGAAGCCTCCCGCGCGCCGTGCATGAGTATGCCCTCCTCCTCGCCAACCAGAACCACACTTTCCTTTGTCTTCCTCTGGTTCAGAAAGGAAAGTCTGTCCTCAAGGATTTGCCTAACCTCCTGCTGTATCTCCTCCCGAGTTGCCATACCGCGGCTGAGGGAATATGCACGGGACTCGAAGGCGTAGAATCTGAGGCTTTCATTGCCTCTCACAAAAGTGGCTCGCTTCGTGTAGGACTTTAGGTACTTTACACCCTTAGGGGTGGCTAAAGGCCGGTAGCGGAAAACGTAGCCAACAAAATCTTCACTCCAGTCCTCGTCAAAGCTCGCCTCAAGGCTAAGGAAGTGGAGCCTTATATTATAGCCATCCCGCGAGTAGAGCCCCTCAAGGGCAGGGTAGATAAGGGGATTTCCCTGCCTCGAAAGTTTGTAGAGGAGTACGTTGCCCACCAGCGTTTTATTTGGCTTGACATAAAGGTTGCGCACGGTTGAAAATTCAAGTACCGGCGATGATATGGTATTTACCTCCGCCTCATAGGAGTAATCATAAAGCTCCGAGGCACTCATTAAAAGATTGCTCAGGAACTCATCCACAAGGTTTGAATCTGTATAAGTTGCACCCTTAAATAGGGTCCTGTAACCGGGCTTCGCTGGGCTGTTAACAATAACCTTCCGAATGTGCGTGTAGTTTATATTCATTGGTGCCTCGCTTCCAACGAGAATTACATCACCATCGGCATACCACATGCTGGAGTGGGGAAAGATATCCATAAAGGTTCTTATCGCAACCTTGAACTCCTCCTCCCCATACTCAAGGTTTCGAAGCCTCGTGACAAAGACTCCCTCTTGCTTGAGATGCTGCGCTGCAAGGAGATAGAACTCTCTGGTGTAGGCAGGGTTGTTAGAATTCCAAGGAGGGGGAGGCAGGGAGATGATTACGTCATAGCTTTCGGGAGTGCGCAGGAGGTATCTCAGGGCGCTTCCCTTTCTGAAGGAAAGCCTTTCATCCTCAAGGGCTAGCTCATTCTTTGCTGAGAAGAAAGCTGCCACCGCCTCAGCCTGCGCGGCGCTGGTTACCGCATGTATCTCTTCAACATCAAAATACTCCACCGCCCGCAAAGCAAAGCCGCCGCCTATACCAAGCATAAGCACCTTCTCAGCCTCGCCACCATGGAGAAACATCGCAGCGTATCCCGCGAAAGCTTCTGCTTCCCGCTGAGCCTCCCTATCACTCGCAGCCTCATATCCATTTATCTTAAGGCTGGTTACTCCGTCTTCCCTGAAAACCTGGAGCAGCTCACCCATGCTTTCGTGCTGGTAGGCTAACTGGGGCGGCTGGGCAAAAGCGTCGCTGGCTACAATACCTGCGCCCCCTCCGGCAAGGAGGCTCAGGGCAAGGAAGGTGACCACGCTGCGTGAGCCGAGCGCCGCTCGCTTAAAGGCGGTGAAAAAGGCTAGAGAAAGAGCAGCAAGGGGAATAAAGAAGAATTCTGTTTTAGTACCCAAAAACGAAGCTAAGAGCAGGTCCAGAAGCAAACCAAATGGAAGGGCAAGGGAGATAACCACAAAACGCGAGTCTGGGATTCTCTCCGGAATTGAGCACGTCAGAATCCCGAAAGCCACTCCGGCTGGGAGGGAGGATAGCAGGAAAAGGGGAAGAAGACGAAGCACCGAGCCTCCAGAGAAGGCAGACGATAAGTACGGCAAGGCTAAAAGGCTCACGAAGAGTGCCGCAGGAAGGACGGAGAGGGCTACAGTTATGGATAGGGAACCCAGCCTCCTTGCGGCGAGGAAATATCCGGCGGCTATTGCAATAAAAAATGCCACACCTGCACTTAAGAAGGTAATGCCGGTGTAGCCGATGAGCCATGCCGCAGCCCTTGAATAAGAGAATGCAAAGGTTGAGAAAAGCATCGCAACGAGGAAGGCAGACATCGCCTCTGCTGAAAAACTGGCTCTTTCAAATTTCACATCCTCATACCTGCCGGAGTACAGCAGGTACGCACCTGAGGATGCAAGGGCGATGGAGGCGAATATGAGAAGAGTATCCAAACCCGGCTTTGGCAGAAGAAAGAGCGATGCAAGAAAGGCTAAGGCTATGCCCCAGAGCACAGCCTCTGCATCTGAGCCAGAGAAGATATGCAAGCGGAAGAGTTTTCCCACTATGGCTGAGAAGAAGAGCACCGTAAGCAAGCCTAAGTAACCGTCCGCGATAAAGCTGGGAAGACTTGCAAGAGCCAGAGGTGCTGCAGAGGCTGCAAAAAAAAGGAACGCCAAGCCTCTTTTTGAAATCGTCCCGCCTGGGTAGTAGCCACACAAAAAGCCAAGGGCGGTGAGGAACAAAAGCAGAGCCAAAGAGAGATCCTCATAGGGCAATACAAAGGAGAGCTTCCTTGCCGAGGCTATTAGCAATGCACCCGCTGCAAAGCTCAGGGAGAAAAGATAGGGCTTATTCAAGGTTTCACCCCCTCTCCTCCTCCAGCACCGAGGGGAGTGAAGCAGTGCCTTCTTTATAGGCAAGTCTGGCAAATAGCCGTGGGTCTACCTTTTTGCCAAGACGCCACAAAAAGATGTTGTCATAAATGAGGTCGCTGGTAAGGTCGTGCACCACCTGCGCCTTCGACGGCCTTAAGCCGAGGGCGCTAAGCTTATACATCAGCGGTATCCTGTTTAGAGTTCTCCCTCTGTACATCGCCCTCCTTGCCTCAAAGTACTCGTCAGCGCTTAAACCGCGCATAGCCCTCGCATAAGCTTCAAGGTAAAGCTTATTTGCTGAGAAGCCTGAGGTGAGGTTTAATGCCTCTTCTGGCGAAGTTAAGGCTTCTATGTTGTGTATGAGAATGAAGCCCTGGAGGTAGACCTGAGTAAGGTTGACCACCTTGTCAAAACTCGGCTCCCTTATTAGCTCCTCTTCCAGCTTCTTTCCGAGCTTGATGTTCTCAGAGAGATTCATGAGGAAAATCTCAAGAGGCGGTAGAGTTGCGTTGTGCGCAGCGCTTTCTATCGCTTCTGCGTTTGCCTGCGCATAGAGAGGGTGCCTCCTAACCAGGTCTGCAAGGAAATGCGCCTTCTGCAAACGGTAAGCGTCGCGCTGGCTGCTTACCAGAAGCTTTGTTTCCCAGTTAACCATAAATGCGTAGCCAGTAGGAGCATCGCCGCGGTAAATTTCGAAGAGATAGTTGGGCACGCCGCCTTCATAGAAGGGACCTTTAACCACAACGCTCTCCCCGCGGAGAAGTAGCGGATAGCCTGCTAGAATCTCCCGTGCTTCGGCTTCTGTTATGCCGCGCGCCTCAATCTTGATCGAAACATTCTTCACTTCTTCCAGCGAAATCTTCTGGGATATGAGCTCCTCTGCAGAGGGAACTTCAAAGGCACCTGCATAGCCCGAGATAAGCGTCAGAAGAATGAGGAGAACCAATGCAGTGCGCCTTGCATTACTCTTTCGAAGAGCTAGGGCAAGGAGAGGTAAAAGGGAGATGAAAGTGGGGCCACACACAGCTTTTCTGGGAGCCTCTTTCTCGCCAACGCCCAGTCTCTCGTATGCTTTGGAGATCAGGTCTGCATAGTCGTACTCAAGGATGCCCCTTCTCAGCTCAATTTCAGCCTGTATGTGATCCGCATTCTTCTTAATCAGTCTGATTTCCTCAATTATATCCTCCCTTGTAATAATTACCCCCCACTTTTCGCGTATCGTCGCCCCTGGAGGGTAGTCTTCCAGTCCGCCTGCAAAATGGTTAAGTGCCACTGCCATGGCAAGGTAGTCTTCATAAAGTCTTTCGTAGGCTTCTATGAGCCTCTGGAAACCCTCATAGGAGTAGTTGCCTTCCGCTGAGGTGTTGTAAACCTCAATCACGATGTTGGGCTCCCTGCGGGAGAACTCGAAGTGATAGGCATCGCCCGGGTAAAGCATCTGATTTGTAAGCTCTGTGACCTCCTTAACGTCCTCCATCACACGCTCATAGGCGCTGAGAAACCTCTCAAGGAGCACCCTCTCCTCGGGAGTTATGCTTGAAAAGGAGGCAAAATTTCTCACGTTCTGGGTTTCGTACTTGGCAGCAAGTGGAATCTTTGAGCTGTTTCCAATAGCGTAAAAAAGCGGGTCCATGAGCGTTAATAACTTTAAATCCTTGGTGGCGAAGACGCGCCGCATGGTTTCGCGGTCTTTTACAAAGTCCCCCGTCGAGGGGTCATAAACTAGTGCCGCTCGCCTCTCCCGCTGAAACATGTACTCAACAACGTAGTAGGGCTTGCCCTCAACGTAGAAGGGGCCGTCCACCATAATAGCCTCGCCCTTAGAGTACTTCTCGCCTGCGCTGCGTATCTCATCAAAGCTCACAGCAAAGACTTGAGGCATGAGCAGGAGCAATATTGCTGCACAAACTGCAATTTTTGACTCTCCTATATCCATAATTTCATCCCTCTTCAATATCTATCTTCTCGGCCCTTTTGCAAAGGTGCTTCTATTCAATTCGTTATAGCGTATTAGTGTATATCTATGTTAACTGTATTATGTTATTTGAAAATATTTTTATTTATTTAAATTTTCATCCAATCCAAAACCTCTCATCGCCTGGGTAGCTACAGGTATCGGGTGCATCATGCGCGGCTCTGCTCCTTTCTCAGCCTGAGCTCTCGAAAGGCGCGGTAGGCGTCGGATTTCCTGAATATCTTGAAGCCCAGCTTCACGAGCAACGATGGCGAAAATTCAAAGAGGGTGTTGAGGAGGAGCAGCGCCGCTAAGGTGATGGTAGCGAAGCTTGGCGCCTGCGTGCTATACGCGGCGAGGAAACCCACGAGCGTAGCAAGGATGCTTGCACCTATGCCGGCGAGGTGCATGGCTGCCCTCGCTTGAGGCGATGCTCTGAGGTAGCTTGCGTAGTCTACCTTAAGCGTGGGCTCTATCTTCGCTGGTCCGTTAGGGAAGTAGAATAGGAAGCGAATCCCCAGCGCTCTTCCAGCGGCGAGGTGGGCAAGGGGGTGAAGTGCAGTCATAAGCAGGAATGTGGCGAGGAGTATGATTAAGCCATGGAGGTTAGCTCCTAGAGAAGGGGCGAAAAGTAGGAGAAGCGCAGCAATCGCAGCTAAGAGGAGCATTGCAGCGCTTCCTGTAGCTATGCCTACCCTGAGCTTGGCGCGTCGCATGAATATATCAGCATCTATGCGTGCGATGCGCTCTGCATATTTCTCTGCGAGAGGTCTGCTGCGCTTTACCCTGGAGACCAGCCTCCAGAACTCAGCTTCATTGAGTGTTTTCTCAAGTGTTGCAAGCTTCGCCTCAACCTCAGCGGTGCGCATCACTTTATATTTGCTCCCCTGCTATTTATACCCATGTTCTTCGTGGGCGTTGATTTAGCTTGGTCGCCCCGCAATACTACGGCGGTGGCCATAGCCTGCGGCGGTGAACTTGTGAGGTGGGAGCAGGAGCTTCGCAGCGTCGAGGAAATCACCTCCTACATCCTCTCTGCGGTAGGCGAGGCTCCGGTTTTTGTCGCCATAGATGCTCCGCTGGTGGTGCCCAACCCCAGCGGGAGCAGAGAATGCGATCGCCGCATAGCCAAGCTATTCAGGCGCTACGAAGCAGGGGTTTATCCTGTCAATCGTCGACTGCTTGAGCGCTACGGCGAGATTCGTGGTGAGAGGCTTGCAAAGCTTCTGGAAAACGCTGGCTTCGTGAACAATCCCAAGCTTGCCGCGCCGTTGGTGGGGAGAGCTTTTGCCGAGGTTTTTCCCCACTCTGCGATGGTGGCAATCTTTGGCTTGGATAAGACCCTGAAGTACAAGGCTCGCCCAGGGAGAAGCTACGAGCAGCGCTATCGCGAGTTCAGGCGATATCAGGAGCTTCTCAGCTCTTTAGCCAAAGCCAAGCCGCCGCTGCATATACCTGAGGAGATTCTCGGGGTAAAGGTGGATAAGTTGCGCGGTAAAGCGCTTAAGCGCTACGAGGATCTCCTCGACGCCGTAACCTGCGCATACGTGGCGAGTTACTGCTGGCATCACGGAAGCTGCGCTGTAATTGGTAGCGTAGCCGAGGGGTATATACTTACGCCCCTGCCGTAACTTTTTATTACCGTAGAGCGAGTTTTACCCATGTACAAGAAGGCAGTGGTGCTTCTCTACATGGGTGGACCCGACTCGCTGGAGGCGGTTAAGCCATTCCTCTACAACCTTTTCTCAGACCCGGAGGTTGTGCCCTTCCCAAAGCCCCTCCAGAAGCCCCTTGCTTGGTTAATCTCCACCCTGCGCGCGCCGAAGGTGAAAAAGCGCTACGCTTTAATAGGCGGGTGCTCACCTCTGCCAGCGATTACTCAAGCCCAGGCTTCAGCGCTCAAGAAAAGGCTTGGCTCAAGCTATGAGGTTTTTCTGGGCATGCGCTATACCAAGCCTTTCATCAGCGAAGCTATTGAGAATGTGCTTAAAGCCGGGATACGGGATGTGGTAGGGCTGAGCTTATACCCCCACTACGCTGGCGCAACGACGGGCACGTGCATAAAAGAGATGGAGCGCGCCATCGCCGAGCTAAATGCAGAGCTTGAGGTGAGCTATATTGAGAGATGGGGAGATTTTCCGCCCTACCTCGACGCCTTGGCGGAGAAGGTGACTGCAGCCATTGAAAGGTTTCCGCGGGGCGAGGAGGTGGAGGTTATATTCTCGGCTCACTCTCTGCCAGAGAGCATGGCCAAGCGAGATGCGTATGAGGAGCAGGTGCTGGCCACCTGCGAGGGCGTTGCTGAGCGAGCCAAGCTGGAGAGCTATCGCTTAGCGTATCAGAGCGGTCTTCGCTTCGGAAAGTGGCTCTCCCCAAGCGTAGAGGAGGTACTTCGTCAGCTGGCAAAAGAGGGCAAAAAAAGCGTTTTGATTGTGCCCGTGAGCTTCGTCTCAGACCACATAGAGACGCTTTATGAGATAGACTTCCAGTACTCTGCCCTTGCGAGGAAGCTGGGGATAGAGCACTTCAGAAGGAGTGAGTCCCTTAACACATCGCCAAAGTTCATAGAAGCGCTGGCTGAGCTGGTGACCAGACATTAATCCCCTAGCTCAGCTGGGGGTTACGGGCCTATTTCATACTTCATCCTACCACCCTCCTGAGCCTGGGAATTAGGGGAAGTAGCACAAGCAGGAGCAGAGCAGTTGGGCCGCATGCTTCCTTGGGCTGTGCGCCTGTGGCTTGAGGAGTTTCCTCCGCCTTCTTCATGTCACCTCCCTGCTGTCATATCTGAATATAAAGATTTGAAAAAATTTATGATTTTGTTCACCCCCAAGCCGAACAACCTTTATGGTAAGACTTTTTAAATAGTTAAAGAAAAATAAAGTAGGTGAGTTTATGAAAAGCGTTGCAGTAATAGGCGCAGGAATATCAGGCTTAACTGCCGCCTTTTATGTTAGGAAGTTCGCTCAAGAGGCTGGGGAAGAGGTTGATGTAACCCTTCTGGAGGCTTCCAATCGCACTGGTGGGAAGATAAGGAGTGAGCATTATAAGGGGTATGTGATAGAAGCCGGGAGCAACGGCTTTCTGGACAACAAGCCCTGGACTCTGGAGCTGTGCGATGACCTGGGGATAAGCTCTCGCTTAATGCCCAGCAAGGATATTGCGCGCAGACGCTTCATATACCTTGATGGCAGGCTGCGTGAGCTACCAGCGAGCGCTGTGGGCTTCCTCTTCTCCGACATACTTTCCTGGAAGGGGAAGCTCCGCATGGCGCTTGAGCCCTTTACAAAGCCAGCGAAGGAGGAGGATGAGACCATTGCAAGCTTTGTCAGGCGCCACCTGGGCGAGGAAGCGCTGCGCAAGCTGGTTGCGCCGATGGTGAGCGGCGTCTTCGCTGGCGACCCATATAAAATGAGCCTGAAGAGCGCCTTCCCTGTGATGGCTGCGCTTGAGAAGGAGGGCAACGGAAGCCTGATGCGCGCTGCACTCAAGCGCATGAAGAAGGCAAAGGAGATGAAGAAGAAGCTGGCTGAGCTCGAGAAGCAGGGAAAGCGGGTCTACAAGCCAGGAAGCGCCGCTGGTCCCGGAGGTGTGCTCACCTCATTCCCTGAGGGCATAGAGTACTTGACCCAGACCCTCGCCTCTCGCTTGGAGGATAAGCTCCTCCTGGGTAAGGAGGCAGCGAGCATAGAGCGCTCAGAAGACGGCTACGTAGTGCACCTCGCTAAGAGGGGAAGTGTAGCATGCGATGCCGTGGTTGTGGCAGCTCCAGCCTATGCCGCCGCATCCATGCTTGAGAGCCTGGACGCAAAAGTTGCGGAGGAGCTACGTGGTATTCCATACACAAAGCTCGCCGTCGTGGCCTTTGGCTACGAGCGCAGCGAGATTAAGCACGACCTCAATGGCTTTGGATTCCTTGTGCCCCACGAGGAGGGCAAGACCATACTCGGTTGTCTGTGGGATTCCAGCATGTTCGACCACCGTGCGCCTGAGGGCAAGGCGCTGTTGCGCATGATGGTGGGCGGCGCTCGCGCCGAGGAGAAGGCGCTGCTCAGCGACGAGGAACTCATCGAGGCGTGCAGGCGAGACCTTCGCGATACCATGGGCATAGACGCCGAGCCTGAGATGGTGCGGATATACCGCCATCAGCGGGCAATTCCTCAGTACCTGGTAGGACACGCAGCTCGCCTTGAGCGCATTGAGGCAAGGCTGCGCGATTTTCCTGGTGTGGTGCTCACGGGCAACGCCTATCGCGGCGTTGGAATAAACGACTGCGTGCGTCAAGCGAAAGAGGCTGCGAAGCGGGTAGTGGAGTTTATAACCAAAAAGAGCCCAAACTAACCCTTGGTATCTTTCTCCTCCTGCCTTTCTGCAGGGTTAGCATAGTGCACTTACCCGCCTGTAACCCGCTTTGGAAGCTCCCTCTTTTCAATTATCTCACCGCGGTATATCTTGCCACACCTGCAGCGGAGCACCTCATACACCGTCTTCACCCCTCGCTTAATCGTGGAGGTCTTTCCCACCACGCTTGCCTCTTCGCGAGGGTGTCCACAGGCAGGGCAGCGCACCTCTTTGTCCCGCCTTCGCATATAATTAAGCTGGCAGATTAACGACACAGGGGGGATTTTAAACTCACGAAACCGCAGCGCTCCGCCTCACCTCGCGGTTTATCCTGCGAATCTCACGGTAAATATAATCTCCAAGCTTTGTGTACTCTTTTCGCGAAAGCGTTTCCGGGAAGTACAGCTTTGCCCCCAGCCCATGCCCGTGAAATTTTTTAACCCAGTTCTCATGCACCTGTATGCTCCGTCCCTTTTCCAGTTCAGTGCCCGGGTAAGCGGTGGCAAGGCTTAGGAGGATCTGCTCCGGCTTCGTCTCCTCCAGCAGTTTAACCGTAGCGTGCACACTCTGCGCGGTTTCGCCCGGGAAGCCAAAGGTGACGTAGGCTCTAACTTTAATTCCCTTCTCCTTTGCAGCCATAATCGCCTGCTTAACCTGCTCCACAGTTATGCTCCGCCTGCACGCGTCCAGCACCTCCTGCGAGCCCGAGTCCACGCCCAGGCAGATTAAGTTGCAGCCCGCACTCTTCAGCGCCTCTAAGAGCTCCTCGTCTAAGTGGTCTGCCCTAGTCTCGCAGCTCCAGCTTAAATCGCTGTAACCAAGCTCCTCTATGAGGGAGCAAATCTCCAGGGCGCGCTTTTTATCCAGGGTGAAGGTGGAGTCCATAAAGCGCAGCCTTCTAAAGCCCAGCGAATAGAGCTTCTCCACCTCTTCAACGACATTTCGTGGAGAGCGGAAGCGTACCCGGCGGTGCCAGAACTGCGCGGCGCTGCAGTAGGCGCAGCGATAGACGCAACCTCGCGCGGAGACCAGGCTCATTATCCTGTATGCGTGCAGAGGAAAATAATGCCACGCGGGGAAGGGCAAAGCATCAAGGTCGCGAATCAGCTCCCGCTCCGGATTGTGAACTACCTTACCCTCTTCGAGGTAGGATATACCCTTTATTTTTCCCCAGTCTCTGCCCAGAAGAATTTCCTTAAGCGTCTCCTCACCTTCGCCTCGCACCACAACGCTTGCCCCCGCTGCGAGTGCCTCCTCCGGACGGAAAGTGGCATGGGTGCCGCCCATAATAACCGTCGCCTTAGGTAAAGTCTGCCTGACCAGCGAGATTATCTCCTTCGCTCTGGCAAAGGACGGCGTGGTTGCGGTTATACCGACAAACTCCGGATTAAATTCCCTGAGCTTTTCAGGGGTTACCCTCTCCACACTTTCATCTATAACCCTTACCTCGGTGATGTCTTCAACGCTCGCCGCGAGGTAACCAAGCCCCAGAGGAAAAAGGTCCTTGCCCAGGTAGGGGAAGTGCGGGTGCACCAGAAGCAAGCGCATGCCTTCTCTGGTTAGAATAACAATGGAAAAGCTACTCCTCCACGTCTTCCACCACTACAGCGGTTCCGTAGGCGAGGAGTTCTGCTGCCCCCTGAGCAATCTGCGACGTAACAAAGCGCACATTCACCACGGCGTTTGCACCAAGCTGCTCCGCATTTTCCAGCATCCTCTTAATCGCCTCTTCCCTTGCATCTTCCATCATCTTTGTGTACTCCTTCAGCTCGCCCCCGATAATGTTCCTTATCCCTGCGATTATATCTCTGCCTATGAACCTCGCCCTTACCGTATTCCCCATCGCCACGCCCAGCGTTTTTACAACCCTCTTCCCCGGGATTTCACATGTGGTTGAGATTAACATGGCATCACCAGGTAAAACTCAGCTTTGGAGCTTATAATCCCTTCGCCTGCGCAGTGCATGTGCCGCGAAGCCAGCTAAGGTGAGGCCTACAAAGGTAGCGATTATCTCCGCCTCGAAGGTGAGAAGCATCGCCATGCAGGAGAGCAGGCCAAGCACGCTAACCAGAGGGATGTTACGCACATTCAGAGGAGCTCTGAAGGGTCTTTCAAGCTCGGGGTGACGCAGCCTGAGTGCAATCGCCGAGAGGTTCACCAGCGCAAAAATCACAAAAGCGCAGAAGTCGGTGAGCAGCGCCACCAAGCGAATCTCGCCAGGTAGCACAAAGGCTATGCTGAGGAGAGTAGCAAAGGCTATAGCTACATAGGGGGTGTACCTCCTGGGATGCACCCTCGCGAGAACGCCGGGAAGTGCCCCATCCCTGGCGACGCCGTAGAGCATTCTGGAGCTGGCTATCTGAAATATGAGCACTGTGCTCGCAGTCGCAGAAAGGGCGATGAGGATTATTATCTCCTGGGGCAAGCCCGCGTGTGCCGCCACCACTGCGAGGGGAGCCTCGCTGGCTGCAAACTCCTGCCACGGCGCCAGGGAGACGACGACGAGGGAAACTAGCACGTAGAGCACAGTGGTTATGGCAAGGGCAAGGAGAATCGCTCTGGGCAGGTTACGCTGGGGTTGCTTAACCTCTTCTGCGAGGTTTGCCAGGTCCTCAAAGCCCAGGTAGGCAAAGAAAATAACAGTTACTGCGGTGAGTATGCCCCATCCCCCGAAGCTCGCTTCCAGGTAATCGACGCTTCCCAACCTTGGCAGCCCTATAAAGACAACCATCAGCAAGCCCAGCACCGCCGCCAACGTCATGAGCACATTAAGGCGCACGCTCTGCTTTATGCCGGCGTAGTTCACCACTGCAAGCGCCGCCAGGAGGATTAAAGCCGAGGTCACCCTCCCCACGCCGGTAAGCTCGTGGAGGTAACCCCCAAAGCCCAGAGCCACCGTCGCACCCGCGATTATCTCCACGAGTATTATGAGCCAGCCGGTTATAAAAGCCAGAGCCTCGCTTCTGAAGGCGTTTTTAACATAGAAGTACTCCGCCCCACTTCTGGGGAACATGGTGCTTAGCTCGGCGTAGCTCAGTGCAGTGAAGGCGCTTATAAAAGCAGCTATGAGAAATGCAAGCCACAACGCATTTCCTGTGGTTGCCGCAGCTTCGCCTATGAGGGAGTATATCCCGGCGCCTATAATTATGCCGACGCCATACACCACAGCCTCTCCCAGGCTTACCTCTCTCCTAAGCCCCTGCATGCTCTCCATTCCTAGTAAAGGGTTGATTGTTGCTTAGATGCGCATAGCATCTCCTACTGCCAGACAGTATATAGCCTGAGAGGCAGAAAATGGTTTCGCACGCAAACAAAGTGAGAAGCCTTATATCTCAGTGTTATAAAAAGTGGTTGAATTTATTTATAATTTAATTTTATTTAATAGCCTGAAAGAGACGCAGCTAGACACCTTGATAAAGAAGATGTGGCCTGACACACGTTTACATTTACAACACTTTTGAAAAAGGCAGTATTATATATCTTAGCAAATTATTATAGAAAAATGTTAGGTATATTTCTAACTTTTCAATTTAATTTTATAATATTGTATAAATAAATTTAATTTTTGAACATGTTCGCAATAAAAGACTTAAGTTTATCTTCTATATGAAGACTTGGGTGGTAAAATGTCAGCCCTCATGTATGAGAAACTGTTTTTCTCCTCCTTTATAGGAGGAATTTTAGTGGCGCTTGCGCTCTATGCATACTATGCAAGGAAAGCCAAGCGCGCAGAGGCGGAAGAGATACCCTACGCCCGGCTAGGGAAGTTCATGGTTCTTTTTTCCATAGCGATAGTGGTGATTTTAACACCACTATCGATAGACATGACAGAGGCCAAGCGCAATCCCTCGCCGGAGCAGGTGACCTACAATGGCGTTGACGCCGTCGAAGGGTGGCGAGTTGCCATAGACTACAACTGCATGGGATGCCATACTATCGTAGGGAATGGAGCGTACTATGCCCCTGAGCTGGTCTACAGCGCCAGAAAGGCGGGTGATGCAGATAAGATCAGGAGTGTCATAGACGCCTACACGGGCACGAAGTTCATGCCATTCCAGCTCAGCGACAGGCAGAAGGATGCGCTAACAGCGTGGATGCTGTACCTGCGCGACCTCAACACCAACAACTGGCCCCCGATGAAGGCAAACGACTTCAGCTTTGCCAGCAGCTTCGACAAGAACACTGTGCGCTGGTACGAGAGCTTCGATGCCTGGGCAGTGTACTGGGTGCTTACGATGGTTTTCACGGTTTTCCTGGTATACAGCTTCCTGTACTGGTATGCAAGGGGGTGATGTGAATGGTTAAATATCAGAGTCAGAAGCTTGCCCTCCCCTTTGCGGCGGTAGCGCTTGTGCTCTTTCTGGTGCAGCTCATCGCAGGCGGATTGCTGGCGCTGTACTACATATCGCCGGACGTGCTCTCGGGCATAGCAAACTTCAACCTTATCAGAGCCTACCACCTCAACGCGCTGATATTCTGGCTCTTCGCAGCCACCTTCGCGGCGGTGTTCTATGTAACGCCAATTCTGGGTGAGCGTGAACTCTGGGGTCAGGGCCTGGTTAAGTTCCTTGCCGCGGTACTGGTGCTGGTGGTAATCGGCATATTCGTCACGCTGCCTTTAATGCAGAACGGCAGCAACATCTGGGCTTTTAATCAGCCGCTGCTCTACGAGGGTAAAGAGTACGTTGAGGCGGGCAGACTGTGGGACGTGCTCGTCTTCGTGGGCTTCCTCATCGTAGCTTTAGTGGTGCTGAAAACGCTGCCCTCGCCGCGCAAGTGGCCTTTGGCACTGTGGGCTCTGGTGATAGGCGCCGCTGGAACCTTCTTCCTGTACATTCCAGGGAATATCTTCTTCAAGAGCATCCCGACCAGCGAGTACTTCAGGTGGTGGACAGTCCACTACTGGGTTGAGGGAAGCCTGGAGATAGCCTACGCTGGAGCAATTGGCCTGGTGCTGATGCTGATTATCCCAGATCCCAGGGTGCGCAAGATAGTGGACAAGTATATCTTCTACGACGTTGTCTTGGCTGCAACCTCAGGCATAATAGGTCAGGGACACCACTACTTCTGGATTGGTACGCCCACTTTCTGGATAATGCTGGGCGGTGTAATCAGCGTCCTGGAGATAGTGCCTCTTGCGTTAATGGCGATAGAGTCGCTGAAGATAGCAAGGGAGCTCAAGCAACCCTTTGTCAACATCCCAAGCCTGTACTTCATGGTGGGCATACTCATCTTCGGCTTCGTGGGCGTCTCATTGCTTGGCTTGATGCAGACCTGGCCGTGGACAAACTGGTGGGAGCACGGCACCTGGGTTACGCCTTCGCACGGACATGAGTGTATGATGGCATTCGCCATGGGTGCCATAGCGCTGCTGTACTTCGCCCTTCCCGACTTAGTGGGCAAGCCCATAGACAGGACCTTCGTGGACTGGGGCAAGAAAGCCTTCTGGTTCATGTTCGTGGGTCAGGTGATCCTCGCTACGAGCTTTGGCTTAGCAGGAACTGTGCAGATATACCACTATTGGATACTGGGTGAACCCTGGCAATCAGTGCTTGCCGCAAGATTCCCCTTCGTTCCGGGCATAATCATAGGCGGCGCGATAGTCTTCGTGGGCTACCTATACTTCGCAGCCAGCGTGTTCAGGCACCTGCTCTTCCCAGTACCGGAGGACCCATACACACCGCCGAAGATAGAGAAGAGCTACTTCAACACCTTCAAAGGCTTCTCGACGCTCGTCGTTGTATCAGTGCTTCTCTCTCTCATTGGCACCACAGGGCTGTGGAGCTTCTCCTCAGAGAGCGTGTTGACGTTCAAGAAGCTGTGGATACCCTACACTCTGGTTGCAGTGGCATACATAGGCTTAGCCATAACAGCGACGCTCATGGCAGGAAAGCTGGCAAGAGGCATAGAGTATGGGCACCACCTCGAATAAGCTCCTGGGCTACATTGAACTAACAAAGCCCAGGCTTCTCTTTTTGCTTTTTTTTACAGCCCTTGTTGAAGGCTTGGCCCTTCATCTCAAGCAGCCCTCGCTCTCAACGTTATTAATTCTCCTGCTCAGCGTGCTCCTCACTGTCGCGGGAACAAACACTCTAACCTGCTATCTGGACAGGGATATAGACGGGGTGATGAAGCGTACCAGGCAGAGACCTTTACCTCGCGGAACGGTGAGTGAAAGGCAGGCTCTATACTTTGGCGCTATGCTGCTTCTCTCTGGCTTGGGTATAACCTTCCTTCTAAACCCATACGTCACCTTCTGGGGCGTGCTCGGCTCTGCAATGGTACTGAGCTACAACTGGAAGCTCAAGAGGGCGACGCCATGGAATGTGCTCATCGCCTCGCCTGGAGGCGCTGCCCCGGTGCTTGGGGCATACTCAGCTATGACAGGTGAGTTTCTCTCCCTTGAGTCTTTACTTCTTGCTCTGCTGATAATTTTCTGGACTCCTGTGCACATATGGAGTCTTGCGATTTTCTACAGCAATGACTACCGCAGGGCTGGCGTTCCCATGCTCCCGGTGGTGGAGAGGAGCCAGAGGGTGCACAAGCTCATAATTCTCTTCGCTCTCCTCTACCTCTTCGATGCACTTTTACTCTTCCTCACAAGCGAGGCAACTCTTGTTGCGCTTACAATATTTGGGCTACTCTCCTATCCACTGCTCAGGCTGTGCCTTCGAGCGTATCGCAGCTATTCCCCCGCGCTACAGCTTAGCCTGTTCAGGCTCAGCAATGCCCACTTGGCATGCGTGTTTTTAGCTTACCTCCTCTTCTCCTCCCTATAAAGTCAGTAGTATTCACCCCTCGCCACCGAGCCGTAGAGTAGTACGCCTAGCGTTTTATCTCAGAGAGAGCTCAGCTCCTCTCGGAGCTTTTAATGTCTTCTTTATCCATTTTTCCAGCTTTCCTGCAGTTTCATACAACCCTGAAATTAAGCTGACGATTCTTTCGAAGGCGATGCATTTATGCCGTTGTATAGTGCATAGCCTGTTTCTCAGGAGCGTCAGTAAAAGATATAACCTCCAAGCGTTGAATATTCCACATGCTCGTCTTCGCAGCCTGGGCTCTGCTCATCCTCTCTTTCTGTGTGGCGGCAAGCTACATAGCCAAGCGCACCAGGAGCAGCGACTTTCTCGTTGCGACGTTCGCGGCACTTGTGGTTATCGCAAATATAACTGCGGTGAAGATAACCACCATCGCTGGCTTCGCTGTACCAGCGGCGGTTGTAGCCTACTCCGTAACTTTCCTCCTGACGGATATGCTCTCAGAGTTCTACTCAAAGCGCGAGGCGCACCGCGCTGTGTGGGCAGGCTTCTATGCGAATGTTATCCTAGTGGCGGTAATCGCTGTTGCGGTGCACTTACCTCCTGCGCCCTTCTGGCAGCATCAGGAAGCCTTCGAGACGCTCTTCTCCCTTGTGCCGCGGATAGTCTTAGCTTCAATGCTCGCCTATTTAGTCTCGCAGCACTTCGACGTCATTGCGTTTCACTTCTGGAAGCAGAAGACAGGTGGCAAGTACCTGTGGCTCAGGAATAATGCCTCCACAATGGTGTCGCAGTTTATAGACACCTCGCTTTTCATAACCATCGCCTTCTACGGAGTTTTTCCCATCTCTGGTATGATTCTGGGGCAGTATGTGGTCAAGCTAGCTATAGCCGCCCTCGACACGCCATTCATGTACCTGAGCAGGGAGATATACAGGCGGGGTTTCTAAATATTCATATGATGTTAAAAGGTGATACACAGGTATGAACAGAATAGTGGGTATTATTCTGCTGGCGGCTCTTTTGCTCTTCGCGGGCTGCGCTCAGAAAGAGGCGAGCACGCAAGTTCAGGTGACGCAGGCACCCCAGGTGGTGAAGGTAGAGTACCGGGGAATAACCCCGCAGGAGTTAAAGGCGATGCTGGACAGCGGCGAGGATATCTTTCTGCTGGATGTCCACATACCGGAGCAGACCCACATACGGGGCACAGACGCCTTCATACCCTACAACCAGATAAAGCGCTATGCAGATAGGCTGCCAAAGGACAAGTCAACCAAGATAGTGGTGTACTGCAAAACAGGCCCCATGAGCTTTCCGGCGATTAAAGCATTGTATGAGCTCGGCTACACCAACGTTTACTACCTTAAAGGCGGAATAGTAGCTTGGCAGCGCGCAGGCTATCCTGTGCCTTAACGCTTTTTCAATTTTAAAAACTTTTCAATTTTAAATTTCTGCACATGTTAGAAAACTAAGCGACTCTGCATGAGAATGATTCCTCGTAAAGTGTTTTTCACCAGTGGCGTGGGCAGACACAGGGAGAGGCTCTCTTCATTTGAGATGGCTCTTCGCGACGCGGGCATAGAGAAGTTCAATTTGGTTCGCGTCTCCAGTATACTCCCGCCTCACTGCGAGATTGTACCCAGAGAAGAAGGGTTAAAGGAGTTGAGCCCAGGTGAGATAGTCTTCTGCGTCCTGAGCGAGAATGCAAGCAACGAACCCCACCGCTTGATCTCTGCCTCCGTGGGATGCGCAGTGCCAAAGGACAGGAACGTGTACGGCTACCTGAGCGAGCACCACAGCTTCGGGCAGAGTGAGAAAGAGGCTGGCGAATACGCCGAAGATTTGGCGGCGACTATGCTGGCTACGACGCTGGGCATCGACTTCGACCCCGATAGGGACTACGACGAACGCAAGGATATCTTTATGATGAGCGGGAAGATTGTCAAGACCTTCAATGTCACCCAGAGCGCTGTGGTGGCTCAGGACGGAAAGTGGACCACCGTGGTAGCAGCAGCGGTATTCATATTGTGATGCACACGAATGCATTACCATAATATTTACATAGGTTATCTCGTGTAAAGGATAATCGGAAATTTTGTCAGCGCAAAATTTAAATACCACGGAGGCGATTGCACAGCAATCGCACAGGGTATGGCGGCCACAGCGGAGGGGCCACACCCGTTCCCATCCGAACACGGAAGTAAAGTCCTCCAGCGATCCCGGTGGTACTGAGGTGCGAGAGCCCTCGGGAAGCCGGGGACGCCGCCAGCCCACTCATCCTCACCCTTTTGACAGAGCAGCAGGAGTGAAAGTGAATGTAATCTCACCACGCCCTGGTGGTGTAGCTCGGCCTATCATACAGGACTGTCACTCCTGTGACTCGGGTTCAAATCCCGACCAGGGCGTTTTTCCTTTCCATAAATGAGGTAGCACGAAATGAGCGAGGGAAGATTTGCACGGAACAGCGATTTTTCTATTGGTAATGTTTCGGGTAATTTAGTCACCCGTAGCTTTGCTGCGGGTAACTACGTCACACTGGAAGCTCCGCTTCCGGGTAACGCTGAGAGGGCCCGTAGCTCAGTCTGGTTAGAGCATCGGCCTTTTAAGCCGAGAGTCGCGGGTTCAAATCCCGTCGGGCCCGCATATCCAGGAGAGGGGAATACCCCTCCCCTTAGGTATACCCCCCCCCGACGGGGATATGAGGGTAAACACGAGGGGAATAATCGCGGTATTGACTGGAGGGAAATACCGCAGTATGTGGATGCAACCAACTGTGGTTGCGTTCTGAATCATGTCGGGCCCGTATACCTATGGTTGTCCGCAGCTTTGCTGCGGGTGACGGCTGGTGTCGAGGGGTACTGCTAAAAAAGGTGATGTGGTGTGAGAAGGGTAGATATTTCCAAGCATGAGTTGGTGCCAAAGCATGAGGTGTTGAGTGAGGAGGAGGCGAAAAAGCTCTTGGAAGAGCTGAACATAAGCAGGGGACAGCTTCCGAAGATATTGAAGAATGATCCAATGGTGCAGAAGATTAAAGCCAAGGTAGGGGACATAATTAAGATTACCAGGAAGAGCAAGACCGCCGGGGAAAGCGTTTACTACCGCGTGGTTGTTAATGAATAGGAGGCGTAGGTTATGGACAGGAAGCCTGTTTTAAAGTCATTTTTGATGAAGCGCGAACTCGTGAGGCAGCACGTAGACTCCTTTAACGACTTCATAGAGAACCGCCTGCAGGAGATAGTGGATGAGACTAAGATTATTGAGACGGACGTGGGCGTTGAGGTGGAGCTGGGTAACATCTTTGTAGACACCGCTGAGGTTATCGAGGCAGACGGTTCCAGGAATAAGATC
The DNA here is from genome assembly GCA_002010065.2 of Candidatus Pyrohabitans jungbluthii. GTDB lineage: Archaea > Hydrothermarchaeota > Hydrothermarchaeia > Hydrothermarchaeales > BMS3B > Pyrohabitans > Pyrohabitans jungbluthii. Next base: position 514,418 of record MTMD02000002.1, on the reverse strand, counting down.
ACGCCTATGGAAGCGAGGCTGCGCAACCTGAGCTACTTCTCACCCGTTTACCTGGAAATGAAGCTGCGCAAGGAGGAGCGTGAGGGCGAGTTTGAGAGGGTTAAGATAGGTATGCTTCCAACGATGATAAAATCCAAGATATGCAACCTCTATGGCAAGAGCGACGAGGAGCTCATCGCTCTTGGCGAAGACCCCCTCGACCCTGGTGGGTACTTCATAGTCAACGGCTCCGAGAGGGTGCTTGTAACAATAGAGGACCTCGCCCCGAACAAGATAATGCTGGAAAAGGGGGAGGAGTACTCCAAGATAACAGAAGTGGCGAAGGTGTTCTCGAGGCGGGGCGGCTTCAGGGCGCTTGTGACAGTGGAGAGGGACAGAGATGGCTTAATTGGGGTGAATTTCCCCTCTGTGCCTGGGAGTATCCCCCTGGTGATACTGATGCGCGCCCTGGGAGTGGAAACCGATAAGGAGATAATGGAGACCATCTCTGACGACCCCGCGTATACTCACGATATACTGCTCAACCTGGAGGAGCACATCCAGATAAAAACAAAGGAGATGGCAATGGAGTACATAGGCAAGAAGGTCGCCGCCGGGCAAACAAGGGAGTACCGCCTTAAGCGGGCGGAGCAGGTAATAGACCGCTACCTGCTCCCGCACATAGGTGTTGAGCCCGAGGACAGACTGAGAAAGGCGCACTACTTGGGAAGAATGGTGCTGCGCGTGCTTGAGCTGGCGCAGGGGAAGCGCGACCCCGACGATAAAGACCACTACGCTAACAAGCGCCTGCGCTTGGCGGGAGATTTAATGGAGGACCTGTTCCGCGTGGCATTTTACAACCTCACCAGAGACATAAAATACCAGTTAGAGCGTGCAGTCGTGCGCGGGAAGGAGCCCAGTGTGCACACCGCAGTGCGAGCGGACGTGCTAACAGAGAGGATACGCCACGCTCTGGCTACAGGAAACTGGGTGGGAGGCAGAGCCGGCGTGAGCCAACTTCTGGACAGGACAAATTATCTAAGCGTTGTCTCCCATCTTCGCCGCGTTGTTTCGCCGCTCTCGCGGTCGCAGCCTCACTTCGAGGCGCGAGACCTGCACCCAACGCAGTTTGGCAGGATATGCCCAAGTGAGACGCCAGAAGGACCAAACTGCGGTCTGGTGAAGAACTTAGCCCTTGCCTGCGAGTTCTCCACAGGCTACCCCGAAAAGGAGCTCATACCCTTCCTCTATGATTTAGGGGTAAAGCCAATACAGAAGGAGGGGCTGTAGATGGAAGCGAATGTTTACGTTAATGGAAACCTCATAGGCAAGCACGAGGACCCTCTTGCTCTGGTTGAGGCGATAAAGCGCGCAAGGCGCGAAGGTAAGATATCCCCTCAAACAAATGTAGCTTTTTACAGTGATACTCAGGAGGTATACATAAACACCGACGAGGGCAGAGCAAGGCGCCCTCTCATAGTAGTGGAAGACGGCAAGCCCCTGGTCACAGAGGAGGATATAGAGGCTGTTCGAAGGGGAGAACTCACCTTCGACGACCTCGTGGCGCAGGGCAAGATAGAGTACCTCGACTCAGAGGAGGAGGAGAACGCTTACATAGCCATGACCCCAGAGGAGGTTACAGAGGAGCACACCCACCTTGAAATCGACCCGCTACTCATGCTTGGTGTCTGCACTTCGATTTTGCCTTTCCCAGAGTACAACTCCTCTCCGAGAAATACCATGGGCGCTGGTATGAGCAAGCAGGCTCTTGGGTTCTACGCCTCCAACTTCAGGTACCGCACAGATACGCGAGCTCATCTTCTGCATTACCCTCAGACGCCCCTGGTTAAGACGGATATAATGGAGGCAATTGGCTACGACGCCCGTGCCGCAGGGCAGAATTTCGTTGTGGCTGTGCTCTCTTACTGCGGGTACAACATGGAAGATGCGCTCATAATGAACAAAGCCTCGATAGAGCGAGGCTTAGCTAGGAGTACCTTCTTCAGGAGCTACGAGGCGGAGGAGCGGCGCTATCCAGGCGGGCAGATGGATGTGTTTGAGATACCAGACCCCGAGATTCGCGGCTACCGCGACGAGGAGGCGTACGCCTACCTGGGTGAGGATGGTTTAATCGAGCCCGAGAGCGAGGTACGCTCGGGGCATGTGCTCATAGGCAAGACCTCGCCCCCACGCTTCCTTGAGGAGGTGAGCGAGTACGGCTTAATCCGCGAAAAGCGACGCGAGACGTCGATAACAGTGCGCCATGGTGAGGATGGCGTCGTCGATATGGTGATGCTCACAGAGAACACCAATGGAAATCGCCTGGTTAAGATACGCGTGCGCGACCAGCGAATACCTGAGCTGGGCGATAAATTCGCTTCGAGGCACGGGCAGAAGGGTGTCATGGGCCTAATTCTGCCCCAGGAGGACATGCCATTTACCGAAGACGGCATTATCCCTGATTTAATAATCAACCCCCACGCGATACCCTCGAGAATGACTGTCGGTCAAGTGCTGGAGATGCTCGGTGGTAAAGTCGCCAGCCTTGAGGGACGCCGCGTTGATGGCACACCCTTCTCAGGAGAGCGCGAAGAGGACCTGCGCGAGGCGCTCAAGAGGCACGGCTTTAAGAGCACAGGTAGGGAGATAATGTACAACGGCATGACGGGCGAGATTTTTGAGGCTGAGATATTCATAGGCGTGGCTTACTACCAGAAGCTCCACCACATGGTCGCAGGCAAGATACATGCGCGCTCCCGAGGACCTGTGCAGGTCTTAACGAGGCAGCCCACAGAAGGAAGAGCGCGCGAAGGTGGCCTGCGCTTTGGTGAAATGGAGCGCGATTGTTTGATAGGCTACGGCGCGGCGCTGCTGCTCAAGGAGCGTCTGCTCGATGAGAGCGACCGCCATACAATGCTCGTATGCGAGCGCTGTGGTACGATAGCGGTGTACGACAAGATACGCGACACCATATACTGCGCTATCTGCGGCAGGGAGAGCGAAGCTGCTGAGGTTGAGGTGAGCTATGCCTTCAAGCTTCTATTGGATGAGCTAAGGTCCCTCGGGATAAACCCGAGGCTGGTGCTAGGAGACAAGGCGTAGGTGATAGAATGAGGATAATCCCAAAAAAGGTTGAGGGAATAAAGTTCGGGCTGCTCTCGCCGGAGCAGATACGCAAGATGTCGGAGGTGAAGATAGTCACCGCCGACACCTATGACGAGGACGGCTACCCCATAGAGGGCGGACTCATGGACCCCCGCCTGGGTGTGGTCGACCCTGGGTTGAGGTGCAAAACATGCGGCTCCCGTGTGGGCGACTGCCCTGGGCACTTCGGCAGGATAGAGCTTGCTCGTCCGGTTATTCACGTTGGTTATGCCAAGCTGATAAATAAAATTCTGAGAAGCATATGCAGAGCGTGCGGTCGCATTCTGCTTCCTGACGACAAAATCGAAGCGTTTCGCCAGGAGCTGCGCAAGGCGAAGCGCATAGGTAAGAGCGAGGAGCCTATAGTGGAAGAGCTTTTCAAGGCGGCGCGCGCTGTTAAGAAGTGCCCCCACTGCGGTGAGGAGCAGCTTGACATAAAGTTTGAGAAGCCCACCACGTTCATCGAGGACAAGCAGAGGCTCTCGCCCATCGACGTGCGTGAGCGCTTGGAGAAGATCACTGACAGCGATGCCGAGGTTATGGGCTTCGACGTGGAGGTTGCTCGCCCGGAGTGGATGGTGCTCACCGTCTTACCCGTGCCGCCAGTTACGGTGCGTCCCTCGATTACCCTCGAGTCGGGTGAGCGCAGTGAGGATGATTTAACCCACAAGCTTGTGGATATAATAAGGATAAACCAGCGCCTGGAGGAGAACATAGAGGCCGGGGCGCCGCAGCTCATAATCGAAGACCTGTGGGAGCTTCTGCAGTACCACGTCACCACCTACTTCAACAATGAGGTGGCGGGCGTCCCGCCTGCGAGACACCGCTCCGGCAGACCCCTGAAAACCCTCGCCCAGCGCCTCAAGGGCAAGGAAGGCAGGTTCAGGAGCAACCTCTCGGGCAAGCGCGTCAACTATTCGGCGCGCACTGTAATCTCACCAGACCCCAACCTGAGCATCAATGAGGTTGGCGTGCCAGAGCTAATAGCGAGGGAGCTCACCATACCAGTGATAGTAACGCCAATGAACATAGAGCACATCAAGAAGTTCATACGCAATGGTCCAAACAAGTATCCTGGCGCTAACTACGTGGAGCGCCCCGACGGGGCAAGGCTCAGCCTGGCTAGAGTTAAAAACATTGACGAACTCCTTGAGAAGATTGAGCCGGGATGGAAGGTTCACCGCCATCTCATCGACGGCGACATAGTGCTCTTCAACCGCCAACCTAGCCTGCACAGGATGAGCATAATGGCGCATGAAGTGCGCGTGCTCCCATACAAGACCTTCCGCCTCAACCTGTGCGTGTGCCCGCCGTACAACGCGGACTTCGACGGTGACGAGATGAACCTGCACGCGATTCAGGGGCAGGAAGCTCGCGCTGAGGCTCGTGTACTTATGCGGGTGCAGGAGCAGATTCTATCGCCACGCTTCGGCGGACCCATAATAGGTGGAATCCACGACCACATCTCGGGGGCTTATCTCTTCACCCAGCCTGAGGTTCGCTTTACGCGCGAGCAGGCTTTCCACCTGCTGTACGCGAGTGGAATAAACAAACCCTTACCCGAGCCAGCCTTCGTGGAGGACGGCAAGGAGTACTACACCGGCAAGCAGATATTCAGCCTCCTTCTTCCAGAAGACCTGAACCTCACCTATAAAGCCAAGGTGTGCAAGAAGTGCGAGGTTTGCAAGGAGGAAGAGTGCGAGTACGATGCCTATGTGGTTATCCGCAACGGCAAGCTTGAGCATGGCGTAATGGACGAGAAGAGCTTTGGTGCCTTCGCCGGCGAGCTTCTTGACCGCATAGTCAAGGACTATGGCACCGACGCAGCCCGCGAATTCCTAGACAATGTTACCAAGCTGGTGATAAACTTCATAACCTGGCGCGGCTTCTCCACGGGTATAGACGACGAAGATTTGCCAGAGGAGGCTAAGGAGAGGATAGCTGAGATTCTGGAAGAAGCGGACAGGAAGGTGCAGGAGCTTATTCGCGCGTACAATGAGAACATTCTTGAGCAGCTACCTGGGAGAACCCTCGAAGAGACGCTGGAGATGCGCATAATGCAGGTGCTCAGCGAAGCGAGAGACAAGACAGGCGCAATTGCCAATGAGTACCTTGAGAAGGAGGAGAAGCGCAGGAAGCACGAGAACAGCGCGCGCATAATGGCTATCTCTGGCGCGCGCGGCAGCCTGCTCAACCTTACGCAGATGGCAGCCTGCGTGGGTCAGCAGGCGGTGCGCGGCGAGCGCATAAAGCGTGGTTATTCAGGACGAACGCTGCCCCACTTTAAGGTGGGCGACATCTCCGCCAGCGCCAAAGGCTTTGTACGCAGCAGCTATAAGCGCGGACTTTCTCCGCTTGAGTTCTTCTTCCACAATATGGGCGGTCGCGAAGGTTTGGTGGACACTGCGGTGAGAACCTCGCAGAGCGGTTATATGCAGCGCAGGCTGATTAATGCGCTGCAGGATTTGAAGGTGGAGTACGACAACACAGTCAGAGACACCCGCGGGGTAATAGTAGAGTTCCGCCACGGCGAGGACGGCGCAGACCCAAGCAGAACAGACTGGGGACAGATGGTCAATGTTAAGAAGATTGTTCAGCGCTACGCGAGAAAGGAGGCGGCGTAGATGTACCTGAGCGAGGAGGAGATTGTGGAGAGGATAGCTGAGCTTAAGGACAAGCTCCCATCCAGCCTCTACAACGATTTAGAGAGAGAGCTGCGCAGAGTTAAGATTACAGAGGAGGACCTGAAGAAGGTAGTCGCAGAGGTGCTCCGCCGCTACGAGTTTGCGAAGGTTGAGCCTGGAGAGGCAGTTGGTATCGTCGCTGCGCAGAGCATGGGTGAGCCCAGTACGCAGATGACCATGAGAACCTTCCACTACGCCGGCGTAGCCGAACTCAACGTTACTCTGGGTTTGCCGCGCATTATTGAGATAGTGGACGCGCGAAAGAAGCCTTCGACGCCCATGATGACCATTTACCTCGAAGAAGAGTACGCTCAGGACAGAGAGAAGGCGGAACAGGTGGCGAGGGAGATTGAGACGCTTTATGTGCGCGACGTGCTGGAGAAGAGCGAAATTGACCTGGTGAACTCCAGGGTTAACCTCTATCTGGACGAGTATGAGCTTCGCAGGAAGAAGCTGGGCGTAGAGGATATAGTTGCCAAGCTCAAGTCGATTAAAGGTGTGGAGATAGAGGAGAATGGCAATGTTATATCGCTGACGCTGAGCAACCCCACAATAAAAGACCTGCGAAAGCTTGCCAACCGTGTAGCCGACCTTCACCTTCGCGGAATAAAGGACATAACGCGTGTGGTGCTGCGCAAAGAGGAGAAGGAGTATGTTATATACACAGAAGGCTCCAACCTGAAGGATGTGCTCAAAATCGAGGGCGTGGACGTTACGAGGACAAAGACCAACGACATAATGGAGATTCAGCGCGTCTTGGGCATAGAGGCTGCGCGCAACGCAATAATAAATGAGATTCAGGATACTCTGAACGAGCAGGGTTTGATTGTCGACGTCCGCCACCTTATGCTCGTCGCTGATATGATGACTGTCGACGGCACCGTCAAGGCGATAGGCAGGCACGGCGTTAGCGGAGAGAAGGCTTCTGTTCTCGCAAGGGCGGCGTTCGAGATAACCGTCGATCATCTGCTTCAGGCAGCGGTTACGGGAGAATACGACGAGCTTGAGGGAATAGTGGAGAATGTTATAGTGGGCAGACCTGTTAAGCTTGGCACCGGCATGGTGGAGCTTGTAATGCGTCGTGAGCTTGAGGAGAGCAAGGAGGCAGTGTAATGGACGTGGAAAGAGCTATTCGCGTGGCTGTTGATACAGGTAAGGTTTACCTGGGCAAGGAGGAGACTCTAAACGCAGTCAGAAACAAGGAGGTAAAGCTTGTCGTGGTGGCGAGCAACTGCCCGCCCGACGCCAAGAGCGACCTCCTTCGATATGCCGAGCTCGCCGGAATACCCGTCTACGAGTACCCCGGCACAAGTCTTGAGCTTGGTGCGGTTTGCGGCAAGCCCTACGTTGTGAGCATGCTGGGTGTGGTCGAGGCGGGAGATTCAGATATATTTGAGCTCGGTAGGAGGAAATAACTAATGGAAGCTTTGAAGCTTTCTGCCAATGAAATCCGCTATATCGCCCTTTTTGAAAGCATGACAGGTGCAGTGACGAAGGACTGCATAATCGACGAAGATGGCAGGAAGATAACCTTCATAGTTAAGAAGGGTGATATAGGCCTTGCGATTGGCAGAAAGGGTGCAAACGTGCAACGCGTTTCCCGCGCGCTGGGAAAGAAGATAGAGATTATCGAGTACAGCGATGACCCTGCCGAGTTTGTTGCGAATGTGCTTCACCCCATCAAGGTCAAGAGCGTTGATATAGGGGTGAAAGACGACAAGAAGGTAGCAAAAGTAAAGGTGGATATGCAGGACAAGCCCCAAGCCATAGGCAGGGGAGGTAAGAACCTAGCGCGTATCAAGAACATCCTCAAAAGGCATCATGGCATAGATGAGGTAATTATAATCTGAGGTGAAAATGCATGGCTAAGAAGCCGACCGGCGAGTTTACTGCACGCAAGCTGAGGCAGAGAAGGAAGCAGTTCAGGTGGAGCGATCCCAGCTACAAGCGTAGAGTACTCAAGCTTAAGGAGAAGTCAAACCCCCTTGGCGCGGCGCCGATGGCGAGAGGCATAGTGCTGGAGAAAGTTGGTATAGAGGCTAAGCAGCCGAATTCTGCGATACGAAAGTGCGTTAAGGTGCAGCTCATTAAGAGCGGGAGGCAGGTCACCGCCTTTGCCCCTGGCGATGGAGCGATCAACTACATAGACGAGCACGATGAGGTGCTCATCGAGGGTATAGGAGGCAGGCAGGGAGGAAGTATGGGTGACATCCCCGGCGTGCGCTTCAAGGTTATCGCCGTAAACGGCGTATCACTGCGCGAACTTGTGCGTGGACGCAAGGAGAAGCCAATAAGGTGATGCTCATGTTTAAAATCTTCGGATTATGGGACCCTACCGAGGTTGAGGTGCGCGACCCGAGCTTAAAGGCGTACATAAACCTCCGCCCGGTGCTGGTGCCCCACACTATGGGCAGGCATTTTCGCCAGTTCGGTAAGGCAGAGGTGCCCATAGTGGAGCGCCTTATAAATAAGATGATGGTCACCGGTCACGAGGGCAAGAAGCACAAGCGCACCTCAGGCAGAAACACCGGCAAAAAGATACTGGCCTCGAAGATAGTTAAGGAAGCTCTGCAGATAGTGGAGAAGCGCACCAAGAAGAACCCAATACAGGTGCTCGTGGATGCGCTGATAAACGCCGGTCCCAGAGAGGAGACCACGAGGCTAAAGTATGGTGGTATAGCTTACCATCAGAGCGTTGATGTAGCTCCGCAACGCCGTCTCGACATGGCGCTCCGCTTTATTGCAATAGGCGCCGCAAGACAGGCGTTCAAGTCGAAGAAGAGCATTGCCGAGGCTCTTGCTGACGAGATAATCGCCGCTGCGAACTACGACATGAAGTGCTACGCGATTTCGAAGAAGGAAGAAATAGAGCGCATAGCAAAGGCTGCGAGGTAGAACCATGGGAAGACGCGAAGAGATGGTCAAGAAGATTCAGGAGCTCATGCATAAGCCCGAGTATATACGCAACATGGGTATAGTCGCCCACATAGACCACGGCAAGACCACACTCAGCGACAATCTTCTCGCCGGCGCTGGTATGATGAGCTTCGACCTCGCGGGCAAGCAGCTGGTGCTGGACAGCGACGTGCTTGAGCAGCAGCGTGGTATAACCATAGACGCTGCGAACGTGAGTATGGTGCACGAGTACAAGGGCGATAGCTACCTTATAAATATGATAGACACCCCTGGGCACGTGGACTTCGGCGGTAACGTGACCAGAGCGATGCGTGCCGTGGATGGGGTTATTGTTGTGGTGTGCGCCGTCGAGGGCACGATGCCCCAGACTGAGACGGTGCTTCGCCAGGCTTTGAAGGAGCGCGTTAAGCCTGTGCTCTTCATAAACAAGGTTGATCGCCTGATTAATGAGCTGCGCCTCACGCCTGAGGAGATGCAGCGCCGATTCATTGAGATAATCTCTGATTTCAATAAGATTGTTAAAAGCATGGCACCGCCAGAGTTTCGCGATAAGTGGCAGGTTAAGGTGGAAGATGGAAGCGTAGCCTTCGGCTCAGCCTACCACAACTGGGCCATAAACTTCCCGCTGATGAAAGAGACGGGGATAACCTTCAAGGATGTCATAGATTACAACCTCAAGGGTGAGCAGAGGGAGCTTGCAAAGCGCGCACCTGCGCACATGGTTATCCTGGACATGGTGGTCAAGCACCTGCCCTCGCCGACAGTTGCGCAGAAGTACAGGATACCCCAGATATGGCCGGGAGATGTGGAGAGTGAGGACGGCAAAGCCATGCTGAACTGTGACCCCAATGGCAAGCTCGCTATTATGATCACCGACCTGAGGATAGACCCTCAGGCGGGAGAGGTTGCCACAGGGAGAATTTTCTCGGGTACGCTGAAGCGAAGCCAGGAGGTTTACCTTTGCAACGCCAAGACAAAGACGCGCACCCAGCAGGTGGGTGTTTACTTTGGTCCTGAGCGCATGCCCACTGAGCATGTGGTGGCTGGCAATATCGTCATGATCACTGGTTTGAAGAATGTCCAGGCTGGCGAGACAGTGACCTCTGCAGATAACCCGATAGAGCCGTTTGAGGAGCTTCGGCACTACTCTGAGCCGGTGGTTACCGTCGCAGTGGAGGCAAAGAACACCAAGGACCTGCCCAAGCTCATTGACGTGCTCAACATAATGGCGCGCGAGGATCCGACGCTGCGCGTTGAGATAAATGAGGAGACGGGTGAGCATCTCCTCTCCGGTATGGGGGAGCTCCACCTTGAGGTAGTCACATACCGCATAAAGGAGCGCGGCGTCGACATCGAGGTTTCCCCGCCCATAGTTGTGTACCGCGAGAGCGTGCTCGACACCTCACCTGTGATTGAGGGCAAATCGCCAAACAAGCACAACCGCTTCTACTTTGTGGTTGAGCCCATTGAGGAGCCTGTGATGCGCGCCCTGCTGGAGGGCGAGATTAAGCCTTCGCGTTACAAGGGCAAGGAGCTGGGCAAGGCTTTTGAGAACGTGGGAATGAAGAAGGACGAGGCTCGTGGTATAGTGGAGGTGTACGAGAACAACATATTCACAGACGTTACCAAGGGTATCCAGTACCTCCATGAGACAATGCCCTTAATTCAGGAGGGCTTCCATGAGGCAATGAATGAGGGACCGCTTGCAAAGGAGCAGGTGCTGGGCGTGAAGGTTAAGCTTGTCGATGCTAAGCTTCATGAAGATGCGGTTCACCGCGGCCCTGCGCAGGTTATTCCAGCGGTGCGCGACGCGATACGCGAAGCTATGCTCCAGGCAAAGGCTGTGCTGCTCGAGCCAAAGATGAAGGTGTTCATCCACGTACCCCAGGATTACATGGGTGCAGTGACACATGAGATTCAGCGCCGCAGGGGTCAGATCCTTGACATGCGTCAGGAGGGTGACCTCATAGTGGTCGAGGCTAAGTGCCCTGTGAGCGAGATGTTCGGCTTCGCTGGCGATATACGCAGCGCTACCGAGGGAAGAGCGCTGTGGAGCACAGAGTTTGCTGGCTTCGAGCGCCTGCCAGCTGAGCTTCAGGAGGAAGTTGTGAAGAAGATACGCGAACGAAAAGGTTTAAATTAGGGTAATGAGATAACACAAGGAAAAAAGGAGGTAAAAACATGGCAGAGAAACCGCATCTGAATCTGGTGTTTATTGGACACGTAGACCACGGTAAGTCTACGACAGTAGGAAGGCTGCTCTTCGAGATGGGCGCCATAGGAGAGCACATCATAAGGCAGTACCGCGAAGAGGCGCAGAAGATAGGCAAGGCTACCTTCGAGTTCGCGTGGGTTATGGATAGGCTTAAAGAAGAGCGCGAGCGCGGCTTGACCATTGATATCTCTCACCAGAAGATGGAGACCGACAAGTACTACTTCACCATCATAGACGCACCCGGTCACCGCGACTTCATAAAGAACATGATTACCGGTGCCTCTCAGGCAGATGCAGCGGTGCTCGTGGTAGACGTGGCCCAGAAGGATGAGAAGGGCGGCCTGATGCCCCAGACCAAGGAGCACGTGTTCCTTGCGCGAACGCTGGGTATACAGCAGTTCATCGTGGCCATAAACAAGATGGACGCGGTGAACTGGGACCAGAAGAAGTTCGAGGAGACCAAGGCGCAGCTGGACAAACTCTTCAAGATCGTCGGCTATAAGCCCGAGCAGATAACCTACGTGCCCATCTCTGCGCTTCAGGGTGAGAACATAGTAAAGAAGAGCGACAAGATGCCCTGGTGGGATGGTCCCACCCTGGTGGATGCGCTCAATAGCTTGAAGGTGCCTGAGAAGCCCATCGACCTGCCGCTTCGCATTCCAGTGCAGGACGTCTACTCTATTACCGGTATAGGTACTGTGCCCGTAGGCAGGGTAGAGACAGGTGTGCTTAAACCTGGTGACAAGGTAATATTCGAGCCTCCAGGTGTAAGCGGTGAGGTTAAAAGCATAGAGATGCACCATGAGGCGATAGAGAAGGCAGAGCCCGGAGATAACATCGGCTTCAACGTGCGCGGTGTTGGCAAGAACGATATAAAGCGCGGCGACGTGTGCGGACACGTCGACAATCCGCCCACAGTTGCAAAGAGCTTCACAGCGCAGATAATTGTGCTCCAGCATCCCAGTGCCATTACCGTGGGCTACACGCCGGTGTTCCACGCCCACACCGCGCAGGTGGCTTGCAGGATAGTTGAGCTCATAAGCAAGCTCGACCCGCGTACAGGTAACGTGCTTGAGAAGAATCCGCAGTTCCTCAAGACTGGTGAGGCAGGCGTAATACGCGTGCAGCCCACCAAGCCTCTTGTGGTGGAGAAGGTCAAGGAGATACCCCAGCTTGGTAGGTTCGCGATCCGCGATATGGGTATGACAGTCGCCGCCGGCATGGTGGTGGATATAGAGAAGGCGAAGTAAACCTTCTCCCCCCTAAAATTTTATAGGGTGACGCAGTTATGCAGCGTGCAAGGATAAAGCTCAGTGGCACAGACCACAAGAAGCTTGAGGAGGTCTGTGCGCAGGTGAAGGAGATTGCCCTGAAGACAGGGGTAGAGATGTCTGGGCCGATACCGCTGCCAACGCGAAGACTCCGCGTCCCAGTGCGCAAGTCTCCATCCGGCGACGGCACAGCGACCTGGGAAAAGTGGGAGATGCGCATCCACAAGCGCCTCATTGACATCGAGGCGGACGAGCGCACAATGCGACAGATAATGCGCGTGCGCGTGCCGGACGGCGTCAACATAGAGATAGAGCTGCGTACATAGTTTTAATTTTCTGCTTTTTTGCCCCCTCTTTTCTTAAAAAATTAAAGGAGAGTTTTAATTTTCTTCTTCGAACACAACAGTGTTCTCATTATACACCACTATCATATCCATCACCACAAATTAGCTTGAGGTAGTGCATATTTTGGGCTTTTCCGAGAGCGCTGGAAAAGTGATGTGTTTCAAAATACTTCTCCAAGGTTATTCTTACCCGTGAGTTCAACGTGCCGGGGTAGCCAAGCCCGGACTACGGCGCGAGCCTGGAGTCTTCGTTTCCCTCGCCATAAGGCGAGATGGGAAACCCCGCGACGGAAAGCTCGTGTTCCTCGCGGAACACAGGGGTTCAAATCCCCTCCCCGGCGCTTCATTGCTTACTGAGGTATTCCCCCAGCGCCGTAAAGCTCTTTTTCCAGTCGGATATTGCCAGCACTTCCTCAAAACTCATCTCCGCAAAGGTACGCGTTTCGCCTTCTGGTATGAAAATGGTATCGTACCAGTACTCGGAGCTTCCCCTTTGCTTTTCTGCAATCCTCCCGCACACCTCACCCTTGAAGAGCCTTATCTCCCCGCTCACCTCGCGGAGTCCCACCACGGAGCGGAAGCACGCCTCTCTTCTCGCCTCGCCTTCAAGGAGTCTGAGCAGATGCTCAGCGCTGAGGGTGCGCTGCACATAGCCCGTGATTGTGCCCGGGAAGCCGCGCAGCGCTGGAATAATTAAGCCCGAGTCTTCAGCAATCGCAGGCAATAGCTTGGCTCGCTTCAGCGCGTCCTCCACCACAGCTTCGCTGCTCTCTGCCTGCACCTCCCTGAACTCAGGCGTAACCCTCTCAAGAGCTATGCCGTAGCGCCTCAGCAGCCTCTCAGCTATGCGGAACTTAAAGCGATTGGTGGTGTAGAAGTACAGACGCATCTACAGCACGCCCGCCTTCATGTACATCGCTGCGCCTGTCACAACCGCGAGCACGTAGAAGGCGATGCCGAGGCTACCCAGCACCATGTGGACTATCTCGTTCCTTCCTATCCTCTCCGTGAAAATCCTCCCTCTCATAACAATTCCATACACAAGCGTCAGAGTGAGGAGGATGGTTGAGGCGGTTATTGAGATAATGTGGGGCACAAGGAGGCCTGTTGCGCGGAATGCTTCTCTCCCGCCAGCGATCTCCAGGGCGAGATTTTTCTCATACCCGTAGTAGATACCCAGAGCCAGCAAAAATAAGGAGTAGGCGGTATACACCATCACGGAATGCCTCGACTTCTCGCTGCTTGGCAGAGACTTAGCCTTTCTGTAGCCCTCTACAACACCTGCGAGGAAGAGGATCATTCCTACTGCGAGGATGTACGGGTGGTAGAGCATGCAGGTAAATTAAATGAGGGGATATAAATTTTTATCGCCTGTTAATAAGCTCTTCTGCCTCTTTCTTTATCTTCTCAAGCTTCTTTTTGGGCAGTTCTGTCACGAGTCTAGTGTATGCCCTATCCGCTGCAAGCAGGTCTTTGGCGAGTATTAGCTTCGCCTTCACCAGCTTCTGAAGCACATGCGAGTCCACAGAGGGCAGAGATGTAACCGGGTAAAGCTTCTTTTTCTCTATGAGCTCACAGAGGCTCTTACCACGAGGCGAGCGCCATGTGATGAGCTTCATTCCTCTGCACTTCGCGAACCTTTTTGCGTCATTTGAGACCTTTGTGTTGGTAACCAGCCATACCTCGTCAAAAGCGTGGCTCACCTCAGCTAAATCAATGTAGCGCATGTAGGTGTAGAGCGCAGCCTTGAGATTGGTGTAGATCCCCGGAGCGTTGTGATACTTGCACTCTATGAGCGCACGTCTCCTTTCCCCGCTTTTCGGCTCTGCAATTATGTCAATCTCATGCTTGACACATTTCCCGGCCAGTTTTCGCCCAACCACTGTGGCATAGCCATAGTGCTCCAATATCTCCGCGAAGTATGTCTCAAAGGCGAAACCCGCTGGGCCGAGACGCATTATCGCATGCTTCAAATCGTAGCGCATGCCCGCTTTGCGCTCCTCCTTTCTGAGCAGGCTTTTTACTATCTTCAGAATCTCACCCGTAGAGATGCCGTCGTAGAGCTTAGCATCCACCTCGGTGAGGATTCTCTCCCTCACCTCTCTGCTCGCCCCAGCGCGTCTTAAGGTGCGCTCTATCTTGCGGGGATCAAACTTCTCCCTCTTCCCCGAAGCTTTGGTTACGTAGATCGTCATCTTCACCCTTAACCTACTTCTCACATTCGCACGGCACAGAGTTGCAGTAGCGACACTTCCCGGGATACTTCTTTCTCAGGGCTTCCTCCACGTCGATGCCCGCGAGGTTGGCGTAGCTGGTCACCCATGCAATGACGTCTGCGATCTCCTCCTCTATCCCCTCGCGGTCCCGCCTGCGGTGTGCCTCGAGAAGCTCGCCCACCTCCTCCACCAGCCAGAGCAGCGTCGCGTCTTCACCACGCTTTCTATCCTTTTCGAGGTAGAGCCTGCGTATGAGGGACTGGAATTCAGCGACCTCCATGGGGTTAAGTAGCTCCCGTGAAATTTAACTCTTTTGTTAAATCTTTTATGAATCTGTCAAGACGTTAAGATAGGCGATTTTAAACATGAAGTGCACCTTCTGCTCCAATGAGGCTGCTGGCTTAATAACCGAGTTTAGGCTCAATCTGTGCCCCAAGCACATGCGCCGCTTCCAGAAGTTTCTGGAGATTAAGCGCGAGGCGGAGACGGAGCTTCTCGAGGATATGCGCGTTCTTGAACGCTTAGTGAAGCTCAACCCTCGCCTGGTTACCTGCCCTGGCTGTGGCTCCTCCAGCATTGAGATACACCACTGGGAGAAGCAGGGTAAGAAGAATGTTCCTGTCTTCAAGTGCAGGAGCTGCGATTTTATGGGTTAGCATACCCATTTTTCCTTCTTTTATGGAAAATATATAAAGCACCTCACCCTAATACAGTAGGGAGATACCTTGCAGGGGGAAGAAGTTGAGGTAACGAGGGCTGAGAAGATTCTTGCCGCAGCCTTTGTGCTCTTCCTGCTCATAGGCGGGGTGCGCGTGCTCGGGGAGCTGAGAGAGATCCCCGCAAAGCCTTTAATGGGGGCTTATGAGGCACGCTACGGGATACCTGAGCTTGAGCGAAACCTATCTGAACTCAGCATTGAGGTGCAAAGCTTAGAGGAGACATATCGCCGCGCTCAGGAGGAGCACCTCAGGGCAAAAGAGGAGTACCTCTTTAAACGCGAAGAGTACCGCACTCGCATGGAGGAAGGCTCTCTCGACGAGAAGCTAAGACAGGAGTACGAGCAGGCGAGGCAGAGCTATGAGACAGCGCTCAGAAATCGCGACGTCGCCAAAGAGAAGCTTGAGGCAGCGAGGCAGAGCCTTGAGGCGCTGAAAAAGGAGCTTTTTCAGCGGAGGGAAGAGGCAAGTAGGGATTACAGAGCTGCAATGCGTGTCTACGAACTCAGGGTGCTTGTGCTCCGACTTGGCTTTGCTCTACCTCTATTTATCGCCTCCATATATGCAGCGCAGCGCGCGAGGCAGAGGCGTAGCAGGTATGCCATACACGCCAACTCATTCATGGCATTCTCCATTCTGCTTCTGTTTTACATGCTTATTGAGTTCACCTGGCGCTCCTTCCATGTAATAGGTGTCTCCGCTATAGGCGCTCTGGCTACTGGCGTAGCCCTCGCCTACCTGAAGAAGGAGTACCTCAGCCCTGAGCGCCAGGCTAAGACGAGGCTCTCTCAGAGGCGCTGCCCCTACTGCAGCTTCCCCTTTGAGAGCGGCGATGCATACTGTATAAACTGCGGGCAGCGCTTGGTAGAAACCTGTGAGAAGTGCGGTGCACAGCGCAGTAGATTCGCTAACTACTGCCACAACTGCGGCGCTAGAGTTAAGATTTAGAGGTCGAGTGCAATGCCCACGCTAAAGGAGATTGTAGATGACCACATCGCAAGAGTGCCCTACCTCAGCGAGTTAGCTTCACGCTGCCTTGCCACGGAGCGCTGGGGTGGGAGCGTTGTTTGCATGCTCGTGGATGCTGCCATCACCTCTACCGGGGTTAATTACTTCACTGTGGTGGTGCCCCGGGTTGAGGAGTTCAGGCGCAGATTCGTTTCCACCGGCGAAATAGTAAGCGTGGAGGACCTTGCTTCGGCTAAGCTTGAGAAGCTGTTTGAGATTTGGGGAAACAGGCGAAGCTGGAAAGCTGCGCAAGGTATCGCAGCCCACCTGGCAAAGCTTAAGAAACAGCATCATATAGACGACCGCCAGGCTTTAAGAAGGTGGGCGAGGCAGGCGAAGCTTGAAGAGTGGCGCAACGATGCCATAGGCAGGGTTAAAGGCGTGGGGATAAACACCTTCCAGTACCTGCGCATGATGGGTGGAATAGACACGACTATGCCCGACAAGATTGTGAAGCGGGTTATCAATCGCATACTCGCCGAGGCTGGCGAAGCCAAAGTGGAAGAGGACCTCACTTTTATAGCAAAGGTTCATGAGATTGCGAAGACAACGCAGCGCAGGGCGATAGAGCTGTGCTTCTTAGCCTGGCTGGTGCAGTACGAAAGCAGCGGGTTGATAGAGAGGTACGCCGAGATTATGAGGAGAATTTGAGGCTACGCCCTGCGAGCGGCGAGCTGGCTGAGACGCTTTATGCGAGCCACCATATTCGGGTGGGTGCTGAACATCTCCATCAGCCTGTCTGCAGAGTTCAGGCGCACCTGCTTGCTGCTCAGCGCAAGAAGCTCATTTGCATCGATGCTCCCGTTCATGTCCACATCCACTTGCCTCAGCTCGCGAATCTCGTGGTACGCTCTCGCGGGGTCGTTGGCAAAGAAGGCTTTGTATCCCTGCATCTGCCTCAGGGTTTCCCTATCCACACGGGCGCTGCCGTAGACCAGCTTGTACAGCGCACT
Organism: Candidatus Pyrohabitans jungbluthii; assembly: GCA_002010065.2. GTDB lineage: Archaea > Hydrothermarchaeota > Hydrothermarchaeia > Hydrothermarchaeales > BMS3B > Pyrohabitans > Pyrohabitans jungbluthii. The sequence continues at coordinate 496,972 of MTMD02000002.1, read as the reverse complement.
CGCTAAGGCGTGCGGTGGGTTGCCCAGCTTCACGCTGCCCTCGTCGGCGTAGTACTCGCGAATCCTTGAGCCGTAGAGCACCAGCAGGTTGGTTATGAAGTAGAGCACAAAGGCGGCGATGCCCAGAACCACGGTGTTGCCCCGGTTCCTGCCACCGCCCCACATGAAGCTCCAGGCGAGGTACCAGAGCACCATGGGCACGACGCTTAGCGCAGTAATCACCGTAACATCCCTGTTCTTCAGGTGGGAAATCTCGTGCCCGAGCACCGCGCGCAGCTCCTCCTCGCTTAGAAGGTGCAGAAGCTGCTCAGTAACGCACACTCTGCCATCGCTTTTCCAGCGCCCGAAGGCGAAGGCGTTGGGTATGGGCAGGCGGGAGATTCCCACCTTCGGCTTGGGTATGCCCGCGCGCCTCGCAAGCTCGGCGACGATGCTGTGCAGCTTCGGCGCTTCAGCCTCACTTACGTAGCGCACACCCATGCTCATCTCAACTATTTTTGGTGAAATCATGTACTGGATGAGAAGCATCACCGCGGCGATGCCACCGTAAACTGCAAAGCTCTGAATTCCAAGGCTACTCGCTGCTACAACTATCACCGCGTATACAATTGCGAACATCACCGCAAGCAGGAGGTACATCCTAATTTGAAGCCACATCTTTGCTATTCTCCTCTCTTCCACTGTTTACGCAAAGGCGTGAGCGCTAACATCTATATTACGTAGGTGAATATGTAGGCAACCACCAGATAGATGAATGTCCCTACGAGAATCCAGTAGAGCCAGCCTCCGCCGTGCATGCCGCATCCAGCGTGGGAGGTGTGGGAATGCTCTTCCTTGCCATGCTCGTGCTTTTCCTCTTCTCCTTCCTTCTTCTCGTGCGTGCCACAACAGTTCATTTTTACATCTCCCGTAAAGATGTTGGCACATGGGTAGATATACTTTGTTGTTGCAGAAAGTAAAATAAGCTAGGTGAGGGTTTTCGGTTTGGAAGACGGTCAGATAACAATAGCCGTTCTCTCTATGCTTAAGATATGCTCTATAGCCCTTATAGATTCCAACATGATTAGCGTTTTCTCCAATCTGACTAGAAAAGGTTTTTAAGGAAGGAACCTGCCAATATTTGTGGAGGAGGGTTAATAATGCGTTTATGGATATTTGGGAAAAAGGAGAAAGGACACGAGGATATGGGGGAAGAAGAAATAAAAACAATAATTGAAATCCAAAAAATTTATATTTCGAGAATATTGTGGGCATATCTCGTAATATTAACAGCTTTTGTAGCAACCGTAATTAAGGAGGGTGTAAGATGGGTTAATGAAAAATATCCTGAAATTGCTATACTTCTGTTTTTTATAGCGATACTTCTTGGAATTCTATTACGTAAAACACAAGATAAATGCATAAAACTCGCCAGAATGCTCGATAAATTAAACAAATCTGATAATTAAGTAATATATCTCATCTTTGTTACAACGATTATGTAAGTTATAAAGCATGCCGGGGGCGGGCTTCGAACCCGCGACTTCCACGTATCCCAGGAGTGCCCACGTGAGGCGGAGCCTCTCCCTATGAGCGTGGCACTCTAACCAGGCTGAGTTACCCCGGCAAAAGAGAGCAATGCCTTAACTACTTAAACCTTATTGTAGGTGGCGGAATAAATATATCAGGCGCTGTGGAAGACGATAGTGAGAGATAAGATGGGAGCAGCAGACGTTGAATCAGTCCTTAAAAAGCTGGAAGGTCTCAGCAACCCTGAAGCAGCGGAAGGAATGGCAAGATTTGGGATTACCCCTAAGAAAACCTATGGAGTGGCGATTCCGAACCTGAGAAAGCTTGCCAAGGAGATAGGGCGAGACCATTCCTTGGCTCAGCAACTCTGGGCGCTGGGGATACGTGAAACCATGATACTTGCGAGTATGATAGACGACCCGGAGGTGGTTACTGAGGAGCAGATGGAGCGCTGGGTAGCTGAGTTCGACTACTGGGAAATCTGCGACCAGTGCTGTGCAAATCTCTTTGAAAAGACCAGATTTGCCTATCAAAAGGCGGTTGAGTGGAGTTCTAGGGAGGAGGAATTTGTCAAGAGGGCTGGCTTTGTGCTGATGGCTCGCCTTGCTGTAAGCGATAAAGAGGCAGGTGATGAGCAATTTGAGAGATTCTTCCCTATCATACAGAGGGAAGCCACAGACAATAGAAATTACGTTAAGAAAGCTGTCAACTGGGCGTTGAGGCAGATAGGAAAGCGAAGCCCAAGCCTAAACAGCAAGGCGATTGAAGTTGCCAGAGAGATACAAAAAATCGACTCACGCAGCGCCAGGTGGATAGCCTCTGATGCATTAAGAGAGCTAACCAGCGAGGCAGTTCAGAGAAGGTTAAAAAGCAAAAAATAAAAGATAGGTCAGCACTTCTCGCCGCAGGTCTTTATTTTTAGCACTGAGTAGAGAGGGCATATGCCGGCGATTCCGGTTACCAGTAACACAAGACCTACGAGAAGTGCAACCTTCGGGTAGGGTATCTTCTCAAGTCCGCCTAGGGCAAGAAGTGCTATGCCGAGCAGAAGCCTAACAGCTCTGTCCACAGTTCCCTCGTTCCTTTCCATGCAAACCACCTCCTGTTAGCCAACTTTATGTATATCATTCGATAACTTTATATTATTTTCCCATGAAAATTAAGCAAAACACCTACAAATTGTAGGCAAAGTAAAATATAACTCTTAAAAGTGGTGGAGAGTATGGATGAGAAGGACTTCCAGATTTACCAGATTCTGCAAAAAAATGGTAGAGCCAAGCTGACCGAGATAGCTCGTAAGCTTGGCTTAACACATCCCTCAGTTAAGGAGAGGCTGGACAAGTTGCTCAGAAAGCGAGAGATTGCTGTCAAGGCTCTGCTGAACATAAAAGAGCTCAACTTCAAGTCAGCGGTGGTGAACCTCCAAGTTGAGAGCATGGAGCATGCGATGAAGCTCGCGGACATGTTCGCCTCCTGCCCGAGAATTGCCTTTGTTGCAGTCACAACTGGCAAGTACAACCTGAGCATGGTAATAATAGCAGAGAACACCTCCCTGCTCGAGTCGACGGTGGAGAACAGCATAAGGCCGCTGAAGAATGTACTGAGCATGGAGGTCTCAATAGGCGAGGCTCCTGTGTATCCCACCTTTATGGAGGTGAAGGTATCGCCAAGCAGGGAGATCGCACCCTGCGGTAAGCGCTGCCCTGAGTGCTATCTTTACGAGAGGAAGTGCCTGGGCTGCCCTGCTACAGTTTACTATAAGGGGATGGGGAGGTGACTACTCCTCCGCCTTCTTAATCTCCTCTATCGCCTTCGCATCTTCCAGCGTTGTGATGTCGCCTATCTCCTTGCCCTCTTCGAGAGCGCGCATAATGCGGCGCATTATTTTGCCAGAGCGCGTCTTTGGCAGCATGCTCACAAAGTGGATTTCATCCGGCTTGGCTATTGGCCCTATTTCAGTAGCCACGTGCCTTCTCAGCTCTTCCTTAAGCTCAGGTGTTGGCTTAATCCCTTCGCGAAGAACCACGAATGCCACAATCGCCTGGCCTTTAATCTCATGGGGCTTGCCAACTACCGCTGCCTCTGCCACGCTCTCGTGGCTCACCAAAGCGCTTTCAAGCTCAGCCGTGCCCAGCCTGTGCCCCGAGACGTTGATCACGTCGTCTATCCTGCCCATAATCCAGAAGTCGCCCTCCTCGTCAATGCGCGCGCCATCGCCGGTGAGGTAGATGTTGGGGTAGGTTCCGAAGTAAGTGTTCACGTAACGCTCGGGATTGCCCCATAGGGTGCGCAGCATCGCAGGCCAGGGCTTTGTGATAACCAGGTAACCTCCCTGGTTGGGCTTAGCCTCTTCGCCCTTCTCGTCCACCACCTGAGCAAAAACGCCCGGGAAGGGCTTGCACGCTGAGCCCGGTTTCAGCGTACTCACTCCAGGGAGTGGGGTTATCATTATCATGCCCGTCTCAGTCTGCCACCAGGTATCGACGATGGGGCAGCGCTTGCCACCAATAACCTCATAATACCACAGCCACGCCCTTGGATTTATAGGCTCGCCCACAGTGCCCAGAAGGCGTAGTGTGCTTAAATCGTGCTTCTTCACCCACTCCTCGCCGAGCTTCATGAAGAAGCGTATCGCAGTCGGAGCTGTGTAGAAGATGGTTACGCCATAGCGCTCTATAATCTCCCAGAAGCGATCCGGCTTGGGGTAGTCCGGCGCGCCCTCGTACATCACCACCGTCGCGCCGTTGGAAAGCGGGCCATAGACGACATAGCTATGCCCTGTTATCCAGCCTATGTCTGCGGTGCACCAGAATATATCATCATCCTTCAGGTCGAAAATCCACTTGGTTGTTAAGTGGGTGCCCACATTGTAGCCCCCATGCACATGAAGCACGCCCTTGGGCTTGCCTGTTGTGCCGGAGGTATAGAGGATGAAGAGGGGGTGCTCGCTCTCAACGGGCACAGCCTCGCATTTTGCATCCACCAGATACTGAAGGTCATGCCACCAGAAGTCTCTGCCCTTGCGCATGCTAACCTCGTTCCCCGCGCGTTTGAGCACCACCACCTTCTCAACGCTGGGCGCTTCCTTCAGAGCTTCATCCACATTATCCTTGAGGGGGATTACCTTACCCCGGCGGTACGCTCCGTCCTGAGTTACAACCACTTTTGCCTTGCAGTCGTTTATCCTGTCGGCGAGCGCCTTTGCGGAGAAGCCGCCAAACACAACACTGTGCACCGCGCCTATGCGAGCGCACGCAAGCATCGCTATGGGAAGCTCGGGCACCATGCCCATGTAGATGGTAACCCTGTCGCCTTTGCCAACGCCGAGCTTTTTCAGCGCATTTGCAAAGCGGTTAACTCGACGGAAAAGCTCAAAGTAGGTGAGCACCCTCCTATCTCCTGGCTCCCCCTCCCAGATTATCGCCGCCTTGTTCTTTCTCCAGCTCTCAACGTGCCTGTCCAGGCAGTTGTAGGTTATGTTTATCTCTCCACCAACGAACCACTTGTAGAAAGGCGCTTCGCTCTCGTCCAGCACGCGCTCCCAGCGCTTGAACCAGTGAAGCTCCTCAGCGGCACGTTCCCAGAAGGCTTCATAATCCTTCGCAGCGTCTTCGTACACCTTCTCATCATTTACCCAAGCTTTTTCTGCGAACTCTTTCTTGGGAGGAAACTTTTTCACAGATCTAATGAGAGACTCGATTTTCTCGCCATTGCTCATTCAATACCCTCCACCTTTTCTAGCTGTTGCAGCACATAATCGCGAATCTCCTTCGCAGGGGGAAGCTCCGCCACCAGCTTGCCCTGCCTTATCAGCGGGCGGAGCATGTTCTCCATGGTAGAGCCGCACCTCTCGCATGTGTGTTCTTTTACTTCCCTCGCAGGCACGCGCTTGCTATGCAGGCAGCGGGGACAGCGGAGTACCGCCTTGGCGATGCTGAACTTGCCCCGCTTTGCTGCGGGCTTCCCCTCTACTTCCACTATATCGAGAGCAAAGTCTATGGTTGCGGCAGCGCTTATGCTTGTGCCCACGCCGAAGCCGTCCGCCAAGCTAAGTTCGCGAATGTTCTCCTCCTTAACGCCGCCAGAGATAAATATCTTCACATGCTTATATCCGCGAACGTCCAGCTCCCAGCGCACCTCCTCCAGTATTCTCTTCATGTTGCCCCGCCTCGAGCTGGGCGTATCCAGGCGCACGCCGTAGAGGTTCTCTATGGCTTCCGCTGCAAGCACCGCTTCCTGCTTCTCGTCGCAGTACGTATCGACCAGCGCAATGCGAGGTACGTCCTTCTCCACGACCTCGTCGAAGTAGCGCCACGCCTTAACCTGGTCGCCCACCGTAATTATAAGAGCATGTGGCATCGTTCCTCGAGCCTTCTCACCTATAATCCTCTCTGCCGCGATGCCTGAGAAGCCATCGCACCCGCCTATGTATGCGGCGCGGTCTATCATGGGCGCAATGGCAGGGTGCATCCTGCGAATCCCAAAGCTGAGCAGAATCTTATCCCCGGCGAGCTTCCTGAAACGCGCTGCCTTCGTGGCTATGCCAGAAGCCTGGCAGAGCAAGCCGAGAAGAGGCGTTTCAAGCACCGCAAATTCTTTGTAATCGCCTTCGATGCGCATCACCGGCTCAAGGGGATAGAAGATACTCCCCTCTGGCATGGCATAAACGTCGAGGTTGTAACCCTCGAGAAGGCGTGCCGCCTCCTCTATTCCAGCGAGTACACCCCAGGCGTAGCCCTTTGGCAATGAACTTGCGGTTACCTCAGCGACGACGCGCTTGCTTATCCCCTTTTCTTCCAGCACACGCTTGGTGTTGATAAAGTACACGTCGGTAGTCTTCCCCGCCTTTATGTCCTCTTCGCTTGCAACATGGAACATGGTATCAAAGTTTAAGTACGCAGGTATAAAGCTTTTTGCAGGTGATGGCTTGAAGGTTTCTCTGGTAGGTTGCGGTGCAATAGGCACAGTCCTTGCTAAGGCTATTGCAGATGGCAGGGTAGAGGCGGAGCTTGTTTGTATTTTTGACCTAGACAGGGAGAAGGCGGTGCGGCTGAGCTCTCTATTCAGGAAAAAGCCCGATGTAGCGGCAAGCATCGAGGAAGTGCTCTCAAGCGAGGCAGAGCTGGTGATTGAAGCCGCCTCGGTGGCTGCGGCTAAAGCACTGCTCATACCAGCGCTGAAAGCTGGAAAGGATGTGCTCCTCTTAAGCGTGGGTGCGCTTGCAGACGCAGGGTTTCTTGAGGAAGTGGAGAAGGCAGCCACGCAGAAGCATAGAAGGGTTTACCTCCCCTCAGGCGCGGTAGGAGCATTAGATGCACTGAAGTCAGCGAGGGAAGCAGGGCTGGAGGAGGTGAGGATTACCACCACAAAGCCGCCGCATGCTCTGGAGGGCGCACCCTATTTGGCTGAGAGGGGCATCTCCCTCAAGGGGCTGAAGGAGAGGAAGGTGGTCTTCTCGGGCACAGCGAGAGAAGCTATAGCAGGATTTCCGGCGAATATTAACGTCGCCGTGGCTGTGAGCTTAGCCGGCATAGGCGTGGACAGGACGAGGGTTGAGATAGTCGCAGATCCCGAAGCAAAGAGGAATGTGCACGAAGTTTATGCTCGTGGGAAGTTCGGCGAGCTCTACTTCAGGGTGGAGAACCTGCCTTCACCTGAGAACCCGAAGACAAGCTATCTCGCGGCGCTCTCAGCCATAGCCACGCTGCGCAAGATCGCTTCGTCACTGCAGGTGGGCACCTAGCGCTTTCGCAGGCGAAGGCTCATGTCCAGCCATTCTGCGCGAGTGGTTATATAGCCGGTGGAGATTACATGCGGTCGAAGCTTGGCGTAGCTCTCCAGATTATCAGGGGTTATCCCGCCGGAGACCTCTATTATCGCTTGGTAGCCGCGTTGCTCCACAAGCGTAAGCACATGCTCCACCTCCTCAACGCTGAGGTTGTCCAGCATCACTATATCCGCGCCCGCCTCTAGCGCAACCTTTGCCTCCTCGACGCTGCCCACCTCTACCTCTACCTTCTTTGTGAAATTCACCTGCTTCGCACGCCTAATCGCTTCGCCAATGTCCACTAGCACTAGGTGGTTGTCCTTTATAAGCACTGCATCGTCCAAGCGAAAGCGGTGCATATCTCCGCCGCCTATGGCTATGGCGCGCTTCTCAAAGTACCTGAATCCCGGCGTAGTTTTTCTCGTGCCTGCGATTTTAACTCCGTAGCGCTGAGCTATAGCCACCATGCGCCTTGTGGCAGTTGCTATGCCGCTCATGCGCATGAGCAGGTTCAGCACCACGCGCTCCAGCATGAGTATCGCCCTAGCGCTTCCTTCAATCTCAAGAATCACATCTCCGGGGTTAATATCTTCGCCATCCTCCTTCAGAGCCCTGCACCTTAAATTAAAGTGCTCCAGAAGTGCCTTCGCCTCCTCTACGCCCGCGACCACGCCCTGAGCCTTCGCCACAATCTCGGCGAGAGCCTTCACATCCTCGGGTAATACGCTGCTGGTGGTTATATCCTCATAGCCGAGATCCTCTTCGAGAAAGCGCATGAGTTCAGCCAGGCGAGGGTGCATGGGAATTTTTATATCTCGCGGAGTTTAAAAAGATATCATGCGCGCTCTGCTTGTAATAGACATGCTGAAGGACTTCGTGTACGAGGACGGAGCCCTGCCCGTGCCGGGGGCGAGAAAGCTTATAGAGCCAATAAATGCCAAGATCGCCGAGTTCCGCGCCAGGGGCGAGCCAGTTTTCTTCATCTGCGACTCCCATGACGAGGACGACGAGGAGTTCAGGGTGTGGGGGAGGCATGCAGTAGAGGGCACCCCTGGAGCGGAGGTGATAGATGAGCTTGACAAGCGCAGCGATGACGTGGTAATAAAGAAGAAACGCTTCTCAGCCTTCTTCGGCACTCCCTTAGAGGAGGAGCTGAGGAAGCGTGGCGTCACCGAAGTTGTCTTAGTGGGCGTGCTCACCAATATATGCGTGCTCCACACCGCGGCGGATGCTGCAATGCGTGGCTTTCGCGTTGTGGTGTGCAGAGAATGCGTCGCCACCGTAGACGAAGCCACGCAGGAGTGGGCGCTTAAACACATGCGCGAGGTGCTGGGTGCAGAGATAGTATGAGCGTTGTAGGCGAGGATGAGGTAATTTCAGCGTTGAAGAAGGTCTTCAGCCTTCCTCAGGGGAGCAACCTGGTAGATGCGGGCATGGTGAAGCAGGTGGAGATAGCTGGGGGAGAGGTGAAGGTAAAGCTGCAGCGTCCCCGCGACTGCGTGTGCGGCTATGCCTTTGTGCTTGCGGTGCTGGCAGAGAAGGAGATAAGGAAGCTGGAGGGCGTGGAGAAGGCAAGCGTGGAAGTGGTTCTTTAGGCTACATGGTTTCGAGATATGCGCTTACCACCAGAAGGGCGACTACGAGAATATAATCTTTAAGGCTCCGTCTTACCTCTTCTGTTAGCTCTGCCTCGAAATCAGTGTTTAACCTAGGGAGCATAGCCTCGCCGATTTTTAATCCTATGCTTCCCGAGAGGATAATCGCCGGTAGCTCAGTAATCCCGTGGGAGTTCAGACGCGCGAAGTACTCTGCGGGCGAGTGGAGAAAGAAGCCGAATAGGAAGCCGAGAACAGCGCCGTTGAGAAAGAGGATGAAAACAGGGAATATGAAGAGGGAGAGGTAGAACTTCAGCCTGTCATCTCTAATCTGGCTAAGCCTTCTGTCCAGCCTCCTTAAAACTCTCAAACTGGGGTCGCTTACTTCGCCCAGTCTGAGAAAAGCCATCGTAGTTAAGAATCCTCCGTAGGAGCAGAGAAGCGAGGCTATCAGATTGTTGAGGAGTATTGCCATGCTCGGGTTCCTAACCAGCTTTTCCTGAGCCTCAATTTTTGTTTTTAGGAGGAGTAGAATTAGAGACTTGAGCTCAGGCGCAGCTACACTGATAAGCAGAAAAAGAGCCACTCCTGTGAGAGCGCCGTAAATAAAAATCATGAAACTCCTCAGAATGCTCCTCATGGGATTATATCTGATTTACAGCCTTTTAAGAGTGTTGAGCATTTCAACAATATTTTCAAAAAGTACCTTCTCCACAGGTTGTAATCCCGGTGGTTCTCGTGGTTATTGATGAGGCTACTCTGAAAGAGGTTGAAGAGCTTAAGAAGGACTGTATAGTTCTTGCGCACAACTATCAGATACCTGAGATTCAGGATGTGGCAGACTTCATTGGCGACTCGCTTGGCTTGTGCAGGGCGGCACAGCGCGTTGATAAGCCATACATCCTCTTCTGTGGTGTTGACTTCATGGCAGAGAGTGCAGCGATGCTCAACCCTGACAAGACAGTACTCATGCCAGATCTCGAAGCGCACTGCCCCATGGCAGCGCAGTTACCGGCAAAGCTTGTGCGCGAGGCACGGGAGGAGCATCCAGACGCTGCTGTGGTGCTGTACATCAACACCCGCCTTGAGGCGAGGGCGGAGGCAGACGTGATATGCACCTCTGCAAATGCGGTGAAGATAGTCAAGGCTCTGCCTGAGAAAAAGATAATCTTTGGGCCAGACGCCAACCTGGCATGGCATGTGCAGCGCCATGTTAAGGACAAGGAGATAATCCCTGTGCCTGCGAAGGGGCACTGCATAACCCATCTCCTCTTCAAGCCTGAGCATGTGGAAAAGGCGAGGGAAGAGCATCCCGATGCGGAGGTACTCATTCACCCGGAGTGCACTCCCGAGGTTCAGCTCTTAGCGGACTACATATGCAGCACTGAGCAGATGGTTAAGCGAGCAAGGGAGAGCAGCGCCACTGAGTTCATAATAGGCACGGAGGTTGGCCTCATCTACCGCCTGCAGAAGGAGTTTCCGGATAAAAAATTCTACCCTCTTTACGAGAAGGCGGTATGCAGGACAATGAAGATGAACACCTGGGAAAAGTTCCTGACTCAGCTCAGGGAAAGAAAAAATGTGGTGAGAGTCGAGCCAAAGATTGCGGAGCGAGCATTGCTCAGCCTTGAGCGCATGCTGGAGCTTTCTAAGTAGTTGCCTCCCTGAAAAATATCACACCAGCAAGAGTAGTATAACCAGTAGTCAAGCCACTAACTCCTGAAGAAACAAGAGCACCGATGATTGGGATGAATCCCACAATTATTCCTAATATCCATGTGATTATTTGTATTGCAATAAGAATTAAGGCATAAACAAAAGCATCTCCAATGTTTGCTCTAACTACTCTGTAACTTCTACCCATAGCTGAGATGGCGTCGAGGTCCTCTAAAACAAGCGCTATTATCGTGAACATCAGGAAAAATCCAATTACTAGCCCAGGTATTATGAACAATATGAAACCCATTACAACAAGAATGCTAACAAGTATGGCGGCTATTAAAAGACCTACGATTCTGCTACTTATCACCTTCAAACCGCTCTCGAGATGTGCCAGTCCCTCTTCAATTGCTTCTCTGCACATTCCAATAGCCATACCCTGCGCAAGGGTACTGAGCACAAGGGATAGGAGCATCATAATCAGAGCTGCACCGAGCATTGCACCTAATCTAAAGGTGCTAGGAGACATATTTCCTCCAAATCCTACTCCACCCCACCAAAAACCACCAAATAGATAGGCCACTACATCCATTAGTATATAAGCTACAATAAACGGCACTGCTATTACATAATTCACCTTAAAAAGCTCAAAGGCACGGCGGTAAATTTCCACAACATCCATCTATCCCTAACCTCCCATCTTCATTCAGATGCAGGTAAGTTGCTGCAGGTGGTATTTTAGCTTTTCGCTCTCTTTAGCTGTAAATCATAATCTCCTCGCAGTCGAGGAAATAGGGCTCATCTACGAGGATTCCTCTCTTTTTGACGGTCTCACTCAACCTTTTCCTGTCCTTCAGAAATTCCTCTATCGCGGGTTTGTGGCTGTAGCCCACCACAGCAAGAATTCTACTTTCGGGGTATTTCTCAGCTAAGGATAAGAGCTTTGCCGCCATCGCTGCCTCTCTGTCGAGAAGCAGCACCTGCTTTGCCTTATTGATAGCTGCTGGTGTCACCTCCAGCAGCCGGCGGTAGAACGCGGGGATGTCGCCCTTTTCAAACTCCTCCCATAGGCGGGGATCGGAAATTCTCAGTGTCTCCCTCAGCCTCTTCTCGATGTACTCTTTTTTAAGGTCTATCAGGTAAACCCTGGCTCCAACTTCGCAGGCGGTGACCATGGCGATTTTCATCTCAGTCTCCAGGTAGGAGCGCACCTCCAGAAACTTCAGGTAGTCGTCGCTGGGCAGCTCCACGCACACTATGTCTGGCTTCTGCTCGGCGATGGCATCCTCCACGTCGGCGATGCTCATCTGGTGCCTGTGGTGCACCCCCACAATCCTTATTCTGCCCATGTTTCAAGCTCTGGCGCTAACATCTCTCAAGGGTTAAATAGGTAAAGCTTAATATCATCTGCAGTTAAACATGCAACGGATGGACATAAATCGAATAAAAGATGCGATTAAATCAGGAAGGATAAATATAACAGAACATGCAGATGAAGAACTTGCCAACGATGAGATATCAAATGAATCGCTTTACTATTCTGTTTTACATGGTGAGATAATCGAAGAGTACCCGGATGACTTACCATTTCCCAGTTGCTTGATATTTGGAAGAGATCAACAAGGCAGACCTATTCATAGTGTCTGGGCGTATGCAAGTGAATCAAATATCGCTATACTAATTACAGCATATATTCCCGATGCTAATCGCTGAATTGATTACAGATGGAGAAAAAAGAAATGAGTGAGATTGTTTCGGTTTGCCCGATATGTGGTGGAGACGTGGTTGTAAAAGAAGTAGAGAAGATGGTTAAGGGCGGGAACAACGTCGCTATTATTAGGGTTAAGGCAGGGGTATGTTCAAAATGCGGGGAGAGGATCTACTCAAAAGAGACCCATGAAAAAATTCAGAGAATCAGAAGAGAGCTTAAGGAAGGAGTTACAAAGAATTTTGAGGCTATTGGATGTACATACATCTACAAAGCTGAAGTTTGAACAGCCATGTCCCTCGGCGCTGTGGATTTTGTTCTTGACTGTGAAACCCTCGAAGAGGTTTTGAGTATTTTTGAGGAGCTTGATCTCTGGCTGGAGCTGGCGAAGTTACCCGTCTCGCGAAGCGATAGCTCGCCAATCTCTTCGAGATCGGCTTCAGCTTCCCTCGCTGGCGCTCGAGAAGCGGTGACGAAGTTTGAAGATAACCTCGAAGCGCTTGGCAGCTATGGCGTAGAGGTGCGCTCTGTGCAGGCGTATAAGCTCCATGAGCTTAGCATTGTGAGCTCGCGCAGAGAAGAGCGCGTCGCTGCGATGGAGCACATTAAGGAAAAGATAGAGCTTGCCAGCGGAATAGGGGCGAAACGCGTGGTTACAGTGCCCGCTTATGGCTATTCGCATGCGGCAAACGCAAGGGAAATCTGCGTGAAAAGCTTCCGTGAGCTGGCAGACTACGCTTCTGACTATGGCGTAGGTATTGCGATAGAAGCCCTTAGCCCTAAGCGAACATCCTTCCTGCCACGCCTGCGAGAGGTTGTCGCTCTGGTAAGGGATATAGACAGAGAAAATGTTTATGCGATGGCAGATACCATGCATCTCTACGACGCTGGCGAAGACGTGGCAGAGGTTATAGCCGAATACGGCGCTGAGATAGCGGAGCTTCACATCAAAGATACCGAAAGCCTGCCCCCGGGGAAGGGGAGAATAAACTTCGAGCAGGTTTTCGCTCAGGAATTAAATGCTGAGGTCTGCCTGGAATACAGGAGCAGCGGCGAAGAAGCGCTGAGGGAGGCTGTAAGCTTCATACGAAGCTTACTTGCTCGCTGAGGCGCGCATCTTTTTAATTTCAGCGGCAATCTCCTTAAGAATCATGCTCTTCGGCTTAACCTTGTCCACTATAACGCGCCCTGAAACCTCCCACCACTCCTTCGGGTAAGCCTTCTCCCGCTCCACCTCCGGATTTAAACCCAGGCGTTCAGCCGCTTCAGCTATCTCCTTGAGTGTTGGCGAAGCTATGGCGTGCTTCTCAGAAATCTTCCTTCCGTCAGCTCGCGACTTGTTTGCGTCGATGTTAGGGGGCCATATCATAATCCTCTCCATAATCACCTCTCCTTCAATAACCTGAGGCACTCCTCCAGGGTATAGCGTTCCGGCATAGCCACGTGCTCAACTCCGTAGCTCTTCAGCGCCTTCTTCGTCTCCGGTGCTATAGCGACGACAGCGATGCGGTTGAGCAACGCCGCAAGGTTGTCGCCTACCACAGAGAAGATGTTCTCCACCGTCTTGGCGGAGGTGAATACCGCAGCTTTAATCTCTCCTTTTTCTAAGCCTTCGCGCAGGGCAAAGATTGAGCTTTTATCTTCAGGAATCACTGAATCGTAGAGGGGCACCTCCACCACCTCGGCGATCTTCTCAAGTTCTCTGACGAGTAGCTCTCTCCCGGCAGAGGCACGAGCAACGAGGATGCGCTTTCCCTCAGCGCCGGCTTCACGCAGCGCTGCAACGAGTCCCTCGCTCCGAAACTCTCCCGGGGTTAGCGCAACGCTTATCCCAAGCTTTTCCAGTGCTTGGCGAGTTTTCTCCCCCACGACAGCTATTTTAGCCCTGCGCAGCGCCTCGCCAAAGTAGCGGTGCATGAGCCTTGCGCCAAAGGCGCTGGTTATAACCACCCAGTCGTAGCTCGCTATGTCGCCCACCGCAGCCTTAACCTCATCTTCGCTTCGAGGCACGAGTTCAACCGCATTGACAATCAGCGCTTCAAAACCGTAAGAAGAAGCCAGCTCCTTCGTGGCGCCCTCCTTACCCTTCGGACGTGTAATCGCGATCTTCATGCCTCTATACAAACCCCAGCTTAACCAGAACCTCTATGGCGATCAATCCCAAAGCGGCGTAGAGTATTTGCTCTGGCTTGAACTTTATGCCACGCCCCTCCTCGTCCATGTAGCGCACTAAACCAGCGCCAGAGGCGGGCATCGCAACGCGCTGCTTCTTTCTCTTCACCATGCGTCTCACCCTATAATTCTCACTCAGCCTAACAATAAAAAATTATTCCCCATTAAGACACAGCAGAAGCTCACGGAGGTAGTACTCCAGCTCCTCCCTGCTCTCGGCTGCTAAGCCACGCTCTGCAATCTCCTTAACCTCAGCGTCGAAGTTCCCCTTTGCTATGTTCTCCAGCACTCTGCGCGCCTCGCTTATCTGCAGCCTCTCCACCTCGCTCTCTGGCACATCTACATGCGAGTAACGCTGAAAGTAGTCAAAGACAGTACTCTTGGGTATGCCCAGCACGCTTGCAATGCGGTAAAAGCTTACCCCGGCTTTTCGCATGGCGAGAATCTTCTTGACTTTTTCCTCGCGAAGCTTTCTCGGTCTGCCTCGCGAGGCTACAACCTCCACTTCAATGCCCCGCTCGCGAAGAAAAGCAAGGGTTCTCTCTGGGGTCTGCTTCAGCGCCGTTGGAGTGAGGCTTATCTTTCTTACCCCCCGCTCAACGCACGCTTTCGCATGCCTCATGCTTATGTAATTGCTGAAGTGCATCCGATAATTTCCATATCGGTGGTGCTCATATATCCCTTTCGCCCATAGCTTTGGCAAGCACAACAAAGGGGTCCTGCATCCTTGCGACTTTTTGCTGAGCGCGCTCCCTGAGTTCTTCCTTCTCCCCATCCTCTGGCAGAAGCTCAAGAAGCTCCTCCACGCTGCGAGCGTGCTTCATAAGCCCGAGCTTTATCAGATACCTGTCAACGCCCAGCAAAGCCTGCGGGTATAGGGAAATCGCAGGCGTGCCGAGGAGCGCAGCCTCCCGGTTCATCGTCCCGCCTTCGCTGATAACCACCTCTGCATAGTAGCTCAGGGTGAGGGTGTCCACATTCTTCAGTGTGATGCAGCGCCGGTAGCTTTCATCCCCCCGTGGGATTACCACCACGCTGTAGCCTCGCGCGCGCAGACTGTCAATTATGGCTTGGGTTCTCTTTTTTCCCTGATAGTAGGCAGCACCCAACGGAGGGGGGCGGAGCAGAACAAAGCGTTCAAGCTTAAGCGACTTAATTAAGGAGGGGTCGGGGATGAAGTTTCTGACCTGCACCACCTCTAAGACGCCTTTAAAGGTAAGCAGGCGCTGTGGTTGCGCTCCCTGGTCGAGCAGGAGTTTTTTATCCGTGGCCTCAGGTGCAATGATGCGGGTGCACAGGCTCAGCGTCAGGCGGTTCTGATGCTCGGCATACTCGTTGTCCACGAAGTGGTAGTAGGGTATGCCCAACCCGAAGGCAACCCGCGCAGCTTCGACGCTGTGCTTGGCTATGCACGCGGAGATGCGCCTGCCCTCGAGCGCTTTCGCCAAACCTATTATCCGCTCGGCGCTGGCGATGAGCTTCTCTCTCCTATCACCTGCGTGCTCCCCTACGGAAACAAAGCTTATTCCGCGTGCCTTGAGCATATCCTCAAGGAAGCCGTGCCTCCTGGCGGTGACGAAGCAGTGGTTCTCCTCTATAAACCTCTGGAAAAAGGGGACGTGGGGCAGGTTGGTTATGTCAACCCAGAGCATGTAGCATGCTCTCTTCGCGATGATATAAACCTACCGCAGGGCTAGGACGATGGCTACAGCTACGCACGCTAGCTCAACCGCCCATACGAGAGCCACCACCTGTGGCTCGCGCATTGGTTTGAGCTTCAGGAATAGCCTTGGCAGTGAGAGGTTTCCCCCTTCTGGCGCGTAGAGTAGCCCCTGCCTAACCAGCGTGGGCTTCTGCGCCTCCCTTGTCATAACACCGGCACTTATAAACTTTAACAACGCGTCCGCAACGTAGGGGAGGAAGATTACTGCGCCTTCCACCTCAAGTTTGCCGAATATTAATGCTGGAAGCAGTGCAGCGCCAATCGCAAGAGTTGCAACGTCGCCAGGGAAAACCCTCGCCGGGTAGCGGTTGTAGTGGAGGAAGGCGATGAGAGAGGCAAACAGGAGCATAGCAATGACGAAGCTTTCCTCTTTTCCCTGAAGCAGAGCCACTACAGCTACGCCCAGCGATGCTATCGCCCCGGTGCCTATTTCCAGGCCGTTGAAGCCTGCGAGCATATTTGTGAAGTTGCACGCGCACATAAATGCGAGAGGCACCGCCAGAAGGTAGAGAAAACCAAGCTCTACGCCAAAGAGGCGCGTATCCCCCACGAAGGGTAAGAGAATCACACCTATTAAACTCAGGTAGACCACCTTCTCCTTTGCTGAGAGGCGTCTAATCCTGTCGTAGTAGCCCAGGGCGGCGACTAGGAGCACAGCAACAAGCGTGGCGTAGAAGCGGGGGCTCGCGTCTGTGAGAAGGGCATAGAGCAGAGCGGAGGTGAGAAAGCCCATAATAACAGCGATACCCCCCTGCTCCGGTATCTCAGGCATAGCCTCCTTGTGAAGGTCTACGCCGGTGAAGCCCGCTCGCTTAGCCCACCTCATAACCTTTGGGGTGGCGAGAAAAGTTATTGCAAATGAGAGAGCAGCAAAGGGCAGAGCCTCAAGCATAAATAAAGGTGGAGACGGGGGTTAATAAGTTTTGGGCAGTTACTCCACTACCTCGAGCAAAGCCGAGTTCCCCTTCCCATGTCTATTCATTGGCGCAACCCAGAGCTTGAGATTCTCCTCCCGCATCTCTCTCCAGAGCCTGAACTTTCCTGTGGGAGCATCCTGCGCAACGGTAAAGGTGTGGGTAAACTCCGCCTCCTCACCAGGCTTGAGTTCATATGGTAGGTTGAAGTCCTCTGTGAATATTCTCTTGGGAGCGTTGCCCTTTGGATTCAGGCTGAGGTAGCCTTTCAGTGCAAGGTTGCCGGTGTTCTTGACAGCGAATCTTGCTGTGACCTCTTCTCCGCGCCTGACCCTGCTCTTGCTCAGCGTAAAGTCCCTCACAAGCTCTGCCTGAACCACAGCATAGACGGTGGCGCTGTAGCCGTAGTCGGGGGTGAAGAGTGCAATGGCATTGCTGCCCCGGAAAAGGCGCGGCTTTTCGATGGCTACGGTGAAGCTTCCGTCGCTAGAGGTGGACTCTCTCTTAATCTCCTGCCCTGCAATTGCCACCACCACCTCACCCTGTGAGGGTAGTTTGCCCGAGATGATTAGCTCGCGCGTTGAGGAGCCCTCCTCAAGGCTCGCGGAGAAGCTCTTCCCTTCTCTACCCTTAACCATGAAGCTCGTGGAGGTTGAATCAACCCGCTTGCCCTTGGGGTTATGCAGGGAGGCAGAAACTTTATACCTCCCCTCCTTTGCATCCGCAGGCAGGAAGAAGGAAAGGCTCACGTTGGTGGAGTCGTTTATCTTAGCTGTACCATAGTAAACCAGCGCACCCTCAGGGTTGCGCACACCTACGCGTATGGTGCCTGAAAATGGTCTAGTGGAGCGCAGCTTAGCGAGAAGCGTTACCACTTCGCCAGCGCTGTATGCACGCCTCTCCGGCACTATGGAGGCGAAGGTGTGCTCGTATCTTGCTTTGTAAATCCTGACCTCTGGGTTTGAATACACAAGGGTGAAATTGCTCAGCCCTTCGCCGTCTAGGAGGATAAAAGAGTTGAGCAACGCACTCTGCATCTTTGGCGGGATGTACAGCACGTACTCGTAGCTTTCTATCAGCGGCAGCTTTGTGTCGTTGTCAGAGATGTACACTGCGCCCTCGGTGAAGGAGATCTCTGAGCTTGTGTAGCGCCTGTGCACCAGCTTGCCCTTCTTCCTGTAGTAAACGTCGCGGAAGGCATAGAAGTTACCACTCTGTTCAACCAGCGCCAGTTTGCCCTGGGAGGTGGTTAAAATGTAGAGGTTGCTGCCGTACAGCCTTGCCGGGGAGTTGAAGAGCAGCACTGCATCCGTAAAGGGGAAGTACACGTACTGGTAGTCTGAGACGTTTAAAATCGCCTCCAGGTTGTGCACCTGGGCCACCATGTCAGTCGGAAGGAGGAGGTACTCCGCCCTCCGCTTCTTCATGTACTCTATGAGCTTGCCCTCATTGGTGCTCAGCAAAAGCTCCCCCACAGGTTTCACCGCGTTGCCAGAGCTACTCGGCGTAAGAATCGGGCTCCGCTCCCCTATGGCGAGAATCCAGTATCCGTAGTCCCACCAGGAGAGCACTCTCGCGTCGCTGGGAGTGTTCTGTTTGAGCCAGCTGAGCGATTCGTTCCACTCTGGGGTTATCATGGGCGCATAATCTGAGGCGAAGGTTATCCCAGCGACTGAAGTGAAGCCCACAGCAAAGGCAACCGCTGCATGGGCGAGGTTCTTGGGCAGGTATGTCCTTAAGTTTGCAAGAAAAACTCCCAGCAGCAGCGCAACTGAGGGAGAGGCGGTAAAGATGGCGCGCTGGCCTGCCTTGTATACTATGAATACCCCGGCAGCAAACCAAACTAGGAGGAAGATGCTTGCATTGTCTTGCAGTTTTTTGACAGTTTTTCTTAAAATGTGCAGAAACGCCAGAGGGATAAAGAGGAGGAGCAGGGAGAAGCGTTCCCACAGCATGGGAAAGCCCACCTTAACAGTCTCAGCCGTGGGGCGCAGCACCTGCGGGTTGATGAGCTTCCCGTAGATGTTCATGAGGTTTTCGATGGGAGTGGTAAAGATGGCATAGCCTGCAATTAAACCTATGGCAGCAATGCAGCTGGGGATGGCGGCTCGCTTAGCAGCGCTCTCCACCTTTATCCTGTCAGAAGTAAAGGTTAGAAGCAGAGAATAAGCCGCCACCGCTGGGAAGATGTAGGTGTAGTAGTCTTTAAATCCCACTGCCCTTACCACAGCAAGCTCAAACTTCTGCGCAGCTAGAATGAGCATGATGCCGGTGAGAGAGGAGAGGAAATAGGCGTGGGCGGCTTTATTACCCCGCTCCGCAAGCGCAAAGCTGGTCGAAGCCTGAGCAAGTATGAACAGCGAGAGCACCGCCATGGCAAAGATGTAGCCAGAGCTCCACACAAAGGCAGAGAGTGCGAAGGCGGCGCCAGCCGCTACCGAAAATCCTGCTGTCCTCGCAAGGTTAGCTGCCTTTAAAGCTTTAAAGAAGAGGAAGAATCCGGCCACATAAAAGAGCATTGCATACAGGTCGCCGCGGTAATTCCCTGCCAGCGCTCGTGTAACGAAGCCTGGAAGCACCGCCAGAGTAAGCGCTGATAGCCTCGCAACGCTTACACCGAATAGCTCCCTGGCAAGGAGGTAGAAGAACACAATTGTAAGCGCACCAACCACCGGCGTGGTGAGGCGGAAGGCGTCGTAGAAGCTTACGCCAAGGGGTTTTAAGACTGTATAGAGAAGTAACGCCGGAGTATAGAAGCCAAAGGGCAGAAGAACAGTGCCCTCTTCAAGCAGAGCCTTTGCGTTATGGTAGTGGTAGTAGGGGTCAAAGCCGTAAAGAAAGCCGTATCGCAAGAAGGTAAGCCGTATCGCAAGGAATACCACAACGATTCCACACACCACAGCTAACTCACGCCATCCCCTCTCCGATACCTTCATGGATAAAAGTTTGCAATCACAGATATAATATTTAGGGTTTCCGTCACTCTATCGCTTCGCGAGACGGGGAACTCCCGCGCTTAGTTATGAACTCCTCGTGCAGCGCTCTTGCAGCCTTCGCAGCGTCTTCGCCAGCGATGACAAATGATATGTTCACCTCACTTGAGCCCTGGGCTATCATGAGCACATTAACGCCGGCGTTTGCCACGGCGGTGAAAACCCGCGCCGCTACTCCTCGAGTTCCGCGCATACCTGCGCCCACCACGGCGATTATTGCTACGTCCTCATTGTACTGCACGTGCTTAACGATGTTTGCGCCGAGAAACTCCTCGCGAAGCGCATCCACAGCACGCTCCACATCGCCTTTCTCCACTACGATTGAGATGTTCGCCTCGCTTGAACCCTGGGAGATCATGAGGATGTTAACCTTCTGCTGCGCCAGCGCTGTAAAAACTCGAGAGGCGACGCCGGGTAAGCCTATCATCCCCACGCCAGAGATATTGAGCAGAGCTACGTTTTTCATCACACTTATCGCCTTAACTATGTCGCTGGTCTTCTCCTGCTCACTCACTATCAGTGTACCCTCGCAGCCCGGGTTAAAGGTGTTCCTCACGCGCACCGGAATGCCCTTTTCCATCGCTGGTTCAATGGTTTTGGGGTGCAGCACCTTGGCGCCGAAGTACGCTAACTCCATAGCTTCGATGTAGGAGAGCACCTCTATTACCCGAGCCTCCTTCACCAGCCTAGGGTCAGTGGTAAGAATGCCGTCCACATCCGTCCAGATCCATATCTCGTCTGCATCAAGCACCGCTCCGAGTATCGCCGCTGTGTAGTCGGAGCCGCCTCTACCAAGGGTGGTTATCCTACCCTTCTCGTTTCCGGCGATAAAACCAGTGACCACAGGTATGGTGTCCTTCAGGCGGGGCTCTATCACCTCTCGCACGCGCTCTTCTGTTATGTCCATTATGGGCGATGCTCTACCAAAGTTGGAGTCTGTAACTATTCCCGCCTCGTAACCGGTGTACCAGCGCGAGTTTATCCCCTCTTTACGCAGCGCAGCACTCACAAGAGGCGCAGCCAGGCGCTCACCGAAGGAGAGCACATAATCCAGAGAGCGTGGCGTCAGCTCGCCCACGTAGGAGATACCCACAAGTATCTTCTCCAGCTCGCTCAGCAGACGCTCTATTTCCGCCTTCAGCTCCGGAATTTCTTCCTCCCTCGCTACCTCCTGTGCTGTGCTTATGTGCTTCTCCCGCATGTAGGCGACAAACTCATGGATGTGCTCCTCTTCTATACCCTGAGCCACTCTCTCGGCTATCTCCACCAGACGATCTGTGACGCCGCTCATTGCACTGGTCACCACAATCGTCTCCGGTGCTGCGAATTCTTTCACCAGCTTGGCAACTCTCGCTATGCGCTCAGCGCTGCCCACGCTGGTGCCACCGAACTTCATAACCAGGCGCTTCATCGCTTAAGGCATGGCAATGGTGATATTTAAGGTTACCGGAGCAAAGTTCATAAGGCGTGGAGTAGACTAAAAGCTATGCCCGCCTACCTCTACTTCATAGGCAACGCAGGCTGCGGGAAGAGCGCCCTCACGAGTGCCTTTAAAAACTGGATGCAGACCTATGGCTACGACGTGGTTACGGTTAATCTCGACCCGGGCGTTGAGTGGCTTCCCTACGCTCCAGACGTGGACGTGAGAGAGTGGATTAATCTAGACGATGTCATGCGCGAGTACGGCGTGGGCCCCAACGGCGCGCAGATCGTCGCTGCCGATTTACTGGCATTGAAAATCAATGAGATTAAGGAAGCTCTCGACGAGTTTGTAACCGAGTACTACCTGATAGATACCCCCGGGCAAATGGAGTTGTTCACCCTGCGAAGCTCCAGCCACGTTGTCGTCGAAACCTTGGGCAAGGATAGCGCCGTTCTCGCATACCTCTTCGACCCAGCGCTTGCGAAAACTCCGCAAGGCTTTATCTCTCTGGTGCTGCAGAGCCTCTCTGCGCAGTTCCGTCTTGATTTACCCTGCGTGACGGCACTGAGCAAGGTTGACCTTCTCGCGAGAGAAGAAATGGAGCGGATTTTGGAGTGGGGCAGCGACCCCAATGTGCTGTACGACGACTTGATTGCTCAGGGTTCGCTAACTGCGAACCTCAATGTGGAGCTATTCCGAGCCCTGGAGATAATGGACGCCTACAAGCCTCTGATACCCACCTCTGCAGAGACGGGCGAGGGTATTCCTGACCTGTACAACGAGGTGCAGCAGGTGCTGTACGGCGGCGAAGACCTTAGCAGCGATTAGCCCAGCTTTTCAAGAAACTCATCCACTGGAATAATGGGCATCGTCTGTGTGCGTATAGTGCCTCGCGAGGCTAGCTCCACCATCGCCTTTGCTATTGTAGCGTCATCCTCTGCTTCAACTATGTTCAGAAAGTCAAAGCTTCCCAGCACCATGTACTGCTCCAGCACTTTAACCCCCATGTTCTCCAGCTCTTGATTGACCTCTTTCACGCGGGAGGGTCTGTTTTTCAGCGTTTTAGCCCCCTCGTCAGTAAGAGTGGAAACTACTACATACTTTGGCAAATCAACCACCTCCAGTAATAGTTTTGTGAGCGGGAGTATTTAGAGGTTTCTACCAACCAATGAGCTATTCACCCACCCCTCGCACGCTTAATCTCCTCCCGTATCGCCTCTACGCCGCGAAGGCAGTCACGCTCCTCCACCAGGAAAATTGTCTCCATGTGGCTGGACATCATCTCCACCACATTTATCCCCTCGGCTGCGAGGAGACCGCTCAGCCTTGCCAGAACACCGCTGGTGGAGGCAATCTCTGGCGGGCTCTTTACGAAGATGCCGGCGAGGCTGCGCTTGCTCTCAATCATTTCATCACCGAAGAGCTTCTCAAGCTTAGCTATGTGTTCCTGCCGTGTTACTATCGTAAGGTTCTCCAGCCCCTGGAGCAGGACGTAGGTCTCACCTCGAAGCGCGCGGTGCACCTCAAGCACCTTGCGCGGTGTTTCTCTGGAGAGCGAAGTTGTTATCAAACCCAAATCGTAGCGAAGGCTGACCTCGCTTTTAGCCAGGATTCGCGACGCCTCGCCCTGCTCCAGCTTTGCGCTCCCACTCCTGCGCAGCGCTGTAACTATGCTCTGAAGCTTTACCCCTGTGCCCAGGAGCCTCTCAACCTCCGGCTGAATAAGCCTCGCCAGGGCGCGGTAGTTAACCACACCATAGCTTAAATACTCGGCTATGTTGGGATACTTCCTGAGCACCTTGCGGGTTGCCTGAGATATATTCATCGCAATCGACGCATATGGCTCAACTTATTACCATTTGATACATTAGTTGAATAAACCTTAAGTAGGGGAAACATAGCAGTAGTTTTGATAGCATGAAGGCGACGCTGGTTCTTGAGGATGGTACTATTGTCCGTGGCGAGGGCTTCGGTGCAGAGGCTGAGGTTTATGGAGAGGTGGTGTTCTGCACCAGCATGACGGGTTACCAGGAAGCGCTTACCGACCCGAGCTATGCCGGGCAGATACTCCTGCTCACCTACCCACTGATTGGTAATTATGGCATAAATAGCGAGGACTATGAGAGTTCGAGGATACAGGTCGAGGGTTTTGTGGTTCGCGAAGCCTGCGACAAGCCGAGCCACCGCAGCGCAGAGGCGACGGTGGACGAGTTTCTGAAGCGAGAGGGGATACCCGGCATCGCAGGCGTCGATACCAGGGCGCTCACCAGAAAGATCAGAAGCTACGGCGTGATGAAGGGTGCGCTTAAAACATCGCGTGAGGAGATAGACGCAGAAGCGCTGCTGGAAAAGTGCAGAGCCGCGCCGGACATAGGCGAGCTCGACCTGGTGAGCAAAGTTACCTGCGAAAAAATGCTGCACTACCCGGGCAAGGGGGAGCGCATTGCGATTCTTGACCTGGGAATGAAGTGGTCGATTCGCGACAACTTCCTCAAGCGCGGGTGTGAGGTTTATGTTCTGCCAGCGGAGACGCCAGCGAAGGAGATTCTGAATTTAGAACCCGATGGTGTGGTTGTATCCCCCGGGCCAGGGGATCCGAAGCGCGCGCCGTATGCGATTCGCACCGTTCGCGAGCTTCTCGGAGAAGTGCCGCTGTTCGGCATTTGCCTGGGGCATCAGATGCTTGCCTTGGCGAGTGGGGGCGAAACCTATAAGCTGAAATTCGGTCACCGCGGCGCAAATCAGCCGGTGAAGGACCTGCGCACCGGGAGGGTGTACATAACCTCGCAGAACCACGGCTATGCAGTGGACGCTGGCTCATTGCCTGAGGACGAGTTTCGCGTTGATAAGATAAACCTGAACGACTCCACCGTTGAAGGTATGCGCCACCGTAGCTTGGAGATAATGAGTGTGCAGTATCACCCTGAGGCTAATCCGGGCCCTAAGGACAGCGAATATCTTTTCGACGAGTTTCTGGAGATGGTGCGCCGTGCCAAAGCGTAAGGATATTGAAAAAATCATAGTCATAGGCTCTGGGCCGATAATAATAGGCCAGGCGGCAGAGTTCGACTATTCGGGTTCGCAGGCATGCAAGGCACTTCGCGAAGAAGGTTATCGCGTTGTGCTGGTGAACTCAAACCCAGCGACGATTCAGACAGATAAGGAGATAGCTGACGTTATCTACCTCGAGCCCCTCGTGCCCGAGATAGTGGCTAAGATTATAGCCAAGGAAAAGCCAGACGGCTTTATAGGCACAATGGGCGGGCAGACCGGCTTAAATCTCACAGCCCAGCTTGCCGACATGGGCATCTTCGAGAAGTACGACGTTGAAGTTCTCGGGACGAGTGTTGAGACGATAAAGCGCGCCGAGGATCGTGAGCTATTCGCGGAGCTCATGCGGGAGATCCGCGAGCCGATACCCGAGAGCTACGCGGTTAATAGTGTTGAGGAGGCGGTGGAGGCTGCAAACAAGATAGGATACCCGGTGATTATTAGGCCAGCGTACACCCTCGGCGGTACCGGTGGCGGCGTGGCTAACAATGAGGCTGAGCTTCGCAGCATAGCGGAGCGCGGCTTGAGCGCCAGCATGGTGCACCAGGTGCTCATAGAGAAGTCTCTGCTTGGGTGGTATGAGTACGAGTACGAGGTTATGCGTGACTCCGCGGACAACTGCATAACCGTCTGTAACATGGAGAACATTGACCCCATGGGGATACACACTGGCGAGAGCATCGTGGTAGCGCCGGCGCAGACGCTCAGCGATGAGGACCACCAGAGGCTGAGGAGCGCCGCACTCAAGATAATCCGCGCTCTCCGCATCGAGGGCGGTTGCAATATTCAGTTCGCGGTAAACCCCGAAACCTGGGAGTACTACGTGATAGAGGTCAATCCCCGAGTATCGAGAAGCTCTGCGCTGGCGAGCAAGGCAACAGGTTACCCTATCGCCAAGATATCAGCGAAGATCGCCGTAGGGCTAACGCTTGACGAAATCCCCAACGACGTAACGAAGGAGACGCCAGCCAGCTTTGAGCCCACCCTGGATTACGTGGTTGTGAAAATTCCACGCTGGCCCTTTGACAAGTTTCCCGAGGCAGAGCAGAGGATAGGCACGCAGATGAAGAGCACAGGCGAAGTCATGGCGATAGGGCGAAGCTTTGAGGAGGCTCTGCAAAAGGCGATACGCAGCCTCGACATAAAGCGCTTCGGCATTTGCTGCGATGGGCGCGAGTACGAAACCAACCGCGAGGTGATAGTTGAGAACCTGCGCAACCCCACGGATAAGCGCATATTCTACATCTACGACGCCCTTCGCCTGGGCATGAGCGTGGCTGAAATTAACAAGCTTACGGGCATATCGCCCTTCTTCATAGAGAAGATTAAGAACATCCTGGAGATGGAGCGCTCCCTTGAGGGGAAGGGCATAGAGGAGGTTACGCAGGAAGAGCTCACCTTAGCGAAGCGCCTCGGCTTCAGCGACAGGCAGCTTGCGCACCTTCTCGGCTGCGAGGAGCTCACGCTGAGGAAAAAGCGCAGAGCCAAGCCTGTCTATAAGATGGTGGACACGTGTGCAGCGGAGTTTGAGGCGAAGACACCCTACTACTACTCCGCCTACGACAGCGTGGACGAGGTTAAGGTGAGCAACAGGCGAAAAGTTTTGGTTATCGGAGGCGGGCCAATACGCATTGCCCAGGGCATAGAGTTTGACTACTGCTGCGTCCATGCCGCGGTTGCCCTTCGCGAGGCTGGCATTGAAGCGATACTCATGAACAACAACCCTGAGACGGTCTCCACTGATTACGACACCAGCGACAAGCTCTACTTTGAGCCGATTACGCTGGAGGACGTAATGAACATAATTGAGAAGGAGAAGCCGGAAGGGGTTATAGTACAGTTCGGCGGTCAGACGCCTCTCAACCTTGCGGTGCCCCTCGCCAAGCAGGGGGTAAAGCTCCTGGGCACGAGGAGCGAGGACATAGACCGGGCTGAGGATCGCGAACTCTTCACGCGGGTGCTTAAGAAGCTGGGGATACCCCAAGCGGAGTATGGCACCGCCTTCAGCGTTGACGAAGCGAAGCGCATAGCTAAGAGGATAGGCTATCCGGTGCTGGTTCGCCCCAGCTATGTGCTGGGTGGCAGGGCGATGGAGATAGTTTACGACGAGGCTCAGCTTGAACGCTACATGGCTCTCGCCATTGAGGTCAGCGAGGAACATCCTGTGCTTGTGGACAAGTTTTTGGAAGACGCCGTGGAGGTAGACGTCGATGCGGTGAGCGACGGCGAGGATGTGTTCATTGGCGGAATAATGGAGCACATAGAGCAGGCGGGCGTGCACAGCGGCGACTCCGCGTGTGTGCTTCCACCCCAGACGTTATCTCGGGAGGTGCTTGGCACAATTAAGGACTATACGATAAGGCTCGCTAGGGAGCTCAACGTTGTGGGGCTGCTGAACATACAGTATGCGGTGAAGGACGGCAAAGTTTACGTGCTGGAGGCAAACCCCCGCGCTTCACGCACTGTGCCATATGTGAGCAAGGCGATAGGTGTTCCCTTAGCAAAGCTTGCCACGAAGGTGATGCTGGGCGCAAAGCTTCGCGATCTGGGTTACGTGGGGGAGCGCAAGATTCGCCACGTTGCAGTCAAGGAGGCAGTGTTCCCATTCCTGAAGCTTCCGGGCGTCGACCCGGTGCTCGGACCCGAGATGAAGTCCACGGGCGAGGTCATGGGAATAGACTTCGACTTTGGAAAAGCCTACTACAAGGCGCAGCTTGCCGCAGGCAACCGCCTCCCTACGAGCGGGAGGATATTTATAAGTGTGAGCAAGCGTGACCGCCAGGCGATTATCCCTATAGCTAAGAAGCTCCACGAGCTCGGGTTTGAGCTTCTTGCCACCGACGGTACCAAGGCAAGCCTCGAAGAGGCAGGGATACCCGCGAAGCTGGTAAGAAAGGTGAGCGAGGCTAAGCCGAATATCCTCGACGTGATGCTACGCAAAGAAGTGGACTTAATAATAAACACGCCCACCGCTGGCAAGGTGCCCTTCACCGACGGCTTTTACATCCGCAGGCACGCGGTAGACCTTGGGATACCCTACATCACAACCATCGCCGCAGCCCAGGCGGCGTGCAAAGCTATAGAGAGCGTGCTTAGCGGAGAGATAAGCATTCGCAACCTGGACGAATACTACCGCGGACATGTGCACGAGCTTCGCCTTGAGGATTTTGGGGGATAAAATGGTAACAGCCCATTAGGGATATGGACCCCTTAGGACATTACATGCTCGCATGGCTCATCGGCAGAAGGATGAAGCTGAAGAGGCCTGCTTACCGCGCTCTTACTCTTGCCTCTCTTCTGCCGGATATCGACGCGGTAACCCTCATATTTGGCATGGATTTTCTTCTGAAGTACCACGCAACCCTCAGCCACTCTCTGGTGCTGTGGCTGCTTCTTGCCCTTACCGTTTCGCCACTGCTACGCTCATGGCGTATTCCCTTGGCGCTCCTCCTCGGCGCCTACCTGCACATCCTCGTAGATATCCTGCTGAACACCGGCATAATTTTCAGGGGAGGTGTGTGGTGCCTCTGGCCATTTTCTGAGGCAGAGTGTCTCCTCGCGTACCATATAAATGTACCAACTATAGCTTTTAGAGCCGTATACATATCTCTGGAAATCCTATTATACTCCGCCGCCATATACTTCATCTGGAAAAGAGAGTATCCCTGGGAGATTTGGATTGGAGGTTGTAGATGAGTTATAAGCTTCAGCGCTGTGCTTCCTTTCGAACTCAGTGGTTCCTATGATTATATTTAAGGAGGCTCAAGTAACCGACAAAATCCCTGTAAAAAGAGGCGTACTCTGGTGTTAACAGCTCATGACTAGGAAAAGTTTACCTAGATGATAGGGGAGAGAGTAAAATGAGGCTAATTTACTCCCCCAAGTACGCCTGCATTATCTCCTCGCCTTCTAAAAAGACCAAGCCGTGCTTCTCAGCATAGCGTTTTGCCTCACGCTTGCTCAGGGCACCGCCATTGTCGCCCATCATTTCACATATCGTCGCTATTGGGGTTAGGCCAGCCATCTCTGCCAGGGCGACACTCAACTCAGTGTGCCCTCGCCTTGAGTGCAGCAAACCATCGGCGGCGCGCAGGAGTATAACATGCCCCGGTGAGCGGAAGTTTTTGCCAAATAGCGTGCGCTTCTCGCCGTTGAGCGAGGCTAAGCGTGCCAGCTCGCGTATAGTGAGCGCCCTGTCGCTGTCGGTTATACCTGTGAAGGTACGCCTGTGGTTTATTGTTATGGAGAAGGAGGAGCGCTCATCGTAAGGGATATCATTAGCCTCAAGGGCGTTAAGCACAGGAAATCTTTCCGCAGCACTGCTCAGCACATCGCTGAGAAAGGGCAAGCCAAGCTCCCTCGCTATCGCTGGATGCAGAGCGGTGCATATCAGCCCGCCGCCGTCCTTGCGCATCCTGCGAATGTGTTCTGGTGTTACGAACTGCGAGGCTATGACGAGGTCGGTCTCCTCCTCTCTGCCATCGCCGTCGAAGATGAGCACCATCTCCCCCTGCTTCAGCGCCTGAATAGCTCTCTTCACGCTCATGCTACCACCTACACGAATACCCTGACAGCAACCATGTCGCCATCTTTAAGCCCGAGCTTTTGCCTCAGATTCACGGGCGCAATTACCTCCAGCGTGGCTAGACTGTGGTGGGTTCTTGTGGGAAGTACTACAGCTGCCTGCGCGCCCTGAAGCTCTGCATGGAAGCAGGTTACATCACCCAGCCTTCTTCCGCCATGGTTAAACCCCTTGACTGCTATGCCTCCCATGTTCACAAGCTCCTGCCTGGTGCGTATATCCTCCTGAGTCTTGAGCGCAAGGTTCAGTGTGCCCGGATAGGGGGTAAAACCCAGCTTTTCCTCGAACTGCTTAACATAGCCGGGCAGGGACATGTAGTAGCTTCCCTCACCCAAGCCTGAGGTTACCTCGCCGCACAGCGTTAGCGCCGCCTTGCCGGAGTCGCCCAGAATGGTGCGAAGCTCTGCATAAAGCTCGCCCAGGGCGCGCTTTCCCTGGGCTGTGAGCTTAACCCGCTGCCCTCTGGGGAAGACCTCTCGCGCAATATAGCCCGCATCTTCCAGAAGCTTGAGTCTACGCGAAGCTGTCTGCTGAGAAACGCCTAGTAGAGATGCAAGCTGGGCAGAAGATATAAAGGCGTACCCTTGATATGCACCCGCCTTTGCCAGCGCTATTAATGCAGCGACTTCCATAGTACCTACTCAAATTTTGGTTGCTAATCAACTTTGAGGTATTTGCTCAGTGAGGTGTAACGACGGAAAATTAGTAACCTCGCTTCGCGCGCTCCGCGAGCACGTGCGCTCTTTGCAGAGGCTCTGGCAGCGTGTGCCTGTGGGTTGCTTTCTTAACCACTTCAAGCGCTGTAGCTAAGCTAATCATATTGCCAGGGCTCACGTATATCACCTTTCCATTGCTCAGCACCGCATAGCCCACCACCCTGTCATTAAGCACTATCTCCGCAGGCTTCTCCGGCGTGGGTATGCCCTCTACACGTCCGCAGAGCAGGCGTTTGGCTACGCCGATGCTGGGCTTGCGCAGGAGTACGCCCAGGTGGGAGGCGAAGCCGCACCCATTGGGGTGAGCTATGCCATGTCCCTCAACCATAAGAACGTCGTAGCTTGAGCGCAGCCTTCGCAGCGCTTTAATCACGGCGCCCATTTCGCGGAAGGCAAAGAAGACCGGGATGTAGGGCACATGCAAAGCCTGCATCGCCGTCTTCTCCTCTACTGTGCGCAGTGTGGGGAGCTTCACCACCACAGCACCAGCGAAGCATGCGTCGCTGGTATACGCTGCATCCACGCCGGCGATGCGCTCCACTTTTGTAAAGGCGTCCTTCAGGGTTATCCGCTGGCTAAGCTTGTGTTGAATCTCGGCAAAGCGTCTCAGGTTCACGGCATGGTAAGGTTTAAAAGGAGGTGTATTTAAACTTAGCCGGAGGCATGGAGATGACAGATATTCAGAAGGTTAGCGAGGAGCTGGAGAAGCTTCTCAGTCAGGTGGAGCGGATTACAGGGAAGCGTGACCTGAGCTATGCATCGCTTCTGCTTCAGATGCGCCTGCTTATGGAGCTTCATGAGCTGAGAGAAGCGCTTAACGCAATCGCGGGCAGCATGCTCAGCCTTGCCTCGGAGGGGGAGGATATCTACGAGTACAGCTAGGCTATGTTCTTCTGCATCGCCTTTAGCTTGGACCTCTCACTGCCCAGCATACATGGCGGGCGGGGGACACGTATAAAAACCGGTGTCTCGAAAAGCTCATGATCAAGCAGCTTCTCGCCACGGGAGAACCTTCTTATCCTCCCCTTCACCTCGTCGGATAAGTTTTTGTACAGCGGCTCCGCAAGCTCCGCATCCTTGGTTTTTCCGTAGATGTCTGTGGATATGTTGCCTAGGATGTTCTGGTCTATTTTTGACTTAAACTGCTCAGCGCCGAAGAGGGAGATTCCAACGCTTCTACCGCGGGCAGCGATTTCGATGAGCTTCTCCTTTAGCGATGCCACCTCTGTGCTTGCATTGGTGGGGGCGTACTTGTTCAGCTCGTCCATGAAAATTATAAGTTTGTCAACCTTCAGGGAGCGGCGCTCTAAGCGGGAGAGGAACTCGTCTATTACGCGCTCAAACACCAGCTTGCGCGGGTAGAAGCCAAGCTGCTGGATGTCTATCACCCACACCTCACGGTCGGATATATCGTTGAAGGGTATGTCCACAACTTCGTCGGCGTAGCTGGTTATGAGCCCGTCGTACTTTGTCTCCAGCCCACGGAGCTGGTTGTACAGCTTCCCCCACGTAGCTTTGTAGGTACCGCGGATGAGCTCCGCCCAGCCCTTATCCTCGCGCAGAAGTTCGCGGCGCATGAACTCCAGAAGTTCAGCGAGGGAGTCAATACCATGCTCTACGGACATGCGCTTGAGCTCATAGAAGGCGTTGTCCAGCTTTTCCTTCTGGTCCTGCGTGGCAGCCTTGAGCAGTGAGGGGATGTACTCCACTATCTCCTGCCACCCCCACCTGAACACCTCTGCATCTTCTTTTAAGGAATGGGGTCTGCCGTAGAAGTTGCTAGGGGCAAAGAAGCGGGCGTTAAAGCCCCGAGGTGAGATGCCGCACTCTTCGTATATTAACATGTCCTCTTCGGTCAGCTCTGTTGAAGGCTGGTCTATGTACAACAAATCGTCACTCTTGTTGTTGAATATTACGCACGCGACTCTGCTCTTTGCGTGGGTGAAGATTGAGGCGAGAAGGAAGAGAAATGTTGAGGTTTTCGTGGCTAAGCCACTCATTCCGGAGATATTCACGTGCGCCCCCTCGTAGCCCAGCACGTACTCCTCGTGCACCTTAACCGGGAGCATCGTAGCGTCGGTGTTCACAAATACGCCGAAGGGAAGATTGCAACCCTCGACGTTGAACACCTCTTCCAGCTCTTCACGCGTTGGGTAGTACACAACGCCTTCCTTAATCGGGCGCTCCACCTGCTGCTTCAGCACCCGCGCTTTGCACACGAGGATGCTCTGCTCTTTGTTGGCCGGGGTAAGCAGAGGGTCATTACCACGAGGTAACGCATGCGTGAGGAAGTCGTCCACATCCACGTAGCTCTTCATCTCCTCTACTACGCCTATTACACTGTTCTCAGGGCTCTCCACTTTAACTATAGAACCTATCTGCAGGCTCGCCTCTTCAGGCGGTATCCAGAAGTAAAACTCGTTCGCTGTATTCGGCGAGGAGCGCGTGCCTATTGCATAGCCTAGAGCGCTCATGCCACAACCCCCAGCAGCGCCTTTAGCTTCTTTGAGCTTGGAAGCTGTGTGCGCAGGTAGTCCTCGCAGCGCTGTATCGGATAGAGCATATTGTGCCAGCGCTCACCACGTGAATAAACCCTGCTCTCAGCTATAAGCCAAGCCGCAAGCTCTTCGCAGTCGGCGAGGCGATGCTCCACGCGTATCAAGCCCGTCTCAGGGGCAAGGGGCTCATGTATCCTTAGGTAGAAGCTCTCCACGCGGGAGCCGTCGCTTAAGCGTAAAGAAAAGATGGCGCTTCTGTGGTATAGGGGCATATTCCACACTAAGCGCTGAAGCGAAGGGTTTATGTGTTGAAGGTATAGCGTAGTATGGGTCTTCACCACGCCCACGACGTTGTGCCTGCCCGTGTCAATGATATTGCCGTCCTTCACCAGTAAATACTCCTCCTCGCGCTCAAGGAAGCGGTGCATCACCTCAAGCTCAAGCGCCTGACGAAGCGCCTTTGACTTAACCTTTGCCAGTGAGGCTATTTCGGCAATATCCCAGGGCTCTACCTCCCCGATGGAAACCACGCCCTCGAGGTCAGCGAACTCCTCGTAGATGAACTCCGGCACAAGTATGGCACTGTGATACCCCTGCTCTACGGGTACAAAAACACCCGGCTTAACCCGCTCCAGCACCACAGCACCCGAAAGATGCAGAAAGAGGGGCACTTTCGCAGAGTGGTAATCGTAATAGCGCCACAGCACAGTGCGCTGCACCCCATCCATAAAGTACCTCAGCCCGGTGGCTGGCTCATAGCGCTCTGCCACGCGGTAGATGCCCGGTATCTCCAGGAGGCGCACCTCCATGTGCGGGGGCAGCGCATGCTTCAGCGGCGTTTCCACCTTCTCCAACTCGTAGTATTCCCCTCTGAGGAGCCTGTCTTCCGCATACTTTCTAAACTCCTCCACCTGCCTGAGCCACTCCATCGCTTAAATCTTGCTTAACCCCTGCTGTAATGTAGCTTTTCCGAGAGCACCGGAAAAGTGAAAATGGTAACTGCTGGTGGTCGAGTAAAAAACTCATCCTTCCCTGGAGGGCAGCAGTGGTAAAAGCCAGTTCATGAAGGAATCCACGCTTCTCGTCTGGAGGTAGAGCTTACCGTGACCAGAGAATTCAGCCACCAAACCCTCGCCACTGAGAAGCGTCTCCTTCATCCCACCGGCTCTGCGCAGAGAGAAGTCGACGCCTGGGGTGAAGGCGACTATATGCCCCGTGTCAACCACAAAGCTCTCGCCCCGCAACTCAACCTCATGGATGGCGCCGAAGCTCGAGAGGAAAACGCTCCCCTCGCCTTTCATCTTGAGCAGGAAGAGCCCCTCCCTTCCGAAGAAGGTCTTTGCGCCGCCCCACTTTATGTCTATGTCCACCTCAGGGGAGCATGCCAGAAAGCTGCCGCTCTGCACAAACAGCTCGCCGCTGAGGGAGTGGTGGGTAATATCCCCCTGATACGGAGGCGCTAACCCTATTGTCCCCTCTCCACCATGTGCCCTGTAGGTATTTACAAAAAAGCTCTCGCCGCCAAGCAGAGTTCTTTTCAAAGCTCCGAGTACACCACCCTTTATCTTGGTCTCGAGCTTTACATTCTCGGACATGTACACCATTGCGCCCGCTTCCGCCTGTATCGCCTCACCCTCAGCCAGCCTTATCTCTGCTATGCTATAGGTTGGACGGTAGAGTATGCGGTGCTCCATACTCACAGCTTAGCTCACGCTTTCATAAATCTTTCTGCCCTTCGCGCCCTAACCCTGCGCAAATAAGATAAAGGTCACGCAGGAAGAGAATAACATGCGCACCTTCATCGCCGTGGATGCACATACGAGTGCGCTTCCGAAGCTGCTTGAGGAGCTATCCAGCATCAGAGGCGTGAAGCCTGTATCCCCAGAGAGTCTGCACATAACCCTCAAGTTTCTGGGGGAAATCGAAGAAGCGCAGGTAGAAGAGGTGCACTCCGCCATGAAGCGCGCCTTTGAGGATTGCAGCAGCTTTAAATTCTCGATTAGGGGCGTGGGTGCCTTTCCCAGCGCGAGGAGCGCACGCGTAATATGGGCAGGGATAACCGAGGGTAAGGACGCGCTAATAGAGCTTCAGGGAAAGCTTGAAAGGGAACTGCTCAGGCTAGGGTTTCCGCCGGAGAAACGCGCCTTTGTGCCCCACATCACCCTGGCGAGAGTGAAGAGCATGCAGGAGAGGAACAAGATAGCCCGCTTTATTGCCGAGCATGCACAGGATGAGCTTGGTGAAGTTCTCGCCAGTGAGGTGAAACTGATGAAGAGCATCCTCACGCCGAAAGGGGCTGTGTATTCCATGCTGCGTGAGGTCAGATTAAAATA
Source organism: Candidatus Pyrohabitans jungbluthii (assembly GCA_002010065.2). GTDB lineage: Archaea > Hydrothermarchaeota > Hydrothermarchaeia > Hydrothermarchaeales > BMS3B > Pyrohabitans > Pyrohabitans jungbluthii. The sequence goes on along the minus strand of MTMD02000002.1, from coordinate 462,329 downwards.
GCATCATAATCTGCCAACGGCTCACATTGCGTTAATTTTAAATAATAGTACCATGAAATAGGGGGTTATGCAGGGGGTATTTCGTGAAACTCCTCCAGTTAGGTCAGCTTTTCGCTCTGCCTCTCCAAGCTGCAATAAGGGCGCAGAATCTTGCCCTTCAGGAGACAATCTCCTTCATTGAAGAGTTTGGCATGGAGAAAGGTTCCGCCAGAACCTTCAGCCTGAGAGCCGAAAGGATAGTAGAGGAGAGAAAAATTGACCCTGAAACTGGTGAGTCCAAAACAGAGATCAAAGAAAAACCTCTGGAGCTGAGCATACCACTGCTTGCACTGGTACCTCCTCCGGTAATGCAGCTTCAGGAGATGGACGTGGAGTTTGGGGTTGAAATAGTGGAGCCGAGGACAGAACCTATAAAATCGTCGGTCATATCATCGGCATTAAAGGGTGCCTCTCTTGCACCAACCCTGGCACTGTTCTCTCCCCTGGGGAAATCCAACCCAACCACAATAAGGGTAAAGATGAAAATCACCAGAGATGTTCCTGAGGGAATGGCGAGACTTGGGGATGTTCTTGTCGACTTACTGAGCGGTAAGACCCCATCAGCCAGTACAGGGGCACAGAAGAAGCAAGCTGAAAGCTCTCTTCCTGTGGAGAAAATACGTGGTATTGGAGCCGAGACAGCGGACCTCCTCAAGAAAAAGGGAATTGCCACCGTTATGGACCTGATTTCTGCAACCAAGACAAATGAAGGTGTTAAAGAGCTGGCGAAGACTGTTGGCGTTTCGGAAAGACGCATTCTCGGATGGAGAAAAAAGGCAAAGCTCCTCGCTGAGGGAGAAAAATAAGGAGGTGAGATGATGGCAAATATACCGGCAGAGTTGAGAGCTCTTCCATTGGAGCATGTAATTGGGTCGCCACTTGTGGCGGCTATTAAGGCGCAGGCACTGGCGGCAAAGACCACAGTGGATTTCATAAAGGAGGTGGGTCTCAAGGAGGACTCCAGCTGGACCGCCACAGATGACAAAACGGGGTACGAGGCTAGATACGTGGAGTTCAAATTCGACCGGGTGATTGAGGAGAGGGAAGGAGAGGAAACTGTGCACAAGGTGGTGCCTTCGAAACTTACGGTTCCGCTCCTGAGCATAGTACCCATACCGTTCATTCGAATCAACGACATGACAATAGACTTTGAATATCAAATAAGGGATGTGGAAACATCAGAATCCACAACTGAGACGAACATAAGCACAAATGCAAAGGCGGGGGGCTGGTTCTACAAGGTACAGCTCAAGGGCTCTTTCACCTACCGGAGTGCGAACAAGAGGGAAACCGACAGGAGGAGTACATTGAAGATTACAGTAAATGCTGTGCAGGATGAGATACCTGAAGGTCTTGCAAGGGTTCTGGATATGCTCAGCGATGCGATGAAGGTGGTACCCCTTTCCGAGGGAGAGAAGATAACTGTTCCCGCCGGCGGTAGCGGTGGCTCCGGAGGCGGCTGACCGTGGTTAATAGTGGGGGACTCCATCCCCCATTTTAACCGTTTGGGGTGGATATTAATGACAGAGCAGGCGGAGGTCAGCCTAAAGACGGTGGTGGGAGGTATACTGCAAGCACTGAGACAAGCGAAGTTCTTGGGAGATTTGGAGAGCGCTAGGCTGGTAGATACGTATAAAAGCCAGAAAGCCCTGTCCTCATTTTCTATTCCAGCTTTTACCATCTCCGACGTGGAGGTGGAGCTGCGATTCGCCGTTGCAGGACCACCTGAGGTTAAAAAAACACGTGAGGGTGAAATATCAGACATCAAGATTAGAATCTCGCCAGATTCGCTGAAAGACCTCGAACCACATCACATTAGTTATATGAAAATCCGATTTTCGCCGGTGGAAATGAGGGTTTTTGAGGAGGGTGACGAATAAATGACATACATCTTCAGCGATGATGGGACATTTTCTGGTTATTACGATGATGGAGATAACAGGGTATTTATTCTTGAGAATTTAGATTGTTGTCTTGTGCAAGAAGTGGTTGTAGAAGCAGTTAAAAATCGCACCCCCTCTTATATTGCAGGTTTTCGTGTTTTACGCATTTTTGATGAACCGGTGCTTCGCGATATTGCAGCAACGGTGTATAGCGAATCAAGTCATAACCCCAAGGAGAGTGAGGGTATCGCTCGCGTTATCAGAAATAGGGCTGAATATAAGGGCATAGACTATTCGAGCCCTAATTTCTGGCGTTCGCATAAGGAGGGAGGTATTGGAGGACATGCAATATATGGACGAGATTCAGCTAGATACAGAGAAGCTAACAATCTACCTCTAAAAAACTGGTTTGATAATAAATATATGTTATCTGATCTTGAGGCTACAGTTAGAGCATTGTTTAATCCAACAGATATAACAAAAGGTGCCTATTTCTGGGAGGGAAATCGATCTTTAAAAAAGCCTACAAATTTTTTCAGAAAAAATCTAAATAAAGATCCGCCTGTTTTCATTATAACAAAAACTTTTGGTGGAACAACATTTTTAAAATACAATCCTGACCATCCCAAGTTTGGAAGGAATGTTTGGCCGTAAAACATGTGATTTTGTGCGGTATTTTTTTCACAAATTAATGATACCCGAATGTTTTGCATAAAAATTTGACAGCCAAAATCACATTCAGGTTCGAGTGAGGAAGTTATTCTAAAGGTGTTATTCGTAAGTAAAAGTTACTCCAAGGTAAGATATATATAAGGGGAAAAAGTACACTCTAAACGGAAGAGCTGGAGGCAGAGCAGATGAGAGTGATGGTAATCGGCTTAGGACAGGCTGGAGGTAAAATAGCTGATTTATTCATAATGAGAGATAGAAAAAGTCACGTACCCCACACCTTTGAAGCAATAGCCGTGAATACGGCGGTTTCTGACCTCATGGGTTTGCAATACATACCTCAGGAAGACCGCATACTTCTGGGTGAGACGGTTGTTAAGGGGCATGGTGTGGGTGCAGATAATAAGAAGGCGGCGAGAATAGCCGAGGATGAGATAGAGATAATCCTCAACCGTATATCAAGGCTGAATGTCAGCGCCTTTGACGCCTTCTTCGTCGTAGCAGGCTTGGGAGGTGGCACAGGAAGCGGGAGCATAAGCGTTGTAACCAGGCACCTTAAGGAGGTGTACGACGAGCCTGTTTATGCGATAGGAATACTACCCGCGGAGAATGAGGGCGATATCTACACCCTCAATGCCGCCCGTAGCCTTAAAGCACTGATTCCTCATGCAGACGCGACCATCTTGGTAGACAATGGTGCTTTCCTGCGCAGCGGCGAGAGTGTTCGCCAGGCGTACGACAGGATAAACGACGAGATAGTAAAGCGCCTTGGCATTCTCTGCAGAGCGGGTGAGGTGAAGAACCGCAAGCATGTGGGCGAGATGGTGGTCGATGCGAGTGAGATTATAAACACTCTTAAGGCAGGCGGGATATGCAGCATAGGCTACGCCTCGGAGGCAGTTAAGAAGGAAGGCTTCCTGACAAAGCTCTTCAAGAAGAAGGAGTATGAGATAGGCAAGGCGTCGCGCATCCTCTCTGTTACAAAGCGCGCCGTTAAGGGAAGGCTGCTTTTACCCTGCGACTATCGCTCTGCCAGCAAGGCTCTTATTGTTATCGCAGGGCCGCCGGACCAGCTTGACCGCAAGGGTATAGAGAAGGCTAGAGAGTGGTTGGAGAGCACCATCGCAGGCACTGAAGTGAGAGGCGGCGATTATCCGCTGCCCAAGGAGAACCACGTCGGCTGCGTGGTGCTTCTTGCCGGCATAACCAACGCTCCGCGAGTGAAGCGCATGCTTGAGCGCGCCAGGGAGATTCAGAAGAAGGTAACCGCGGAGGCTGAGCCTCAGAAAGAGAGAGACCTGGACTACCTTCTCGGAGATATTGAGGGCCTGTAAGGTGGGTGGATGTTCTCCCTAGTTGGCGTAGGCGGAGCTGGCTGCAGGATAGTTGATGCTTTCTACAAAAAAGACCCTCTCTCCAGCCTTTTCAGCCTTCTTGCTCCTTCCAAGCAGGAAGAGCTCAGAGGCGTTGGCATCGACACCTCCGAGGCGATCTCCGCACTAAAGCACCTGCCTGTGGAAAACCGCGTGCTAATAGGGAGGAGCAGAGCTAAGGGACACGGCACGGGTGCTGATGTCGAGCTTGGGCGGAAGATAATGGAGGAGGAGATAGAGCTTGCGATGAACGCTGTGAGGAAGGCGAACACAGAGAAGCCAGAGGTGTTCTTTGTTATTGCCGGCTTAGGAGGAGGCACCGGCACTGGCGGTGCGCCTGTGATTGCAGAGCGACTTAGGAAGTATTATCGCGTACCTGTGGTTGGCATCTTTCTTCTGCCTTCTCGCGGCGAGGGGCTGCACTACATCAAAAATGTTGGCAAGTATTTCCATGAGGTCGTGAGCAAGGTTGATGGTGCGCTTTTTCTGGACAACAATGTGCTGACATCGCGCGGCGAAGACCTAGGTAGGAGCCACGCAACCATAACCGCGACGATAACCAACTTCATGAGCATCGCCGACCCCGTGCTCGTGGCGAAGGAGGTCGAGGGCAAGAAGGCGACGATTGGATTTATGCGGATAAAAGCTGAGCACATCTCGGCAAAGGATATAATAAGCAGGATGCTGCGAGACCACATCTACATAAACCTTGAGGATGTAAAGCCTGAGAAGATACTCCTGCTTATAAATGGAGATGTTCGCAACGTATACGGCGAGGGCTTCGCTGTGGAGTGGGTTAAGAACAAGCTTGGGGCTGAGGTGAGCTTTTCCTCTCATGAGGTTTTTGGGTCTAAACATTTAAATATTGGGATGATAATTACTGGTGTAGATGATATAATCAGGAGCTATGAGGTCAAGGAGGAGAAGGAGGAGAAAAGGCTTTCTCCTGAGTTGGAGGACCTTCTTGAGGACATAAGCCCTCTGTAACAGGAGGAAAGATGTATGAAAGCTCTACCTATTGTAGTTGCCATGATTGTTGCCGTTGGTATTACCTTAGCTGCTGAGATATCTGCCGACTACCTGGCAGTGGAGGAACAGAAGGTTTCACCCGTTGGGGTTGCGAGGATTGGCGACCCTGTTGCAGTTGATGTGGTGCTGAAGAAGCTTGGGCCCGAGCCTCAGGAGGCAAGGCTGAATATAACCATAGGGCTGGACAACCCCACCACCACCGTAATCTTCGACGGAGGCGAGGCTAACACCTACTATGGCAATGAGATTGAAATTCCTCTACCCAAGGGGCTTAAGAGCGTGTCAATAAAGCTTGTGGGCAACGCTCCATCTGTTAGCAAGCTCACCCGCATACAGGTTGTCAAGGTCTCCACGTATGTTTACTATGACGAGGACAACAAGGGTTACCAGGAGGAGACTTCCCTTTACTTGGACGTGACCAACGAATTGATAAGTGCTGCGCTCAGCGAGATAAGCAGGGCAGAGGTTAAGCTGAGCGAAGCTGAGGAACTGGTTAACGAGCTTGAGAAGCGCGGAGTGGATGTGGAAAGCCTCAAAAAACGCCTTGAAACCGCGAAGGATACCCTAAACACCGCTAAGAAGCTCCACGACAGGGGTAATGTGGATCTGGCAAAGCAGAATGCCGAGAGTTCCCTCGCCCTGCTTGAGGATATAATAAAGGAGGCGAAAGAGAAGGCGCAGGCGGCGGAGAAGAAGTCCAGCCTCAAAAAGTATCTCCTTGTCATAGCTGGTGTGATTGTAATTGCCTTGGTTGTGTTCTTCATTAAGCAGAGAACGGGAGAACTGGGCTGAAGTAGGGAGAGAAGCAATTGAAGCCGCTGATTGTAGGCGTCGGCAGGGCTGGATGTAAGATTGCAAGCGTATTTCTAAAGGAAGGTCGCTCCAGGGTACCCTACACTGGCGTGCTTTTAGACAGCGATGCCCTTACGCTCGCTGCATTACCGCATAAGCACAAGCTCCTCCTTGGCGAGCGCTTGCTTGACGGCAACGGCACAAACTACGACATTGAGATGGGGAGGCAGATTCTGGATGAGGAGAAGTACAACGTCGTCGAGCTGATAGACCGCGTGAAGGATACCTTCGACTGCCTGCTTGTGATCTCAGCCTTCGGCGGGGGCACAGGCGGTGGCGTGGACATGCTTATAGATGAGCTTAAGAAGAGCTACACAGAGCCGGTGTACTACCTGGGCATCTTACCAAGCGAGCAGGATGTTGACCGCGCACTTATAAACTTCTCAGAGAGTTTTAAACCGATAGTTGCCAAGAGCGATGCCGTCTTTCCTGTGGACAATGAGGCGCTGAGCGAAGGGCTCCGCGTCCAGGGGCAGCTCAATGTGATTAACGAGAAGATCTTCAGGTACTTCAACAATCTCTTCGAGGTTGGCGAATACCGTGCGCCAGAAGAGCTGGGGAGCAATGTGCTGGGCGCAACCGACGTGATAAATACCCTTTCGGGTGTCTCGAGCATAGGTTTAGCCGGCAAGGAGATGCGAAGCTCAGGCTCGCTCTTTGGCGGCGGGGAGGAAAACCTGGATAAGCCCGAGCTTGTGGTACACCTGACCAAAAAAGCTTCTCAGGCTACGCTGGTGAGCTTCGATCTGGCGGCGGCGAAGCGCGCCCTGGTGGTTGTCTCAGGGCCAAGGCGTTACCTGGACTTTCTGGGGAGCATACCCTCCAGGCTATGGATTGAGAAACAGCTTGAGGGCGAGGTTAGAGGCGGTGACCTGCCAGCGAGCGACAAGCGCAGCCTTGAGGTTACTGTGCTCTACTCAGGCATTCGCCGCTCCGACAGGATACGCTACCTGTACCAGCTGGGCAGAATGCTGCGCAACCGCGGGGAGGTGAGTGAACGCTTTTCTCGGGTGTTTGAGAAGTTCAAGCTGCTGCGCAGGCGCATAGCCGACTTCGACGAGCTTTCCAGGGAGATATACGATGACATGCGGGAGATTGCAGAGAGGGGGAGGAGGGAGGAGAAGGAGGAGTAAAAGTGAGTTTTTAATTATATTATAACAAGATATAATCCCAGGTGATACACTATGCTCGACTTCCGACCCCATCTGAGCATAAACGAGCGCGGACACCTCGCGCTGGGCGGCGCCGATCTGGTGGAGCTTGCGGAGAAGTACGGCACTCCTCTCTATGTGTACGATGAACAGCGCATTCGCGGGCGCTATCGCGAGTTTCGCGATGCCTTCGCAGGCTACGGTGACGTGGAGGTGTGCTACGCATACAAGGCCAACACTTCGCTTGCGATACTCCACATTCTGCGTAGCGAGGGTGCAGGTGCTGACATAGTGAGTGAGGGAGAGCTCTACCTAGCGCTCAAGGTTGGTTTGCCTGGAGACAAGATTATCTTTACGGGAAACAACAAGAGCGACCGCGAGTTAGAGAAGGCGGTGGAGGCAGGGGTGATTATTAACTTGGACTCGCTTCATGAGCTTGAGAGGCTGATTGATATTGTGGAAGCCGAGAATGCTGAGGCTAATGTCTCATTCAGGGTGAACCCCGAAGTCTCGCCGGAGACGCATCCCCACCTTGCGACTGGCTTACGGGAGAGCAAGTTCGGCATTCATGAAGATATTGTGCTCAAAGCATACGAGCGGGCGATGCGCTGCTCACGTTTAAACGTCGTAGGAATACATATGCACATAGGTTCGCAGATTACCAAGACAGAGCCCTACGAGGAGGCGACGCGCAGGCTTTTTGATATCATGGGCAGGCTGAAGAGAGAGCTTGGCTTGGAGCTGGAGTTCGCCGACCTTGGCGGAGGTGTGGGAATCCGCTACTCGGGTGAGCAGCCCTATATTACCCCAGCGCAGCTGGCTGAGGCGATACTGCCCATAATTGAAGAGAAGCTGGCTGAGTATTCGTTAAGAAAGCCCAAGCTTCTCTTCGAGCCTGGGCGCTACATCGTGGGCGACGCTGGAGTAATGCTGGCGCGGGTTTACACCACAAAGCGCACCCCATATAAGAAGTTTATAGGCTGCGACGCTGGATTCAACCTTCTTATAAGGCCAGCGATGTATGGCTCTCATCATGATGTGGTTGTAGCGAATAAGGCTTCTCTCGCTCCAGCCGAGGAAGTCACCATCGCCGGCAACCTGTGCGAGAGCGGCGATTTGCTTGCGAAGGACAGGCTGCTGCCGGAGATAGAGAAGGGTGACGTTTTAGCCTTTCTTGACGCTGGCGCGTACGGCTTTGTCATGGCTTCGCAGTACAACTCCCGTCCACGCTGCGCTGAGGTGCTGGTGAATAATGGAAAGGCGGAGCTCATACGCTACGCCGAGGATTTCGAGGATTTAACTGCAAAGCAGGTGGTGCCCGAGAGGCTGAGATAAGGCTACTTTTCTTTTGGGCACCCACAGCAAGCTTAAATATTAGTCAACTATATATTCCTGCCTCGCTCAAAATTATCAAGGTAGAAAAAGGAGAGTGATTTTCATAGCCGTTGACGAGGCTACAGAAAGGCGATTGCAGTGGCTCATAGAAGAGAGAGAGTGGGAGGAGCTTGAGCAGGAGATAGCAAAGCTCCACCCCCACGATTTGAGCGAGTTTGTGCAGAGCCTGAAGGACGAGCAGCGCAGGCAGGTGCTGACGCGACTCTCTCCAAAGCTCGTTGCCCAGTTTCTGCCGGAGCTTCGCGATGAAATCCAGGCGGAGCTTTTAGAACTCCTCCCGCCTCGCGCTGCAGCGGAACTTCTGCTGCATCTCCAGCCGGACGAGCGCGCCGATGTGCTCTCGCTCCTCAGCCCGGAGGTAAGGCAGGCGATAATGCAGTACATGCCAGAGAAGCTTCGCCTTGAAGCACGAGCTCTGCTCCGCCATCCCAGCGACTCTGCAGGCGGACTAATGACAACACGCGTGCTAGCGCTGCCCAAGGATATGACGGTTGAGGAGGCGATCAGGTTCATACGTCAGCACGCGGGTGAGTATGAAACCATCTACTACCTCTACGTGGTTGACGAGAAGGGCAAGCTCGTGGGGGTGCTTTCCCTCCGCGAACTTGTGCTCGCTCCGGGTAAAAGGAAGCTGGGGGAGGTGATGAATCCTGATGTAATCTCTGTGCCTTTAGAGATGGACCAGGAAGAGGTGGCCAAGATCGTCGCCGACTATGACCTTGCCGCTGTGCCAGTGGTTGACAAAGAGGGAAAACTTGTGGGCATAGTAACGGTAGACGACGTGGTGGACGTTATTGAGGAGGAGATCGTCGAGGACATGGGTCAGATCGCGGGTACTGGCGTTGGGGTGGACAGGCTTATCGAAGCGCCGGCGATAGAGGTGGTAAAGGCTCGCCTGCCCTGGCTTCTGGTGGCACTCCTCGGCGATGGCCTAGTGGCGGCGAGTATACTTAAGCGCTTCGAAGAGGCCCTCGCTTCAGTGGTTGCCCTCTCCCTCTTCGTGCCCGCGATAATGACCATGGGGGGAAACGTTGGTTTGCAGACCTCGACGATATTCATCCGCGGTCTTGCTACGAAGGAGATTTCTGACAGGCTGCGCTATCTTCTACGCGAGGTTAAGATAGGCATAACCATGGCTCTGCTTGCAGGCGCTGCCGTCGCGGTCTTCGCACAGCTTCTCGTTGGAAAGCCTATTATAGGTCTAATCGTGGGCGTAGCCATGTTCTGTGCAATGAGCTTAGCCAGCGTTATGGGCGTGGTTATACCCTGGATTTTTGAAAAGCTGAAGATAGACCCGGCGATTGCCAGCGGTCCCTTTATGACTACCACGCAGGATATAACCGGGCTGGTGGTTTACTTCACACTCGCCTCGCTGTTGCTTCAGCATCTGGGGTAGTAGCACGCAGTGAAGCTCGGGTTAAGGCTTTCGGGGTGAGGTGAAGAAAAGGTTTTTAATGATGCATGTAGAATAGTGAAAGAAAGCGGGTGCTTTCGATGAGGATGAAGGGTGCTGAGGCGATAGTCAAGGCTCTGGAAAGAGAAGGCGTTGAGGTTATCTTTGGTATTCCTGGCGGCGCGTCGATTCCGCTCTACGACGAACTCTATGACGCCAACATAAGGCACATACTCACGCGCCATGAGCAGGGGGCAGCGCATGCTGCCGATGGCTACGCCCGAGTCCAGGGCAAAGCGGGTGTGTGCAGCGCCACCTCAGGACCGGGAGCAACAAACCTTACCACGGGAATCGCCACAGCCTACATGGACTCATCGCCAGTGGTAGCCTTCACAGGCCAAGTTGCGACGCCCTTCATAGGCAAGGACGCCTTTCAGGAGACAGACGTTATAGGCATAACTATGCCAATAACCAAGCACAACTTCCAGATTCGCAGCGTAGCGGAGATACCTGAGGTTATAAAAAGGGCATTCCACATCGCGCAGACGGGCAGACCTGGTCCTGTGCTCATAGACCTCCCCAAGGACATGCAGGAAGGTGAAGCCGAGGTTGAGTTCCCTGATAAGGTTGAGATCGTGGGCTATAAGCCCACCTACGAGGGGCATCCAAGGCAGATAAAAGCCGCTGCAAAGGCGATACTCGAGGCGGAGCGTCCCGTTATACTCGCTGGCGGGGGTGTGATAATCTCAGGTGCTTCGCCAGAGCTTATGGAGCTGGCAGAGCTAATCATGGCGCCTGTGGTTACGACGCTCATGGGCAAGGGCAGCTTTCCCGAGTCGCACCCCCTCGCTCTTGGTGTGCTAGGAATGCACGGGCGCAAGGCTGCAAACTATGCGGTTACCGATGCTGACCTGCTCATCGCCATTGGCACGAGATTCAGCGACAGAAGCACGGGCATGGTGAGCTGCTTCGCCCCCGAAGCGAAGATAATCCACATAGACATAGACCCAGCGGAGATAGGTAAGAATGTTCGCGCAGACATTCCTGTAGTCGGAGATGCTAAGCGCGTTCTTCGCCAGCTTCTTCGCGTGCTCAGGGAGATGATGAGGCAGGCTAAAACAAAAGCCTGGGTGGAAAAAGTTCAGCGCTGGAAGAAGGAGTTCAATCCGCGCATGGACTACGACGACATCCCGCTGAAGCCGCACCGCGTTATAAAGGAGATAATGGACTTCTTAGGTGAAGAGGATATCGTCACCACCGAAGTTGGGCAGTGCCAGATGTGGGCGCACCACTACCTTGGCAGGACGAAGCCCCGCACCTTTATATCCTCTGGTGGACTTGGCACAATGGGATTCGGCTTTCCTGCGGCTATGGGCGCCAAGGTGGCGAGGCCTGAGGCTAAGGTGATAGACATCGCTGGCGATGGGAGCTTTCTCATGAACATTCAGGAGCTTGCAACTGTGGTTGAGAATAACATTAACGTGGTGGTTGCGGTCTTTGACAACCGCTATTTGGGAATGGTGCGCCAGTGGCAGGAGCTATTCTACGACCGCCGCTACTCCGCGGTTAACCTTGGTAGCTCGCCGGACTTCGTTAAGGTTGCAGAAGCCTTCGGAGCGCTGGGCTTACGCGTGGAGAAGCCGGGGGAGATACGCGACGCACTCAGCGAAGCCTTCGATGCGGGCAAGCCGGCGGTGATAGACTTCATCATAGACAGGGAGTGCAACATCTTCCCCATGGTGCCGCCTGGCAGGTGCCTTAAGGACATTATTGAGTAGGTGGTCTGAATGGAGGATACCCACTACATCGTCGCCCTCGTGGAGGATCGCCCCGGCGTCATGCAACGCGTCTCTGGTTTGCTGAGAAAGCGCAACTTCAACATAGACAGTATCTCCGTGGGCGAGACTGAAATTCCTGGCATCTCACGAATTACCATGACAGTACGCGGCGACAGAGTTACCCTTGAGCAGGTGATGAAGCAGCTCAATAAGCTCATCGAGGTCGTGAAGGTTAGCGAGCTGAACCCGCGGGAGAGTGTTATTCGAGAGCTGGCACTGATAAAGGTAAGCGTGAAGAACGAGGCGGCGCGCGCTGAGGTGGTGCAGTACGCTAACATATTCCGCGGGCGCATCGTGGACGTGGCTAAGCAGAGCATGGTGGTGGAGATAACCGGCGATGAGGACAAGATAAGAGCCTTCATCGAGCTCATGCGGAGCTATGGGATAAAGGAGATTGCGCGCACAGGTAAGACGATAATGGCGAGGGGAGCTAAGAGCGTTAAGCTGAGGGAGTAGGCATGCCACAGGAGAAGCGCAGGTTTCCTGCAAAGGAGGTGGAGATAGCGAACATAACTGGTGAGGAGTTTCGTGTGCGCGTTCTTGGCACCATCGTAGATAAGGATGAAGCCAGCGGCACAGCGCTTATCGATGACGGCACAGGCAGGGCGGTTCTCCTCTTTGCCGACCCCGAGCTATTCTCCCGAGCAGTGGAGGGAAGGCGAGTTAGGGTTCTCGGAAGGGTGCGCGTAGCTGAGGCGGTTGAGATTGAGGTTGAAGTAATTCAGGACATGAGCAAACTGGACATAGCCCTCTATGAGCAGGTGAAGTATGCAGTAGAGAAGCTTAAAAGTTGATAAGGAGGAGAGAAGATGAAAGCAACGCTTGCAGATCCCAAAATTTTGAAGTCGAGCATAGATGCGATTTCCAACATGATAGACGAGGCTGGCGTTATCGTCTCGCAGGAAGGAATAGCGCTGCGCGCCATGGACCCGGCGCACGTTGCTCTGGTGGACTTCAAGCTGGAGAAGGAAGCCTTTGAGGAGTATGATGTTAACGAGACGCTCACCCTAGGCATAGATTTGGACAGGCTAAATACCATACTCAAGCGTGCAGGGAGCAGCGACAGGATTGAGCTCTCCACCAGCGATGATGGAGGTTCGCTGAGAATCACAATCCGCAACAGCGCCACAAGGCGCTTCGATCTGCCGCTCATAGACGTGGGCGAGGAGGAGCTTCGCGTACCCCAGCTTGAGTTTCCTGCAAAGGTGGAGATAGACCCGAAGATACTGAGCGAGGGTATTAAGGACGCGGAGATATTCAGCGACCACGTGACGCTGCGCTGCGACGCTGAGAATCTCTACATCTCGGCGAGGGGAGACTTGGGCAACGTGGAGGTGAAGGTGAGCAGGGAAGAGGCGGTGAGCTTCGAGGTGAGCGAACCCTGCAGGAGCATGTTCTCTATAGAGTACCTCAAAGACATGATTAAGGCTGGCGACATAGCAACGACGGTGAGGATAAACCTGGGCAACGACATCCCTGTGAAGCTTGACTTTCTTGCTCCAGGGGTAAGCCTCAGCTTCCTGTTAGCGCCACGCGTTGAGAGTGAGTGACACTTTTCCCCTGCTTGGATTAACCTTAAGTTGGATGGAAGTTAGATAGATACATGCTCCACCCCATTGTTAACCCCTTCTCTAAGCGTGTGCTGCGCTACTTTCAAGAGGGCAAGTTCACCAAGGAAGCCTTTACAGAAGCTAAGAGAAAACTCGCTGGTGAGGTTAGGCTTGATGTAGAGCCCCGCGATGATGCGCTTTCCTTTTACATCCTCCTGAGTGCGGCTTCCCTCCGCGGCTTTGCCTCGAAGGAGGCGAGGGCGGCGAAGGAGATTATTAAAAAGCAGATCGCTTCTCGCGTGTGGGCGCTGGTAAAGCGCGAGGGCTGGGGCACGAGCAGGTTTAACCCGGAGGCTCTGGCTTATCTCCTAGAGGACTTTGAGCTGCTCACCCTCACACAGGCAGGGGTAAAGCTGGAGGAAGGTGATGTAAGGCTCCTTACAGCCCACGAGGGTGAGCCCCTACTCTACGCTGTGCCCTGGGGGGAGCTTTTGCCAGTATTGCGAAGTCGGAGGTTGAGCCTTCCCCAGCTCTATCTTACTCAGGGGTATGCGCTGCTCACGCTGAGGCAGGCGATTGAGTGCTATGCAGAGAGCATCGCTGAGAGATGCGACGCCTTCCTGCGCTCCCTCGAGGGAAGCGTAGCGAAGGATGAGCGCCTGGAGGAGATCGCGAGTGCGTTGAGCAGCGCAGCTCTTTCAGCCATGCCGGTGCTGGTAAAGCACGCGGGCAAGTCGCTCAAGGAGGAGCATTTTCCACCATGTATAAAGGCAACGCTCGCAGGCGTGGGAAGTGGCTCAAGAAACTACGCCATCACAGTGCTCTTAACATCTTTCCTCTCCTACGCGCGGATAGCGCCCTTCAACGCAGGTGAGAACGCGAGGGTAGCGGACTTCATAAGCGACATAAGCATAATAATAGAGGAGGTTCTCCCGGTAATCTACGCAGCCGCGGAGCGATGCTCCCCGCCACTTTTTGAGGACCAGCCCCAGGAGAAGCTCAACATCTGCTATCACTTAGGCTTCGGCTTCACTGAGCAGCCTAAGCTAGAAGATTCTGGAAAAAGCCCCTGGTACTTCGTTCCCAACTGTGAGAAGATTCGCAGAGAGGCGCCATCGCTCTGTCGCCCGGACAAGGACTGCAAAGGCATTAAGAACCCCCTAGTTTACTACACCAGAAAGCGCTTCGCCAAGGAGGATAAGTGATGCATTTCCCGAACGCCAGTGAGGGAAATCGAAGCAACTCTCGAAGAGAGTTGCAAGTTTTCCGCGAGGCTACGCTTGAGGAGCGACGACGCTACTACCGCGAGGAGTGGAAGCTGAACGATGTGCCGGAGTTCATTCTTGCGACGATTGCGCAGCGGGAGTTCGGCTTTGACCACCGTGGTGAGGGACCAAACGACCGCTACAATCGAATCTCAACACCGACCCAGCTTGAGGGCGTGCTCATAAACGCAGCACCCTATGCAGCGTATGCAAGCATCTCCTTCTATGAGAGGCCTGAGAAGCGAGAGGGCTGGTTAGGCGCGGAGCTGGTTTTTGACGTCGATGCCAAGGACTTGCCTCTTCGCCCCTGCTCATGCTCGCCTGGAGAGGTGTGCGAACTCTGCTTAGGCGAAGCCAAGGAGTACATTATCGAAGTCGCAGAGATACTTCGTGAGGATTTCGCCCTGAAGGAGCTTCACTTCGTGTACTCAGGCAGGGGGTACCACCTGCGCGTGCTCGACAAGGATGTGCTGCATATGCAGAGCCCAGAGAGGGGGAGCCTCTTGGACTACGTTGCGGGAGGAGTGATACCTGAGCCCGAACTTTTGGAGCTTCGCCGCGGCTACCCGCGCGTCTTCCGCATGCGCGTGCTGCGCTTGCTGTCTCTGCTCAACCTTGAAACCCTGCGCAGCGGAGGCATTAGCCTAAAGCGTGCTGATGCCCTTCTCAACCCCAAGATGCTTAGAAGGGTGGCGAACGAGCTGGAGGAGGCGAAGTTTACCACCCTCAAGGAAATCCTGGGAAGCACTGGTTTTGCGAAGTTCTTAGAGCTGGTGCGTAGAATTAACGCTGAGATGCTTGACGCAAAGGTTACCGTCGATGTAAAGCGCATCCTCCGCCTGCCAAGTTCGCTGCACAGCAAGGTGAGCATGAAGTGCATGTACATTAAAAACATAGAGCGCTTCGACCCTCTCAAAGACGCTGTTCCTCGCTTCGTGCAGGAGCGCGGCTAGTGCGTCCCATTCTCAATTATCTCAACAGCCTTCGCCACGCCGTTGGTGCGCCTGGCGAGGGCACTGAAAATATCAAGGCGACGCCTGAACTCTGGAAGGGAGACCTCCTGTATCGCCGTAGCAAGGCTATCTCCGGTTATCCACTCCGCATCCAGCATCCTCCCCACGCCGAGCCTCTCAACCCCGCGCAGGTTACCCTCCCGCTCGGGGTAGTTTTTAATTGGTATGCCCACTATAGGCTTGGCGCACGCTATTGCCTCCATTATGCTGTTGTGCCCGCCGTGGGTTATCAGCACACGAGCGCGCGAAAGGTGCTCCAGGTAGCGCTCGCGGCGCATTCCTTTGGCTACAATAAAACTTTCGCCGAGAATCTCCTCTGCTTTAGAGAGAGCTTCGGTAACGTCTGGATTCACACCAGAGCCGCCAAAGTTCACCACTACCTTCCCCTCGCCCCTGCTCTCGAGTTCCGGAAGCATGGGACCAACAAAGTGGAATTTGCGCTTCTGGTCATAGAAGGCGAGGTTTTCCAGGCAAACCGTGTAGGGCGGCGGAAAGTCGGGCACTATTATCTCATCTGCGAGGTACACAAGCGCAGCCTCTGCAACCTCGCCCAGCTTTTTTATAGGTAAGCTGAGGTTGCCTTCCAGCTTCTTCCACTGTATTGTTTCGTTGGTTATAAGAAAAATCCGCATCTTGCGCCATGAGCGCAGAATCTTCGAGACCATCGCAGGCACGTAACCATCGACGACCATCACATCAGGCGAAACGTCGCGCAGTATGCGCCTCGCCTCGAGGAGCATACCCGGCTTAACGCTGCGCAGCGTGTTGAGCACCGTCTTGAAGACTTCAATCTCAGTCGAGGTAAAAGAGACCTCGCCGAACTCCTCCACCTCGATTACCTCAAAGTCATAGTTGCGCAGGAATACCAAGCCATCGCCGTAGGTGGAGAAGATCACCTCGTGCCCGCGCTCGCGCAGCGCCTTCGCAAGCTCCACATCCCTGCTCACATGCCCGTAGCCGAAGCCATTGCTTACAAAGTATATCCGCATTCAATGCACCAGAATTAGAAAGTGGGTGGGGGAGAGTTATATAGTTACCGCTGGAAGCCTTTTTATAACACCTTCGCGTATTTTACCCCATGCTGGTGCTAATCGCAGGCTTACCCGGCACCGGAAAGAGCACCATCGCCATGCACCTGGCGAGAAGGCTTCGCGCCACTGTGCTGCGCACCGACGTAATACGTAAACAGCTCTTCCCTGAGCCGAAGTACACGGAGGAAGAGAAGGAGCTTGTCTACAGGGTAACCTTCCTAATAGCAGAGTACCTTCTAAGAGCAGAGAGGAACGTAATCCTCGACGGAACCTTCTACAAGCGCAGTCTGCGTGAGCGCGTTTACCAGCTCGCAAAGGCGATGAAAACAAAGCTCATAATCGTGGAGTGCTGCGCTCCTGAGGCGGTAGTTAAGCAGAGGATGGAGATGCGTGCAAAAAAGAAGAACATTCCCACCGACGCCGACTTCGAGGTGTACAAGAAGATACGCGACCAGTTTGAGCCTCTGCAGAGACCTCGGGTTATAGTGGACACCAGCAACCCTCTGGAGGAGAACCTTGCCGAGATTATGCGCTACATAAGGAGCAGAACTAAAGCTGCGAGGCGTAGCGGCAGGCGAGGTTAAAGTACTCTTCCACCAACTTCCGCGTTACTTCCTTTTCCTCTTTTGTTACATGGGCATCAAAAAGCTTGAAGCTCTCCACCTTCATCCTCACAAAGGCGCGGTAGCACTTGTAGAACTCCAGGAGTTCCTCGGGAAAGCTCTCCCCACTCGCAGCGACGTAAGCCTCGACAAAGGCTTCGCTAAGCTCTTGCCTACGGTGGAAGTCCAGGTCCATGGCGAAGAAGGCAACGTCAGCGAGCACATCGCTGCAGCTGAAGCCCTTAAAAAACTCTATGGCGTCAAAAATATAAATCCCCTCGCGGTACAGCTTTCCCGGCTCTCTCACGATAAATATGTTGCCGCTGTGCAGGTCGCCGTGGCATTCGCGTATCTTCTCCGCCCTCTCTCTAGCCCTGAAAAGTTCCTCTTTCTCTCTGAGGAAGCGTCTCACCCTCGTCTCAAGGGTCTCATACTCTTGCTCATCAACCTCTTTGGCCTTGAGCTGCGCTGTCTGCTCGAAGTTCTGCTCCCAGTTTTTGACCACCTGCTCGTAGGCCCCCCAGCGGGTAATCTCAGCACCCCTCGCAGCACCAGCGTGAAACTTCGCCACTCTCGCAGCTATCTCCTTGACATCGCTTAGCTGAACCTCGCCCCTCTCGAGGAGGGACTTCATCATCGCCTCTTGGGGGAGCTGCACCATCTTAACCGCATACTCCACCACATCACCCTCGCCCTCCACCTTAATTTCACCCTTATCATCGCGCGTTATTGGAACAACGCCTAAGTATAGCTCACCTGCAAGGGCACGGTTAACCCGAATCTCCTCGTTGCAGTAGTAGCGGCGCTTCTCAAGGGTGGTGAAATCCAGAAAGCCAAAATCCACGGGCTTCTTCACCTTATATACATAATCTCCCGTCAGAAACACGAAGGAGATGTGGGTCTGAATGAGGGTTATGCTCCTCACTTCGTGGGGATAAGCCTCAGGGCGTTTCAGCGCTTCTACCACGCCTTCAACGAATTCCATGATTTTGAGTGGAAGCGGGGGTATTTAATTTTAGCGGACACATTCTGATGCTGAACCACCAAAGGTTTTCCGCACATAGTATTTATGATTAAAAAAGATTATACTTGTAAGTGGTAGCACTATGTGCGCTGCCTCAACGATTCGAGAAGGGGCTCATGGAACCCGAAGCTCATCACAACTGGTAAATAAGGGTGCTAACCCTTCTCCGTAAAAATCTGATTGCCTGAAAGAATCGACTTCTTGACGTATAACCACAGTAAGATTTATATATAATAAGGTTTACACAGAACAGTCGGGAAAATGTATAAAAATTTCAAAAAAGAGGTGATATAATGGGTGAACTACCTATTTCTGCGTGCGACAGGATAATAAGAAATGCAACAGGACTGCGTGTTGGCAGGGATGCTGCAGAGTACCTTGCGGAAATTCTTGAGGAAATAGGCACCGAGATAGCCAGAGAGGCAGGTGCCCTTGCAAAGCATGCTGGCAGGAAGACCGTTAAGGCGAGCGATATAAAGCTGGCTGCAAAGTAAACCCTCTCTTTCTTCTGTTTTTATTCATTTTTACTGCTCTGCTCAAGGATTTCTCTTGCTTCTCTCTCAAGCTTCTCAGCTTTTTCTTTATGGGCGGCGTCTGAGGAGAGCGCAGCTAAGTCACGGTAAACCTGTGCGAGTGCCGCCTTCGCCGCGCCAAGGTATGCCTGCTTCCCACTCCTCGAGAATATGCCTATCGCTTCCCCGTAACTCTCAACCGCTCTGCCGAGAAGCTCCGTTGCGTCGTCGCTGAAGGATGCGAGGCTCCTGTAAGCAGCGCCCATAGCAGCGAGGGAATGTGCAAGCTCCTCCTTAAGACCTTCTTCCCTGAAGACCTCTGACACTTTTGCAATCTCCTTAAGCGCTGTCTCAATCTCAGCCCTCACCCCACGCTTGGCTGCGAGCTCAAGCCTTGCCACGCCTGCCTCAAGCTCCTCAATGGCAGCCTTTGCTGTGTACTCAGCCTCGCTGAAGAGCTTTGCTATCTCCTTCTTAACCTTAATAAACCTTTCAAGGTAGCCCTCGCCCTCCTCTGCCAGGGTTGCAGCGTCCCTGTAGATATTCGCAAGGCTCTGAAGCGCCCTCACCTCCTCAACCTTCGCACCAAGCTCACTGAAAATGTCAGCTGCCTCGCGGCTTAATGTAGCTGCCTTCTCAAGCAGCGCCACCGCCTCTGAGCCCGAGACTTGCGCAAGGCTCTGAAGTGCTGTTGCATGGTTCATCCTGAGCCTTGCAAGCGTGGCTTTGTCCTCTTGGTAGCGCTCCTCCAGCTCCTCGCATAGACTTATCACCCTCTCATACTCGCGCTTTGGATTATCGCTGACCGCCGCGCAGCACCCATAGCAGAAGGTGAGGTTGAGCTCAGCTTCCGCAAGCTCTCTCCCCGTGAGGTGCTCTCTTGCACGCTCCAGCGCCTCAATCGCAAGCCGAATGTCGCCCTCGCTCTGGGTTCTCATGAAGCGATTGAGGGAGAACTCCCCCAGAGCCTTGAGATGCCGCCCCCTGTTAGCCTCATCAAAGACAGAGAGAAGCAGGAGCCTCTCTGTAGTTGCCATCGAGTACAAAAGCTCGTCCACACCTTTAAAGGCGGACACAGCTCTCTCAAGCTCGGGAATTATCTTCGCGGGCTCACTCTCCTGCCTCGCGCGTGCATAGCTTCTAAAACCCTCTGCCAGTGCCTTGAGCTTACCCTCTGGGTTGGAGGCAAGTAGCTCACTGCTCACCTCCTCAAGCTCCTTCCACTCCTTCCTCCTAAAATGCTCCTCCAGCCTTTTAAGAAGAGCTTCCATGCCACTGAGGTGGGCGTTGCCATATTTAACCTTTTGGCTCAGCTCAGCGCCAGCCTTTGAGAGGCTTCAAAAAACACACCTGCGATGTCGAGGGCAATGTCCTGAAGGTCGAGCATGCTCAGTGTTATCTCCTTTGGCTCAAGGATTTCTATGAGCACAGGGACATGGCGCAGTGCTATGCTAAACAGCGCCCTCGCATCCAAGGCGAAAGCATCCACTGCAACGAGGTAGGCTCCGCTCTCCTCATTAAAGGTGCTCTTCACCTTATTTACCGGTGCCTCATCTTTAATATCCCCCACAAGGATTCTCACCGCCTCTGCCTCGCTCTCAGCCATGACCTCAGCAACGAGCTTGACGTGAATCGCTCCCTCTTTAAGCAGTTCCTCTATCTCGTAATCCTCGATACCAACGCTCACCTCTTCCTCTGGCTCAAACTCAAACCCCACGTGGTAGCTCTGGTAAAACTTCCGCGCCAGCTTGATTATCTCACCAAGGGTTAGGAGAAATTCCTCTGCGGTGAGGGTGAGCCTCTCCGGGCTGAGCACGTATATCGCGGAGGGACCATACCTTATCGCCGCATTGAGATAGCTCTGAAGGTTAGCAAATTCCAACTGAAATTCGGCAACCGCAGAGTAGAACAGCTCCTCCTTCACCACATCACCATACTCCGCCTTGCGAAGCCTGACCCCATCTTCAGCCTTTATCTTCTCCTCCAGCTCGCGAAGCGACCTGGCTACGGCATCCCTATCGTTACCCTGAGCTTCAATCAGAAACTCTGCCTCAATCATCGCAAGGGTATTCGCAGGGTGGCTAATAAAGCTTGTCCTGCGAAAGCTATTTAACTCCCCCGCAGGAAAAAATATATACATGAACCTGGGAGCAGAGCCTCTGATTAAAATTGCCATTGGTCTCGTGCTTATACTCATCGCCCCCCGCGTTGTGGGCATGATTCTCAACATCATAGGCGTGGGCTTCATTCTCATCGGAGGGGTGAAATACTACCTGAGCGGCTTTGCGATAAACCTGGAAGCGATATTCCCAGTGGTTATAGGTCTGGTGATAATCTTTGTCGGGAAGAGCATGGCAGAGGCTGCGCTGCGCATCGCCGGCTTAATCGCCATTCTGTGGGGCATCTGGGATCTGGGGTTGATAGGGGTTTAAAACCTGCTTTTGAATGCCTCATATCCCCGCGCTGGAAGCTCTATCCTCTGGCCCTCTTTTGTTATCAGCCAGCACCCTTCCTCGACAACCCTGCCTATCTCCGCAATCGGCGCCAGCTTTTTTCTTCTGAACTCAGCACGCAATGCGGGCAGCGACTCTTCGCTTATGGTGAAAAGAAGCTCGAAGTCTCCGCCCTTGTGGAAGATTATCTCCCTCTCATCCACCTTCGCAAGAGCAGCTATTTCCTTAACCGCTTTATCTCGCGGTACGCGCTCCTCGTAAACCTCGAAGCCCACACCGCTCTTGCGCGCAATTTCGCTCAAACTAAAAGCAAGCCCATCGCTTATGTCCATGCAGGCACTAGCAACGCCTGCGAGTGCGAGCCCCTCTTTAACCCTGGCTTTAGGCTCAAGCGCAGCTTTGATGAACTCCTCCCTCTTGGGATGCTCTATATTCTTCGTAAGGCAGTAAAAGCCAGCGGCAGCGCTGCCTATGCTACCTGTAACGCAGAGCACATCCCCTGCCCTGGCTCCGCCACGCGTGAGGTATCTCCCGCTCCCAGCGATACCCAGGGCAACGCCTGAGATTACCATCTCCTCATGCTCCTTGGTATCGCCTCCTATAACGCAAACGCCGTGAGAATCGCAGGCTTCCCTTATACCCCGCGCAAGCCTCCTCACAAACTCCTCATCCTTGCTGCCCGGCAAGCCAAAGGAAAAGAGCATCGCTAAAGGCTTTGCACCCATGGCTGCGAGGTCACTGAGGTTAACATTGACCGCGTATCCTCCAGCTTGCTCCGGCGTCATCTCTCTGGGGATGTGCGTGCCTTCGCGAATCATGTCAGTAGAAACCACAATCAGGGCGTCACCGACTCTCAACACGCTTGCATCATCGCCTATTCCCACCTCAGCAATATCGCAGCCTCCGAAAACCTCCGCGAAAATCTCAATTACCCTGCGCTCGCCAAGCTGTGAGAGTTTCATAGGGTTAACTTATATATACCCCGTAAAAAAGGGTTTTTGATTATGTATCCCCTTGGTCACGTGACCTTCACTCTGCTTTTTGGCAGGAAGCTTAAACTCAGCCTTGGCTTTCTCGCCCTGGGCGTACTTCTCCCCGACCTAGTGGATAAAATCCTGCTGATTTTCTTCGGCATCGGATCTGGGCGCTTCATCGCTCACACCCTCGCCTTCGCTGCCATTGCAGGAGGCGCGCTTGCCCTGCTTCGCGGAAGACGGGCTGGCGTAGCCCTCGCCCTAGGCTGCGTCGCCCATCTCATAGAGGACGCCTACTCCTTTATACCCTGGTTTTACCCGTTTATTGACTACGATTTTCCGGTAGTGGAGAGCTACAGCATATTCGACCACTACTTAGCTTTCTTTGGAATTGGCACCGACGCGATAGGCATGCTTTTATTCCTCGCTGCCTATAAGCCAGAGCTTTTACCTCTTAACTTCGAAACCCTGCGCAGGCGGAGCTTTTTCAGGAGACCCTGAGGTCAAAAACCACGTGATAATTTCGCGGCGAGTAGGTGCGCACCACCCGCTTTTCCAGGACCTCTAGTCTCTTTCCCATGCGCTTCGCTACACTACGAGCAAGCTCAGCCTTGCCCCAGAGGTTCTCCTCGGGTGCAATGGTGTAGAAGTGTACCACCCCTCCTTCGGGTTTCAAAACCTCAAAGGCAAGGTCTAGGAATGCGTCGCTGCTCTTTGGCAAGTTCATTATTACGCGCGAGGCTACGCCTCGTGGCGCCACCTCGCGGGCATCGCCCAGCAGGGGTATAACCTCACCCTTTAGCTTGTTAAGCGCGATGTTCTCCCTAAGATACCTCACCGCCTCAGGGTTTATATCTATGGCGTAAACCCTGACCCTTCGATGCCTCGCGAAGAGGAGCGCAAAGGGACCAACGCCGGCGAATAGGTCAACTATAACCTCGCCATCCTGCACCTGCTTGAGCACACGCTGCCTCTCGTAGGCAAGACGGGGGGAGAAGTAGACTTTTGCAATGTCCAGCTTGAGCCTTAGACCATGTTCCCGATGCACCGTTTCACTCCTGCGCTCCCCGGCGAGGTGCTCAAGCTCACGCACCCTAGCTTCGCCCTTAACCTCACTGCGCTTGCAGAACACCGCCTTAATGTTTTTATGTGCCTCCATGAGTGCCCTCGCAATTTCATGCTTCCTGTGGAACAGTTCATCGGGAACTTCAAGAATGGCGAGGTCTCCAATTATGTCAAAGCTTCGCCTCACCAGCACAAACTCTTGAGGGCTTAAAAGTTCCCTCAGCCTGTCCTCAAAGCTTTTACGCTTTTCCAGAGACTCGAACTCAGTCTCCACCACCTCGTAGCCCTGCAAAAGGTCTCGTGCCTCCTCCTTAACAGGGAGAATCACATAACTCCCCTGCCTCTTAATCCTATACTCCTTTGCCAGCGCCCCCGCTGCAAGAAGCGCTCGCCTTGCCTTTTCCGCCTCCCTCGCAGGAACACGCACGCCCAGCATACCCTTTTTTATAACCCATGCGAGTATTTATTTATGCTCATATTCATAGGCTTGGGGTTATACGACGAGATGGACATAACCTTGCGCGGCTTGGAGGAGCTTAAGCGGTGCGACTTAGCCTTTGTGGAGTTGTACACCTCCCGCATGCCCGGGCTGAGCCTTGAACGCCTGGAGAAGCTTTCAGGCAAGCGCATACAGCTGCTGAGCAGGGGC
Organism: Candidatus Pyrohabitans jungbluthii; assembly: GCA_002010065.2. Lineage (GTDB taxonomy): Archaea > Hydrothermarchaeota > Hydrothermarchaeia > Hydrothermarchaeales > BMS3B > Pyrohabitans > Pyrohabitans jungbluthii. Next base: position 438,569 of record MTMD02000002.1, on the reverse strand, counting down.
GATGTAGAGGAGCGAGCCGAGGAGGTTATTTTAAAGCCAGCGAAGGAGCGCAATGTAGCTCTGCTCGTGCCCGGCGACGCAATGGTGTCGACGACGCATGCAGCACTTCGCCTTGAGGCAGAGAAGCGCGGGATACCCACCCGTGTGGTGCACAACGCTTCGATAATCTCCGCCGTGCCATCGCTTACGGGTCTGCACAACTACAAGTTCGGCAGGAGCGCAACCGTTGCAAAGCCTGAGGGTGACTTTTTTCCCGAGACTCCCTACGATGTGATTAAGGAAAACCTCTCCCGGGGGCTGCACACCCTGCTCTTTCTGGACATAAAGGTTGGCAAGGACGAGGTGTACATGATGTCCGCGAAGGAGGCTCTGGAGATACTCCTTACTCTGGAAAAAAAACGGGGCGAAGGCGTTGTGAGCGGCGATACTCTTGCGGTAGTGGTCTCAGCTGCGGGCGCTCCCCAGACAAGAGTGAAGGCAGGGAAAATCAGTGAACTTTTGAAAGCTGAGCTTGGCGCTCTGCCGCATACGATTATAATTCCGGGGGAGCTCCACTTCATGGAGGAGGAGTACCTCCGCCAGTTCGCTGGGTGGAAGTAAGGCAAGGAGTATATAAACCCTCAAACAAACTAAAACTCATGCCGCTGCACTTCTTCAAGCGCGGGCTTCGCGCTCTGGGCATAGCGGAGAGCTTTGTCAAGCAGCGCAACAAAGCTATTCTGGCAGGCGTGGTTATGCGCGGCGACCTGCAGATAGACGGCTTTGGGTTTGCTGAGATAACTCTTCGCGGTTTAGACGCTACGCAGGGCGTGTTTGAGATTTACAACCAGCTTGGGCGGCGGGACATCAACCTAATCCTGCTCAACGGCTGCGTGATAAGCCTTTTCAACCTCATCGACTTAGACGAGGTTTATGAAACCCTCTCCACGCCTGTAATCTGCGTCACCTACGAGGAGAGTACTGGCTTGGAGAAGTACCTGCGCGAGTTCAGCGACGCAGAAGCGAGGCTGGAGATATACCGCCGCCTCGGTGAGCGCAGCGAAGTTAGGCTCAGCACAGGTTACAGGGTATTCGTACGCTACCGCGGGCTCTCGCTGCACGAGGTTAGGCATGCCCTCAACCTCTTCACACTCCAGGGCTCCGTACCAGAGCCACTCAAGGTGGCGCGCCTGCTCGCAAGGGCACTGCTCAGATGGCAGTCCGGCAAGAGGGCTAATTAAGGGCGGAGCCTCAGAAGCTGCGCTGTTCTCGCTGGGTGGACAGTAGCTCCCGGGGGAGATAAATGTGGTAGCCATAATTCTTGCTTTAATACTCGCTTCCCTCCATTGTGAGCCAGCGAAAGGCGAAGAAGTACATTCTGGCAAACACCATAGCCCTTCTCGGCATCACTCTGAACGTTTTAATGTGATTCATATACAGTGTGGCTACTTCACCAGAACTTGCCCCGGTAGTGACCCGTCACTGGGCACCCGAGGCAGTGACCAATCTGATAGTACCTACACTCGCCGCAACTGCCCTTGCTGCCACATGGTGGCGAGTCGGACTTCTCCATCTTCATCCTTACAGGGAAAATTAGATCCTTGTAGGAGGTAATCACAATGTTTACCTCCACATCTTTCACGTCCTCCCTGTTTCTGAGGTGCGCATCCACAAGGGAGTCGATTGTCGTCAGGTCTTCGCTCACAAAGAAGAGGGAGAGATTCTTTTTGCCTGAAACCACAAAGCCGTTGAGGAAGTAGGGGCATCCACGGAATTTTTTAAGAATTTCCGTAGAGTTCTCGGCTGTCATCTCCACGTTAACCAGAAAGAGGTCAATCTTCTTGAAGTTCATGCCTATAAGAAAGGAGAGAGCCCCCTTCTCCTTCAGCTTCCGAAGCCTCACGCCGACGCTGGGCTGAGAGATGCCAACCTGGGCTGCAATCTCACTCTGGGAGAGGTCAGGATTTTCCTCCAGAAGGGAGATTATCTTTTTGTCCTTTTCATCCAAGTCTAGCCATTCCCTAATGGGACTTCCTCCTTTTATTTAAAAAATTTGCTGCTATTTTCTGCTTAATATAAATAGCAAATACTTATATTTAAGGTTTGTCACTCCACAGTCACCGACTTGGCGAGGGCTCGCGGCTTGTCCACATTACGACCGAGCTTAAGGGCGACGTAGTATGCGAGGAGCTGGAAAACAGGGGCGAACATGATGGGCGATACCTCCTCGCTGCATTTTGCAATGCTTATGCACGCGTCGCTTGCCACGGGTTCGTCCGAGGCTATGGCTATAACCACGCCCTGCCTTGCCTTAACTTCCTGAATGTTGCTCATTATCCGCTTCCTGTTCTCTCCCTCCGCGGGGACGAAGGCGACGGTGTGCATGTCCTCATCTATCAGCGAGATGGTCCCGTGCTTGAGCAAGCCAGAACTCATGCCCTCGGCATGGAGGTAGGAAATCTCCTTGAGCTTAAGCGCGCCCTCAAGGGCAGTGGGGTGGTTTATGCCCTTGCCTATGAAGAGGTAGTTTTTAACGTTGAAGTACTCCTCGGCAACGCGCTTAATCTCTGGCTCAAGCTCAAGTACTTCGCTCATCTTCTCAGGAAGCCTCTGAAGCTCTTCTTTAAGTCTGCTCACATCTCTGCCACGTCTCTCAGCAAGCTCAAGGGCAACGCGAAGGAGAAGCGTTAGCTGCGAGGTGTAGGTCTTGGTGGCGCACACGGCGATTTCTATTCCAGAGCCCTGCATGAGCACGTGGTCCACTAACCTAGTGGCGGTGGAGCCTATTACGTTCACTATCGCCGCGGTACGCGCTTGCCTCTGCTTGGCGTAGCGCAGCGCTGCCAGGGTGTCGTAGGTCTCCCCGCTCTGGGTTATGCCAATCACAAGGGTGTTCTCATCCACCACGCCCTTGTTTTTCAGCTCAGAAGAATCGATGGCGATGACCACCTTCTCAGCCAGGCTCGCAAACCAGTACTCAGCCACCATTGCGGCGTGCAAACTCGTGCCAGCGCCTGTGATGTAAACCCTTTCAGTGGCGTCTATCATCTCCGCAAGCTTTTCAACGTCCTCGTGGTATATATTAAGAGCGCTTGCCACTGTGCGAGGCTGCTCGTGAATCTCTTTTAACATAAAATGAGCATAACCTTCCTTCCTCGCCTCCTCATCGCTCCAGTCCACGTTTATAACCTGCTTGCGCTTCTCCTTACCTGTCGCAAGCTCTTTGACCACGTAGCCGTGGGCGGTGATAACAGCGTACTCCCCATCGTCCAAGGGCAAAGCTGTGCGCGTGTGCTTCAGAAAGGAAAATATATCAGAAGCAACGAACATCTCGCCCTCGCCTACTCCCAGCACCAGCGGAGACTCCCTGCGGGCAGCGATTATCTTTTCCGGCTCCCTCGTAGAGATAACCAGCAGGGCGTAGGTTCCCTCCACATCTGACAGCGCTCGCCGCACCGCCTCCTCGAGGCTGGTGGTGTAATACTCTTCGATAAGGTGGGGTACAACCTCGGTGTCTGTCTCTGAAGCAAAAACGTGCCCCTTCGCCTCGAGGCGCTTCCTAAGCTCCTCATGGTTGGAGATTATTCCATTGTGCACTACAGCAATCTCACCTTTGCAGTCTAAGTGGGGGTGGGCGTTATCCCTAGTCACGCCTCCATGGGTCGCCCAGCGCGTGTGACCTACTCCAATGCTGCCCTTAATGTCGCTCAGCCTGAGCCTGCGCTCAATCTCATCTATCATGCCCACGTCTTTCTTTACCATTAGCTCGCCATCTATGCTCGCGATGCCGCAGGAGTCGTAACCTCTGTATTCCAAGCGCTTTAAGCCCTGAAATATCACTTTGCCAGCGTTTCTCTTGCCTACGTAGCCAACTATCCCGCACATCAGCATAACCTCAGGAAATCAACAATTATATCCGCAAACTCAACAACCTCATTTATATCTATTCGCTCCTCTCTTGTGTGGGCAAGCGATGGATCGCCGGGACCAAAGATCACCGCAGGTATGCCTGCGCTGTGGTAGTAGGAGGCGTCGGTAGTAGCCCTGCTAACACCGTAGCGCAGCTCACGTCGCCGCGAAATCGCGCCGGAAAGCTCCCTAACGAGGGGCTCATCTTCATCCACGAGAAAGGGTTTGGAAAAGGTGTCGCCATTTATAAGCCTGGCGGTGTACTCCATACCTGCCAGCGCCCTGTGAACCTGCTTCATCGTCTCCTCGGGAGTCTCCCCAAGGGTTAGCCTCCTGTCTATGGTAAAGGTGCACACCTCAGGCACCACATTTGCAGCCACCCCTGCCTCTATAGCCGTAATCTCGAGGCTGGCTTTACCCACCACCGGGTGCTCTGGCAGTGGTAAGAGACGAAGCCTCTCTATAGCGTCGATAGCTTTGTAAATCGCATTTATCCCCTTCTCAGCCCTGCTTGCATGCGCCGCCCTGCCGCGGACGCTCACCTCCATGGTAACCCTGCCCCGCTGCCCCAGGTAGAGCTCAAGACTGGTGGGCTCCGCAACTATTGCCAGGCTTGCTCTGCAGCGCTTCGCGAGCACAGAGGTACCCGAAGGTTGCGGCGCCTCTTCCTTTACGACGAAGTGCACCTCAACGTTGTACTTCAGCTCCCCGTTACGAAGCTCCTTCAGAGCTTCCACTATGCCTGCTAAACCAGCCTTCATGTCCACCGCTCCCCTTGCAAGGAGGATGTCACCCTCCTCGGCGACGCCGTAGTAGCCTGGCACAGTGTCCATGTGTCCATTGAGCACCACCGCTTTGCCTCTGCCCTCGTCTCGCCCTGCAATAAGGTTGCCCTCGCTGTCCACCTGTGTATGTAGCCCGGCGTCGTCCTCCAGCCACTCCTTCAGAAGCTCTCTGACCTCGCCCTCGCCACCACTCTCGCTTCGCGTTTCCAGCAGCTTCCTTAACCTATCCTTAACCCTAACCTTGGAAGCCATCCTTCAGGTAACCCCTCAGCTCTTCCTCGAGGATTTTCATCACCACCCTACCCTCCACCCTGCCGCGCAGCTCCTTCATAAGCACGCCCATGAGTGGCTTCACTGCGCCCTCACCGCGCTCTCTCACAAACTCTGCCCTCTCCTTTATAACCCTCCTCACCAGCCCACGTACATCCGCTTCTGAAAAGCCCTTTAGCCCAAGCTCTGCCAGTATCTCCTCACAACTCCTCTCAGGTGTCCTGCTCAGCGCTTTAATAACCTCGGGAATAGCCTCCTTCGCAAGCTTCTGCTCAGCCACAAGGGCAAACATCTCCCTGAATCTCTCATCCTTTATATTTTCCACCGCGTAGCCCTCGCGGCGAAGCTCCCGAAGCGTGGAAACAAGCGTCGTCGCCACAAGCTTAGGAGAAGCACCGCTCGCGACCAGCTCCTCGAATAGCTGTGCACGCTCACTTTTAACCACCTGTGTTGCAAGCTCCTGGCTCAGGTTGTACTGCTTCAGAAATCTCGCGATTTTCTCCTCGTACAGCTCGGGCAGCGAGGCTCGGAGCTCGGCGATAAGCTTCTCATCAACAACAAAGGGTGCCAGGTCTGTCTCGGGGTACATCCTCGCCGCCCCGGGTAAGGGGCGCATGTAGCGCGTCGTGGCGTCGCTCTGCGCCACACGCGTCTCCTCAGGTACGCCTTTCAGCGCAAGCTTTGCGCGCTCCAGCACAGCTTGCAGAGCTTTAAGCGCCTTCTCCCGCTCCTCAGCCACGAGCACAAAGGCGTCAATCTCAGACAGACTCAGCTTATCCGCTACAGCTTCAACCTCGCTGGCGGAGATGCCATAGCTTGGAAGCTCGTCGGAGTGGAATATCCCGCCAACCCCTGCCTTTATACGCGCGTACTGGGCAAGCTCACTTCCCAGACGGGGCTCCTCCTTTGCACCGCCAATCAAACCCCTAAAGCCGGGCAGCTTCACGGCGAGAACGACTCCGCCTCTCTTCATCACCTTCGCCACCAGCTTTGACTCCGTGGAAGCGAAGATTTCTGAGACATCAACAGGCGAAAACTCGAGATGGACTTCCTCAACCCCGCGCCTTTTCAGCTCCTGCGCAATTTCTATAAGCTTCCTCTGCCTCTCCGCCTCCTTCTCAATTATCTTGGGTATCAGGTTTAAGTCCTGCACACCCTTAATCTCAACTCTCGCTCCACCAGCGATGGAGACGTTTATATCCTGGCGTATCGTACCTATGCCGCGCTTAACCTTACCTGTGGCACGGAGAATCTCGCCTATCTTAAGCGCAACCTCCCGTGCCTCTTCGGGAGAGGTTATATCCGGAGAGGTGCTTATCTCTATCAGCGGTATACCCAGGCGATCGAGGCGGTACACTGTCTTACTCCCCTCCTCGCGTATCTTTCTCGCAGCCTCCTCCTCAAGGCAGATAGTAGGAATGCGCACCTTCCCTTTGGCGGTTTTCACATAGCCGTCCATGGCTATTACTGCAGTGCGCTGAAAACCAGATGTGTTGCTCCCGTCTATCACAATCTTGCGCATGAAGTGGATTTCATCAACAGGCTGGGCGTTAAGGAGGAGAGCAACCTCAAGCGCGGCCTTGACGGCGTCGATATTAACGTTGTGCGGCGGCTCCTCGTCCATCTCCACTAGGCAAGAAACGTCGCCAGGCACCTCGTATTCGTAGCACCTCCCCTTCAGGTACTCCTCTAAAGCAGCGCGGTCAATCTCGCCCAGCTCGCTCTGCGTCGGTCTCAGGCGGCGGAGAATTTTCAGTTCAGGCTCCTCTTCCCGAAGCTCACTCTCACAGTTGCAGAAAAGCTTTCTCGTAGCCAGTTGCTGGTGTATTTCAAACCCTACCCTTAGCCCTTCCATAGCTCCACCTCAGTAGAAGGCATCCGCCAAGCTGCGCTCTGTAATTTCGCCGGCGAGGCTGCGCAGCATTAGCCCACGAACCTCTTCGTAGTTCTGGGTTATCCCAAGCACGTGCATGAGCTTGACGTACGCCACCTCGGGAAGCATGTCCTCGCCCGGGATTACGCCAAGGTTTAAAAGCCTCCTTCCCGTGGAGTATACTTTCATGTCTACCCTGCCGTAGAGCGTGGTGGTGGTCATCACCACAGCAACACCTTCCTCGCGAGCGCGCTCAATCGCTGGCAGCAGATTCTCTGGCACGTGCCCCAAGCCGGTACCTTCCAGCACTATCCCCTTGTACCTATCCACGCAGTACTCCAGAAGCTCCTCGCTCACACCTGGGTAAACCTTAAACAGAGCAACGCGCTCTTCCAGGCGGGTGTCAGCGTAAACCTCGCCCTCACTTCGCCTTCTATAGCTCCCGAAGAGCCTCACATCCTCGCCAACCTCACCCAAAGGTAAAGCGTTTATGCTCTTGAAGGCATCTCTGCGCGAGGAGTGCATCTTCCTGACCTTCGTCGCCCTGTGTATTGCGCAGGTGGTGTCGCTGCTCTGCGCATGCATAACCACAACCACCTCCGCAAGCTCACTACATGCCACCTTTGCGGCGGCGATTAGGTTCAGCGCTGCGTCGCTGCTCGGTCTGTCGCTGGAGCGCTGCGAGCCAACGAATATCACAGGTTTAGTAAGGTTTTTGAGCATGAATGCGAGAGCGCTCGCCGTGAAGCTCATGGTGTCAGTGCCATGAGCCACTACCACGCCATAGGCGTCGCCGTTAAGCTCCTTGGCAACCTCGCTAGCAATCTTCTTCCAGTGCTCCGGCGTCATGTTCTCGCTGAGGATGTTGAAGAGAAGCTTTGTCTTCACCCTCGCCACATCAGCAAGCTCGGGTACGGCGTTTATAATCTCAGCGGCGGTGAAGGAGGGGTGCACCGCTCCCGTTTTGTAGTCTATCTTCGAAGCTATTGTTCCTCCTGTGCCCAGGATGGTTATCTCTGGCTTCTCTGGCGAAAACTCTGGCTCTGGGAAGGCTCGCGAATAAGGCTCTTCCGCGGGGGCGAGCCTCTCCACCCTAGCGTTGCTAACCTCTACGCCTATATTGTAGCCGTTGTCCAGCTTTATGACCACATGCCTATCATCTCCGAGTTCGCTCCTGGGCATTAAAATGCCCTCGTAGCTCCTACCGCCCTTGAGCACGCGTATCCTGTCGCCAACCCTAGCTTCACCAAGCACCTTTGCAGCTTCGCCTCTATACATGCCACTACCCCGCGAGCCTCTCTACCTCTTTCAAGAGTGCCTCGAAGGCTTCTTTAACCTTCCGCTCCCTATCCTCGAGCCTTGCCCTGAATTCAGCCAGCTTAGCTTCGCCTCTACTTATGGACTCCTCCACAGCAGGTGGAGAGGGCGCTCCAGTTGAACGCTTGCCGGCGATGCTCTTCTCCAGCGACAAGCAGCACTCCAGTTCCTCTTTGCTTAACCCCAGAGGTTTTCCGATTACCTCAAGCGCTGCATCGTCGAGCATCTCTGGAGTAATCTTGTCAGGAGAAATGCCCGCTTTAACAGCCCCCGCCACGAGTCTGCCCACGATGCGATGGGCTGTTCTGAAGGCTAAGCCTTTCTCCCTCACAAGATAGTCCGCAAGCTCAGTCGCGGTGAGAAAGTCGCCCTCACAGGTGGCGCGCATCCTCTCGTGCTTAAATTCAGCAGTGCTTAAAATCCTGCTGAGCATAGAGACAGAGGCTTCAAGAATCTCAAAGGAGTCAAGAGCAACAGGCGAAAGCTCCTGAAGGTCACGGTTGTAGGCGAGGGGAAGGGCTTTAACAAGCGCAAAAGCTGAGGTGAGATTTCCTATAGCGCGCGCTACACGGGCGCGCATTATCTCCAGAGCGTCTGGGTTCTTCTTTTGGGGCATTATGCTGGAGGTCGAGGAAAGCTCATCGCTTAGCTCCACGAAGCCGAACTCGGCGGTACTCCACAGGATAAGTTCCTCCGCAAGGCGGCTCAGGTTAACTGCGAGAATCGCAAGCGCTGAAAGTGGTTCCAACAGAAAGTCGCGCGAGGCGACCGCGTCCTGAGAGTTCTCCACTATGCCGGAGAAGCCTAGAAGGCGAGCCACCTCAGTGCGATCTATGGGGAAGCTCGTCCCCGCGAGAGCGCACGCCCCGAGGGGGCTGAGGTTAACCCTCCTGTAGGCGTCCTCCAGCCTCTCAAGGTCTCTCGCAAAGCTCCAGAAGTGCGCTAACATATGATGCGCCAGCGTGGTTGGTTGAGCACGCTGAAGATGCGTATAGCCTGGCATAGGCGTCTCCTTATTCTCCCCTGAAATCTTAAGCAGCACCTCCTCAAGGGCAAGCAAGGCGCGGGAGATGCGGTTTATTCTGTCGCGGGCAAGCATGCGCAGGTCTAAAGCGACTTGATCATTTCGCGACCGAGCGGTGTGCAGCTTTCCCGCGGTCTCGCCAATCTCCTCGAAGAGCCTCGCCTCCACAGCAACGTGCACATCCTCAAGCGCGTGGTCGAGGCTAACGCTTCTGCTCCTGTAAATTTTGAGCAGCCCGGCTAAAATTCTCTTCATCTCCTCCTCTTGGATAATTCCCCTCCTCCCAAGCATAAGCGCATGAGCCATACTCCCCAGGATGTCATATTCGAGGATATTCCTGTCAAAGGCTAGCGAAGATGTGTAGCGTGCAAACTCAGCGTCAACGCTTTTTCCAAGGCGACCTTCCCTGAGCATTTAACCACCACTAGAAAATTGCCTGTGCTGATATAAAAATGCATACCAGCCAACATGCGGTATAACAAAAAAGGGGGGAGGGAGGTGTTGGGGAGGGGGGCCCTTGGAGATTAGAAGAAAAAGCAGATCTAACACTCCAAGGGCATTTTTCCATCATGCAATCCGCATATATAAATTTTACGGTGATTGGCTATTCAATCCTCTCCAAGGGAAAAGAGGATGTGCAGGAGGGTGGTGAAGAAGAGCACAGCAAACTGCATATGTGCGTGCGCCAGTGCCTGAACTATGCCCTCATCTATGCGTCAAGCCTCCTTTGGAGGTCTCAGGAAGCTGCTGGCAACAGTTAAGAGCATGAGGTAGGTGGATCCACTCCAAGACCGCCACCTTTAGGTCATATACCTGAATTCAAAGGGGAAACAGGCATGAATCAACACTAAAATGAGTCCGACCAAGCCAAGGGCAAAGTGTATTGACAGCCACCTCCAATTTAACTCAGTTGTAGAAAGGGCTGCAGATGTCCCCCCGCTAACCGACTTGGGATCATGCTTGCTCACCCAAGCGCGAGAGCGAGGATTGCTCTGCAGCCCTGTAGCTCGGCTAAGTCAAGGGCGATCATGCTTCTCACGCCCTCCGGTTTGGCCGAGCCATATTATAAGACAATCTTAACAATGTAACCTTTCGCCCGGAAAAAATTTATATGGCGAAACGCAACTTGCATGCATGGAAGTTCTGAAGGAGGCGATTTTTACTATAACGAAGCATGTAGAGGATGTGGCTGAAGGGCTGGGTGAGGAAGAGGTGGAGGCCCTCATTGATGCGATACTCTCTTCTAAGAAGGTGTTTGTGTACGGTGCCGGCAGAAGTGGGCTCGTAGCCAAGGCGTTTGCGATGCGCCTCATGCACCTGGGTATAAACGTATTTGTGGTGGGGGAGATTATAACGCCGGCGATTGAACGCGAAGACCTGCTCATAACCATCTCAGGCTCGGGTGAGACCACAAGCGTGGTGAACGCTGCAAAAATAGCGAAGAATATAGGCGCAAAGGTGGCGCTTATCACCACCTATCCCAACTCTTCCCTAGGGAGGTTAGCGGACATTGTGGTTGTGGTAGAGGGCAGGACGAAGCTTCGCGGAGAGAAGGACTTTGTGATGCGCCAGATAAAGGGGGAACATTATCCTCTCGCACCCCTCGGCACACTTTTTGAAATTTCAGTTCTTATCTTCCTTGATGCGCTAATAGTAGAGCTCATGGTGAGGCTTGGAAAAACAGAGGAGGAGATGCGCACCAGGCATGCGACGATTGAATAGTTAAACCTTGGAGATACTTCACTTATGGCCATGAGGGATGAAAATAGGCATTGCCATTTTTTGAAGGCGTGTTCAATAACAAAAAGTTACTAAATGCAAATCATCGATTTTATTTGAAAGAAATTTCTAAAAAATTATATATAGGTTTTAAAAAATACGCGCTTTATAAAAAATTTTTCAAATATTTAATGGATGCAGGGACCATGCTAAAAGGTTTGGCCTGCCAATTTCCAGATGGAAACATAATACAGGGATTATTACATTTCAGTGGACTTTTTCTGGTCTTATCACTATGCATAAGCCCGGTGTTTGGGTTATCTGTCCAGGATAGCATCGAAAAAGGAGCATCTTGGTTGGTCCTTAACCAGAATGCCGATGGCAGCTGGGATGGAGGTCTGCCATGGAGTACAGCCGAAGCCATATTAGCCCTTGAGAATCAAGATTACATAGATGCTTCAGACACCATTGAAAATGGCAAATCCTGGATTTCTTTTGCCAATATAGAGGGGACTGATTTCCTCTCCCGAAAAGTCCTCCTAATTGGGGCAAATGCCTCATCGTTGGTCTCTTTCCAGAACTCAGACGGTGGCTGGGGATATTCAACGTTTTTCTCAAGCAACATAATTGATACCTCCCTCGCATTGGAGGCGCTAAAAAAATCCAGCCCAAATTCCACTTCTCTGCGAAGGGGAATCGCCTACTTGGAGAAAATCCAGCAACAAGATGGCTCTTTTGCGCCAGATAATCTTTACACAGCCTTGGCTTCTCAGACACTTGGAAAATTATCCTTCGTTTTAACTGACAATGAGCTGATATTCAATGAGGACGCCTACAAGGCTGGCTACAAATCCGCAGCTCATCTTTCGGAGAATTTGGGGACACTTTCTGGCGAACTCGAATTAGCAAATGCTCTACAAGCCTTAGTTTATAATGGCCATTTTGCTGATGAGAAAGAGAATCTTGTCACAGCACTGATAAATAGTCAGAACCCTGATGGAAGCTGGGGACTTGATGCTTCAGGAAGGGCATATACGACATCACAATGCCTGCTTGCCCTGCAGGAGTATCTGAAATCGAGCATCGCCCTGAGGATGGGGAACCTAATTATAAAAAAAGACAACTCCACCCTTGCGAATTTCTCAATACCAGCTGGTGAGGAATATTCGCTATTTACCCAGATTTCCAATTTGGGAGAAAATCAGAAAAATATAATAATTGTGGGCAAGGTGGTTCAGGAAAAGAAAATCGTAAAAATTCTCCCACCCAAGCTCATACGAGATTTCACAGCGGGTTCTGTGGTGGGCTATTCCTCCTACTTTGTCACCGACCATCTCATGCCTGGTGCTGCATACTTGATTGTGGAAATTAGAGATGGCGAAGGCCGCGTGATTCACGCGAATCAGACGGAGTTGAACGTCCTTCCAACGCAAAAGGTTAGGATTCACAGGCTGGAGATAATTCCGTCCCATGCCGACATAAAATCGCTGGTGAATTTCTATCTAGATGTGGAAAACATCGGCAACAGGAACATCAGCGATGCTTTTATAGAGGTTGAACTTTTATCTCCCAATCAGACGGTCTTCTGGTCCAGCAACACCACCGCCACCCTCAACGTCGGGAAGAGGGGATACATTAAGGTGGGTACCCTCTATACCGGAAACCTTGCCTACGGAACCTACCCGGTCATTGCTAGGGTCTATAAAGATGGAGCACTTGTGGAAGGGGGGACAACGTATTCAGCACTATCCATCGGGCCTAGGATTAGGGTGGAAAGGAGGATAAGCTCAGAAACCTTCCCACCTGGAAGAGTCACTGCCACCATAAACGTCACAATCCAGGGCAAAACTGGCAAGCCCCCGGCAGATGTCGTTATTTTAGTGGACTGCACCAACCTCTCCACTTCTGCCTTAGAGGATGTGAAAACCGCTCTGAATTCCTTCGTCACTTCCCTTGCCGTGGGAGACAGAGTTGCCGTGGTCGCTGTCTCAAACACCACCACAGTCTTATTGAATCTATCAACAGACAGAGATGCAGCGCTGAGTGCAATTTCGAGCATAACGATAGGAGCACCGATACTCAAACTCGGAGAGGGGATAAACAGAAGCGTCGAAATCTTACTGGAAAACGGTAGGGGGGACAAAAACTGGTACATCTTCACTGTGGTGAGGGCTCCTAGCTATGACGATCCCCTGAGCGCTATCGAGTGGGCAGCTGAAAATGGGATTCCTGTTTATATGATAATTTACTCTAAGGAGGGGGAGAATGAATAAGATAATCCTCCCTATTGTAAGAATTCCATTCATATGGTTTAAGAGAATTTCTTTATTAGGCATTTTCGTTTTAATATTCTTTACCCATTCTTCTTATGCTTTAGAATCTGATTTGTACATTTCTTCAGCAGCAGATATTGAAGAAAAATGCAATCTTGATGCCCAAACCTACGTCTGTGAAGCTCCAAACATCTACATCACCGGTACAGTAGTGGTGCCAAAAGAGGGCAGGAATTCGAGAAATGTTAGATTTTATGCGAACAATCTTTTCCAAATAAACGCTGGTGCAAGTCTTTCTGCGAATGGGGGAGGAGGGAGAAATGGAGGATGGTTGCAGAATGGTGGAAGCGGTGGGCATGGTGGTTCAATCTTTGTTAAGGCAGAAAAAATTAACATCTATGGAGCAGTTTCCGCGAATGGTGGAATTGGTGGAATAGGTGGAAGTTACAGAACTGGCGGAACCGGAGGTAGTGCAGGTCTAATTAATTTTAAAGCAACTGAGATAAGAGTGTATGCCCCCCTATCCACACGAGGCGGGGACGGCGGGAGAGGTGGTGGTACCGATTCGGATGGTGGGAGAGGAGGAAGCGGAGGTTCGATTTATTTCAAAGCATCAAAAGTGTTAATTAACTCGGTCGTCTCTGCAAATGGTGGAAATGGCGGAAATGGTAAGGGCTATGGTTTCGGTGGCGGTGGAGGAACAGCAGGTTCAATAAGTATAGATGCTGGTGAGGTTTATATAAGGAGGGATATTTTTGCTGCAGGTGGGAATTCGGGGGATGCGTATCGCCATAGTGGGAGTGCCGGTCCTGGAGGTACGATAACTATCAATTCCGATAAAACAGTTGTTAGCGGTAGCATAACCGCAAACGGAGGATTCGGCAGGGACGGTGGAGACGGCGGAAATGCTGGAAAAATCTATATTAAATCCAATTCGGAAATAACTGTCAATGGTTACCTGAAGGCGGTTGGCGGACGGGGTGGAAGTGGATATGAAAGCAGCGATGACGATGCCTGTACCGGTTTTGGCGGCAAAGGTGGAAACGGCGGAAGCGTGATACTCAGAGGCACAAATGTGAGCATTAATTTCCCGATTTATGTGAACGGCGCCCGGGGAGGTAAGGGAAGGGGCGACGCACAGGGCGGACCAGGAGGCAACGGTGGAGTGGTTGATATTCAGGCAGCCATGGTTATAGTAAACACTTCTATTGCAGCGAACGGTGGGAATGGGGGGAGATTTAGCAGCGAAATTAGCTGTGGCTGCTATAAGAATGCAAGAGGCGGTGATGCCGGAAAAGTAGCCATATCTGCCGATTTACTCATCATAACCAGCAAAGGAAACATTTCTTCTTTAATCGGCACAGGAGGTGTGGGTGATGATAAGTGTGCTGATGGCAACCCCCTCTCAGCAAACATAAGTATCTCATCCAATATCGCATTTTCCAATCAGGGTTTTATACACTCTTCTGGGGCAGTGGACCTTATTTTGAATACCACCTATCTTGGAAAAATCTCCTGTAATACCGCCAGAATAAGATACTGCGCGGACCCACTTGGCGGATCTGCCCTCGATGCTTCTGGGTTACAATGCACCTCCACTGACATAGCAAGAGGTGGCTACTGCCCATATCTCCCAGAACCGACCATGGAGGTCTCTTTTAAAATATATGATACCAGCAGGAACGCATGGATTGATTATGGCGACATATTTGTGCTGCCAACGAAGGAGATAAGGGTGAAAGTAAATGCCAAGAATCTGGATTCCTCCAAGAGGGAGTGGAAGATTGGAGTTAAATTCCTTAAAATTGGAGACTACCTTGAGGTAAAGGAAAGCGCTTCTGCATGGGTCAGTAAAAACAGCAGTCAGAACTGCACGCTTGTAAGCGACCCGAATAACAATGGTGTGTTTGATGCTGGTGAGACTTTTATTGTAGAATGCTGGGCTCCCGCTTCAATGTTTGGGCTGGTATCCCCAGATACCGGCGATATGATATCAGTTAAAGCATATGAGGGCGAGATACCCGCTTATTCTACCCCAAGATATTTAAACATTTATACATTTACCAAGAAAAGGGGACCATGTAGGTATGAATATTATCGGCTATTAACAAATTACGATTATTATGAAAAAATAGAAGAATATCCTGTCAATTTAGTTGGTGTTGAGTGCAGCGTCACCGATTTCTTCTATAGGCAATACATTTATGAGCATTATCACTCTGATAATAAGTACGAACTACCTATATTAGAGTACTGGCGTCAAACTAATGAACGGTGGTATGGTCCTGCTGGCTACAAAGCATGCGGTAAGAATGGCGAAGAAGCTGTTTCTTTCTGTGCCAATTACCAGTACAGTGCTCTATGCTTGGCTGAGAATATGGGCTGTTATGCTAAGCTGAGTGACGAATGCATTGCAGCGGACACAAACTCCGACCCCTATGATGTGGTTTGTATCCTCTCCTCCTCATATCCAAAGGGATACAGCATAACACGTGAATTCTGCCCCTCGGGTACAATCTGCGCCTCCGATGGCGGATGCTATCCCCTGGAATACATCCAGCCGTCTATAGAGATTGCCTATCCAAAGAACAACGAAACGGTTTACACTGAGACTGTGGTGGTTAATGGCACTGCATATGATGAGAGAGGAATCTCCAGAGTGGAGGTGAGTGTTAACGGTGAGCCGTATGAGCCAGCTTCCGGGACTGCTCACTGGGAGAAAGTGGTAACCCTCCGTCCAGGTCCCAATGTGATTGTGGTGAGGGCCACCAACACGTTGGGTGTTGCGGCTAATGCTTCTATCACCGTAATCAGAGGTGCCCCGGATACTACTCCGCCCAATGTGACCATTTTATATCCGGAGACATATCAGAGTTTTGAGACGAGCAGTATAGTGCTGCAAGGCAATGCCTCGGACAACAGGGGGATTAGGGAGGTGAAAGTAAGGCTGAATTACGGAGATTGGGAACCGGCGGACGGCACAACTTCTTGGGGTAAGCCCCTAACCCTCCGCTACGGAGCAAACAGGATAACCGTCAGAGCCGTTGACACCAGTGGTAATATCGCCGAAGCGTCCATCGTAGTATACTATTACATACCGGTGTTCATTCCTCAGCCTCCTCCGCCTGCTGCCGAAGAACCCGGAGAAGCTCCCACCACTCCTTCCACCACTACAGGCTCCGTAACGGGTGTAACCAGCGGTTTATTCAACTTCACCACCAGCTATGAGGAGCTGGTTGAAGCCATGAACTATCAACGTGAAATCCTGGACGGCACCCACCTACTGGCTGGAATAAACGTCACTTACGAGGAGGAGGTGCTTTACGGCGAGGCGGAGCCCATCACTCCTCCCAACTATACAGCCAACAACACCCTTGTATGGATATTCCCCGAGATACAGAACGGGGAGACCATAAACATCCTGTACAACGTCTCCTTCGTCCTCTCCGCCCTTGAGAAGAGGAACATCTCAAAGGCGAGAATAAGCTACGTCGACGGCGTAACCTCAGCCAGCGTCGTCAGAGAGTTCCCGCCCCTGCAGGTGGAAGCTCTGAATGTGGTGAGCCTCAGCATAAATACGAGCAGGCGGGTATATTCACCCTACGACACCATAGAGCTTGTCGGCACGGTGAGCAACAACGGCAACCAGACGCTGGGCAACCTCACCCTGCGCACGTTTATCGACACACCCACCGGCGCGAGAGTTTCTGCGCAGCCCATGGAGATAGCGGTGCTTCCACCATCGAGCAACCTGAGCTTCTCTCTGCCTCTGAACAACACCTCTCTACTTGCGCCCGGGAACTACACCGTTGCTTGTACCCTCATAGGAGAGCTGAACGTCACCCTGGCCAACGCCACCACGTTCTTCGAGATGGCCAGCGCAATAGGCGCGGAGATGAACCTGTTCACCGATAGGGGTGTCTACAGGCTGGGCGAGATCGTCGACTCCTACGTGAAGATAAACAACACCAGCCCGAACACGCCCCTAGAAGACTCCTATGTGGAATTCCTGCTGACGAAGAGGAACTCCACCCTGAGCAGGTGGGTGCTCAATGTCCCGGCAATAGCTCCTGGAGAGGTAAAATACGTGCACAACTACTTCACCCCGCGCAACGGAAGCGGTGAGTACCTCCTTAATGCCACTCTAAGGCTGAGGAACGGCACCGCCCTTGCGGCCGCCTCCAAATCCTTCAGGGTCGTTGAGGTGCCCCACCTGGTAGTAGAGGAGAGCCTCAGCACCTACGCTACAAGGGCCCTGAAGGTGGTAAATGCGAACCTAACAGTGAGGAACACCGGGGAGAACACCGCTGTCAACACCTCCCTCGTCGCACTTCTGCCGGAGAACTTCACCGCCCTTAGCTACTCCGGCGACTACAATGGCGGTACCACCACCATAACCTGGCAGCTGGGCGACATCACCAGCGAAGGAAGCGCAGGCGTCGCCTACACCTTCCTCACACCCTTCATCCACAGCTTCGACCCCGTAAACTACACCCTCAGAGCGAAGGCCTTCTACCTCGACTACTACGGCAGAACATACGTCTCCAGCGTGGAGAAAACGCTCCTGGTCAAGCCGATACCCCTGCTGAAAGGGGAGATAATCACACCCAGCGCAGCCTACAGCGGCCACAGCATTGCGGTGGCGGTGAACATCACCAACCTCGGCTACGACGACGCAGTCAATATTACCGCTCTCCTGACAGTACCCGAGGAGCTCAGGGTGCTGGAGAACACCTTGGAAAACGCATCCTTCAACGCCAGCACCGGCACAGTAACCTGGAGCCTCGAGCTTCCGCCAAAGGATGGCGTGCTCCTGAACTTCTCTGCAGAGGCGCAGCTCATACCCGAAATCCGCAACATAACCCTTAACCTGAACATCACCTACTACGACGAGGACGGCTATGCCTACTACAACTCCTCCTCGGCGAATGTAACAGTAATCCCCATCCTGGTGCTTGCCTGGAGTGGCGATGCCAGCGACGAGTGGTTCATCGACGAAGCCGCTAAAGAGATAGCCTACGTGAAGAAGGTGAACACCACGCAGGAGCTGATGCACGAGCTTCGGAGCAGCTACTACACCGTGCTGTGGCTCCTGAACATGGGGCACTGCGAGTACGACTGCACTGAAGAAGGGGAGCTGAATAGCACCGAAATAGAGGAGATAAAGGCATGGCTGAGTGAGCGGGGAAGCCTCACCAGGGAGCTGATATTCTCCGACTACACCCTCAAGGCCAATCCCGGCCTTGGAGACATCGCCGGCTTCAAGTACCTCGGCAGCCTGCCGATGGGCGAGCCGTATCAGCCCAGGAATCTGACCATAACGGAGGAGCACCACCTTACCGCTGGCTATGTGGGAGCGAACCTCACCACGGTGGGATGGCTCGCGAAGATTGAGCCGGAATACACCTACAGGGTGCTTGCCTATGCCCTGGACATGCTGCCGACAAAGGAGACTGAGAGCTACCCCGCCTTAACCCTCTCCTACTACAACGGAAGCAGGGTCATCTTCTTCGCCCCGGATATCGCGCTCAGCTCCTACGAGGGCTACAACGCCAGTGTGTGGCTCAACATTACAAAGCGTGCTCTCCTGTGGAGCCTCGAAGCATGCGAGAGCATCGCCTCCCTCAGCGCTACCAAGGAGCTCAAGCCTCAGGACGAGGGCAAGGCAGCTAAGACCAGAGTGAGCATACGCATTTCCAGCACGGGCAGCGTGTCGGCGGAGAACGTTACCGTAACCGAGGAGATACCGGAGGCGTTTGTGATAGACTCCAGCGACGGCAGCGCCGCGAACAGCAGCATAACCTGGAGCTTTACCGCCCTCGAACCAAGAAGCAGCAGAACCCTGGAGTACGTGCTCCTCAACCCCGAGGTGAGCGAGACCACCACCTTCACGCTCAAAACGCTCATCACCTACTCCTCGCCTGAGGGGAACGAGACCGTTGAGCTGGTTTCGAATGTAACCATAGAGCCGAAGAAGGGAGGCGGTAAGAAATGAGCGGCAGAGCGCTTTTCATGATACTCCTCATGCTCCTCTCCCCTGTTCCAGCCGCCTACGCCGCAGCCGGCGCACTGCCAGGCGGGGCTTCTCAGCCCAGAGGGGATTCTCCCCTCGGGAAGGCTATCAACCTCATGCTTATAACCCTCGGTTTGAGGGATCCGCCCTTCGAACCCCTGGGCGGCAAGTACACTCATGCTCTTAAAGAGCTCTCCCGGCTGAAGCAGGGATTTAAGGGTGAGCTTTCCCTCTTCCGCATGCTCACCGAGGACATACGCATGGAGCTGGAGGAGGGCGACACCGAGGATGCGCTTAAGTTGGTCGACTTCTACCTCACGGTCCTCAACCAATCAAAAAGCGAGCTCGCCACGGCGGACGAGAGGTTCAGGAGCTCCGCCGACAGCGTCACCAAGAAGCTGAAGAAGGTAAAGAAGCGCATCCCGAGGCAGAAGCTGGAGAAGCATGAAGAAGTGGTCGCCCTCGTGACGCAGGAAAACCGGCGGCTCCTCTCCAGCCTTGAGAACCTCTCAGCCGCCCTAACCCGGCTCAGGGAGGAGATCGCGAGCAACCACACCTCCGAGGCGATGCTCGCACTTGCTCAGGTTGAGCCTCTGCTCAGCGATATCACCCCTCTGCTCGAGAAGCCGGCAAAGCCTGCGGTGAAGGTTAAAGCACCGGAGCAGCTTCCCACCAGGCCCAGCGGGGGCAAGCCCATAAAACCCCGCACCACCTTCCCCAAGGAGAAGCCAAAGCCGCTGCCGAAGCACGCCGAAGCGCGGGAAGAGAAGCCCCTGCTCGGCAGACTCATAGAGAAGCTCACAACGCTCCTGCCCAGCGCCTTCGCCGAGGAGCAGGGAGACGCTGCTTCTCCTGTGCCGCCCGAGATAGCCAACCTTTCCGCCCAGCTCGACCACAACCCAGCAAAAATCTACGCCTACGTGAGGGACGAAATAGAGTACACCCCCTACTACGGTTACATGAAGGGCTCGCTGTGGACGATGTGGGAGAAGGCAGGCAATGACTTCGACCAGGCTGCGTTGCTATCCGACCTGCTCAGGGCGGCGGGATACCAGACCCGCTTCGTCATTGGAACGGTAGAGGTAGAGCCAGAGTACATGATGCAGGTACTCGGGGTCAACACAACTGAAGAAGCCCTTCAACTCCTCTGGGAGAATTATGTACCGGCTGAGTTATCCAACAAGAAAATCCTCGTAGAACATGTATGGGTAGAGGTAAAGCTACCCTACGGCATGTACTCGGACGAATGCTACCGTGGCTACATTGCAAATAGAGAGGCGTGCGGTAATGCTCCAGAGCAGTGGATACCTCTTGACCCCACCTTCGTACCCTATAAGCCTAAGGAGCCGTATCCGACTGCTGACTTGGATTATGATCTAGATAATTTATTCGAGTACATAATCAATAGCACTAAAATAACAGAAGACTATACAATATTTTCCAAAGATACCGTTTCCATGATATCAAATTCAACTGCAGAACTCAAAAATCAGAGCGACCAATGGTACTATGAGAACATAGGCCTCCTGCACAAGAATCTAACATGGGAGGAATTTGACGCTTTATATGCATCTAAACCACCTAAAACAGGACCGGAGATAATACCAGGAACCCTACCATATTCAGTAGTAGTTTCTGAAAGGTACAATAAAATCCCGGCAGAGTTCGTCCATCTTATTAAAATTGAGATAGTTGAAGAAGGAAAAACTGTATTGAGCTTCAACATCTCCTCAGTAAACACTTTAGGTAACCAAATAACCATTGACTATATTCCAGCTGATGACTCGATGTCAGAATTCGTCAACTCTCAAGAGTCGCTAACAGACATTCCCGCTTATATGCTTGATTATCGACCTGTACTGAGAGTTAATTCTCTACCCTTCGCTTTGGGGAATGCTTCTTCCTTCGGAGTTAAGCAAGAACTTAGGGTGAGCATAATAACACCAAATAACCTAGATGTGGTTTCTTCTCCCTTGGAAGTGGGTGGCTACTATGCGGTGGCCTTTGACCTGGGGAAAATGCCCTCTGAAGTTATAAAGAAACAGGCCGCAAGGACATTAGATGGGATTTATGAAAATCTGAATGGGAACCTCCTTATAGATCACGCCCTCGGGGCGTCGATGTATCTCAGTCTCCTTAGCTACTTTGAAATGACAGACCTAAATTCTCAACTCTTAGCGGAGGCGCAAGGGGTAAGATGGTGGAGAGCTTCCCCATCCGTTGCTGTATTGGGCGTTACTTTCGATACCGATTATCTTGGAAGTGTCCCCACAACCATTGAGCCAGGCTATACACATATAGACCTGGCTAGGAATATTCTCTCAATCCAGGGAAGCTCGTCTGAGAAGAAAAAATTCGCCTTCATGGCCGGAGCAATCTCCTCCTCATGGGAGCATGTACTCTTCGACACCCTTTACAATTCCACCGGGGTTTCTACGATTAATCTTTTCAAAGGAGCAGCTGAGCTGGGTGTTCCTATCGTCAATATTAACCAGCACAATATCGACAAGCTAAACATTTCTGAGCCGAACATAGAGAGAAGTATCAAAAACGCTGTAGAGCAGGGATATACCGTATTTGCGCCGATGAACTTTATTAGAATAGGGAAAGTAAAGATGTATGGCTGGCTTGTTTTAGACCCCGCAACTGGTGCAAATGCTTGGATGATCGCCGACGAGCTTGGAACTGTTATAAACGGTGGAAGCACCGAAAAGCAGGAGTTAAATGAGATACTGGATAAGGCAAAAGAAAAAAATATTGAGGAATTTTTCACAGATCTCGGAAAGGAAAGTGTCTGGGACACCATGATCGAATCAATACAGCGTGCAATTGAGGAGAATAGGCAATTGACCGTGGAAGAAAAGAGGTTCGTGGATGATGCACTTAAGGAAATAGGTACAGTGGAAACCGATGGCAATACTGATGTCGAAGACTCCCTCAGCCTTTGGGATAGGTTTAGGACACCATTTGCAATAGGAAGAGGTATTGTAAACGACCGTATTAAGACTCAAGCGAAGAAAACCGAACAGGAAGTTGAAGAAATAAGAGGAATCAGAGATGCACTTAAAAATTCCGTCAGGACGCTTAAGGGATGGGTTACAAGATATATCAACATGGGAGATATAGAAAAGGCTATAGAAGCCGAGAAGAAATATATGAACCTTGATAGCGTTGTGGATGACCTCTCCGATATTTTGGTTGATAAAGAAACAAAACTCGTTACTCAAAAAACTGCAGCTAAAGCTATTACAGGCTTAGGAGCCCTAGTCGTTGCATCCGAAGCCGCCGCTGACATCGAAGATGATTTTGCCAATAGAAGGTGGGATAAATTCGTTGTCGATACGGCTTCTTGTTACGTAAGGGTCGTAAATTCTATAGCTTGGGATGTGGCGGAAATTGGTTCTGGGTTTTTAGCAACCGGTGTAACAGTAGGTGCGAGTCTATTTATTGATGAAACTATTAAGAAAGGTACAGAGTATATCAAAACAAGACTCGACAAACCACCTGTAGAAAAAGACGAGCAGGTGATTGAATTAGGTGACTAGGAGGGTACTATGGACGAGAAAGCGATAATGAAAAAATTCGGAGTTACAAAAGAAGAATACATGCAAGAACTTGCCAAAGCAAAGAAAATGGTGGAAAACTACTACAATTACAAGCTTTTGGGGAGGTTAGTTGTTACAGGTTATTTCATAATTATGGCATATTATCATATTCATTTTGGCAAAATAGTTTTCTTACCACCTGAATTTCTACAATTTTTAATAATAATTTTATTAATTGGAGTTCTTGACATGATAAGGTTTTATTTTTTCTTTCCTAAAAAACATCCACTGAGGTTTTATTTATATGTCCAAGAAAGAAAAAAAAGTGTGAATTTTAGACAACATAAAAAAAATACTGCGTTTTTGATTTCGTTTGCCTTAGTTGTGGCTATAATAAATTTTTTTATAGTATTAGCCGAAGGTTTGCCGATAGTTTCTGCTGATATGCTTCGCTCAGTAGGTCTACTATTAATAGTAGTAATTTTAGTTGCTGATTATTTCCTGTTTAAGAAAGCAGGCTTTAGAGAAGACGCTGAACAAGCCTCATATACAAAAAGACGAGCAGGTGATCGAATTAGGTGATTAGGAGGGTACTATGGACAGAGAAGAATACCTAACTAGGTGATTAAGAAGATGCTTCTTGACCCTGCCTTCGTACCCTATAAGCCGAAGAAACCCTACCCGGCTGCTGCTATTGACTACAACCTTACCGGCGTCTTCCTCGAAACCCTTTAGAACGCCACCTTCGGCGAGGATTACTTCACAGGCATGAACTTCAGCGGCCTCGACCTTGCCGTGAGCGAGCTCATGAACCTCACCGACGCTTGGTACGCCGAGAACGTTGGTGCCAAGCTGGAGAACATGACCGAGGAGGAGGTAGAGGCACTCTACGCTGACAGGCCGCCGGATGTAAAGCCGGATATAATACCCGGAACTCTGCCCTACTCGCTTGTTGCCTTTGAGCGCTACTCTGAGATTCCGGACGACTACCTTCACATCTTAAATGTCAGTGTAGTTGAAAATCAAAGAACAACTCTTTCCATAAACATTCCCACCGTTATATTAGCGGGAAATCAACTGACCCTTGATTATGTGCCTGCTAATGCCGATATAGCGGAGCTGGCAAATGTACAGGAATTCCTAAATGAAAGCCCTGCCTATCTCTACGACTTTAGGCCTGTTTTAATGCTCAACTCCATTCCAATCGCGGTTGGTGAACCTTCTCAGTTTGGAGCAGAAGGGGAACTTCAGATTACGGTAATTACCCCAAATAGTAAAGAAGTGGTTTCTTCTCCGGTGACAGTAGGGAATTACTACGCTATAGGTGTTGATCTGGGAAAAATGCCTTCAGAGCACATAGAAAGGCTTTGGAATAGAACCTTCGAAGGCATCATAGAAGGAGGAACGATGGTTCTTGACCACAACATAGGTGGTTACATGTCCCTCACCTTAAGCAACTACTTCGGAATGTTGGATATCAGCAATGATATTGCCGCAGATGCCTTGGGCGTGAGATGGTGGAGAAATTCACCTGCTATAGCAGTCTTTGGGCATACCTTCAATATTGAGTATGTGGTTAGTATACCCACCACGATAACAGAAGGATATTCACACATTGATGTGATTAGAAATATTTTGTCAATTCAAGGCAGAAATGATATGAAACTTGCTTTTGCTATTCAGGCAGGTAGTTTTTCTTCAATTTGGGAGAGCAAAATATTTGAGCTATTTTATAACGTCTCTGGAATTTCTACAGCGAATATTTTAGAAATTGCAAACCAGAATGGAATTCCAATTTACTATCTCAACTCAGGTAACATAGAAGTCATAAGCCAGCTTGATCTTCCTGAAAAGGTACGTGAGTCAATTTTTAGCTTTGTCAATAATGGGTATGAAGTATATGTACCCTCCCGCCAGATCACTCGTGACGGCTGGACAGGTGTTGGCTGGCTCGTTATAGATCCAGCTACAGGAGCATCAGCATGGATGCTCAGTGATGAACTGGGCACAATAATAAACGGCGGTAGTGGAAATATTTACCACGGGCAAGAGACAGTAAAATTCAGCACCGTCGAATCTAATAAAAACCAACAAAAAAGAGTTCAAGAGGAGAAAGAAAAAGGAGTGGAGAATACTATCAAAAAGATAAAAGATGTAAATCCCGAAGGTGACCAGCAAATAAATTTGCCTGTTGAGGAGGTCCTACTTGGAGGAGGAATATATTTTAAGACGATGTCCTATGTGGAGGATTATAGATTCGCCTCAAGCATTAAAGATTATGTGGACAATACCCTCAACGCCATCGAGTACAGAAGGATGGCAGACATCGCAGGAAGTTATGGCGACGATTTTAAAAAATATATAGATAAAGCTATAGAATTTGAAAAAGCAGCTACCCGAGCAATAAAAAATGCAAGAGCACAAGGTGCGTTGAGCACAGGAGCAAAAGTTTTCAATAAAGTTCTGACTGTCACAGGTCTTGGCTTAATTGCACAGAAAACAGCTGATAATGTAATAGCTGACCTAGAAGAACGTAAGTATTTCAATGCTGGCGTCGATTTTAGCGCTGGAGTTGCTAAAGGAGCTATTACAGGAGCTGCATTTTATGCAGATATAATGGTAGCGAGAAAAGTGAAAAAGATACCAGGTGTAGGGAAAGCTGTTGGGCCAGCTGCTGGTGCCGCTATTTCTGCAGGTGAGTATCTTGCACATAAAATAATTGATGGACTGGCTGATGGTGTAAAAGACATTTATGGAGCACTGAGATATGAATGAGGAAAAAATAGAGAGGATATTGAAAAAATATGAGCCATTATTTGATTTTCTAAATACGATTATTCCTACTATTGGGCTACTAGTTCTTGTAATTTACAATTACCAGGTTTACAAGCACGGCAAATTTGAAAGTGAATTGGCGGATAATATACTTTTAATTTTCTTGATTTTTATGATAATTTTGTTATTATATTTGAATTTCGTCTTTCCAAGGCAATTCCCAAGACTTACAAAAAAATACGTATCGTTAGTTAAAAGTAGCCCTGAAGGACAAGAGGGTATCAAAAATGCTATAAAAATAATAAATTTCCTTTTAGTTATTATAGGTGGGGGCTTTATTATTTTGGTGATACTTAATATTTTCTTTAGAGATATAATTGGAAGCAAAAACGACAGACTTATCATTGAATCTGGTTTTGGGACTATTATGCTATTACTAGCTCGAAGATTTTTAAAGAAATTACTAGAAGAATGAACCATTTGACTTTAGCGGAGCTGATACTCGATGGCCGCAGTGGAGACCGTTGGCAAGCAGCTAACCCTCGACTACGTCCCTGCCAATGAAGACATTGCCGAGCTTGTCAACGCCCAGGCTTCCCTCACCGACCTTCCGGCTTACCTCCTCGACTTCAGGCCCATCCTCATGTTTGACTCCATAATCATAGCCATAGGTAACGCCTCCACTTTGGCACGAGGCAGGAGCTTCAAATCACCATCACCACGCCCAACATGCGTGAGGTGGTGACCTCTCCACTACAGGTTGGCAACTACTATGCCATAGCCTTTGATTTGGGTGACATGCTCCTTGACAGGAGCTATGGTGGCTACCTTGCCCTAAATGCCCTTACCTACTTCTCCATGAGCGACCTTAACTACCAGATGCTCGCAGAGAGCATGGGCGTCAGGTGGTGGCGCTCCTCGCCGGCGGTGGCGGTCTTCGGCTACAAATTTGAAACCGCCTATGCCGGGAGCATACCCACAGCTATAGAGCCGAGCTTTGCGCACATCGACGTGGCGAGGAATGTGCTCTCCCTCCAGGGCGATAAAGACTTAAGAAGAGCCTTCGCCCTCATGGCTGGCGGTATCTCTTCATCGTGGGAAAAGCAGGCCTTCGAGTACTTCTACAACGCCTCAGGCGTTTCCACCGTAAACATCTTCGAGATAGCAGCAAGGGGTGGAGTGCCGATTTACCGCATCACCTCTGCCAACGCCGATAAAATCGAAACCCTTGAGATACCTGCTACCGCCAGAGAGGCGATCCGCAACGCCGTAAACCAGGGGCTTGAGGTTTTGGTCCCCGCTCGCTCTTTAGTTATAGGCAACTGGACCGGCGTTGGCTGGCTCGTTATAGACCCGACCACTGGCGCCAACGCCTGGATGATCGGCGACGACCTGGGGAATGTGATACACGGCGGCAGCGGGGAGACGTACTCCCAGAAGGAGTACTACGAGTCCAGGCAGCCAAACAGCGTAGAAAACTACGTGAGGAACTACCAGGCAAGCGATGGCGATGCGCTAAAGCGGAGGCTGAGC
This sequence comes from Candidatus Pyrohabitans jungbluthii, assembly GCA_002010065.2. Taxonomy (GTDB): domain Archaea; phylum Hydrothermarchaeota; class Hydrothermarchaeia; order Hydrothermarchaeales; family BMS3B; genus Pyrohabitans; species Pyrohabitans jungbluthii. The sequence goes on along the minus strand of MTMD02000002.1, from coordinate 411,554 downwards.
AGGTACGGCAACAGGGTTATCGACACCTCCTCGCCTGACTACGAGCTGGGCATGGGTGTTGCAGACTTCATGGTCTCTACTGCAGAGTTCAGGTCTAACTCTCAGTCGATAGCAAAGAAGAAGGAATACCTCTCCGAGAGGGGTAGGGCAGGAGCATACAAGAAGTGGGCAAACAGGTATGGAGATACACCTAAGGGCAGGGAATACCTTGCCAAGTTTAAAGAAAGCAGCCGCGCAGCTAAGGCGGCATACAGCGAAGCAAAGTCCCTGGAGTCGTTCACCAGTAAAGCTAAGTGGGTAAAGAGAGGACTTGGATTATTGGCTGCTGGGTTAGTTATACATGACACATATGTAAAGGTAAAAAAGGACCTTGAAGAAGGAAATAAGAGAAATGCAGCTATTGATATTGCTGCAGGCGTTGCAAAAATAGGAGCAATTGCAGTTTTGGCAGGTATAACTGCATCCAGTTTACCAGCAGTAGCATTAGTTGTAGTGGCAAGTTATGCCGTTGATAAAGGGATTGATTATGCAACGGAATGGGCTAAGTCTTAGATAATGGAGTGATTAAAATGGTGCAAAATAGAAGAACTAAAAATAAACGAAATCCTAAATCAGATATAAATAAATTCATCAGATTAGAAAAACGACTCTCTCCAATTCTGATATCATTGGGAATTTTTTCCATCGGCTTTTTTGCGGCATATCATAGTTTTACTGGTGACTATTTGCTAGATATAAGAGCTACGATCTCATACTTTTTGTACGTCATAGCTCTCTCTTTTGCACTTTTTTTTACCGTGATTTTCCCTAAAAGATACCCAGAAGATTTTGAATTATATAAAAAACATGTAAAAGAAAATTATGACTTCAAAGGTGTAAAAAGAGCGCTGGTGGGGCTGCCATTAATTCTCATAGGATTTGTGCTATTTGTACTACTCATTTCACCAAAAGGGGTTAAAGACATTGACCGATATATAATATTTGACATTATCGCAGTTGCAGTGATTTGTGGAATGGGGTTATATCATATTCATCAAATAGAAAAATAGGGAGGATAAATGTCTGTCTGCTGTCCTCAAAAAAGAGACCTCGATAATGGTCAATATAATAATGCAGTTATTGACGCTGTTGCAGGAGCAGGAAAATACGGTGTTGTGGTGGGCTCGTATCTGGCTATGGGAGCTATTGCAGGAGCTGGTTTGGCTACAGCACCAGCGATTGCTGCCGGGGCAATGGTAATCGGTGGCGCCTATCTTGCCTCTAAAGGTATTGATAGACTGGCAAGATGGGCTAAAGGTAGATGGGGTGACTAACAAGTGATTAAAAAGAAAACAATGGAAAAATTTGTCAGCTGGCAATATTTAATGACTTATTTTCTATTCGTTTTTTTAATGGTTTTGATTATTTTCAGTAGTTCATATCATATAATCACAGGAGAAGAATTTACTCATCGGTGGGATAATATTTTAACATTTTCTATTGGTATTACTGTGGTGCTATTTGGGTTATTCATAACATTCATTTTTCCACGAAAGTATCCAGAAGAGTTTGAAGAATACTATAGAAAGCCCATAAGAGAGAACCCAGAAGTAAAAAAAGCAATCGGGACATTAAAAAAAGTGATATTATTACTTTTATTTATTATGTCTCCTTGGGCACTGCTCTTTATTTATGATTCATTACAATATGGACTGAAACCTGAAGATTTGGATATTGTGGGAATATTGGGTATTTTTTATGTAATAATGGGTCTAGCTATCTATTTTATACGGTTATTGGAAAAATAGGAGATTTTCTTCAGATAATTAAATAAAATAATATGAATATATTAACATTGCAATAGAGGTGGCGGCTACATGAAGGGCTCGCTGTGGACGATGTGGGAGAAAGCAGGCAACGACTTCGACCAGGCTGCCTTATTGAGTGATTTACTAAGGGCATCGGGATATCAAACAAGGTTTGTGATTGGAACAGTAGAAGTCGAACCTGAGTACATGCAGATGGTCCTGGGCGTCAACTCAACGGAAGAAGCCCTACAACTATTATGGGAGAATTATGTACCGGCTGAGTTATCCAACAAGAAAATCCTCGTAGAACATGTATGGGTGGAGGTAAAGCTACCATATGGCATGTACTCGGACGAATGCTACCGTGGGTACATCACAAACAGGCAAGCCTGTGGCAACGCACCGGAGCAGTGGATACCAATCAAAAACTACCACTCAAACTCCTTTATCCTCGGCATTCTGCGCTTGTGCTCATTCGCCTTAACCCTCGCTTCGACGGCGCGCACCTTCTCCACGCTTATATTCAGCTTCTCTGCAGCCTGCGAAGGCGAAAGCTCCTCATCGTACAGCGCATAGAGTATTCGATCAAGCTCGGAGTAGCTCATTCCCAGCTCAGCCTCGTCGGCTTGACCGCGCCACAGCCCCGCGCTTGGAGTTTTGTGGATTATCTTCTCGGGTACGCCCACGTGCCTAGCAAGGGCGCGCACCTGCGTCTTGTAGAGATCGGCTATTGGCAGGAGGTCCACGCCTCCATCGCCGTACTTTGTGAAGTAGCCAAGAAGAAGCTCGGTTTTATTCCCGGTGCCTATAACCAGGAGGTTTTTGAGGTTCGCTGCCAGGTAGAGGTTAATCATCCTCAGCCTTGGCTTAATATTCGCCACCGCCAGCTTTTGCTGCTCCTCTGGGAATGCGTCGAAAGGAAAGCTGCGCATAACCTCAGCAACGGCGGGGGAAATCTCCACCACGTGGTAGGGTATTTCAAGCCTTGAGGCTAGCTCTTTCGCGTCCCTCACATCTGCATCGCTGGTAACCCCGCGCTCAGGCATAATTAAGGCGAGAAGGTTATCGCCCAGCGCTTCTTTTGCCAGAGTTGCGGTAAGCGCCGAGTCTATCCCTCCGCTTATTCCCACCACACCACCCTGCGCTCCAGCGTTAGCCACCTCCTCACGGATAAAGCTAATGATCTCCCGCCTTGCGCGCTCCAGCTCCTCTTCGTCCGGGTTGAGCCTCATGCAAACACCTCTACCACAACCTATATAAATCTACAATAAAAATCTATTGAAAAGAGGTATCACCATGTTAAGCGAGCTCAAAAAGAGCCTCCGGAAACTTCTGAAGATATTCAAGAGGAAGAAGCAGATACAGCTCGGCTTTTATGGACCAGTCAACGCGGGCAAGACCACGCTTGCGAACCGCATCTCTCTCGACTGGCTGGGTAAGGAGGTGGGCACAGTCTCAGAAGTGCCCCACGAGACCAGGCATGTGCAGAAGATTGAGAACATCGTCGTTACGACGAACAACGGCGAGCTTAAGATGAACATCGTAGACATGCCGGGAATAGCTACGCAGGTGGACTACAAGAGCTTCAAGGCTTTCGGGATGAGCGAGGAAGAGGCGAAGGCGAGAGCGAGAGAAGCGACGAAGGGAGTAATCGAGGCAATAAAGTGGCTGGATAACGTCGACGCCGTGCTAGTGGTGCTGGACTCCACCCAGGATCCCTATACTCAGGTAAATGTTACGATTATTGGCAATCTGGAAGCGAGGGGGATACCAATGATAATTGTAGCAAACAAGATAGACCTGCCCGAGGCTAACCCCGACTCAATAGCCAACGCCTTTCCGCAGCATGTGGTTGTGCCCATAAGCGCCGCCACGGGGGAGAACATAGAGAAGCTGTACGAGGCGATTCAGGAGCACCTTACCTGAGGTGGAGCTATGGAGATTCAGCTGGATTTCGTCAGTGCGGAAACCCTTGCGAGGAAGGGCAGCGCCGAGAAGATAAGCTTCATCCTGGACAAAATTAAGAGGAACATCATCGTGGTGCTTGAGGAGGCGCTGGAGCCACAGGAAGAGGCGGAGCTTATCGAGGCTACGATGCGCGAGATAGACGCCGAGGAATTTCACGGCATAGAGTTTTACCGCATAGACTCCAGAGCCAAGGGGCTACGCGAGAAGATAGCTGAGTACATCGCTGGCAGAAGGCATGGAATAACCATCGTTGGTCCAACGCGTTTGATAGAGGCGATAAAGCGGGAGCCTGACTATATCTCAATGCTCGCGAAGGTGGATATCCCGCAGGAGGAGAAAAAGAAGAAGGAGGGGAAGTAAACGCCCCATAAGTGCACGCGGTGCGGGAAAGTCTACCAGGAGGACGACGAAAGAATCTTAAGAGGGTGTGAATGCGGGAATCGCATGTTCCTGTATTTCAGGAAGCTCTCCTCTAGCGAAGCTACTCAGCTCAAGGAGAAAAAGCTCAGGAGGGTGGCGAGTAAGAGGTTTGCTGAGATAATACGCGAGGCAGAGGAAAAGCGCAAGAGTGGGTGGCAGAAGCTTAAGGCGAAGATGTCCAGAAAGCCGAAGGAGGAGGACATCTGGAACATTAAGGTTAAAGATGGTGTGTACGAGATTGACGTTGCCAGCTTGATGATGAAGGAGCCGATAATCGTCGCAGGTGAGGATGGGGAGTATCTTGTGAGCCTCTCCTCGGCTTTTGAAAGCAGCAAGAATTTAAAGAAGTACACAGAGCTTCTCAGGAAGTAGTTTCAGCGAGATGGTGCCTTATTTTCTCCAGGAGAGTGTCCTTCTCAAAGGGTTTTGCCACGTAGTCATCGGCACCGCTTTCTTTAATTGCATGCCTGATTCCAGGCACCAGGCCGAGGACTGTGAAAAGCAGCAGGGGTATCCCGGTGGTGGCAGGGTTGGCTTTTATCTTTTTGCTCACCTCTATTCCGCTCATCTCCGGCATAAAAACGTCCATGAGGATGAGCGAAGGTTTGTATCCCGACTTAAGCAAATCCAGCGCCTCGTCGCCTGAATTAACAACCTTAACGCTGTAGCCATGCCTCTCCAGAAGTTTCTTTACCAGTCTGCCTGTCACCCTTTCATCGTCTACGAGTAGTATTTCCACCTCTTCCCTCCTCGCTTGGATTATTAAACCACAAAAGATAAAAACTTTGCTGTGTATAGGAACCACCAGCGGGTTCCTATTACCTCCTGCGACCATAGATACTTGGTATAAATAGGAAATACTGTGGAATCTTGAGGAAGAGGAGGATGGGCGGTAACAACTCCTACGAAATGGCGGTGAGGCAGCTTACCGAAGCTTGTCGCATGCTTCAGCTGGAGAGGGGGATATGCGAGGTCCTTAAGCAGCCGCAGCGCGTGGTGCAAGTATCTGTTCCAGTGCGCCTAGACAGCGGTGAGATTCGTGTCTTTACCGGCTACCGGGTGCAGCACAACAACGCAAGGGGGCCGTTTAAGGGGGGCATCCGCTACCATCCGGAGCTTACTCTCGGCGAGGTCAAGGCTCTGGCGATGTGGATGACCTGGAAGTGTGCGGTGGTGAATATCCCCTTTGGCGGAGCCAAGGGTGGCGTGGTATGCAATCCGAAGGAGCTTTCCCAGGCGGAGCTCGAGCGTTTAACCAGAGCGTACACCTCGCGAATAATGGACTTTATTGGGCCTGAACGCGACATACCTGCGCCGGACGTTTACACCAATGCGCAGGTGATGGCGTGGATAATGGACACCTACTCTGCACATCTCGGCTATCCTACGCCAGCCGTAGTTACGGGTAAGCCGGTTGAGATAGGCGGCGCGCCTGGGAGGGAGGCGGCTACAGGGCGTGGTGTGGCGATAGTGGCCAAAGAGGCGGCGGAGAGGTTCAACCTTAGCTGCAAATGCGTTGCTGTGCAGGGCTTTGGTAATGTGGGCTACCACGCTGCGAAGTTCCTGCACGAGATGGGGTATCGCATACTTGCTGTGAGCGACTCAAAGGGCGGGATTTTTTCGGAGAGCGGTCTTGATCCGGAGGCTGTGCTGGAGCACAAGCGCAGGCATGGGAGCGTGCTGGGATTTCCCGGGGCCAAGGAGATAACAAATGAGGAGCTTCTCTCGCTGGAGGTGGACATCCTTGTGCCCGCTGCCCTTGAGAGGGTGATAACCAGCGCGAACGCTGATAATGTCAATGCGAAGATGGTGGTTGAAGGGGCGAACGGCCCTGTTACGCCAGAAGCGGACAGGATTCTGGAGGAGCGCAGCATTCTGGTGGTTCCTGACATTTTAGCCAACGCTGGCGGTGTTACGGGAAGCTACTTTGAATGGGTACAGAACAGGAACGGCTTTTACTGGGATGAGGAACGCTTCAATGCAGAGCTGGAAAGGGTTATGAGCAGAAGCTTTATAGAGGTGGTGGAGCGGGCAGAGCAAGAGAGCGTAAGCCTTCGCCTTGCGGCCTATCTCTTGGCTGTGGAGCGTGTGGCTAGAGTGAGGGAGCTGCGGGGGATATACGAGTAGTCTATAGCTTCTTCACAACCTCCCCCACATCGCGCAGAAACTGCTCCGCATGCTCTCTCTTAACGTGGGGCATTACCACAAGGCGAATCTCTCCGCGACGCGTTCGCGATATCGCCCAGCCGCGCTTGCGCAATTCTTGGGCGATCTCCTCCCTTCGCGGATGGTCGAAAACCAAGATATTCATCCAGGGCTCAGGTACGCGCATCCCCAGCTCTTCTAGCCCCTGGCGCAGAAGCTGCGTAACCTCCATGCACTCCTTAACCACTTTGCGATACCCTTCCCTGCCGAGATAGGTGAGAGCAGCAAACACTGCGGCGGCGCTTGCCCCGCTTCTTGTACCCAGAATGGTGCACTGCCTGGGCTGCGTGAGGTAGGGCGATTCCACCTGCAGAAGCTCCAGGTAGCTCGCCTCACGGAAGAGCACACTTCCACTTGGTACAGGGGCTAAGCCCATCTTGTGGGGGTCCACTGTGATTGAGCACACCCCGCGGAGAGAAAAGTCGAAATCCCGCGCAGGGTAGCCCAGTTCTTTAAGGAAGGGCAGGACAAAGCCCCCGAAGGCGGCGTCAACGTGCAGGTAAAGCCCGTGCTCAAGCGCAATCTCCGAAAGCGCCGCGATGTCGTCGACAGCGCCGTACTCCGTGTTGCCTGCGATTCCTACGATGGCGACAGTGTTGGGGGTTATCTTTCGCTCCACATCGCCAACCACGACGGTGTTGTCCTCGCCTACCTCAGCCTTTATCAGCCTCAAGCCCAGCATTCGCGCTGCCTTCTCGAAGGAGAAGTGGGCTGTGGAAGGGAGCACCACCTCTGGCCTGGCTACTTTCGCTACTTCGCGGGCAGCGAAAAGTGCCGTTATATTTGCCTCTGTGCCCCCGCTCACTATGAAGCCTTTAGCTTCAGGGTTGCCCAGCAGCGAGCCTATCGCTTTAACAGCGCGCTCCTCGAGCTGCTTGGTACCCTGGAACAAGCCAGGATCGCCCAGGTTGGTCTCCAAAAACTCGCAGAAAGCCCGGGAAGCGATGGGCAGAGGCGAGGTACACATTGAGCTTAAAATGCGCCCGCTAGCGTAAGTTAAGTCTCTCCTCCTCGCCTCCCTGAGAAGGCGCCTAACCTCAGCCTCGCTCTTTCCCTTCTCCTGCACAGGGCGAGGAAGAAAAGGTAACGAAGGCAGGGTTATATCTTCCTCTCCTTAATATAAACATCCTTGCCCTTTGCGTGCGCAGGCAAGCTGAGGTCATAATAAATTAAAGGGGTGCTTACCTGCGCACCCCGCTGCGAGCGATCATCTCCCCCACATAGCGGTCCATTCCTACTGGCATTATGTGCACACCGGGGAAGCCGTAGTCCTTAACCGCGGCAATGAGTTCGGCGGCTATATCTATGGCGGTCTCTGTAAGGTCCTTGCTCTTCTCGAGCTTAGCCAGCATCTCCTCGGGGATGCTTATCCCTGGCACGTTTGCCTGCATGAACTTTGCCATGCCCACGCTTCGCAGGGGCGCTATGCCGGGGAGGATGGGAATGTCGAGATGCGCCGTCGCCTCTTTAAGGCGCTCCAGCACCTTCTCATCGTATATGCACTGGGTCTGCACAAATTCTGCGCCTGCTTCGATCTTCTTCTCAAGCTTGATAATCTCAGGCTCCAGGGGTTCAACGCCAGGGCTTAGCCCCACACCTATGTGCACCTTGGGCGGGTGCTCCAGCTTCTCGCCAGCCATGTTTTCTCCTTCGCGAAGCCTGCGCAGTGTCTGGGTGAGCAGCACAGAATCGAGGTCAAACACCGGCTTCGCCTGGGGATGGTTACCCATCTTTGTATGGTCTCCTGTGAGAGCGAGCACATTCTTTATCCCCAGCGCAGCCGCACCTATTATGTCGCTCTGAAGCGCTATCCTGTTGCGATCTCTGCACGTAGCCTGGTAAATTGCCTCTAACCCAAGCTCCTGCATTATCACGCAGGGTGCAAGGGTGTTCATTATCACGTCTCCGATGGGGTTGTCTGTGACGTTAGCCGCGACCACATGGTCCTTCAGGTGCTTCACCTGCTCTTCTACGGCAGCGCGGTTCGCATCCTTGGGCGGATCTATCTCCCCGCTTATGGTAAACTCACTGCTCAGCAGGCTGCGCATAAAGTTACTGTACACCTCTCCCATAGCCTATAACCCCCACGCAACCTTGCGCATGTGCGCCGCCTTGGTGAAGTCCTTAGGCGGGCGTATCTTCCGCATCTCATCAACGCGACCCTGCTTTTTAAGCTTGTTGTAAATCTCTATCCACGCACAGGGTACTGGATGCTCGCTCACTCTGCTCTTGCTCACCTCACACATGCCGTTGAACACACCGCCGCAGGGGCCGTTCATCAGCGACTTGGCGCAGCGCGTCACAGGGCAGATTCCGCCGGTGAATGCGAGGATGCAGTTGCCGCAGCCTATGCACTGCTCCAGGTCAAAGTCACCCTCCACGCGTCTACGTCCCATAAACAGGGTATTCTGCGCCGGAAGCACCGGCATGTCAAGGATATTCGCCAGGTTCTGCACCCCAACGCCGCAGGCTAGGCTGAGCACCGCCTCCGCCTCTTCAAGCTTGGAGAAGCCCTCAAGCTCTCGGGCAACTTTTCTTATCCTCTCCGCATCGCTCAGATCGGCGACTTCCTTTTCCTCGCAGAGGTAGCACTGCCTGTTGCTGACGCCGAGGGCGACCACGTTTACCCCTGCCTCTCTCAGCTTGGCTGCCATCTCCTTGGTCTGCTTTGTCCCGCCTGTCTGGTAGAAAGCGACGCAGCCCCCGCAGCCTATCAGGGCTACGCCCTTATAGCGGGAGAGCGTCTCCTTTATCTCCTCCAGGGGTTTCTGCCTTGTGATAATCATGCGCTTCCCTCAGGGGTTAAAAGGAAGCTTGCGATTAATAAACTTTCTGATTACGACGGTAAATCGCTGGGTTATAAGGATGGCGTTCAAGCTCTACAACACTCTAACTAAACGAAAGGAAGTTTTCACCACCTTCCGCGAGGGGGAGGTGCGGATGTACACCTGCGGACCCACGGTGCACGACTACGCCCACGTGGGTAACTTCCGCACCTTTGTGGCGCAGGATTTGCTGCGCCGGTGGCTTTGCTACCTTGGCTACCGCGTGGTGCATGTGATGAACATCACCGATGTGGATGAGAAAACCATAGAGAGAGCGAAGCGCAAGCGCGTAGGCTTGAAGGATATTACCAGCAAGTACGCCCGCGCATTCTTCCGTGATATTGAGCTTCTGAATATTGAAAGGGCGGAGTATTACCCATTTGCAAGCGAGCACATCTCTGAAATGGCAACGCTCGCAGAGAGGCTTCTGGAAAAGGGTTACGCCTTCATAGCTGAGAGTAACGACGTGTTTTTCAATGTGCTTAAGGCGGCGAATTATGGAAGGCTCTCAGGCAAAACCCCAAAGCATCGCCTGAGAGCAAAAACGGTGCGCGAGGATTACGACGAGGCTAAGCACTTCGCTCTGTGGGTTGCGTGCAGGCGCGGTGAAGACGTCTGCTGGGAGAGCAACCTTGGTAAGGGGCGCCCTGGCTGGCACGTGGAATGCGCCGCTCTCAGCCTGCGCTATTTAGGTGAGCGCGTGGACATAGCCTCTGGAGGCGAAGACTTAATCTTCCCCCACCATGAGAACAGCCTTGCGCTGTGCGAGGCTATCGCAGGAGAACCCTATGTCAGGTTCTTTGTGCACATAAAACACCTGCTGTGGCATGGGCGTAAGATGTCAAAGACGTTGAGAAACTACCACACCCTGGGCGAGATTATCAAAAAAGGTTACTCGCCTCGCGAGGTTCGCCTGGTGCTCCTCCAGGAGCACTACCGTAGGCATCTTGACTTCACCTTTGAGAAGCTGGACATGGCGAGGGCAAAGCTTAAAGCGCTTGATGAACTCCTTAGCATGCCACCTGAGCGCAGCGGAGGCGTTAGGGGCGAGATACGCGCCGCGGTGCAGCGCATGCGGAGCAGGTTTATTCAGGCGATGAACGACGACTTGGATGTGGAGACAGCGCTCTCCGCCTACTGGGAGTTCATCACGGAAATGAGGGAGGCAAGGCTGAGCGAGGATGAAATAAAGGAGGTGAGGCATGCTCTCCTCGACCTCGATCGCGTTCTCGGTCTGGTGTATAACGCGGGTTAATATTTTATTCTCGTAGGTAGAACAATAAGCATGGAGAGTTACGAGGAGTATCGCGCCGCAATAGAGGTGCTGGGAGAGCACTTGGAGGGTTAGAATGCTGGCTGGCTTGTGTCACATTTGTGGAAAACCCGCTCGCTTCACCTGTTCGCTGTGTGGTCGCTTAGTTTGCGAGCACCACTACGTCGCTGGTGTGTGTACCTCTTGCAGGGTGGGGAGGAGGTAGAAGGAGGTAGTTATGGTATATAAGTTCGAGGAACATGTGAGAAGCTATGCAGAGAAGGCCCTAAAAGAGCTTGGGGAGGAGGTTCATCTCATGCTTTTTACCCACGCCTCTTCCTGCCTCTACTGCCGTGAGATGGAAGAGTTTATCGCAGAGCTTCAGGGGTTTTCTCCAAAAATTAAGGTTACTAAGGGTTTGACGCCTGAGAGCAAAGAAGCAAAGAGGCACCGCATCGCATACATGCCAGCGCTTCTGATTCATGGTTACAAGATAGTTTACTACGGCACGCCCTCCGGGCAGGAGGTTGTGCCCTTCATTGACACCCTTGTGGAAGCTTCTCTTAGGACGCCCAAGCTAAAGGAAGAATCAAAGCGCAGAATCTCAAAGATAACCTCGCCCTTTCACCTTCGCATCTTTACTACGCCTACCTGCCCTTATTGTCCCGGAGTTGTAAGCACAGCAAACCGCTTCGCCCTGCTTAATGAAAACTTCCGTGTGGACGTTGTGGATACGCTGGAATTTCCGAAGCTTGTGGTCAAGTACCAGGTCACCTCTGTGCCCAAGGTTGTGATAAACGACAGGCTGAACATTGAGGGAAAGGTCAGCGAGACTGAGTTTGTGGAAAAAATTGCTGAGGCGAGGTATATTTTCCATTGACCTTTGAAGCCGTTGTTGTAGACTACATCTATCTCTTTGATGAGTTCAACATCTTGCTCCCAACTTCGTTTAGCCTGTACTTCACTGGGAAACGCCTGCCTCTTCGCCATCGAACATTTTCGCCGATAATGTAATTAAGGTTAATTTTTAAAATAATCCCGAGGAGACATGGCTGAAGACATTAGTGCAATAAAGGCAAGCTGCCCGGGAAGTGCGGAGATAAAGCGCCCCAAGCCGGAGTATGTGCTCTGCCCCAACTGCAAGAGCGAGGTTGAGATATGGACAGACGAAGTGGAGGCAGAGTGTGAGGAGTGCGGCACCATTGTTAGGAAAACCCGTGAAAACCTGTGCATAAACTGGTGTGAGTACGCCGAGAAGTGTGTGGGCAGCGAAAAGCTTAAGGCGCTTCGCGGCGAGTAGTCCTACTAATTTTACCTCGTTAGGCATTGCTTCAGCGTTAGCTTTAGCTCTGAGGTTGCGAGAATGCGTCACGAAATTGTTCATAAGGCAGAGTTAGCTCCAGGTTACAAGCTTTTTGTCATACGCTCGCCTCAGATTGCGAAGAAGATTCAGCCAGGGCAGTTCGTCATTGTCAGGGTGCACGAGAAGGGCGAGCGCATACCCATGACCATCTCAGACTTCGATCGCGAAGCTGGCACCCTAACAATGGTGGTGCACGAGGTGGGCAAAACGAGCAAGATGCTCGCCAGCCTCAAGGAGGGCGACGCTATCCTCGACCTTTTGGGCCCCCTCGGCAAGCCAAGCGAGATCCGCCGCTACGGTAACGTCGTCGCTATCTGCCGACAGGGCACCGCGGGTGCGCTGTACTCCATAGTGAGGGCGCTCAAGCAGGCTGGCAATAGGGTTACGGTGATAATGGGGGCGAAGAGCAAGGATTATATAATCTTTGAGGAGCGCATGCGCAGGCTTTGCGATGAAGTTATTATAGCGACGGACGACGGCAGCGCGGGCATGCGCGGCTACGCCGTGGCAGCGCTGCGTGAGTACCTTAAGCACAACCATGTGGACTACATCTTGGCTATAGGTCCCACGAAGATGATGAAAACCGTGGGCAAGATTGCAAAGAAGCATGGGATTAAGGCTACCGCCAGCCTTGGTGCTATAATGCTGGACGGCACCGGCATGTGCGGGGCTTGCCGCGTTACCGTCGCAGGCAGCACCAAGTTTGCATGCGTCGATGGTCCAGAGTTCGACGCCACTGAGGTTGACTTCGACGAACTCCAGCGCAGACAGGAGTTCTTTAAGGAAGAGGAGAGGCTTGCATTCGAGCTGTATGAGGAAGGCACATGAAGCGGGAGAAGCGCGTACCTATGCGGGAACTTGCCCCTGAGGAGAGGGTGAAGAGCTTCGCTGAGGTTGCTCTGGGTTACTCCGAGGAGGAAGCGGTGCAGGAGGCAAAGCGCTGTCTGCAGTGCAAAGATAAACCCTGCGTGAGCGGCTGCCCCGTTGGAATAGACATCCCCTCTTTTGTGCGCGCGATTCGCGATGGCGATTTCGACAAGGCTATAGCGATTATACGGGAGAGCAACTACCTGCCGGGAATCACAGGTAGAGTGTGCCCGCAGGAGAAGCAGTGCGAGGCGAGGTGCACCCTGGGCAAGCGCTTTGAGCCCCTAGCGATAGGCAGGCTGGAACGCTTCGCCGCAGACTATGAGCGCTCCCGCGGAATGCGGAAGCCGGCAATAGCAGAGCCTACCGGCAAGCGCGTGGCTGTCGTGGGCTCAGGGCCCGCAGGCTTAACTGTCGCCGCCTACCTGGCGGAGCGGGGGCACAGCGTTACAATCTTTGAAGCGCTGCATTCGCCAGGAGGTGTGCTCGCCTATGGCATACCCGAGTTTCGCTTACCCAGAGAGGTGCTTGATGCGGAGGTGGAGTACGTTAAGAGCCTTGGCGTTGAGATTGAGACGAACGTGCTGGTGGGCGCCACCTACGACATAGACGAGCTGTTTGAGCTCGGCTACGACGCCGTATTCTTGGGCACGGGCGCCGGCTTGCCCCGCTTCCTTGGCATACCCGGGGAGAATCTGAATGGCATATACTCTGGCAACGAGTTCCTCTTCCGCGTTAACCTGATGAAGGCATACCTCTTCCCAGAGTACGACACCCCGATAAAAGTGGGGGAGAAAGTAGCTGTTATAGGCGCGGGCAACGTAGCCATGGACGCCGCACGCTGCGCCCGCCGCCTGGGCGCAGAGGTTACGATTATCTACCGCAGGAGCGAGGAGGAGATGCCCGCCCGCAGGGAGGAGGTGGAGCACGCCCGCGAGGAGGGTATTAAGTTCATGTTCCTCACCCTGCCTGTAGCCTTTGTGGGCGATGAGCGCGGAGAGGTTCGCAGGGTGCGTTGCTTGCGGTGCGAGCTCGGCGAGCCAGATGCGAGCGGGCGCCGCAGTCCTGTGCCGGTGGAGGGGTCTGAGTTTGAGGTTGAGGCGGACACGGTAATCATAGCCATAGGTCAGAGCCCCAACCCAATAATAGCGATGAAGCACCCGGAGATTGAAACCACCAAGCGAGGTACTATCGTTGTAGATGAGTGGGGGCGCACCTCCAAGCAGGGGGTCTTCGCTGGCGGAGATATAACCACCGGGCAGGCGACTGTAATCGCCGCCATGGGCGCCGGGAAGCGTGCTGCGCAGGCGATTCATGAGTATCTGATGGGGAAGTAGACATCTACAAATATAGCATTATCTTATCCTCTTATCTGTTGACCCAAGAAACCATAGATCTTTTTGCAGATCTGGGCATATTTATCCCCTTTTTTGTTCAGTACTTGCTTAAAAGATTTGGATATGAGTGATAAAATATAAAAACTGGTTTACCATAAATATAGCAAAAGTCTAAAAATGCTGGGGCATGGGATAGGAGTTGAAATAAATGAATTTCATACCTTCTGATACTTTCAAAAGATTTCATACATTTATTATTATTCTTGGAATCGCTTTATTTGTTCTTTCGTTTTATCTGTGGGTATTAATTGGTCATACTATAGGAAATACTATTTATACTTGGATTGAAAATAATTATTTCCAGGCATTTCTTTTTGATTTCTTATTTGCTATAATTGGTATTTATTTAATTTTCAAAGGAATTGAAGGATGGAAAAAATCAGAAGAGATCCGCCAGATGAGGGATATAATAAAACTACAATCAGAATTCGTAGAACTTCAGTCAAAGATTATTGAATATAACAAATTAGTAAAAGATATAAAAAAATCAGATGAAAAGAAACCATATAAAGAAATTCCGCCATTAGACATCGAAAAATTAAACAAATAAACCAGCCGAAAGTGGTGAAGTCCACTTTTCTAAAATAATAGGATATAGTGGCTACTTTGTTGTTTCCATCAAAACCCTTATTATCCACGCCCCTTATACCATAAAGGATGAGCCTCCTCAGGTCAAGCCTAACTCTCACTCTGAGCAACCTTGTGGTGCGCTTTGGAAGCTACGTATACCGCATTTTAATGGGAAGGTTGCTCTCCCCCTATGAGTTTGGCCTCCTCAACCTCGCTCTGCCCCTGCAGTTCTTCGTGGTTGTGCTCGCCTCCTCTGGAATAGCGCCCAGCTTGGCCAAGTTCATCGCCGAGGAGCACGCAAGGGGTGAGCTTCGCAGGCGAGATGAAATTGCCGCCTCTTCGCTGCTCTACTACACCCTAGCTGGGGTGCTTCTCGGCGCTGTTTTCTTTACTTTAGCGCCCCTCGCCATTGAAGTTTTCCGCGAGCCCTCGCTGGTTACCACGCTGCGCATCTCAGCTATTGCGCTCCCCTTTGGCTTTGCCCTTGCGGCCCTCTCGGGTGTGTTTCAGGGGTTGAGAAGGTTCGGCACCCTCTCTTTAACCCTCGCTGCACAGCAGGCGCTGAGGATAGCGTTTGCCCTCGTGCTAGTGGTGTTCATCTCAGCCACTGCAAACAGCGCAATTCTGGGCTCAACTCTGGGCTTCGCTGTAGCGATGCTTCTCGCGTACCTCCTCTTCCGCAGCCTTGGAATCTCCAGCGCAAGGAGAAGCCTTGCCGCCTTTAAGGGGGTTTTCATTTTCTCCATACCCGTCTCCCTGACTTCCGTCGCAGCCTTTGCCCTCGCCTATGTGGACATCCTCCTGCTCGGCGTTTACCTCCCGCCCCAGGAGGTGGGCATCTACAGCGCTGCTTCGCCCACCGCAAGGCTCGGCTTAGCCTTCGCCTCGGCGCTCACCGCAGCGTTGCTCCCGAGCGTAGCCGCCCTGAGCGCAAAAAGCGACAGGGCAGCGTTGAGAACGCAGGTGGAGAAGTCCTACAGGCTGCTCTTTCCAATCCTGGGCGTTGCCACCGCTATAGCCCTGCTTTTCGCCAAGCCGATAATAACCCTGCTCTTCGGCTCCGCTTACGCAGAGGCGGCATACCCCTTCAGGATTCTAACGGTGGGCAGCTTCTTCTACGGGTTCTTCACAGTGAATTCGGGGATATTTCAGGGCTTGGGCAAGCCCTCGCTACCAATGAAAATTCTCGGCGCTGCCGCAACCCTGGATGTGCTTCTCAACCTCCTCCTCATTCCTGGCTTTGGAATAACCGGCGCCGCCATCGCCTCGTCGCTAAGCCTGGCTTTCGCAGGTGTTGTGTCGACCATAGGCATTAGGAGGGAAATGCACAAAATATAGTATTACTGCCCCGCTATTTTTATATGTCATGGATGAGCAAATTTTCTTCAAAAGTTTAAAGAATGGGTGGGTAAATGAAAGAAAATGCTGATAAGGTCATTAGAGGTGTGTTCTCTGACTTTGTTAAGGGGGTTAAGGAGGATATAAGGAGACCTTTCAGGCTCTTTATAATAATCCTGCTGATAGCGGTTGGAACATCCGCAACCATCTCCCTTTATCACTTTCTGAGGTACATCTATGATGTTTGGATAATCACCTACAACTTTAACCCGCCGATCCATAAGGTCGAGGAGCAGAAGATATTTTTCCAGCACTTTGGCACCTCTCTGATAATGCTGGAGCTTTTCAGGATACTGAGGCAGTACCACAGATACGCCTGCAAACGAATGGGTGCCCTTCTGAGCGAGGTTCTGGAGGTCTCGCTGATTGTGATTCTGATGGCAGTGATTCTCCTGCCCTACGAGTTCAGGGAAGTGGGGGCAAGCAACATTGGGGTGAATGTGCTTGCGTATACCATTGGGTTTATAGTCCTCTATGCAGCAAGACACCACCTTATTAAATCTGGACTTCACTCCACCTGCAGCCTGGAATTAACCCAGGAGTAAAATTGGTAGAGATTTGGGAAAAAGGAAATAAAAGGCACTGGCAAAGAGTTATTGATGATAAGAATCCTCGGTGATAGAATATACCTTGCCGCCCTCCTCACGGTGGTTTTTCTTCTCGGGGGCGCAAGCGGGCTCGCGGCGGCCAAATTTTCAGCTTTACCTTCTAGCAATGGGGTTCAGGTTGCCTACGATGAGATTTACAATACCTTTCAGTGCCCATGCTGCGGTGAGCCGATAAGCGCAGAGTGCTGTGAGCTTGCGATAGAGCGCAAGGCTTATGCTGACGGCCTAATCGACGCCGGCCTGGATAAAATGCAGGTGATGACCAAGTATGTAGCGCGGTACGGCATGGACTCCTTCAGGGATGAGGCTGCAAAAGCCGAGTTCAGGGCATACCTGATCAAAAACGCACCCAAAGATAGACCACAGATAAGCGTGTTCCCGGTCAGCGCTGACCTGGGCAATGTTAGTGTTCGCGGCGGCGTGGTTGAAACCATATTCCACATCAAGAACGAGGGCAAGAAGGAGCTTGTCATCACCAGCTTAGCCACCTCCTGTGGATGCACCACCGCTTCGCTTGTGGTGAAGGGCGTCGAGGGACCGAGGTTTGGAATGGATATGGGCGACGGCAGCAATCCTTCTCGCTTGGCTGCGAAGCTCGCGCCTGGCGAAACCGCCATCTTAAAAGTTTACTACGACCCCACTGTTCACCCTGACCTACGAGGCTATGTTATCCGCGAGGTGTACATTCAGTCCAACGATCCCATTGACCCTGTGGCAACGGTAAGGATAAGGCTGAATCAGGTGGACTAGCTGAAGAGCGCCTGCATCGCCTGCAGCGCGAAGCTCAGAGAGATGTGCACCTCTATATAAGCTGCTGGGATGAGAAGCAGAAAGGCAATGAGCGCTCTTGCTCCAGCGCTTCGTGAAAAGCCTCCCTCTCTTGCTATGGTGTATGCGAGAGCGATGGAGCTGAACTCAAGTATACCATGGGGGAAGAGGTAGAAGAGGAAGAGCAGGTAGAGCTTGAGGTCTAAGAGCGGCGGTGAGGTTAAGCCGATACTCTCAAAGCCTATGAGCACCATCATCAGCTTTGGCACAGTGGAATAGGCGAACTTCTTGTCCCTCTCAACGCGATATGCAAAAGGGGGGAACAGGAGGATTATGCTCAGCGCCAGCACGTTTGCTAAAAAAATGCCTGCCTCCATTCCAAGACCGGCGCTCTTCACCACCTCCACCTTTGTGGTAATCACCTGTGTTGCGGCTTTAGCCACAGTGGGGGCCGCCTTGGGATGTGCGAGGTAGAGCAGGGTTATGAACACGCTACCTGCAACGCTTCCGAGGGCGAGCAGCGCCAAGCCTTCGATGAAGCTCCGCCTCTCTGGGAAAATTCGATGCATGTCCCTCGCCAGAGGAAAAAGATTTAAAAAATAGGGAGGTTACCCCTCCCGTGCCTTGTCCAGCAGAAGCCTCATCTCTGTCCTTGCTACCATCTCGCGAATGCTCTGCACCGCATCCGGGTTGGCGGAGATGCTGGAGATGCCGAACTCCACCAGCTTCTTCGCCACTTCTGGATCGCTGCCCGCCTGCCCGCAGATGCTGGTCTCGACGCCAGCCTTGCGGCACGCTTTGATCACCATTTCTATGAGCTTCATCACAGCGGGGTGCTTCTCGGTGTAGAGCTTCGCCACGCGTTCGTTGTTTCTATCCACTGCCAAGGTGTACTGTGTAAGGTCGTTGGTGCCGAAGCTTATGAAGTCTATGCCCTCGCGGATGAACTCCTCGATTATAAGCGCCGCTGCAGGTATCTCCACCATTATACCGAACTTGACGTCGCGGTGGGGCTCAAGTCCCACTTCGCGGGCGATCTCCTTTGCTCTGCGAAGCTCCTCAGGGTGCTGCACCAGGGGTATCATAACACCGATGTTGTTGTAGCCCTCGTCTACGAGCTTCTTAATCGCCTTAAACTCAGCCCGAAGAAGCTCCGGCTGGTCTATGGCGCGGCGAACACCCCGCCAGCCCAGCATGGGGTTGTGCTCCACCGGCTCGTCTTCGCCGCCCTCCAAGCCACGGAATTCGTCAGTGGGCGCGTCGAGGGTGCGGTACCACACCGGCTTTGGGTAGAAGGGCTGCGCCACCTTGCGCACACCCTCTGCAATCTTCTCTATCAACTCCTCCTCCCGGCCCTCGCGGATGAACTTCATGGGATGCTTCCCTATGCCTAAAATAAGGTGCTCCACGCGTAACAAGCCCACGCCGTCCGCGATAGGCGCAACCCTAGGCGCGACTTCGGGTATGCTGATGTTCACCTTTACTTCAGTGGCGGTTATAATCTTTGGCGTAGCTACAATCGCAGCCTCTTCGCGCTTCTCCTCCTTAACCTTTGTTAGCCCGCGGTAGACTACGCCCCTTGTACCATCGACGGTTACCTCCATGCCGTCCTGAAGCACCTTTGTTGCCTCACCTGTGCCCACGACGCAGGGTATGCCAAGCTCTCTCGAGACGATCGCGGCATGGCAGGTCATCCCACCCTCGTCTGTGACTATGGCAGAGGCGCGCTTCATCGCAGGCACCATGTCCGGGTTTGTCATTGTCGTGACAAGCACGTCGCCCTCCTTTATCTTGTCCAGCTCATCCACGCTGAATATCACCTTAACCTTACCGGAGCCTATTCCGGGGCTAGCGGCTAGGCCCTTAACGAGCACTTCCTTGGCTTCGCTTACTTCCTCTTCCTCAGCCTCCTTTTCGTAGAGCACAGTTATGGGCCTCGACTGCAGTAGGTAAAGCTCTCCCGCTTCATACGCCCACTCAATATCTTGAGGTGAGCCGAAGTGCTCCTCCACCCGCTTCCCGAGCTCAGCAAGCTGGGCAAGCTCTTCCTCGGTAAGCACCTGTGCCTTGGCGCGCTCCGGCGAGAGCTTGACCTTAACCGTCTTGCCCGTCTTCTCATCCTTAGTGAACATTATCTCCTTCACTGCAATCTCCTTGTGCAGGAGCTTATTGCTTGCCTTGTCAACCACGTAGTGGTCCGGCGTAACTGTGCCCGAGACCACACCCTCGCCAAGCCCCCACGCAGCCTCTATCACAATCTTGTCCTTCTCCCCCGTTGCGGGATGAACAGAAAACATAACCCCAGCCTTGTCTGCGTTGACCATCTTCTGAACTACGACGGCTATAGCGACGCGCTCGTGGGCGAAGCCCTTTTTCTCACGGTAGAAGATGGCGCGGGGGGTGAACAGCGAACTCCAGCACCGGCGCACGTACTCTATTACCTCGTCGCCCTTTACGTTTAGAAAGGTCTCCTGCTGCCCCGCGAAGCTCGCCCCCGGTAAATCTTCAGCCGTGGCAGAGCTTCTCACGGCGACGAACTCCTCCTCTTTGCCCACCCTCTGCGATAGCTTGCGGTAGCTCTCAAGTATCTCCTTTGCCAGAGCTTCTGGCATTGGCGAGGAGGTTATCAGCTCGCGTATCTCCTGCGAAGCCTTTGTAAGCTCCTCATTGTTGTCCACGTCGGTGCTGCGCAGAATCTCCATTATCTTATCAGCGAGGCCACTCTCCTTTAAGAAGTAGGAGTACGCCTGCGCAGTCACAACAAAGCCAGGCGGCACAGGTAAGCCCGCTCTCACAAGCTCACCGAGGTTTGCGCCTTTACCACCGGCGATACCTACGTCGTCCTTACCCAGGTCTTCAAACCATGCTATGTTCATCATTTTATCCTCCTTAGCGCTTTTTTCTTTGTGCGTTGATAACCCCTAACCCCAAGCTCAGAGATCTGCTTAAGCTCCTGCGCAGAGAAGTCCAAGCACAGCCTGAGAAGGCGTAGTGAAAAGCTTGCACTACGCTGCCCTGCGAGCATCGACGCCTCTTCCTGAGCCAAAAGCTCGCGCACTATCTTCAGCGCCGCTATCACCCGGGCAAACCTGCGCACATAGCTCAGCGTAGGCGTTATTGTGCCGTTCTCTATTCTGGAGATGCTCTCTCTGCGCAGGCCGAGGAGCCTAGCAAGCTCCTCCTGGGTTACTCCAGCACCCTCTCTCAGCTCTTTCAGATACTTCCCCGGCTCTGGAGAAGCAACCACCCTGCCGCCAATCTCCTCAACAAGCCTCTCAAACACCTCCTCAATCCTGGAAAGCGTTACTGTCATGTCACATCACACAGCAAATAGAGAATACCCCCAGTACAATATAAACCTTTTGTTACGTATGGTGTAACACAAAAATAAAAAAGAGGGTGAAAGGTTTAGCCGTGCCTACCGGTGACCTCTACCTGGGTCACCGCCATAGCTCCGCAGCTCAGGCACTTGGCCCAGGCACCCTCGGTGTGCTCAAAGATGCTGTTACACCTTGCACAGTGGTAATACTGTCCCATATTACTACCTCCAATTTTTAAGACTGGGGTTGGTGGTATAAATACTTTTCTTGGCTACCTCCCCGTAAGTGCATGAAGCGCCTTGCGCAGGTAGTACGCCTCGCTGGTGAAGCGGCGCCTTGAAAGCTCGCGCTTCAGCGTCGAAATTACCTTTTTAACATCAGCCTCCTCAACCTCCCCCGTAGGTGAGCGCTTCACTCTGCGCGGGAAAAGCTCATCCCAGTAGAATGTTTTACCCCTCTCCTCAAAGTAAATTTTAACCCTGCTCGTCGCACCGCTGCACATCCCGGAGATGCAGGCGATGCCTTTCAGCCTCATATAAAAAGCCGGTAAGATAACAACAGAAGTTAAATATCAGGCAGCTAATATGGTCTTAGCATGAAGGCAGGGTCACCAGACAGGGAAAAATTGCTGACGGTTCAGAAGAACGAAATCACAGAGCATTTTATATATAAAAAACTATCCCAATCGGTAAAAGACCCTCATAATAGAAATATTTTACAGCGAATATCACAGGATGAACTTAAACACTATAATTTCTGGAAAAGACACACTCGCATGGATGTAAATCCTGACAAATTGAAGATTTGGAAGTACTTTTTAATTTCAAAAATATTCGGAATAACATTTGGGATAAAGCTGCTGGAGAGGGGAGAAAAGCAGGCGCAGCTCACATACGAAGAAATCTCCAAGTCTCTGCCGGAGGCGCAGAGCGTAATTAAGGATGAAAATGAGCATGAAAGGCAGCTCATAAATCTGATAGATGAGGAGCGGCTGAGATACATCGGCTCCATGGTTCTTGGCCTTAACGACGCCCTGGTGGAACTCACCGGCGCCCTCGCAGGGTTTACCTTTGCTCTTCAAAATACACAACTTATAGCAGTAACAGGTCTAATCACTGGCATAGCCGCAAGCCTCTCAATGGCTGCATCCGAGTACCTGTCAGTAAAATCTGAAGGCGGTGCCCAGAATCCATTTAAGGCGGCGGTTTATACCGGCATCACCTACGTGCTGACGGTTTTATTCTTAATCCTCCCATATCTGATTTTCACAAACTTATACTTCTGCCTGAGCATAACAATTTTTAATGCAATCTTAGTCATCTTCATTTTCACATTTTATATCTCTGTCGCAAGAGATATCTCATTCAGGAAAAGATTTTTCGAAATGGCACTAATTAGCCTTGGAATAGCAGCTCTCACGTTTAGTATAGGGTTCCTTATAAGGGGGTTTTTAAATATAGAGGTGGGATTGGATTAATATGTACCAGTCGTTGCAGAAAGGAAAAATATTGTTTGCAATAATAAACTCAGAAAGCTTTTTTAAAGAGACTTTAAATAATCTTATTGTTTCATATGAATCCGCTTGAAGAAAGAGATGCTCAGGCATCCCTGGAGTACATACTTATCCTAGGGGGAATAATTGTTATTGTAATTGTCGTACTCTGGACATATACGGAGATTGTGAAGAGTGCAGGTATGGCGTTCATGAACAGCACAGAGATGATCCTCAACCAGACAATGGAGGCTGTGGAGGAGTGGCTGGAGAAGCTCTGACCCAGAGGCAGGTGAAGGGAATCCTTCTCGCAGGTTTTATCCTCCTCGGCTTTCTGCTTCTGCTCTACGTGCTCAAACCAATTTATCCTGCGCTGACCATCTCCCTGGTGGTATTTTACCTCCTTTACCCCATAGAGGCACGCCTTGAAGCGCTGGTTAAGCGCAGGTGGCTGGCGATGCTGCTCACAATCATCTTCGTGCTCCTTCCAGGATTCATCTTCTTTTTCTACGTAATATACAGGGTTGCAGTGGAGATGCTCTCCCTGCTGAGCACACCGGAGGCGAGGGAGGCACTAGCGGTGGTTGGTATAAATGCCCAGGGGTACATCGCAGTGCTTCAGCAGGAATTGGAAAGCCTCGCAAAGCTCAGCCTGAAGGACATTCCCCAGCTGCTCACCAGCGTCAAGGGCTACGAAATCCTGCTCCAAGCTGTCTTTGGGGGCGTGCTGGGCCTTTTCAAGGCTCTGGGTGGAGCATTCTTCCAGTTCTTTCTTGGAGCATTGATAGCTCTCTACCTCGTGGCAAAAGCAGAGGGTATTAAGAGCTTTGCATCCAGCATCGCTGACGCCCGCATAGTTGCTTACTTCAGATATCTCGATGCCCTGCTCAGGCAGATAGTTTACAGCATCTTTCTCACGGCGCTCTTCACGGGTTTGCTCTCCTACGGTGTTTACTCTGCCTTCGCCCTTCCCTTCGCAGGCTTGCTCAGCGCTCTAACGGGTGTGCTAACCTTGATACCCATCGTGGGCGGATGGATGGTGTACCTCCCAATGACAGGCTACCTCTACTTTGCTCATGGCGCGACCAAGGCGGCCTTCTTCTTCATCACCTGCGCTGCGCTCCTTAGTGTGCTGCCAGATATAGTGATCCGCCCTGTGGTTGCGAGCTTCTCCGGCAGGATGTCTGTGGTGCCTCTCCTCGTGGGCTTTATCGCGGGCACCGCAAGCCTTGGCGCGAAGGGCATTTTGCTTGGGCCGGTGATTATATTCGCTGCTCTTGGGTTTATTCGTATCTTCGTTAAAGGCGAGGGTTAGCGCTTCTTTGTCATCCAGAGCTACTCTCTGGGTAACCTCCAGTACATCTCCGCCTGAAGGGAGTGGTAGCGCAGCATCCCTTCAACGCTTCGCTGGTCTATGCTCTTGTCGTCGAAGGAGACCGCCTCAAGGGAGTAGAGGGCGTTCTCAGACTCCCTTGCAACCACGGCGCAGCTGCCGTTGTGCATCTTTACCTTCACCTTTCCTGAGACCCGCTCTTGCGTTGCCTCGATGAAGGCGTCAAGGGCTAGGCGCAGAGGTTCATTCCATAGCCCGAAGTAAACCAGTTCGCTCCACTTCGCTTCCACCTGCGCCTTAAACGCAAGCTCCCGACGGGTTAAAACCAGAGACTCAAGCGCTTTATGGGCTGTGATCAGAAGTGCCGCCGCCGGGCACTCGTAGTTCTCTCTCGCCTTTAAGCCGAGGATTCTATCTTCTATCATGTCTATCCTGCCAACGCCGTGCTCGCCAGCGAGGCGGTTCGCCTCCATGATAAGCTCTACCGGGGGCAGAGCTTTGCCATTCAGCTTCACCGGCGTGCCTTGAGCGAACTCCACATCAACCAGCTCGGGCTCATGCCTGCGCAGTTTTGTCCACTCGTAGATCTCCTCCGGGGGTATGAAAGAGGGGTCTTCCAGAGCGCCCCCTTCGATGCTCCTGCCCCACAGGTTCTCGTCTATGCTGTAGGGTTTGTCCACGTCCACAGGTATAGCGATGCCGTGCTTCTTTGCGTAGGAGATGCTTTCCTTACGGGTGAGGTTAAACTCGCGAATGGGAGCGATTATCCTCTTCTCGGGCGCGAGGGTTCTGAAAACCGCCTCAAAGCGGAACTGATCATTGCCCTTGCCGGTGGCGCCATGCGCTAACGCCTCGGCGCCCTCGCGCTTCGCTATTTCCACCACCTTCTCAGCAATAAGGGGCCTAGCTAATGCTGTACTTAACGGGTAGCCTTCGTAGTTAGCGTTTGCCTTTATCGCCCTGAAGATATAATCGCGGGCAAACTCCTCCCTCGCATCTATGGTATAGTGCTCCACCACGCCCAGTGAGCGGGCTTTTTCCTCAACCTCATGCAGCTCCTCCTGGTCTAAACCTACATCCACAGTAACAGTAATAACCTCGCAGCCGTACTTCTCCTGAAGCAGCTTCACACAAACGCTTGTATCGAGCCCGCCGGAATATGCAAGAACAGCCTTCATAACCATGCCTCCTGCTAAGCAACTTTTTATATCCTCTGCAAAATTAAATACCATGGTTTTTTCCATCTCCTGCGAGGACATAGCCACAAAGGCAAGGGTAGGAAAGCTGCGCACAGCGCATGGCGTGGTAGCTACACCTTGCTTCATGCCCGTAGCGACGAAGGCGAGCGTCAAAACCTTAGCAAGCGAAGAGCTCCTCGGTCTCGGCGTGGAGGCGATAATTTCCAACGCGCTGCTGCTCTACCTCAAGCCTGGCGTCGAGGTTATCTCCGCCGCTGGAGGGCTTCACAAATTTATGAACTTCCCGCGCGTA
The DNA here is from genome assembly GCA_002010065.2 of Candidatus Pyrohabitans jungbluthii. GTDB lineage: Archaea > Hydrothermarchaeota > Hydrothermarchaeia > Hydrothermarchaeales > BMS3B > Pyrohabitans > Pyrohabitans jungbluthii. The sequence continues at coordinate 386,490 of MTMD02000002.1, read as the reverse complement.
ATCTTCACCGACTCAGGAGGCTTCCAAGCCCTGCGCCGAGAGTTTAAGCCTGAGTTCACAAAGCGAGGGATAGCCTTTCGCTCCCCCTTTGACAACTCGAGGCACGTGTTCACACCAGAGCTTTGCGTGGCGGTGCAGGAAGCTCTTGGGAGCGATATAGCAATGACGCTGGACGACTGCCCGCCATATGGCGAGGCAAAGGAGCGATACGTAGAGAGCGTCGCAAGGACAACGCGGTGGGCGAGGGCGTGCAAAGCTGCGCACACCTGCGATGACCAGCTGCTCTTTGCAATTGCGCAGGGCGGAACCTTCGCAGACCTTCGCCGGGAGAGCGCTGCACAGCTTGCAGCGCTTGAGTTTGACGGCTACGGCATAGGCGGGCTTAGCATAGGCGAACCTCATGATGTAATGCTCGAGATGCTTGAGGTGAGCATCTCCGCCCTGCCGGAGGAAAAGCCGCGGTATCTCATGGGTCTGGGCTCGCCTATTGAGGTGCTCGAAGCTATAGCGCGGGGTGTGGATATATTCGACTCCGCATTTCCCACCCGAAATGCAAGGCACAGTGCAGTCTACACGCATGCTGGGAAATACAGCATCACCAAGGCAAAGCACCTGCGCAGCTTTGCGCCGCTTGAAGAGGGCTGCACCTGCTACACCTGCCGCAACTATACCAGAGCCTACGTGAGCCACCTCATGCGAGCAGGCGAGACTCTGGGAATGCGCCTGGTAACGCTGCACAACCTCCACTTCATGCAGGCTTTGATGCGCGAAGCGAGAAAGGCGATAGCCGCGGGCGAGTTCGCCGAATTTTTGAAGGAATTCAAGCAAAACTTCAAGAGGGCTAAGCATGGCTGAAAGGCGATGTGTCGTGGCATTCTTTGCTTTCGCGAGTATAGCAGCTGTACTTGCGTACCTCGCTCCCGAGGAGGAGTTCCTGGGAGGGAGCTACAAACTGCTCTACCTGCACCTGCCTCTGCTTTACATCTCCCTGGGCTCTCTTTATATCTCTGCCCTGCTGGGGATTTTCTCCGCAAGAGAGGAGAGGTATATAGGAATCTCTTTTAAGTTTGCGGTAACCGCACTACCCTTCGCTCTGGCTAACTTGGTGGTCATCTACTTCTTTGAACGCGCCACCTGGGGCGCTTTCATTGTAAGCGAGCCACGCTTCTATTTCCTTGCGCTTAGCTACGGGATGCTCCTGCTTTTACTACTCCTACACTCGCTCAAGGAGCGCAGACTTCTTGCCTCTGTTTCTGCGCTCCTCATAGCGGTTAACTTGGCGTTATACCTGCGCATGCGAAGCCTCGATACGTGGCAGCTTCATCCGGGTGGTGTAGGCATGCCTCTTGAAATGCGCCTCCCCGTGGTGTTCGCCCTCGCTGCCTTCCTGTGCCTTTACTACTTAATATTTAAAAAGCTTGAGAGGTAAATTTTTGGATAGGCGTGGGCGATGGCTTGCGAGGATAGCCAGGAGTTGAAAAAGCTCATCGAAAAACTTAGAGAATCTGAGCAGAAGTACAGGGATTTATTTGAGAATGCAAATGATTTAATCCTTGTTTTTAACATGGAGGGGGTTATAGAGGAGGTAAACCGCGCCGTTGAGGAAAGGATAGGGCTGAGCAGAGATAAGATTGTGGGGAGGCGGGTAGAGGAGTTTATCCACCCCAGCTTTCACCAGAAGCTCAGGGAGAGAATAGCCCAAATATTGGAAACAAAGATGTCACCAGAGAGCTTCGAGGAGTACCAGGTTGTGGATGCGAAGGGCGAGACATTCTGGGTTGAGGCTAGAGGGAGACCTATCATCAAAGCTGGTAAAGTGGTGGGGATACAGGTAATAATGCGAGACATCACCCAGCGGAAGCGCGCCGAGGAGGCACTACGCGAGAGTGAAGAGAAGTATCGCTCACTGGTGGAGAACTCCCACACCGGCATATACATAATCCAGGATGGTGTTTACAAGTTCGTCAACCAGAAGCTGTGCGAGATAACCGGCTACTCTAAGGAAGAGCTTATCGGCATGGATTTCCGCAGGTTAATAGCACCGGAGAGCAGCCATGTAATCGAGGGGTCCCTTAAGAGGCAGCGCGGCGAGGCGGGTGCTGCACGCTTCGAGTTCAAAGGGTTGCGCAAGGATGGCGAGGTGCGCGATGCCCTAGTTTACTCTGTGCCAATAATATACAAGGGCAAGCCAGCGGTGCAGGGGAATCTCATAGACATTACAGACATCAAGAGGGCGCAGGAAAAACTGAAGATGCTAGCGAGCATCCTGGAGAACGTCTCCGAGGCTATATGTTGCATTGACCTTGAAGGCAGGATAACCTACTGGAACGCCTATGCAGAGAGACTCTTCGGCTACTCCGAGGAGGAGATAATAGGGAAGCACATCTCTGTGCTCGTGCCGGAGGACAGGGAGGGAGAAGTTGAGTACTGCATGAAGCTCGCTTCTGAGAGGGGGTACATCTCCGGCTTTGAGACGGAGAGGATGAAGAAGAGCGGGGAGCGGTTTCCTGTAGAACTTACCGCTACCGCTCTGAAGGACGATAAGGGAAAGATTAAGGGCTTCATATCGATTATGCGGGACATCACCCAGCGAAAGCGCGCCGAGGAAGAGCTTCATCGCCGCCTGGACCAGCTCCAGACTATCTACCACATGGCAGAGGCTGTCAGCAGGGCAGGGGCTATTGAGGAGATTTACGAAGAAGCATTAAACGCTCTGCAGCGCACGCTTAAGGCGGATAGAGCCGCCATCCTGCTGTTTGACCCGGATGGTGTCATGCGCTTCAAAGCCTGGCGAGGGCTTTCAGAGGGCTACAGGAAGGCCGTGGAAGGACATTCGCCTTGGTCGCCCAACGAAAAGAACCCGCAGCCGATTCTCATCTCCAATGTGGCAGAGGAGCCAGGTTTAGAGGCGCTGCGGGCAGTGATCCTCGGTGAAGGCATCCACGCCTTGGGGTTCATTCCCCTCGTGTCCCAGGGACGGCTGCTGGGGAAGTTCATGAGTTATTACAACAAACCCCACCGCTTCAGTGAGGAGGAAGTCCAGCTGGCCCAGACCATCGCCAGTCACATTGCTTTTGTGATAGAGCGGAAGCGCGCCGAGGAGGCGCTGCGCGAGAGCGAGGAGAAGTATCGCACTCTTATTGAAAGTGCTCTGGATTCCATATTTCTGCATGATTTTGAGGGAAACATACTTGAGGTTAACAGGACCGGTGCAAAGCGCCTCGGCTACACCAGGGAAGAGCTTCTTAGAATGAGGATTCAGGATATTCTCCCGGAGGATAGGAGGGAGAAGTTCCCAGATGTTATAAAAGAGCTTCTTGAGAAGAAGAGCATCTTCTTTGAGTCCGAGCACCTCCGCAGAGATGGCACCACTTATCCGGTAGAGGTCAGCGCAAAGCTCATGGAATTCCGCGGGAAGAAGATGGTTCTCGCGATTTCTCGCGACGTTACCCAGCGCAAGCAGATGGAGCAGAAGATTCTAATCTCAGAAAAGCTTGCTTCGCTGGGCATGCTGGCTGCGGGCATAGCGCATGAGCTCAACAACCCGCTGAATAACATCTACCTGCTTGCGCAGCTTATAAAGGAGGACATGCAGGCAGGCAAAGCGAAGGAGGAGGATGTGGATATGATACTCCAGCAGGTGCAGCGCGCCTCGAACATAATACGCGGGCTGCTGGAGTTCTCCAGGGAGGGCTTCGTAAACTTTGAGGAGGTGGATATAAACGCCGCGATTGAGGAGACGCTGGGTTTCTTAGGAAATATAATTGAGAGGCACCGCGTAAGAGTAGTGAAGAAGCTTGAGAAGGTTCCCAAGGTGGCGGGAGATAAGACGATGCTTCAGCAGGTCTTGGTGAACCTTATAACCAATGCGTGCCACGCTATGCCTCGGGGAGGAGAGATACGCATAACTACGCGGAAAAGGAACGGCATCGTGGAGATTCAGATAAGCGACACTGGGGTGGGTATAAAGAAGGAGCACCTGTCGCGAATTTTTGACCCCTTCTTCACAACAAAGGAGAAGAACGGTACCGGCTTGGGACTTGCGGTAAGCCACAGCATAATAAGGCGTCACGGAGGTGAGATAAGCGTGGAGAGCGAGCCCGGGAAGGGGAGCACCTTCAGGATACTCCTCCCGACGTTAAAGGGCTGAGTTTTGCGGTATGAAAATTGTTTACATACTTTTCCTGCTACTTTTCTTTGGTGGCTGCCTTGCAAGTGAGGGAGAGGTGAACAGGACAATCGCCAGGGCTGAGATGGGCATTGCAAAGGCGCAGACGCCAATTTTACCCGGAGGGGAGGAGATAACCGCCAGCGTCAGCGTAACCTTTGCCTTCAGGGATTAGTATGAGCGTCTATGTAACGCTGAGCCTGCTGTTTGGACTATTTGCCCTTGTCCACTCTCTCACAGCCGCAAATTTCTTCAAGCGGCGGGTTGAAGCGGTGCTTAAGCCTCGCGGCGTTAGGTACCGCCTGCTCTACACCATTCTTAGCTTTCCAACAGCGCTGCCCTTCGCAGCCTACTGGCTTATGAAGCGTGGAGAAACGCCTGTGCTGCTCTCCCTTGCCGGCTTTGCGGCGTTGCTCCTGGTTAAACTGGCTGGTGCAGCAATTCTTGCAGCTAGCCTTATTCAGACGGGAGCGGCTGAGTTTCTCGGTCTCAAGCCGGAGCAGAAGAGGCTGGTAACCTCCGGGCTCTACGCGAAGGTGCGCCACCCCATGTATCTGGGGGCGATACTCTTCATCTGGGCTTCGCCAGAGATTCGTAGCCTTGATGCTCTGCTCTACCTTCTCGCAACGCTCTACTTCGCCTTTGGCATCTACATGGAGGAGCGCAGACTCCGCGAGGAGTTCGGCGAGGCTTACCAGAGCTACTGCTCCCGGATGCCGGCGATTATTCCAAGACTTAGGTGAGTGTCCGATATTTTCCAGACGGTAAATGATTTTGCATATTTTGGATTTTGCATTGTTTATCATTTACCAAGACGATTTCATTGGAGAAAGCCCTTTATTTCAAGTTACTATGGCAATAGTTGCAAGTTATTTACTGTTCATTCCTGCAAGACTTATTGTGCGTTTAATATATGGGGAAGAAGAGGATGATAAGCCCGATACTGCAGATAAAATGAAGAAAATAAAAATAATTTATAAATTTTATCATTTCAGAATATTCTTCGCACTTTTTATTTTTGCGGCATTTTATTTCTTCATTTAACTCTATTCCGCATTTGAATTAAAACGTATGGGTCCAATAATTGCATTCATACTTATGATTATATCAGACTATTCTGCTTATAGATTTACGATATGGACGTATGAACCAAGATTAAATAAAAAATAGAGGAGCTAAAAGCTCAGAACGCTGCTCTCGCGTGCAAGCTTTGTGAGATCGTACATGCCGGCGAAGCTTGCACCCTCGACTAGGTCCTCCTTTGTTATACCTCTCGCCTCAGCGCAGGGCTTGCACACCAGCAGAGGTACCTCTAGGATCTGAAGCACCTCCAGAAGCTCCGGGAAGGGCGCTAATCCAACGCCCTGAATGTGCTCTGCCACGCCCTTCTTGGCTAGCATCACTGCGTCGTTCATTAGAAAGACATTCACCTCATCGCCGTTCTCCTTCGCCGCCTTCGCAGCGAGAAATGCGAGAGTGGCGCGGTTTGGGTCGTCTGTACCATGGGAAGCGGTAACGAGAATCTTCGCCAATGCAGCACCTCCATTCTGTTTTAGTGTGGTGAACATATTAGAACATAAAGAGTTTATAAAGTTTGCGCAAGTTTAGAGTGTGGACAAGAAAAAGCTTGAAATCATGCTTCAAAGGTGCGTGGGCTTTCGCGAGCCAAAGCTGGAGCTGGAGCAGTACGTTACGCCAGCCCCCCTTGCAGCGGAGCTTCTCATACTTGCGAATCTAAAAGGAGACATCCACACGAAGGTGGTCTATGACCTGGGATGCGGAACGGGGAGACTGGGCATAGGCGCCGCGCTTCTAGGCGCGAGACTAGTGATATGCGTTGACCGCGACAGCTCAGCCCTAGCTATTGCGAAGAAAAATGCCGAAAAATTTGCTCTTGATAACATAGAGTTTATTCTGGCTGACGTCAGAGATATAAGCGGGAGTGCCGACACCGTGGTTCAGAATCCGCCTTTTGGGGTGCATGTTAGAGGTGCTGATAGGGCTTTCCTTGAGAAGGCCCTCGAGATTGCGCCTGTGGTTTACTCAATTCACAAGCGCGAGACCCGTGACTTTGTGCTTCGCTATGTGCGAGAGCTTGGTGGTAAGGTGGCAGAGCTCATGCCTGTGAGCTTTGAGCTGCCCAGGAGCTATGATTTTCACAGGAAGGAGAGGAAGTTTATAGAGGTTGATATATACCGCATAAGGAGGCTTAGAGATGGTTGAGGCAGGTGAGTTTGTTGTCCCCGGCAAGGAGCTGGGGTTCAGCGAGGAGTTCATCCCGGGGAAAGGCACCTACGAGGAGAGCGGCAGGATATTCGCATCTCTTACGGGTGTGCTCAAGATAGACATGAAAGAGCGTAAGATTGAGGTTGAGCCCAAGACAAACATCATACCAGAGCCTCGCGTGGGCGACATCGCGGTGTGCAAGGTAATAGACGTAAAGCAGCAGTTTGCTTTGGTGAAGCTTATACGCCTTATGCGCAGCCGCCGCGAGCTTCCTGGCAATGTTTACGGCACTATCCACATCTCCCAGCTTCGCAACACCTATGTACAGGACATAGACCGTGAGATCAAGATAGGCGACGTGGTTCTTGCCAAGGTTACCAACACCAGGCGCGTGCCCATCGCCTTGTCTATGGTTGAGCGCCCGCTTGGCGCCATCAAAGCTTACTGCACCAACTGCAACATAGCGCTGAGGCTTGAGGGTAATAAGCTAGTGTGCCCCAACTGTGGCAGGTATGAATCGCGGAAATATTCCACAGAGTATGGCAAGGGAGTTATATAGGGGGTTGTGACGTGGAGATAAGGGTTATCAGGGAGAACGATACTGAGCTGGAGTTTGAGCTCGCAGGTGAAGATCACACCTTCTGCAATCTGCTGCGTCAGGCACTTAACCAAAACGACGCGGTAGTGGCTGCGTCGTATCGCATAGCCCATCCGCTGCTCTCTCAGCCCGTGGTCTACCTCAAGGTTAAAGCTGGGATAGAGGTGCCCCGCGAGAGTGAGAAGGAGGTTGAGATAACAGCCGTGCCGGGCATAGGCCCAAAGCGGAAGGAGCAGCTTGCGGAGGCGGGGATTACCACAGCTAACGCCCTGCTCAAGGCCGACTTAGACGAGCTGGCTGAGAAGACGGGCATAGCCAAGTCAATACTCGAACGCTATGTGAGCGAGGCAAAAAAGCTGGACTACGGCATTCCCTCGCCACCTCGCTTTGTGCTGAAGCAGGTGCTTAAAGAAGTTGCGAAGGAGTTTGATGAGCTGCAGAAGAAGCTGGAAAGCTAAGGAGAAGAAAAGAAGCTACCCGGTACTGGGATTTGATACCAGCTTTGCTGAGCTTTCTCCGCTTGGCGATAGCATAGCCAACCTAATCTACTCCCTCGCGCTTTCGCGGGCGCTTGGCAGGGTGGTGGGAAGGAAGGTTTCCAACTCAATTCTCGCGGAGGCTGTGGTTAAGGCAGGACTGCGAGAGCGTGCGGGCACGCGGGTAGATAAACACAAACTGGGCGACTTCGCCGAGAGCTTACTTGCTCAAGCGTTTCTTCAGGGAGCGCTAACGCTTGAGGAGTGCGTTGCTTTACTCGAGGACAAGCTTCGTGGGGCTCGTGAGGGAGAACTCAGAGCAGCGTCGGTAGCTGCCTTCGCGGCGCTTCTCGCACAGGCGGGTAATGCAATATGGGAGGAAGGATAACCCTGGGGTTATACAACAGCTACGATGCTGCGAGGTTGCACGACATCCACAAGCGAAGCATAGCCAGGGCGGCGCCAGTTTGCTATGCCTTTGAGGTAAACCTTGCGCTTTTTGGCTTCCCTTTTGAGGGCAGCTTCTCAAGCATTGTGGAAGAACTTGCGAGCGACACCACCATAGGCGAAGGCGGACGCTACTTGAAGCTACTCGCATCTAAGGGCAGGCTGAACATCTTTGAGTTTCCCCGCCGTGGGTTCCCTCCCCAGCTCGGCGAGGTGGTGGCAGCAACGTCGAAGCCTGCACAGGAGAAGCACATCTCACCCAGAGAGCTGGCTGCGCGAGCTAAGCGAGGCAAGTCCTTCCTGGTGGTAATGGGCTTGGGGAGGCGGGGCTTGCCAAAAGAGGTGCTGAGCATGGCTAGGCATCACTTAGAGCTTTCAGGCAAAGCTGTGCCCTTCGAGACCTGCACTGTAATCGGCATGCTGCCGGCGCTTCTCCATGCCTACAAGGAGGTGGAGTGATGCGCTGTCCCTGCGTCTGCGGCTCTAGACCGGCGCCAGCGCTCGCGGTGGACATAATAATCGAGGTGGGCGAGCAAATAGTGCTCATTCGCAGGAAGCATGAGCCCTTCGCGGGCTCCTGGGCTCTCCCCGGCGGGTTTGTGGAGTGCGGCGAACGTGTTGAGGAGGCGGCGAGGCGCGAGGCCAAAGAGGAGACAAATTTGGAGGTTGACGTTAAGGAATTGCTTGGCGTATACTCAGCGCCAGAGCGCGACCCCCGAGGGCATGTGGTGAGCATCTGCTTCATCGCCCGCGGTGAGGGCGAGTTAAAAGGTAAGGATGACGCCGCCGAAGCGAGGCTCTTCACCCTCGAAGAGGCGATAAAGCTGAGCCTTGCCTTCGACCATGCTGATATAATAAAAGACTACATGAAGAGGAGGCAATATGTTCTGCGATAAGTGCGGTAGCCTGATGCTGCCGAAGAACAAGAAGCTGGTGTGCACCCGCTGCGGTGCAGAGGCTGAAATAGCAAACGAGTCCGACTACAAGATTGTGAGCAAGGAGGAGAAGAAGGATAAGATGCTTGTGGTAGAGCAGGAGGTAAGAACCCTTCCCACGACGCGAGCGGAGTGCCCGAAATGCGGCAACCTCGAGGCGGAGTGGTGGCTTCTGCAAACGCGCAAGGCAGACGAAGCCGAGACGCGCTTCTACCGCTGCACCAAGTGCAAGTTCACCTGGCGGGAGTATCAGTAGGATATCCAAACCTTTTCATACTCTCGCCACATCTTCAAAACTTATGCCCTTTTTACGAAAATGTTCGGAATATTTATTGAGGGTAATTTATTAATAAAAAAATGTGATTGAGGCGAAACTCAAAATAAGGATGCCCGAAACCTGCGCTGTCGCTGCCGTACGTGCCTTTAACAAGGCAAAGGTGAAGCTTCTCGACGCTGCGCCCTATGACAACGAGGGGGTGAAGAGTCTCCTCCAGATAGAGTCCGACGCATGCCTTGACGAGGTGCTTAGCGCGATAAACTCCGACAGTGTGGAGGATATCAATAAGGTCTCGGAGTCCAAGGCCAAGGCGGCGCTGGCGGTGCACCAGTGCATACCCGCGAGAAGCATCCTCGAGGCGGGGTGCTTCATAAAGTCGGCGAGGCACACCGAGGAAGGCGTGGAGTGGGATATCATCGCCAGGCGCTCCTCGCTGATAAAGCTGGCACAGATTCTTGAGGAGAAGAACTACTCCTTTGAGATAAAGAGGATAGGCGAGCTTGAGGGCGAGAAGGAGCTTCTTACTGAGAAGGAGGAGGAAATCTTAGAGTATGCGCTGGTGAACGGCTACTTCGACACTCCGAAGAAGGTCGGAATAAGGGCAATAGCAAAACACTTCGGCATAAGCATCTCAACCGCGTCTGACATGCTCCGGCGCGGAATGAAAAAGGTTCTGAATAAGTACTTTGAGGAGAATTAGTGGATCCGTTAAATTTTAGGTATCCTTTATAATCTGATGGTTTATATTATACAGATTGGAAAGGGCTGAGGAGGCATTGCGGTGAAGGTAAAGATAATCATCAACGGCATTGAAGTTACGGGCGAACTTTTCGATACCCCGACGGCAAAAAAGGTGTACCAGAGCCTGCCCCTTGAGTCGGAGGTTAACCGCTGGGGGGATGAGATATACTTTTACGTCCCTGTGGAGGCTGAGCTGGAGGAGGGCGCAAAGCAGGAGCAGGAAGTGGGAAATATCTGCTTCTGGTGCGCCGGCAAGGCTATAGCTATATTTTTCGGACCTACGCCAGCGAGCGTCTCGGGAGAGCCTCGAGCTATTGAGCCAGTAAATCTCATCGGAAGGATTACGGGCGATGTCAGCGTTTTAAAGAAGGCAAAAGATGGGGACAGGGTGAGGGTTGAGAGGGGTTGAATCTCCAAACTTCATCTTCTTTTTGTTAGCTCTAAAAGTATATCCACCAATCTGAAAATTTTTATGGCTGAGTAAAGAGCTTTTCTCTATGCTTGAGCTTTCGCCTGAGGAGCTTTATATTCTCATCCACCTGAGAAGAGCGAATGCAGACTACGCAAATGCGATTGCAAAGAGGCTCAAATTTCCGAGGGATGAGGTGATGCACACTCTAAGGCGTCTTGAAGAAGCTTGCCTTGTTGAGCGCTCCTCAGGCTCGGCGATAAAGAAAAGTGAGGCGAGATTTAAGCTAACCCTTGAGGTGAGAAAGCACCACCTGTACTTCACTCTAAGCAGAAAGGGCGAGCACCTTCTAAGAAGCTTGTTGAAGAGGGGAATTGCCCTGTACTTCAAAGAACGCTATTCAGAGGAAGCCTTTGAGCTTCTTGAGTTTCTTAAGAAAGCGGGATGCGAGAACCACCTCCATATTTCGAAGACTCTCTCCCTTCCAGTTGAAAGAACAAAGGCTCTGCTTGAAACTCTGAGAGAGGAAAGGCTTGTTGACCTCTGCAGGGCAAAGGTGCTGAAGAGAAAGCACAGGAGAGCAAAGCCAAAAAAGGAGACAAGAACCCACCACAAGTACTACCGGGTTACGAGGTTGTATGAGCTTATTGTGAGGGAGGGGATATAGCCACGGAATTCAAATCCATCATTGAAATAGGAAGTTTTATTTAGAGAATATGAGAAGAGTTTTAGAGTTATTCTTTTTGTTGAGCAATATCTTCCAATATCCTTTCTATCTGGTATTCAAAAGCGGGGAGGTCTCCTTTTATAGTTTCCCATACAATCTGATAGCTTACACCAAAATACTCGTGTATCAACTTGTCTCTCATTCCAGCTATTTCCTTCCAGTCAACCTCGGGATAATCCTTCTTAATTTCTTCAGGCATGCTTTTAACAGCTTCTCCTACAATTTCAAGGTTTCTTATGACAGCATCCATGGTCTTCTTATCCTTAATAAAATCTTCATAGTCCATTCCATGAGTGTATTCCATTATATTTTCAATAGCCTCGATTATATCCATTAAAAATAGTCTGATGTCCCTCTTTTTAGACATAAACAGCCTCCCTGATAATAGAAGGCTTTATTAGAGGCTTGAGAGCATCTGGAGTTACAAGCTCAACCTTTACCCCGAGTTTCTCGCTTAAATAGTTTTCAAGCTTTATGAACTTTATAAATCCAACTGGTTTCTCAAACTCTACCAGAATATCTATATCGCTACCTTCTCTCTGTTCCCCCCTGGCGTATGAGCCAAAAAGAGCTATTCTACTGACATTAAATTTCTCCCTGAGATAAGGAAGTTCCTCTCTCAGTTTTTTGATTATCTCTTGTCTTGTTTTCATACTCATAATATCTAACTTTTTTAACATCCGACTTAAAGAAGGTTACGGCACCACTTCAATAGCCGGTCTGACGAACCTGACTTTTCCTTAACTGCGTTTAAATTTTAACACCAAAATTAAACTAAGATTATGTTTAGGTCAGAGGACTTAGTAAACCAGAGGGCAAGGGATATTCTGCGCACATTGAAAAAGTGAGGTGTTAGAACAAAATTGTATGGGAATGCAATTTTGATACTGATTATACTTCAGGGAGAAAAAGAAAAGAAAAATATAGCTCTGACAGTACCAGGCATCAGATAAAAGAGCCCGGCTGTTTCATAAGATAGTAAATTATTTATTTTACTTGTAAAAATTGTTGTACTTCTAAAAAATTTTTTATTAATAGATTTTTATTATCAATTTGTATCGCCTTTTCTGTGACCAATTTTCTATCACCTAAACAACCCAAAGACAGTTTATTTTCCTTTCTTGACCATGTTAGTGCAATAAAGAGTTTATCACACTTTTTAAATTCGCTTAGATTTATCTTAGCTACTCTTATACCTGTTTGAATGCTTATATGCTCAAAAAATAAATTAAAATTCGCATCTCTTCTTAATATAAATCTAGAACTTCCGACTGGAAAATCAAATATTATTATATCTCCAACAGATTCGAATAAATTGCTGTCACTAGTGGTAAATATAATTGTTCCTTCGTTTTCATTTATATCTTTTATTTTATTTTTTATATCTCTTGGGGCAATTATATTTTCTTTTTCACAATTTTTTATTATTTCGTTCGCTTTTTCGTAATTTGGGTTGATTTCTAATGCTTTATTTGCATAATTTGTTGCAATATCGCAATTTTTGAGTTTAAAATAAATCAGGCCAATGTTGTAATATGGTTTTTCAAAATTAGGACTTATGTTTATAGATTTATTAAACGCTTGAATTGCGCCTGAAAAATTCCCTAAATATGCAAGTGAAATGCCTTTTTCATTCCAGGCGACACTACTATTCTTATCGATTTTAATAGCATTATCAAAAGCATTTAAGGAATTTTTGACATATTCTGGAAAATTATATTTTATTCCCATATTTCTCAAAAAAATTCCCTTATTTATCCAGGCATCCCGACTCATCTTTATTTCTCCTTCAATACTGCCTTGATGAGTCCACCCTAATTGCTTATAAAAATAATGTCCATAATATCTACTTCCAAATTCACAAAATGTGATTACTTCATTAGATTTTGGCGTATATTGAGGGTCTATGAATATCATGCCCGCAAAGATACCACCAGGAGGTAGTTTTTCAATATCAATAATCAATTGACATGTAGAAAAGTTTGTTTCTGTTTTTCCTCCATAAACTATTGAAGGAGTTGATTGAGCTTCTATAATATTACAATTTACACAGCTTGTCTTTGCCATAACAATATAGTTTAGTATTACTCCTGGAAAATCAAAAGTCACTTCAATATCTTCTAAAGATACTGTATCGCCCTCATTTATTATAGCGAAACTGTATGCAATATATCTGTCTTTCCATTTAATTCCATGGACATCGTCATTCTCAGAATATAAGTGAGGCATTTCGTAAAAGTCAAATCTGAGTTTTGGTTTTTCAAACAATGTAAATCTTGAAAAATCTTTTTTTAGATTACCAGCTCTATCTCTAATAAAAAACTCAGCAGTATACATATCAGGTTTTAATTTTTCGCTTGGTATAAAAATTAAGACCTTATCTTTGCTTATTTTGGTACCATTAATCTCTCCCGAATATGCTCCAGTTAACTTTATGAAAGAACTCTCTAAGTCTAAACCAGATCCTCCACTATCCTCAATTTTGACTCTTATATCTGATAGATTGAAAAGGTTTGAATTTGGTAATGGAGTAACCTCAATAATTGTTGGTGGTTCTTTATCAATAGAAGGGAAAATATGTGCTAATATTGGAGATAAATACGAAGTTAGTACGATACCTAATACAAAACCAATAGCTCCGGTTACTAACTTATTGTGCCTATTACAAAAATTTTTTAGATATTCAACTATGTTCCTCTTAATTTTCTTATTTTTATTCTTATTTTGGATTTTTTTAGTTTCCATATCCCTTGAAACTTTACACAACTGCTAAAATTACAATAATGAAATGCGATTTTTTATGATGCGCCTCTCCTATTCTAAATTGGCCCATTTCTCAATCCTTCTTCTATCACTTCCCCCTCCACTTCACATTAGGAACATACCGTCTCGCCGCCTCTACCAGGGCATCCATCTCCTCATCGCTGAACATCGCCAGCCTGCGAAGCTCTTCGCTCATCGCCAGGTGAGGCACAAACTTCTGGAGCACGTAGCGCTTCGCACCCTGCAAAGAGCGCGCTATAGCTTCGACCTCATCCTCGCCGTGCACACCCTTAATCACAGTGGTGCGGAACTCGTGGTCGATGCGGGAGGTTATTATAATGTCGATGCTCTTTTCTATGCGGCGAAGCTCGCCATTTATATCCACGCCAGCCACGCGGGAATAATCCTTGGCGCGCAGAGGTGCCTTAACATCCATGGCGATGTAGTCAACAAGCTTTTCTTTGATAAGCGAGCGCAGCATCTCCGGGTTGGAGCCGTTCGTATCCAGCTTCACCTCCAACCCAAGCTCCTTAATCGTGGCACATAGCTGGGGTAAATCCTTGTGCAGCGTAGGCTCGCCACCGGTTATGCACACCCCGTCGAGGAAATCGCGGTTGCGCCGCCAGAAGCGAAGGAGATAGTCTAAGGGCACATCCTCAAAGCTCTCAGGGCTGAGTACCAGCTTGTGGTTATGGCAGAAGCCACAGCGGAAGTTGCAGCTGGGGAGGAAGATGGTGGAGACTATCTTCCCGTCCCAGTCTACAAAGCTCGTCTCGAGCACGCCTTTGATTTGCATTTTTATGCCTCTTTTTAATTTAAACAGATATGCCATTATTTTGCTTATTTGATGTTCCAATTAAAGCAATTCCAACGAATATCACAGCTAGTGCCATTAGTGGCTTCCATTTGATTAATATCTCTGGTACTGAGATGAGCTTTGGATCTGGAGGGATCGATTTTATAACTCTGTATGGTACCTTATAATCTCTTAGTATTTCAATTAAAAATCCATAATATGGCCTACTTTCATTAAAAATATGTTCTAAATATTCTCTAGATAACTCCACTTCTGCATCAAGGGTGTTATCTTCATAAGCTCGTATATGTACTTCAAACAGTTCATTTAAAGGTTTAACTAAGCCAAATACTTGACCATCTTTCCATGTTTGTAATATAGGCTCATAAAACCCCTCGCGTAGGAGTATTTTTTTAATTATTTCTATGTCCTCAACTTTTATTGCTCCATATCCCACTTTTTATCGCCTCCAAAAATAAAAAGGGGTGGGTTAGTTTGCACCCATCACCGCCGCGGCAAGCTCCTGCTCGCTGGGCACGGAGCCACGCCACGCGGCGATCTCTTCATCCTCGCCGTCAACCACGACGATGCTCGGCGTCGCTAATACAGAGTGCATTCCTGCCTCTGCCATACCCTCGACGCTCTCCACGTCGTAGTACTCCACCTTAATACCCTTCGCCTCCAGCTTTGCAGCAAGCTCCTTGGCAGCAGGGCAGCGCGGGCAGTTCTGCTTCCAGAAGAGCTTTATCCTGCGCTGCGTCGCCGTGGTAGGCACGCTTCCAGCGTTGCCCAGAAAGCTTCGCTTGTTCCACTCTATAGCCTGCCTCCTGTCACGGAGTTCGGCTATCTTGCCCTTATTCCAGCTCCCCACCTTAGAGAAGAAGCCAGTTACGCGGGTTATGTACTCCACGTTGTGGCTTCCACAGTGGGGGCACGTGTTGCTTATTATGTCTTCTTCCATTTCTTTCACCTCCTGTTCTACCACAGCCCGCGATCTACCCGCCCACAGTCTAAACATGAGGAGAACTCGGGGGAGAAGGCTATCTGATCGTTGGTGGTGTGCTTGAAGGTGCGCACTACGAACTTGGCTATTGCTTCAGGGTCAGGCTTCGCCTCGCCCAGCCAGATGTGGGTGAGGCTGCCAGCGTGAATCATGGGATGGAACATCCCTTCCTTCTTAACCCGCTCTATTGGCGATATTGGTGCGGAGATGTTCAGGTAGGTGGAGTTGGTATAGTAGACCTCGCCGCGCTCTATGCTACCCTTCACCACCTCTCGCGTCTCGCTGGGATAGTGCTCCAAGTCGAGCTTTGCCATGCGGTAAGCGGTGCTCTCCGCTGGAGTCTGCTCCAGCACGAAGCGCATATCGTACTCCTCGCTCAGGCGCTCACTTTCCTTGTTCATGTGGGCTATGACCTTCAAGCCAAAGCGAAGGGCATAATTGCTCTCGTGCATCTCCTCGCCCAGGTGGTACTGCACCAGCTCATTCAAGCCCAGCATTCCCATGAGGAAGGTGGCGCGGTGCAGGCGGTAGTAGGGCTCGCCGTCTTTATCCATGGCAAGCAAACCGAGGGGTCCGCGAAGCCCTAGGTTAAGAAGCCTGGTTATGAAGCCACGCTTGGCAACGTGCGCCTCGGCTGCGAGCTTCATTCTCTGCGAGAGAATCTCAAACAGCAGGTCGTCGTTGCCATTCGCCTCGTAGGCAATGCGAGGCAGGTTTATTGTCACATTCTGCATTGCAGAATAGCGCATCTTCCAGGGCGTCTTGGCATCGCGCAGGTCATTCTCATCCAGCTTGAACGCAAGGCGGCAGCACTCACTAATCTTCGCGGTTTCGCCGCGGTCGAACACGTAATAGCTGTTGCCCCGCTCAGAGGAGAGCTGGGCTATCTCGTACAGAAACTCCTCGTAGCCCTCGGTGCGGAAGAGGCGTTCAGTTATGTGGAGCTGGGGCTTTGGGAAGAAGAAGGGCCTGCCCATGCCGTCGCCCTGCATGTACACCTTTATCAAAGCCCTCGCGAAGCGCTGCGCCTCGGGCAGGTAATCCTCATAGGTGTTGCCCGTGTACTTGCCCTCAGGGCCAATAGCTTCGACGTCGGCGAAGTGCTTTGGCACCTCCCAGTAGAGGTTGAGATCGCTGAATATGCTCTGTCCCCCTCTGGCAACCGCCTGCTGGGCGAACTCAAAGACCAGCATCTGCGCGACCTGCTCCAGCTCCTCGTCCGACTTCCCCACGAAGTAGGGTGCCATGAAGAGGTTCACCGCATCCCAGCCTATTGCACCCGCGAACACGCCCTGCAGGGCGGCTGAGAACTTTATGAGGTGGAGAACCAGCACCTCGGGATGCTTCGCTGGCTTTGAAATTGAAAGAGCGTTGGGCAGGTTGAGACCGAACTTCTTCACGTACTCGATGCTATTACCTGAGCAGTAAGGGCGGTCTATAAACCCTAAGTCGTGCAGGTGAATATCGCCCCGCTCATGGGCGAGTGCCACGTCGGGTGAGAACACCTTTAGCAGAGCGTACTGCTTCTTTATACTCTCGGCTAAGCTCAGGTTGGTCGCTTCTGGCCCATGAGGCACGTTGGCATTTTCCTTGTTCTGCTTTGTTATGAGCTGTTCAACGTCGTAGATTGGCATACCAAGGCGGGTGTACTGCTTGCGCTGCTCCTCAAGCTTGAGCTTTATGAGTTCAGCGTTAACGATCTCGCGGATTAGCGGACCTGTGATGAACTCAATACCAGAGTCGCGGATAATCCTCTCAACCCTGTCGGCGATTAGGTGTGCGGTAGCCTCATCTATCGTGGTTTCCTTGAGCAGTGACTTCACAATCCTGCTTTTATCCCAGGTTATCACATCGCCCTCACTGACCTTAACGAAGAGAGCAATGTCAGTCGAATCCTGCTGCATTTGCACTTTTTGTCCCATATCTCTTCCCCCGAGTTTGAACTTCCGAACAAATTCGGATTACTTGTTAGCATTATTAATAATCTTCATACTATATAAACATTTTGATTTGGTATTTTAATATAGATATTGCAAAAAGTAAGTAAAATTAACATAAGTTGAGCAAGAGGGTGCTGCCTCCACAAGCAGCGCTTAGGATTATTAACGGTTACCCGGAAGCTTCGCTTGCGGGTGACGGAGTTACCCGTCTCGTGCGGAGCACGATAGGGTGACGGAACTACTCCCTCACCTTCGCAAGCGCAACGACTCGATCCCCCTCCTCCAGCTTCATCAGCCTTACGCCCTGGGTATTCCTCCCCATCACAGATATCTCTTTCGCCTTGAGACGGATAACCACACCTTTCGCACTTGTGAGCACCACCTCATCGCTGTCCAGAACGCTGAGCACGCCCACCACCAAACCATTGCGCACGCTCGGTATAATGTTAATCACGCCCTTGCCTCCCCGCCTCTGAAGCGGGTACTCCTCAATGGGAGTGCGCTTTCCATAGCCGTTTTCAGTAACCGCAAGTATGGTGGTGCCCGGCTTAACAACCTCTACTCCAACAACCTCGTCTTTCCTGCGCAGTGTTATTCCGGTAACCCCCATTGCAGTGCGCCCCATCGCCCTGACGTCCTGCTCAGAGAAGCGTATAGCCTTGCCGTAGCGCGTTGCTAGGAGTATCTCCTGCCTGCCGTCGGTCAGTTCAACCTCAACCAGCTCATCGCCCTCTGCTAAGCTTATCGCAAGTATTCCGCCTCTGCGGGGGTTGCTGAAGGCGCTCAGCGGTGTCTTCTTAACTTTACCCTGCTTTGTAGCGAAGAACACGTAGCGTTCCTCGGAGAAGTCGCGCACCGCCAGCGTGGCTGTGATCCTCTCGTTGGCCGCCTCCTCAAGGAGGTTGACCATCGCTTTGCCCCTGGAATACCTGCCGGCGGTGGGGATCTCATAGACCTTGCGCCAGTACACCTTGCCGGTGTTTGAGAAGAACAGCATATAGTCGTGGGTTGAGGCCACGTAGATATCCTTCACCTGGTCCTCCTTTGCTTCAACCCCCACTATGCCTCTGCCACCGCGGCGCTGCTGGCGATAGGTGCTCACGGGCAGGCGCTTTATATAGCCTCCTTGTGTGATAGTAACCACCATTTCCTCCTTGGCGATTAAATCTTCGATGCTTATTTCCTCTGCCTCCGCGACAATCTCAGTCCTGCGCTCATCCCCGTACTTCTGCTTAATCTCCAGCGTCTCCTTCTTAATCACCTGAAGAATCTTCTTCTCACTGGCTAATAGGCTGCGAAGGTAATCTATCTCCTTGAGAAGCTTGCGGTACTCCTCCTCAATCTTCTCCCTTTCGAGAGCGGTAAGCTTCTGGAGGCGCATGTCCAGAATCGCCTGGGCTTGGGTATCGGTCAGCGAAAAGCGCTCCATAAGCTTAGCCTTGGCTTCCTCAACGCTTGGCGAGCCACGAATGAGCTTTATAACTGCATCTATGTTCTCCAAAGCTATGCGCAGCCCCTCTAAGATGTGGGCGCGCTTCTCAGCTTTGCTCAACTCAAAGCGCGTCCTTCTGGTTACAACCTGCTTGCGGTGCTTTATAAACTCCAAGATGGTGTCGCGCAGGTTTAAAACACGAGGTTCACCGTCGACGAGAACAAGATTAATAATCCCGAAGGTGGTCTCAAGCTGTGTGTTCTTGTAGAGCTGGTTGAGAATCACCTCAGGAGAAGCGCTCTGTTTTAGCTCAATAACAACGCGCATACCCTCGCGGTCGCTCTCGTCGCGTATGTCTGTGATGCCCTCTATCTTCTTATTTCTCACAAGTTCGGCGATGCTCTCTATGAGCTTCGCCTTGTTCACCATGTATGGGATCTCGGTGATAATAATCCGCTTCTTGCGCTTGTCCTCCTCTATGTGCGTCCTCCCTCTAAGCCTGATTGTGCCCCTCCCGGTGGAGTAGGCTTGAATTATCCCTTTCTTGCCCAAGATATACGCGCCCGTGGGGAAGTCCGGCCCATGGATGACCTCCATAAGCTCTTCAAGGGTGGCGTCGGGGTTGTCTATGAGCATGGCTATGGCGTCGCACACCTCGCAGAGGTTGTGCGGCGGGATATTGGTCGCCATTCCCACGGCGATGCCAGAGGAGCCGTTCACCAGCAGGTTGGGAAGCTTCGCGGGTAGCACGCTGGGCTCTTGCAAAGATTCATCGAAGTTGGGGACGAAGTCAACGGTATCCTTCTCAATGTCCGCCAGCATCTCCTCAGCTATCTTCGCAAGCCTCGCCTCGGTGTAGCGCATCGCCGCCGGGGCGTCGCCGTCTACGCTTCCAAAGTTTCCCTGCCCGTCGATTAAGGGATAGCGCAAGGAGAAGTCCTGAACCATCCTAACAAGGGCGTCGTATACAGCGGCGTCACCATGAGGGTGGTACTTACCGAGCACCTCACCAACGATGCGCGCACTCTTCTTATACGGGCGGTTGTGAAACAAGCCAAGCTCGTACATCGCATATAGGATGCGGCGGTGCACTGGCTTCAAGCCGTCGCGCACGTCTGGGAGAGCTCTACCCACGATTACGCTCATCGCGTAATCTATGTAGGAGCGCTTCATCTCCTCCTCTATCGCCACTGGTATGATTTTCTCCTTCGCTGCTGCCATCTAAAGTCCCGGTTAAGATTCGCTGTGAGGGTATAAAAAATTTGTCTATTTGTATCCCAACATCAAAGCTCAAATGCCAAGGAAGTAAATTATAGTGGGGAGAATAAGCACCCCCATGCAGTGGGACCTTCTCACTCCGGCGAAGGCGGCGAGCATGCCTATTGCGGTGCTCGTAATCGCTACAAGCACACCATAGAAGCCCGTAAAGAGAAGGATGCTCAGCCCTAGAAAGGCAAGCACAGCGAGGGAAAGCGTCGTGTAGTTTATTCTTCCTATTCTCTTTATTGCTGCCCTGGCGATAAGAAGCGTAGCTAAGGCGGCAAAGGAGGAGGTGAGCATTGCCACAGCTAGCATGAATGTGAAATCCGCCAGCTCCGCTTCGCCTATAAGCATAGCCGCCGCAACGCTGGCGCCGCTGCGGGGGTTGCCTATTAAGTAGAGTGCAAGGAGCGCAAAAATCGCTGCTGCGGTGTTCACACCACCATGGGCAACGAGAAACTCCTTCTCATCGCGACGTTTGAAAAAGCTCTGCACCAGAAGCGCACTCTGGGCAGAGCCTATACCGGGTAGCAGGCCGGCGAGTATTCCGCCAATCGCACCTGCGGCGACGCCGCGGGAGTAGTAGCCTTCACTGTAAGTCAAACTCTGCGCCGGGGGTGCGCTTCGCAGGCGGAGAGACGTTAAGATGGTGCTTATCCCAAAGAAGCCGGTAAGCGCCGGGAAGAGCGCGTACTGCGGTGAGAGCACCGGGTAGTTTAAGATTATGTAGCCCAGCGCTCCGGAATAGAAGACCACGAGCATTGCATAAAGCCTCTTCCTCAGCCCTTTCTCCAGGTAAACCATGTAGGCGAGCACCATAGCTAGGAGCAGCGGAATGTGCTGCCTTACCACTGGGTAAATCTGAGGTAGAGCAAAGTAGAGGAAGGGAAGGGTTAAGGCACTAAAAAGCGTCGCCCCCAGGCCACCAAGCACCGTAAGGCGAATCGCCTCATAGCCCCTGCCTTGGCTGAGGAGACGCTGTCCAGGAAGCGTGGAAAGCACGTTATCTTCCTGAGGTGCGCCCACGAGAATTGCAGGCACGTAGTCCACGAAGGAGTGCATCACGCTCAGGGCAACTATAAAAGCCAGCAGAGACCAGAGACCGAAGCTATCAATAAGCAGCGCAGATAGGGAAACAAGGATTATCACCACGTTGTTCACGTGAAGCCCGGGCACCAAGCCGGTGATTACACCGCAAACACAGCCCAGCAGGGTGAACACCACTACGTCAAGCAACGTACCTCATCCCCCTCCCGTGGTATCACCTCAAGCTCGCCGCGGTACTCTTCAACTCTGCCAATAAGCTCAATTTTTGCGCCTTCTCTGAGGCAGCTCTTGTCCACGCCTTCAGCTACTTTTTTAAATAGGGGTACTGCCACCTCACCTTTACCGTCGCTCACGCGCAGAAAAACGTGCCCCTCATCGTGGTTCCTAACCCTCACCACCTCTCCAGCAACCTTTACTTTGGCGCCCAGGTGAGCGCTGCTAAGCTCGCCTATGCTAACCTCCCTGGGCTCAGCAATGCTGGCTGCAAAGAAAAGCAGGAGTATGCCAACAGTCGATATCGCCAGTGAGAGGCTAACCACCTCGTAATCCCGCATTACCCAGCACCTCTAGGATCTCAGACACGCGATTGCCGCGCAGGTTAAAAAAGCTTTTCTCCACGCGGAGCTTTACAATGTCGCCCTCCCTTGCATTCACGTCATTTGGCAGGAGGTGCACCCCCGGCTTTATACCAGAGCGTATGTCGTAGTTCACCTTAACCCTTGCGATGCTTCCTGCCTTTACCACCCTGCCGAAGGTGTAGTCGCGGGCATAGCGATGCCTAAAGTAGGCGGAGAAGGCGACTACAGCGATCAGCGAAACCAGGAGGAAGTGGATATACGGGTAGCGCCACGATACGCGAGGCATAAGCGCCTTGAATATGAGAAGGAGCAGGGTAATTATAAAGTACGCAAGGAAAAAGTCCCTGTAGGGAGGATAATCCTGGGAGAAGTATTTCTTCACCTGACCAAAGGCCTGGAAAAGTGATGATAGGCCAGAAAGCACAAGCAGGGGAAGAGCAGTCCCGAAACTAATAAAATTAAATATAAATAGCACTGCAATTATGAAGAAGAGGAAGGTGAATAGCTGCGCTTTAAGTATGACATAATCTTGGAATTCCACACCTCTTCTTTCAAAAAAGGGATATACTCTGCGAACCTCCACCTCACCGAGGTAGGCGCGCAGCCTGCGAAGCCAGAGAATGAACTTTATCAGAAAACCCAGGGCATGGTAGTAGACCTTGCTCGCAGTTCTGAAAGTGAGCTCACCTATTTCTTCGGCAATGTCCATGCTTTCCTACCTCATTCAAACTCACAGCCTGCAGTGAAGGAGTAGTATGTAGTGTTTACCCGCGAGTAGTCCTTCCATTCTCCGTTAAATGCATAATAAACATATCGCATCGCCTGATTTGTAACAGTCCCGCAAAGACTCTGCCTGTAGGTACTGTTGCTGGTTATGTAGCTCGGAGCCGAGATGTGAATTTCAAAGCGGTACCACTGAAGGTTGCTATAATTTCCTTGATTTACCATCTCAATCTTTTTTATCTTCACAACACCGGGTGGGATCTCCGCAACGTTCTCACCCCTATAGCCCAGCCCCCTCATTCCCGCAGCGAAGGTGGCGCCGTCCCTGGCAGCGGCGAGTGCCTTGTTGAGCTCGTTCGCACGGGCTATGTAGGGAAAGGCTGCAACCACCATTACCAGTATCGCCCCTACCAGAATTATAAATTCAAGGGAGACCTGTCCCCTACTATCCCTTAATGCCATCATGCGCCTCAGCTCACGGTATCGATATGTGTATCATCCGCATAAATAATAATGTTTGTGCCATTGTTGCGCACTGTAACCTCAGGATAATCGTTACTCGGGTCCATGCGGATGACATTGTTGGGTATAAAGGAAACCGCCATGCTCCAGGCTTTGCCTCCTGTCTTTGACGTATTTTTCTTTATTACAACCTCTCTGGCAGAGTTGTTTATGGTTATTGGAAGCATTATTGCGAGACCACCCATTTTTTCCACCTCCCCAAGCCTTGTGAAGTTCAGCTGCTCTGGAGAAAGGTATACCTGGAAGCCCTCGCCGTTGGCATAGGCATTGTTTATCGCCTCTGCGATGATGGTGCCTATCATCTTCGCCTCGCCCGCCTCGCCTAGCTCTCTCGCCATGTGGAGCCTTTCAAAGTTAATGTTGACAAGGCTCACAATCACGAGTATTGCCATGCCCGCCATCAGGGCAACCTCAATGGAAACCTGTCCTTTCATGACGCCTCCCTTGAGAAGGTTATGTTTTTAAGGGTAATATTTATGCTGTACCAAGCCCCGGAGGACTCAACTATGTCCGCGACGCTGCCGTTAGCTGCCATTATAATCCAGCCCTTTCCATAGAGTTCCACAGTAAAGTTGTAGGTGTCGTTCTGCACAACACTACCATCCTCACGCCGCCTCACCTGCGTGAGATAGGCTACGAGAGCGTCTCCGTCCTGGGATGTGGTTATCCTGGTGGTTTTTTCTATTAGTGGCAAGCCGTTCACATCTTTACCCGCGGAGGTGTAGCCGGGTACGTATAGCGTTAAGGTTCGCCTTTCGTACTCATTGGATACGCTGTTGGCGACGGCTGCGATTTCCTCCACAACATAGCGCGCATCACTTGCATGCTGCACATCTCTTGCAGAGCGGCCTGAATAAATGGCAAGAGGAACGGAAACAGAGAGGAGAATGAGGAGTATCGCGCCCATTATTATCAGCGCCTCAACAGTTATCTGCGCCCTTCTGTTCATCTCTCTATCCTCACGGGGCAAGAGTTATATTTATTGTACTGCCGCTCCTCGAAATGAGGATACGAGACTCTACTCCTGCACTGTTGGTATTTTCAACCCTCACCTCAAAGGAGCCTTTGCCATCGCCATCAAAATAGATATAATTAAAAGCATCTGCATTTATGCCCGAGATGTTCCTTCCCATTCCACCGAAATGGCGAGATGCGTCGAAGGTGGTGGTATAAGCAAGCTCGGCAGGAATTCTCTTCTTTTCTTCCCACGCTATCCAGTAACTGATTGAAGACCCAGTTACTGGGTCGCCGGTTGCAAGTGCCCAGCGCTTTGAATCTGAAGTTATGGTAACGGTGCGCACCGCCCCTGGCCCAAGGGCTTGGACAACTTTAATAGCTGAGACCACCTTTTCCAGATTGTTTCTAATCTCAAGCACCCTCGAGACATCTCTCCCTGCCTCAGAGACCTTAAAGCTCATAGGGAAGCTGACCGCTACAAGCACTAGAACGAAAAAGGCTATGATTAGAATCGCCTCAAGGGTTATCTGCGCTTTATTTCTCATAAGCTCACCATTTTGCTTAAATCCCCAAATACCAAGGCTAAGAGCAACCCAAGGAATATCGCCGGGGCGAAAGGCATCCTCGCTTTAATTTTTATCCTGTCCTCGAGTTTACCTTCGCTCACCAGCCTGCGGAGCGTAGCTATCTGCTGTTCTGTAAGCCCGGCTGCCGCTGTTCCGACGATAAGTGTGCCCCTCTTCATGGTTCCGGGGTTCACATACTCCTTTATTTTTTCAAGGATGCTTTTTTCCTCTCTAATAATTTCGCCGTTGCGGATATAAATCTCTTCCGCAGGTATTACGCCCTCTTCGAGGGTGGAGATTTTAACCTCTTCCTTAAGTGAAGCCCTTAGGATTTTGAGACTGTTCCAGAAGAGGGCAAAAAGGAGGAGCACACCCGCTATTAAAAGGTAGTACCTGAGTATGGCAAGGGGTTCAGCGCTGCCGGTGGCAATCGCCAGGAGCAGTGCCACGGAGGTTGCAGCAACCCTATATACCTCCTTCTTTAACAGGAAAATAAGCACTATGAAACCAAGCGCAGCTATGCCCTTGCCCAGAAGCATGCCAACCGAAAATGCTCCAGCAAGGTAGAAGACATTTTTCAGCTTCTGCCCGGGTTTAAGCAGGGGCTCTAAAAATTCTCGCATTTTCACCTTCTTTTTTATGGATATGGCGAAGGCATAGATGAAGAGGAAAGGGAAAATCGCCACGAAGGTGTTTATAAATACACTCAACGGAAAGGGGTACCACGCCAAGCTCGGGGAGAAGTAATTCCTGAGAACCTCGGGATACCTGGGCAATAGCGCAGCGAGGAAAAGAAACTCCTTTACGTCGCCCGCGGCCATGCCGCCCAGAAGCCACAGCGCATAGCCTAAGGCGAAGGTTGCGAGAATCGCCTTGCCGAGGTCGAATATCAAGCTGTGGTCGCCGCTGATAAGGGCTATTGCGACGTTGCCAGCGATGCCAGCGAAGAAGAGGGAAAAGGTGAGCTTATTCGGGATAATCCCATGCTTCAAGTCGGTGTAGCTCGCAGCCAACGCGCCAATCAGCGCCAAGCTCAGCATCACCCACTCCAGCATGAATTAAACTTTGCGTGAGTTAATAAAAGATTATTGGGGAATGAAGCGCATCTTTGGCAACGCCGTAGTCTTAGCTGGAGAAGAACTTGAGCCCACGCGGGGCTATGTTGTGGTGGAAGATGGGATAATCGCGGAGGTGGGTGAGGGCAACCCTGGTAAGAGGGGCTATGTTGACTTAAAGCGAGGGATTATCTGTCCCAGCTTTACCAACGCGCACACCCACATAGGCGACGCCTACGCTAAGGATGTGGCGGCATACAAAAGCATTTCCGAGCGAGTGGGCAAAGGCGGGGTGAAGTTTGAGCTGCTCAAAGATGAGGAAAAGGTTAAGCAGGGGATGAAGTCGGCGCTTAAGGAGATGCTCGCCTCGGGCACGCTAACCTTTGCGGACTTTCGTGAGGGTGGAGCGAGAGGTGTAAAGTTGCTGAGAAGCGTCGCCAGAGCTTCGCCTGTGGAGGCGGTTGTGCTCGGGCGTCCGAATGGCGACTCCCCCGAGAAGCTTCTGGAACACTGCGACGGCATCGGCATAAGCAGCGTCGCTGATTACAATATGGAGGAGCTCGCCAAGCTGCGCCGCCTTGCCAATCGCATGGGCAAGCTGTTTGCAGTGCACTGCGCCGAGGTGAGCGACGACGTGGCGCAGGTGTTGAAGCTTAATCCTGACTTCGTGGTGCATTTAACCAACGCAAGCGAGGCGAGCATAGAAGAGGTACTGCGCAGGCGCTTGCCGGTGGTGCTCTGCCCTCGAGCCAACGGAAGCTTCGCTGTGGGATTGCCTAGGATAAGGGAGATGCTGGAGGGTACCCTCGTAGCTCTGGGCACAGACAATGCAATGGCAAATTCGCTAAACATGCTCCGCGAGATGGAGTTCGCCTTTAAGCTTGCCCGCGGGTTAAGTAGAGACTATGGCTTGGACGCCAGGGAAATCCTAAAGGCGGCGACGCTTAACGCAAGGAAGCTGTTAAAGCTGGAGAGCAACGCCATCGAAGAGGGCAACCCCGCCTCGTTTGTGATTTTTCGGAACAATAATTATATATATGACCCTGTGTTAGGAATAGTACATAGGTTTGAAATAAGCGACATTAAAGGCATAGTAAAAGGCGACGCTCTGCTGGGAGGTAACGGAATTGTATAAGAACATACTCATACCCACAGATGGTTCAGAAATCGCCGAACAGGCGGTGGAGCATGGGGTGAAGCTCGCTAAGGCGCTCAACGCCAAGGTTTACGGACTGTACGTTATAGATATCTCCGCCTTTGCAGGTATACCCACCGAGGCTGTGTGGGAAAGTATGCGCGTCCTGCTCGAGGAAGAGGGAAAGAAAGCGCTTGAGACTGTGGAAAAGCTTGCGGAAGAGCTTGGAGTGGAGTACGAGACGATAATCAAAGAGGGCATACCAGCGGAGGAGATTGTAGAGACCGCGAAGGAGAAAAATGCCGATCTAATAGTTATGGGCACCGCCGGAAGAACAGGTTTAGATAGGTTTTTACTCGGTAGTGTTGCCGAGAAGGTGGTGAGAACTTCTTCTTGCCCGGTGATGGTTGTCCATAAGTAACTTCAGGAGGCTCCTGCTGTGAAGGTCAAGGACATAATGACAGAGAATGTAGTGTATGCTGAAGTACCTGGGAACAGCTCCGAAGCGCTGGAGCTTTTGTTAAAGCACAACATCTCTGGCATACCCGTGGTTAAGCGGGGTACTAAAGAATTAATGGGCATAGTAACCAGGAGTGATTTTGCGCGGAACCCTGAGGAGGGGCAGCTTGCGCTGCTCATGACGCGAGAGGTTCACACAACCACACCTGAGGAGGACATCAAAAACGTGGCTCGCGCTTTTCTGGAGAAGAATTTCAGGAGAATGCCGGTGGTTACCGACTCTCATCTCGTGGGAATAGTAACTGTTAGCGATATAGTGTGGCGTGCTATTGCCAAGATGAACATCTCAGAGCCCGTGGAGAAGTATATGGAGTCGAAGATTACCACAGTATGGGAAGAGACTCCGCTTAAGGTGGCGTATGAGATAATGCGCCTCAGCGGGGAGCGCGCTCTGCCTGTACTTGACAACGAGGGCAAGATGTCTGGTATAATCGGCGACACCGACCTGCTTAAGGTTTTTGAAATAACTGAGAGCACCCACAAATCAGAGCTTTCTGGCGGGACAGAGGGCGACCGCTGGGGCTGGGATTCAAAGAACGTTATATATATAACCAAAAAGCGCTTAGAGCTGCCAGATAAGCGGGTTAAGGATGTCATGGTGAAGGACGTGGTTACGGTGACAAAGCGCACAAGCGTTAGCGAGTGTGCCAAGCGTATGGCAAAGAAGCGCATAGAGCAGATTCCTGTGATTAACGCGGAGGGTGACCTCATAGGCATGGTCAAGGACATAAGCCTTCTGAAGGCTATGTTTTAATTTTTTGGGGACATGAGCGGCGACGTAATGGAGATAGCCCTGAGAAGGGGCTTCATAAACCCGAGCTATGAGATCTACGGTGGGGTTAGTGGATTCTATGACTACGCGCCTCTCGGGGCGGCGCTGAAGAAGAACTTGGAAGATATATGGCGTCGCTACTTCGTCGTGGAGGAGGGCTTCTTTGAAATTTCCTCTCCCACGATTTCACCTGAGGATGTGTTTATAGCCTCTGGGCACGTGAGCAACTTCGTCGACCCTCTGGTGAGCTGCGAGAAGTGCGGCTCAGCTTTTCGCGCAGACCATCTGATCAGCGCAGCCCTGGATATAAAAACCGACGGGCTGAGCTTCAAGGAGCTGGATAAGCTTATACGCGAGCATAAGCTGCGATGTCCAGACTGCGGGGGCAAGCTCAGCGAGGTTTACAGCTATAACCTTATGTTCAAGACCTACATTGGACCGGGGAGGAAGAAGGTGGGCTACCTGCGCCCTGAGACAGCGCAGGGCATGTTCATTCTTTTCCCCAGGCTTTACTCCTTCTACCGCAAGAAGCTGCCCTTCGGCGTTGCGCAGATAGGCAAAGCTTACAGAAACGAGATTTCGCCGAGGCAGGGCTTAATTCGTCTGCGTGAGTTTACCCAAGCTGAGGTGGAGATATTCATAGACCCCAAGGACAAAACGCACCCCAACTTCTCACGCTACGCCGAGGAGAAGCTCAGGCTCTTGCCTCAGGAACAGGAGGATGTGGTGGAACTCACCGCGAGGGAGGCGGTAGAGCGCGGCATTGTGAAGCATGAGTTTCTGTGCTATTATCTAGTGCACACCCAGCGCTTCTTGCTTGAGCTGGGGATACCCTACGAAAAGCTGCGCTTCAGGCAGCACCTCCGCGAGGAGATGGCTCACTACGCCGCTGACTGCTGGGACGCTGAGGTGCGAACGCAACGTTTCGGCTGGATTGAGGTAGTGGGTATAGCTGACAGAACAGATTACGACTTAAAGGCGCACGAAAAGCACAGTGGCGTTGAGCTGCGCGCCTTTCGTCAGTTTCCCGAGCCAATCAAGCGCAGGCGCCTTGTGCTAGAGCCGAAAATGTCAAAGCTCGGGCCCGAGTTTAAGCGCCTCGCGGGGAAGGTTGCGGAGGCACTGAAGGAGCTTCCCGAGAGCGAAGTGGAGCGCTTCGCCGAGCAGGGTAGCGTTGAGATTAGCGTCGCTGAAGAGAAGGTGACCATTACGCGGGAGCACGCTGAGGTAAAAGAGGTGGAGGAGACGATAACCGGTGAGAAGTTCATCCCCCACGTTATTGAGCCCAGCTTTGGGATTGACCGCATCTTTTACTGCGTGCTTGAAAACGCCTACTACCAGCGAGAGGGCAAGAACGTGCTGAGGCTCAGCCCCAGGCTGGCGCCGGTGAAGGCGGCGGTGTTCCCGCTGCTCAACCGCGAGGAGCTTGTAAAGGTGGCGAGGGAGATATTCGATGAGGTTAAACGTGCTGGCATTCTCGCGCTCTACGACGCCAGCGACTCCATAGGCAGGCGCTATGCTCGCGTGGACGAGATAGGCGTGCCCTTCGCGGTAACCATAGATTTCGACACCCTTGAAGATGAGACGGTCACGATAAGGGAGCGCGACTCAGCGCAGCAGGTGCGCGTACCAAGAGGCGAAGTGGCGGAGATTTTATGTGATTTGATAGAGGGGAAAAAGAGCTTCCCAGAGCTGCTCTCTTAGGTGCTGCGTAATGAGGCTATTTAAGCTCAATAAAGGAATATATTCACTAAAAGGCTATCCACCGAGCAGAGCAGAAAATATCGCAATTCTCGTGCACCCCCTCTTCCTTCAGAAGAGCCCTCTACTCGCTGACTACTACAGGAACCTTGCGGAGTTTCTGCGCCGGTTTAATGGGCCTATTGTTGTGCTTGAGGAGAAGGGGAAGATTGAGAGAAGCGCAGAACATTTCGGCAGACTTGCTCCTTGGAGAGAGTTTTATTTTGTGGAAACCTTTGCTGATAGCCCAAGACCCGTGGGCTTCTTCGGCTGGAGAAGGTTCTTTAATTTTATTAATAGCTTTGCCCCAAAGCAAATTCTAATGGGAGGCGGCTTTTTCTGGCATGACCATGACCCGAGAAGAAGTGGCTGCCTCGGCTATACCTTTTATCTCCTCAGCAGAAGGTATGAAAGGGTTTCCCTGCTCTGCGACCTTGTATTCGGAGACGCCCTTGAGAATCGCGTCTATCCTCTTCACAGCCTCGAGGATGTTCAGTATAACAGCTATCAATCTTTAGATAGGAGAATAGAGAGATTGCGTGATCTTATTAACTAATTCAGAAGTTTTCTATTAAAAGCAGGTCCCCTCTGTTATTTTTTACTGGAATCTAAATTTTACTAAATATTACCTATCTGAAGTTTTACTCTTCATAATCTCATCTATCCGCTTTATCGCATCCAGAATATCCAGTATAACCCTTAAATCCTTCTCCTCCTTCAGGCGCAGAAGCAATTCCTTCCTCTTCTCCAGGAGAATCTCATCCCCTTCCTGGGGCTCAACCTCTGCCTTAGCCTGAGGGATGCTCTCCTCTTTCCCCTCCGCTTCTTCGCCCTCCCGTATCACCTTGACCTCGCCGCAGGTAGGGCACAGCACCTTACCTTCCTTCTCGAATAGCGGCGCGCCGCAGTTGGGGCAGTGGTAAGCGAGCATTGTAGCCCTGCTCAGCAGCAGCTCAGCCATCTTCTTAATCGTAGCCTCCTTTTCCATACTACCAGTAATTTTTTATAACGTAAAAAATATATAAGGTAGTGACCTGCTCGTCGAATTACTTTTCCGCCTTTTTGGAGGTGATTACATGGAACACGAGGAAAAGGTAAGACAGATTTGCGAAGTTCTGAACCAGGTGATTGAGGATACATCCATTCCCCGCAACATTCGCAGAGCCGCGGAGGAGGCGAAAAACACATTAATGAACGAAAAGGAGGATTTAGGGGTAAGGGTAAGCTCTGCCATCTATATCTTGGAGGAGATAAGCAACGACAGGAACCTGCCTCTGCATGCAAGAACAATAATCTGGAACATTTCCAGTGAACTTGAGACCATAAAGACATGAGAGAGCTCATCCTTGCCATCGCCAGCGAACTATTTCTTTTTTCTCCAGAAGAGGCGGAAAAGGTAATTTCAAGGATAAAGGGCGAGGTTAACCGCGAGACGCTGAACAGGAACCTTGAGAACCTCGCTAAAGATAAGGTGCTTCTTGCACTTGAGCCAGAGGAAAGCACCCTTCGTGGCTTGGCTTTTGTGCATGGACCTAATTTTGAGGGCGATTCAAAGGTGGAGGTTAAAAAGGCCCTACTGGAGGAGGGTTTAACCAAGCGGGGTTTTGAGGAGGTTGCCTGGGAGAGGGTGGCAGGTCGCATTTTGGCTGAGATTAAAACCCTGGCGGCTGAGCTTGAGGAAGACATAAAGCTCCTGTACCACCCGCCCAAGAAGCTTGAGATGCGCTACTTCGACCTTGCTCTGGAGTACCACCAGCACTACAGCCACTTTCTGAGGTTGAATTTCTCAGATGCGCTGGATAAGCCGATAGAGCTTGGGGAATGGGAGGGCTTCTCCGCGAGACTCACGCGATTGCGGGAGATGCTGGATAAGCTTGAGTATTAGAGGTAGTCTGCGAGATAGGGAAAGTTCAGCCTGAGCAGGTCCTGCCAGCGCGAGAGGTGTGCCCACTCCTGTGTGAGCACTCCGCGAACCTCTAAACCGGCGTTTATCATGTTCTGAATCGCGCTGGGAATCTCATACTCTCCTCGAGGCGAGACCTCAACGCTGGCGATGAAGGGCTTGGCTTGCGGGCTGAAAACATATAGCGGAGCCGCCGCAATCTCGCTGAGTATCTCCTCTTCGCTGGGCTTTTCCACTATCCTAACCACCCTGCCCTCCCTGAGCATAACGGTGCTGGCTTCTTTTATTTTATCCCTGTCCATGCGCTTCAGGCTCAGCGTAGCCGCAGCCTTCGCCGAATGGTGCATGCGGAGAAGCTCTTTAAGGTGCGCGGACGGAAAGACGTAATCGCACGCCAAGGCGACGAAGTCACCCTGGAGATGGGGGAGCGCCAGACTGAGAGCGTGGGCGGAGCCAAGAGGCTTAGGTTGCGTGATAAACTTCACCCTCTTTCCTTGAGAGCTTAGAAAGCGCTCTATTTTCTCTCCCTGCGCGCCCCTAACCACCAGCACCTCCTCAATACCTGCCTCCTCCAGCGCTTTGAGCTGGTGGAGAATCACGGCTTTGCCCCTTACCGGGAGTATCGCCTTTGGCACAGCACTGGTAAAGGGCTGGAGCCTCTTCCCCTTACCCCCGGCGAGGATCACAGCCTGCGTTGTCCTCACCTCAGTCTCCAATCTCCACCCACTTGCCTTCGCCCTCCCACAGGCGTACAGTGAGAGGGAAGTTCAGCTTGGTCTTGAGCTTCTTATAAATGCTTATGCAGATGTTCTCTGCACTCGGGTAAGGGAGAAGCTCGTTGAGCACGCGGTGGTCGTACTCAGCGAGTACCTCGCGAAGAGCTGCCTTAACGTCCGCGAAGTCAATAATTATCCCATCCTTGGGCTCGCCCTCAAGGATTACCTCAACCTTATACGTGTGACCGTGCATTATTCCACAGCTTTTGTGCTCTGGTAAATAATGCGCGGCATCGAAATGTTCTACAATGCCTAACCTCATAGCCTCACCTCATCGCATGCCAAGAAT
The DNA here is from genome assembly GCA_002010065.2 of Candidatus Pyrohabitans jungbluthii. Taxonomy (GTDB): domain Archaea; phylum Hydrothermarchaeota; class Hydrothermarchaeia; order Hydrothermarchaeales; family BMS3B; genus Pyrohabitans; species Pyrohabitans jungbluthii. The sequence continues at coordinate 353,710 of MTMD02000002.1, read as the reverse complement.
CTTATGCGTCTGGGGAATTATCCTCGTCTCCACAACATCCAAAAGCCTCTCCTGCAGGGATAGAATCTCTTCTTGCGGAGGCGCATCCTGCCACACGGGCTGAAGCACCACCATGCTTATGTACTCCTTTACTGATTCCACATTGGCGAGCACCTCCTCGGCGTCAAAGCGCGAGGGGAGCACAATCTTGCAGAAGGTGTACCTCTCGCGTGAACTCCTCAAAACCTTGAAGCACGCGATCGTAGCCTCCTTCAGCTCCTCATAGCTCTTCCTTACGCCGTGGAGCACCTCTCTAACCTTAAAGTCGCCCGCAACGATGGAAATAACGTTTTTTACCTTTCTCGCCTTCTCTGGCAACGTCATGTTGGACTCCAGATAGAGGGGCACGCCAGCATCAAGGGCTTTTATAAACTCCGCGTACAGCAGGGGCTCGCCGCCGGTGAGAGCGAGGGAATGCACCTTACCGTAGCTCCTGGCAAGCTCTGAGGCAAGCTCAGTCGAGACGGGATTGGCGACGAGCGTAAATTCTCCAGAGCCCGGGACGCGCTCCACTTTGCAGTGAGGTGTTTCTCCTGTGGGAGTGTCGCAGTAGTCGCAGGCGAGGTTGCAGCCAGCGAAGCGTATAAAAACCTGCCTCGCGCCCAGAAAAGGCCCCTCGCCCTGCACAGAGCAGAAGACCTCCAGCAGGGGAGCACTAACCATGGTACACCCCCAGGGGCTTAGCCTTGCGCAGGTCGCGCTCTATATCTGAAATTTCATCCGCATACGCCTTAGCTATTCTGCGGAGGAGCTTCATGGGGTTCTTCACCCCCATCCTCTCAAGACTCATATACTTGTCGCTCTTCACATTGATTCCGAAGTGAATCTTCGCGCTGACCGGGGAAACACTCGCTATGCTGACGCTCAGCTTCTTTTCTTCGTAATAGAGGTCATCTCCTCTGCGAACAACCTCATATCCCAGCTTTGCAATCGCCTCGCATGCAATCGCTGCGAGAAGGCGCTGCCTCGCATAGGTCAGCTTTAGACTCGTGGAATCGAAGTGCTCCACAATGAAATGGAGCATGTCAGGCGAGTAAATCTCCGCCTCCCCAAGCCTATCCTCCAGATCTATCATGTGCTCTGCTTTAACCTCGCACCCACCGCGGAAGGCGACAATGCTGTCTTCCTGCACCCGAAAGCGGTGGTACGCCCAGAGCGAGGCGAGTTCCTCACCTGTATAGGTTATTCTCTCCTCTGGAAAAATCACCCTCATAGCCCCAGCCTCTCCAGAAGGGGGTCTTTCTTAGCTATGCTCTCAAACGCTCTGGCGCGGCGCAGGCACGACTCGCAGCGCAGGCACGGCTTAGCCTCGCCGCGGTAGCAGCTCCAGCTCCACTCGAGAGGTGCGCCTATCTTCAAACCCAGCTCTGCAATTTCGCTCTTGTTTTTATCTATAAGCGGGGCGTATATCTTAACCCCCGAGAGGGTGGAGTAGCTCAGCGCCTTATTTGCGGCCTCTACATACTCGCGGGAGTTGTCGGGAAAGGTCGCCGCTTCCTCGGCGTCGAAGCCGACTACGATGGTGTCGCAACCCAGAGCTTCGGCGAAGCTGGCAGCGATGTTTATAAACACGCCGTTGCGATTGGGCACCCACACGCGCCGAGCGCTTTCCTCAGCCTTGCTCGAGTCCAGCTCCTCTGGAGAAAGCTCCGGCAGGGCTTCTTTTTCAGCGACAAGTGCGGTGTAGGTTATCTCTTTTAGCCATGGCAGGGCAATCACCCTGTGCTCTATCTTCAAAGCCTCGCACACCCTGGCGGCGTACTCCTTCTCCCGCTCTGCTGCGCGCTGCCCGTAGTCGAAGGTTAGCGCAAGCGTAACCTCTCCCTCTCTCACCGCCAGCGCCGTGGCAACCACCGAATCCATGCCGGAGCTGAGCAGCGCTACTCCTCGCACTCTTTTACCTCCTTCAGCCTGCCCCGCCGCCGGTCTATTTCGTCCAGCTGGTCCAGCATTTTTCGTATCGCCGTGCGTATTGCATCGCTCGCGTTAACAAACTTCTTATCCCTGCCAACATGCGCCATCATGTCATCGTAAAGCTCCTGGGGTATATCAACGGTTACCTTTGGCATGGTATTCCTCCAGTATTACTCGAGTATTCTCTACAGATGCCTTCATTCAGAATGCAAACGAAAGCAATAAAATATATAAAGGCGAGACAGTTGCATGCTCTACTCCTACGCTGGCTTTAAAGTGAAGGTAATGCAAGAACAGGGTGTTGTCAAACGCATCACCATCCTCGGAGAAGCAAGAGAAGTGCTTCCTGCGCTGCCGCGAAGCATGAAGCTCGACCTTTCCGGCTTTACACCCTTTGAAAGGGCGGTAATGGAAAAGGCGAGGGAGATACCTCCCGGCAAAGTTGCGACCTACGCAACGCTTGCAAAGGCGGCAGGCTACCCGGGCGCTGCCCGCGCCGTGGGCAATGTGATGGCAAAGAACCCCTTCCCCATCATTGTGCCCTGTCACCGCGTGGTGAGGAGCGACTTTCGCGTGGGAGGCTATGCCTACGGCGGCGAAGTCAAGCGAAGGCTGCTTCGTGCGGAGGGCGTGGCCTTTGCTGGCGAGCGGGTGAAGAAGCCCTACCTTTGGAACTTTTAGCGCAAGCCTTATATCCCATTGCCGCCCACGCATTCTCATGACTCCCAAGCAGGAGAAGGAGCTTTTAAAGAAGTACGGCATAGATCTGGAGAAGCTCAGCGCTGAAGAGGTTACGCAGTTATTGAAGAAGCATGCCTCGCGGGAGGAGCTTGAGGGGCTGAAGAAGAAGTATGGCAAGAAGATGAGCTACTGCACCCAGGCTGAAGAGGCGATGAGACAGGGAAACCTGCGCAGGGCTGAGGAGATGCTTGACTACGCCTTAAGCTTGGGCATCTATGGGAACGAGGTGGTTTACAACCTTCTCGGCGACCTCTACGTTAAAAAGGGCAACCGCGAGAAGGCGAAGGAATATTACAAAAAGTCGGGGAGCATAGAGTCGCTGAAGAAGCTTCGAAGTTTGAGTTAGCTTCTTTAACCTAGACGCACATATAATTACCATGCCCCTCGCGGAGAAGAAGCCCAGCTGCGAGATAGTCAAGGCGATACTCAAGCTTAGACCAATGTCGCGGGAGCTGTGCTTAGCCTGCAAGGGGGGCAGGCTGCTGTGTGGTCGCCCTTCCTGCCCGCTGCTGGCACGGATTAAGATAAGGAGCCCAATTGAGAGGAAGCTGAAGGAAAGCCTCTTTGGCCCTTCGCCCAGCATCTTCGTAGGCTGGAAGGGTTACCCCAACGTCTTCGTGGGTCCGCTCACGTCGGTAAGCGAGGAGAGCCCCGAGCTATACGATGACCCGGCGAGGTGGTATGGCTTAGACTTCGACGAGATTATAAGGATGCGCTCCCTGCTGGTGCGCTCAAAGGTGAGGCACCACGTAGCTGAGCGCTCGCGCATAGTGGAACAAGCCCAGGAGGTTGCCCTCTCCGTAAATGCCCCGGATACAGAGGTGCAATTTGAGCGCAGGCCCAGCTATGGGATAAGCTTCTCCCCTTTAACTCAGCCTCTGGGCCCTACGGCTCCCCTTAAGAAGCTGACGCTGGCTGAGAACCCGAAGATTCCAAAGAAGGTCGACGCCCTTGCAGGCGATGAGGTGAGCGCAAGCTTCGCCGCAACCACGCTCTACCGCGAGGGTTATGATGTGTACTACTTGACGAGGGTGCTGTCCTCAGGTGCTCTTGGTTACGAGGAGCGCCGCCGCCTGGTGCCAACGCGCTGGAGCATAACCGCGGTGGACGACCTTCTGGGCAAAGCACTGATGAGGGAGATTCATAACTATCCTGTAATAAACGAGTACCGTGTGTACCACAACACATACTTAGACAACCACTTCGAGATTCTGCTAATGCCGAGAAGGTGGGAGTATGAGCAGTTTGAAGCGTGGGCGCCGAATACGCTCTGGACTCTAGCTCTTGACAAGCCCGCGATTAATATAGAGCACGAGGGCTACCACGGGCGCAGCAGCTATGCAGAGCAGGAGGGTGGAGGCTACTACGCGGCGCGCTTTGCTGTGCTCGAAGCTCTGGCAAAGATGCGGCGTCAGGCGGGCGTTGTGGTCTTCCGTGAGATATACGAGGGCTACATAATGCCCGTCGGCGTCTGGGAGGTGCGCGAAAACGTTAGGCAGGCGTTTCGCAACCCCTACGAGCGCTTCACCACGCTGGGCGAGGCGCTTGAGAGCCTAGCGGCGAGGCTGAAAATCCCCCTCAGAGAGTACCTGAAGAGGAGCACCATCTTAAGGCAGTCGAGGCTTGAGGACTTTATTGCAAAGGCGGGTGTTTAGACCCCGTGTCTACTTGGCCACCACCACACCTGTGGCGTGCTTCTGGAACTCAAACACTACACTTGCATGTGCCATGTAGCGCATCGCTGCGCGGTTGTACCTCCTCATCTCCTCCGAGTAATCCTCGCCTGTACGAGCCTTCCTCAGGATCTGTTTGAGGTACAAGTAGCACTCCTTCTGTGCGTCAAGCATCACCCTCATTGAACTGTACGCCTGCCTGCTCTCCTCGCTGTAAATCTCCTCTTCCACCTTTAGCAGAGCCTCCTCGAAGGCTGAGATAAACTCCCCGGCTTCCTCAACCTCCTGTGAAGCCTGGCTTAGCATGCCCTTCTCAATGTACTCAATCGCGAGGTTGAGCCTCTCAATTGCAGCGTTGGAATTGCTTATCGCCACAGCGGTGGCTGCCATAAACCGCATGTTGTAGTATGGCTGGGTGTAGGTAGAAAAGTAATCGAGGCCCAGACTGACATTTCCGCCATAGTTTAAAATCAAGAAGGAAAAAGTTATGCCAAAAGGGAGTATTAGGAGGACCAGTAGTTTGATTAATCTCCTCTCCATAATATTATTAGTGCTTTCATGTATATAAAGCTGAAGTTTGGAAATCACTGGCTGGTATAACAAAAACTACTTATCCTTCGCCAGCGGAGTATTTATTAAGGGGTGATAGGATGAACACCACCAAGTTTAAAGGGGTGGAGATAACCTGGTTCGGGCATGCAAGCTTCAAGCTGAAGGGCAACGCAGGCATTGTCTACATAGACCCATACGTTATACCAGACAGTGCCGAAGCTGCGGATGTAATAGTTATGACTCACGAGCACTTCGACCACTGCGCCGTGGAGAACGCAGGCAAGATAATGAAGACATCGACGGTTATAATCACAACGCAGGGCTGTGCAAGGCGCTGCTCTGGTGATGTGAGGGTGATTAAGGCTGGAGACAGCGTCGAGATTGGCGAGATTAAGGTTGAGGCGGTGGAGGCGTACAACAAAGCAAAACCCTTCCACCCCCGCGGCTTAGGTGTAGGTGTGGTGGTGAGCATAAATGACGTGCGTATTTACCATGCGGGCGATACCGACTTTATACCTGAGATGAGCAACGTAAAGGCGGACGTGGCTTTGCTACCTGCGGGTGGGCACTACACCATGGATGTGCGTGAGGCTGCAGAAGCAGCGCTGGCTATAAAACCAAGCGTGGTCATACCCATGCATTACAACTATATCCCCCAGACCAGCGCAGACCCTGAGCTTTTCCGCAAGCTGGTTGCAGAAAAGGATGAGAGCATAGAAGTTCGCATACTTGAGCCCTAGTCCTTGCCCAGAATCTCCCTCTTCATCTCCATGTACTCTTCCTTTGTGATCTCTCCCCTGGCGAGGCGCTTGTTCAGTATATCTATAGCGCTCTCCTCTTCCTTTCTGTCCCCAGCTATCAGCAGGTATATAAATGCGAAGACGAGCACCCAGAATAGGAGCCCAAATCCACGGAAACCGTAGCCGAACATGTGCCTGCGGTGCATCTCCGCCATGCTGCCGGGAGCTATGATGCTGCCCCACGCCTGGCACACGCCCCACGGGGAGCCAGTCTCATATAGAATTGTCAGGAGTAACAGGAGTCCTAGAATTGCAAAGGCTATATAGCTGAGGTACTTCTTCATCACCCTGTCACCATACTAATATTCTCCTACCTACTTAATACTCTTTCCTAAATAAGAAAAATGTGGGGGGTTACCAGCCGTACCCCCACATCGGGCAGCCATAGAAGCCTGGGGCAAATCCATAGCCTGGCACTGGGGTTGTCTCATTGTCTATCACGCCGAACTTCTGTAACAGCTTGAATACCTCTGTGCGAATCTCCCACGGGTAGGCTCCTTTCTCCTGAAGTTCCTGAATCTTCTCCTGTATCTCTGCCCGCTGCTCATCGGTTAGTTCCTTTCCGAAGCCATAGCCGTAGCCCCAGGCAGGGTAGCCTCCATACCCCATCATTCCAGGGCCCATCATGCCCATTCCATAGCCCCACCCTGGGGCTGCGTACCCACCGCCAGGGAAGCCCCAGTGGGCGTAGGCGACGCCTCCCACCAGCAGAAGCACCGCCAAACCAGCGATTGCAATTTTTGCGCTCTTTTTCATTTCAATCACCTCGGCATATACCTTTCCGCAGAGGCGAGTATAATTTGCCGAGACAACCATGCAGGAGATAAAACAACAAACTACACAGAAGGGTACATAATTGTCCAAAACCGTCCATGATTTAAAAACGATGCATTTTTTGGCATGTAATTTTATAATAAAAAAATAAAATCAAAATCTAAATATTTTATTACTAAAAATATGTATTTTTGCAAAAACAGCAGTAAGGATGCGAATTCTTAGTCAGAGTTATTTTGAGGTAATATTTATATAGTGTAAAATTTAGCAGGTAAGGGAAGCAGTAGATGGTGTGTTATGAGCTATCTTAAGTAATATCCTTATAAGGGTCTTAATAATGTCGCCAATTCTTTTAATACTCACAGCAGTAGTTGCCTGGGCTTCATCTTTTATCCTTGTAAAAGTTGGACTAAAAGAGATTCCCCCTGTAACCATGGCGGCATTGCGCTTCTTCATAGGTTCCATTATCTTCTTGGCGATCCTTTACTCGAGATATAGACCAGGTGAGGTGTCCGCTTACCTCAGGAAGAATCTGAAGATGCTCTCGGCTTTAGGACTGGTGGGCATTTTTCTGCCGAATATCTTCCAAAACGTGGGGATGCAGTACACCACTGCCTCAGCATCCAGCGTCCTACAAACCACTAGTCCTGTGTTCACAGCAGCACTGGCTGCATTATTTCTGAAGGAAAGTCTGGGTATGAGAAAGGCAGGCGGAGTAGCCCTCGCCTTAACCGGAGCGGCGATGATCGCCACTAACGGCGATTTATCCTCTCTAATGGAAATCACAGATTACGTGTATGGAAACTTCCTGATGCTTCTCTCGGCAATATGCTATGCCTTCTACATAATCCTCTCGAAAATCGGCCTGAGAGATGGAGAGCCGCTCATCATAGTCAGCCTGAGCACTGCTATCGGCTCCATATTTTTGCTCATCTTCACACCCTTCGTGGAACCGATTAACGCGCTGATAAATCTCAGCAGTTATATGTGGGGCATCATCCTAGCCCTTGCGGTGGTTCCGACGGTCATCGGCTTCCTGTTCTGGTTCGAAGCGCTTAAGAGGATGGACGCTTCTAAAGCGAGTTTTTTCATCTTTTTGATTCCTGTATTCACTGTAATATTCGCATATTTTTTCTTAAAAGAAGAAGTAACCTTGTTTATGATAGGCAATGCCGCATTGATAGTTGCAGGAGTATATTTGGCAGAATCAGAGAGGTGAAAGTTCCCGTAACAACTCTGACACAAGCTAAGAGAAAAAAAGCAAAAATGTCTATATTAGGGGATTTAGTCGATAATCCCTCGAGTGAGGGAATATTTATATTATGGGGCTGGAAAGTTAGCAAGTAGGGTTAGAATCCTCAAGAGGGAGGGCGCGTCATTGACTCAAAATAACAGAATTGTTAAAGATCTCAGCCCCCGGCTGAATGAGAAAGAAGTTAGGGCGCTTCTTGCTCTGATGAAGGATGGGAGGCTAAAAGACTCTAAGCTGAAAGAAATCCTGGGGTTTAGAAGTGAAAATTCTGCTGCATACTACAGAAAGAGATTGGAGAAGGCGGGGATAATTGAAAGGTTATAGGAGGAATAGCCATTTCTGAGTACATGCGGGTTCTAACGCTGCGCGATGCGCTTGCCATTGGGGTAGGTGCAACCATAGGTCCTGGAATCTTCACCGTAATCGCGCCGCTGGCAGGGACTGCTGGCTCTCTCGCCCCTCTGGCGTTCATTTTCACCGGGTTTAGCCTTTTATTTTCGGTGCTCGCCCACGCAAGGCTAGCGAGCACTTTCCCCAGCACCGGCGGACTATATGTGTTTGTCAAGCGTGCCTTCGGCACTGCAGGAGGCTTCTTCATAGGCTGGAGTTTTTGCCTCTCAGCGGCGGCTGCGGGAGCCTTTGTCGCCTTAGGCTTTGCGGACTATCTTGGGATTTTCATCCCCACCTCACGTTTATGGGCAGGCTTAGCGGTGATCTGTTTCTACCTCCTACTTAACCTAATAGGCATACGTTCGGTTGTTTTTGTGCAGAAGGTGTTCACCGCCGCGACCTTATCGATAGTGTCGCTAGTCATTCTGAGCGGATTTCTGCAGGGGAAAGTACTGCCTCAGCAGGTAGAGCTTCCTCCCCCAAAGATGCTGCTCCAAGGTTCGCTGTTGACGTTTACCCTTTTCGCCGGCTTTGAGGTTGTTGGTAGTATGGCGGGGGAGGTTAGAAATCCAAAACGAACTTTACCCATGGCGATGCTTGCCACACTGCTCATTGCGATTTTTGTATACACTGCTGTAACCACTGTTGCCCTTGCAACGCAAAAGCCAGCTGAGCTGGCGGGCAGTTTAATTCCTCTGGCGGAGGTGGCGCAATACCTGCTGGGTTTAAAGGGCAGCTATATCGTTGCTGCTGGGGTTCTGTTGGGCTCAATGTCGGTAATCAATGCACAGATACTGGTAATCTCGCGCATAATGAGTGCCATGGCAGGCGACGGTATTCTGCCGATGTCCCTAGTTGACTTCAAGATCAGCACCACCTTAGCGAGCGTGCTCTTAGCTGGTATTATGTTCGGCTTTCCGAGCGTGGGGATGCTTGCTCAGATATCCAGCTTCTTCTTCGTTCTTATGTTGATAAGCACGAATATGGCTTACATAAAGATGTTTAAACCCCAGAGCTTGTCGCAGACCGTCTTCGCCGCATGTCTGTTCTTGCCGGTCCTCTCCCTCGCAGGCGTAAGACTGGACGCGTTGAGCCTGGTCCTCGCCTGGTTGATGGCAGGAGGATTGATACTCGCCATAAATCGGGCAAAAGTAAGACACAGGAGTGCAATTTCAGAATAGCATCACTTCTTAATCCAGTCTGCAATAAAAACCTTGTACGTTCTTCCCAGCCTCTCCCTGGTGATTATCCCCTTCTTCTCCAGGTTGAGCAGGAGCGCGCTTACCTTTGATTTGGAAAAACCTGTGCGAAAGCGAAGCGAGTCCTGAGTTATGCCCTCATTCTCTCTGATTATCTCGAGAAGCAAAGCTTCGTCCTCGCTCAGGGCGCGCTCAAGTATGGCATAGCTCTTGTCCAGCACCTTTGGCTTTTCCTCAGGCTTTTCTTCCTCCTCGGGCTTTGCCCACAGGTAGAAGAGCGCGCCTGCGATTATCCCTATAATGAAGGAGAGGGTGAGGCGATATCTTAGAAAGGAAAGGCTCTCCTCTGTAAATACAAGCGACGCGAGAGAGTCCAGCCCAAAATAAACTATGAACACAAGCAAAAAGGTTGCGAGAACGCGTTCATTCTCTGTGGCAGGTTTTTTAATTTTCATACCCTACTTCTATGGTGACTCATGGTATAAGAAAGTTGAGATATAGGTGCGCCTTCCCCGCCCCTATTACCCCCTCCGTACCAGATAAGGGCGCTGCACCCACCCAGCCGCTTGGCAGCAGCCAAGTGGCGGTTATCAACCATCCTCACCAAAATTGTTTAGCTTCCGCGGGCTCAAATAGCGCCAGCTCTCCTTATTACACCCAGCATCTCAGCTGCGAAGGCGATGCATGCGAAGGCAACAAGAAGTGCGCCAAAAAAGGTTACGCCTTTGATTGCGAAAGCAAAGCCAGAGGCGAGGAGGAGGGTGCCCACGTTAAAAGCTATGAAAACCCATCGCGAGCGCTCGGCTGAGAAAAGCTCTTTAAATGAGGAGGGCGCTCGTTCCTTCTCGCTGGCTATGAGCTTCGTCCATGCAAGTGTAGGTATCACATGGTAAAGCCCGCCAATTACCGTCTGAACCACAAAACCAAGGGCGGCGAGATGGGCATGGGCAATCACAAAGCCTCTGCCTAGGGGGAACAGCACCAGAGCTAAGCCAAGCAGCAGTGTAAGCGCAAGGTAGGCTAGGGCAGCTAAGAAGAACTTGGCCTCCACAGGCGTGGATTTGAACGCCGTTTTGGTCGGAGCGGTGTAGCTCTTCACCATGTCACAGATGAAGAGCAGGACAGCAGCCAGCAAAATGAAGCCAGAAAGCAGGGCAAGAGTTTTGGAAAGTGCGAGACCAAAAGCTAAGCCGAGAGATGCGACCACAATAGCATAGAACACGTAGTCCATCCAGCGTTTGCTGTAAATCTCCTTAACCACAACCATGGGGAGCATCCAGGACATTGCGCCCACGATAATGAGCGCCACTCCGCCCACTAAAGCGAGGTGAACATGGGTGGGGCGATAGCTTATTAGTGAGGGGTTGACTGTAAACAGAAATCCCAGCGTTGAGGCGATGCTCAGGAAAATGCTCGAGGCGGAGTAGAACTTGAATACGTAGCTCTCGCCCTTCCTGTTGGAAATAGTTGCTATGACGTTGTAGGTGAAAAGATAGAAGGCGATGAGCAATAGCAAAGCGCCTGCAGATGCGAGGAGTCTGAACTTTGGGTAGCTCACGGAGAAGACCACTATGCCAGCGTTGAAAAACCAGAAGCTCGCCCGCGCTGCTCGCTTACTGTGAAGCTCCGCTCCGGTCAGCGTGGGCACCTGCTGGTACATTGTAGCGATGATAACACCGCAAACAAAGCCCACAAAGGCAAGGTGGACGTGAGCAGGGGTAAGGAAAGAAAGATTAAAAAGCTGAGCTATACCCAGAAGTAGCGCTACAATAAAATACACAAGCGCCGCTGCAAGAAAGCGCAGTATCAGTGTTATCATAGTACCTAACCATGAATGAGCATTGGCAGGCAGCGCGAGCAAATGTAGTGCTTATCGCCCTTATGATAGTACTTGAGGACAGGGACTTCCTCCTCGCTCCGCTGACAGTTTTCACACTTCTTCATAGTAATAAATAACCCCCAAACTTATAAAATAATTTTGTGCGAACATGTTCAAAAAAAGGAAAAAGAACAGGAAGCTTAGAGCTTCCTTCTCCTCAGCACTGCATAGCCGGCGATTGGCACCAGTGCAAGCGCAGCAATCGCTGTGGGACCGCACACGCCCTTCTTCTGCTCAAGTGCAGCAACGCGCTCCTCGAGCTGCTTCTTCTCTCGCTGCATCTTTATCCATTCTTCCATCATGTTGAGCTTGTCCAGTAGCGCGTCCACTGCACCGTTCCAATGGGTCCAGTCGGGTGCCATCATGCTGGCGCCCATCCTCCACCTGCGACCGTCGTGGTGCCAGATGTAGTAGTACATTATCTCTGGAATCTCGTCGATGGGGTTGGACTTGTCTATCAAGCCCTCCTCGTAGGCTGTGTCAAGAAGCTTCTTGGTGTAGTCATAGACCTTGTTGTAGTCGTTGACTACCTTGTCGAAGCTCTCGAAGTAGCCGTCAACCCAGTCGCTGGCGTGGCACACCCTGCAAACCTTCTTCATCTCTGCTCTGCCCTTCTTCGCCTGCTCCTCGTCAGGCTTCTGCTTGCCCAGAGGCACTAAGCTCGGGTCGTCCCACTGGGGCACTGACTTCTTGGGCTGGAGCTCCCAGTAGAGCCTCGCACCTACGTCGTGGGTGCTCTCAACCACGCCGCCAAAGCCAGACATGTGGCAGGTTGCACAGGTGGGCGCAGCTATATCCTCCGGACCCCACTGTCCTGGAGGAACATCCCAGTTCCACTCCTCACCGCTGCTCGCATAGATGTTGCCGTGCTTGCTCTCCTCGTATATCTCTATCTGTGGGTGGTCTGGGCCGAGGTGGCACTGACCGCAGGTCTCGGGTTTGCGCGCCTCTGCTATGCTGAACCTGTGCCTCGTGTGGCAGGCGGTGCAGGAGCCAAGGCTACCATCTGGGTTAACCCTGCCTATACCGTTGTTGGGCCAGCCATCCAGGATCTTGCCGTCCTTGGCTATTATGTAGGAGCCGTGACACTCAAGGCAGCCCAGCACCTGGTTCTCGTGGTTGTAGTCCTTTGAGTCCAGCAAGCCCGCGCGCTTCAGGGCACCGCTGTCTGGATAGAGCGGCGTGAGCTTGTCTCTTATGAAGTCCCTGGGGTTGACTTCCAAAGCGGTCTCCACTTTCAGTGGGTCCTTGCCCTGCTTGACCATCTCTTTGTACCAGGGCTTCAGTGGTCCTATGAACGCTGTCCATGCGTGCTTGCTCTTTGAAAACTCGGCTACCTGCTTGGGATGGCAGCTCTCGCAGTAGCGTGGCGACACAACGGCGGTAACTCTATACCCCATGTGTTCAAAGCCAGAGGGGTCGTCCTCTTTAGCGAGGTGGCACACGTAGCACTTTATCCCGACTTTGCTGTGCTTGCTCTCCTCCCACTGCTTCACTATGCCAGGAGTCACTGTATCGTGGCAGCTCAGGCATGGTGCACCAGGTTCTTTAAATCCCTGTGCATTAACTGTGCTGAGCACCATTGCTGCAGCTATTGCGAAAATTAAGAGATATTTTGCTCTCATATTCTCACCCGGTAATCACCTTCCCCTCATATGTTAAATAGGTTTTTTTAAAAAGTGGTTTAAAAGAGATTTTAAAATTAAAATTTAGTTTAGGTTGATATAAGTTTAATACGCCTAAACAGCGGAAGAGGTGTTGAGGCAGCGTATACTGTACCGGCACAGTTGGAAATATCAGCCCCGCTTCTTGCGAGAACTGCACGAGGTTCCCACGCTTCGCCTCTGCAGGTGAGCACCACCCCATCTATGAAACCTCTAGTTAAAGAAAATTTAAGCAGTGCTGTAACAGCGCCGCCGTTCTGTGCGCGGGCGAGTAGCTCCTCGCTGGTGGCGCGCACCGCCAACACGCGCCAGTACTTGCCCAGGTACTGCCTGTAAGTATCTCCAAGGTCGAGATTCTTTTCCAGCGCTCTAACAGGCAGTGCGGTGCGAGTGCACGCGAGGTAGCACCTGTTGCAATCCTGTGGGCAGCGCTTTTTAAGTCTCGGCAGGCCGTTTCTCATCTCTATATACTCGCACGCAGCGCTGCATGCGCCGCAGGCGTCGCATAACCCAGTGGCTACTATCTCATTCCAGAGCTCAGTAAAGCCCTTGCCCTGGGCGAGGGGCAGGAGTTCCTCAAGGCTTGTGCCAAGCCTCGTATTGAAGTGGGGTATGGACATGCCCTGTCTTGCCCTGCCTAGAATTCTCCTGGTGTTCCTTTCAATCTTCTTTCCGGCAACCTCTGCGAGCTTCGCGAGCTGTTCCTCATCAACTTCGCGAGTCTCAATCTCTCCCGCCGCCTCCGCTCGGGTAACCACTTCCTCCCCCAGCTTAGAGCGCACAATTACTGTGCTCCACCCACGGGGTGAGCCAATACTGCCCACGCTTATGTCGGCAAGCTCAGAGGCAAAATCCAAGCAGAGTTTACACGCAAGCTTGACGTACTTTCTCAAACCAGCGAGGGGTATCACAAGCTTGCTGCCATTAAGCGAAACCTCAACCTCGTAGCCAGAGATCTCGACCTTCCTCACCTTTTCAAGCTCAATCCCGTGCTTCTCCAGGTAACCCTTGATACAGGGGTAGCTCCAGTTGCCCATGCAGAAAAGACCTACAGTAAAGCCTACCCTATTTGCCCAGTTCTGCTTAAGCTGGTCACCCAAAGCCTGGGCCTTTCTCAGTCCCTGAATCTGACACGGCGTACCCACAAAGCCTAGCTTGCTCACTCCACCTCGTCCTCCACGTTAAGGTACACAAGCTGGAAGTCCACAACGTCGTCCCACTTCTCTATCTTCTCTGATAGCTTCTTCAGCTCCTTTGTTGACTCGCCCTCCATTACAACGGCGATACCTTTGCTTCCCCTGCCTTTAACCTCCACGCCGGGCAGAGCTCTGAGACTCTTCTCTACCTCTTTCTCTTTGCCCGGCACAGGCACAACAACAGCTCCAGATACTGGCAACTCTTTCACCTCCTTATAGTATAGTACAGGGCCCCAGCAGGGCATGCATCCCTGCACAGCCCACAGTTATCGCAAGTTTTATCATTAAAATCCTTATCTATGCCCAGCTCAACCGGACGCAGATTGTAGGGGCATGCAATGTTGCATTCCCCGCAGAGCACGCAGCGCTCCTTTTTTTTCTGTATTTTAATAAGCCTTTTCGCTCCGAGAAGAGAAAGAAGGCCTCCCGCTGGGCAGAACGAGCGGCACCAAGCGCGCTCAGAGGCGAGAGTTTCGAATGCAAAGATTCCAATTAGCAGGGCTATGCCTCCTAAACTTACGCTATGGTAAGTGAACAGATAGAAAAGCTCCCTTCCAAACACATGAGGCGGGTCAAATGCGGAAACCACAGGCGTGGCAAAGAAGAAGGTAAGCGCTAAGGTAAAGCCGAGTAAGTGGTATCGGTAATCGCGCAGCTTTACATCCTTTGCGATGCCTTTTTCCCTGAGGAAACCCCTGAGCCTCTGATTCAGCTCCAGCAGAAAGCCAACAGGGCACAGCCAGGAGCAGAATACCCTGCCCAGAAGCAGCGTTATTGCCAGGGGGAGAAGCGTTGCCATTAGAAGGGGGAGGTAAACCACCTTTGCAGCGAGAATCGCTTCTAGAGCGGCGAGGGGATGGGTTATGTTTATGCCGTAAAAGCTGAAGCTCCAGGTGTCACCCCACACCTGAGAAACCCTGGGGGGAGGAAGCTCTCCCAGAGCTATGCGCGAGGGCGCCCACTCTATGGGGTTCTGGGTGTAAATAGGCACAGCGATGAGCACGGCAAGCACAGCAAGCTGAAACACCCGCCTTATCACCTTTACCTTCATGCTACACCCTCTTAACCACACGCACCGCTGGGAGCTTTACTTCGCGTCCTGCTTTGCCTATAACATTTCTCACCATGGCAGCGTAGCGCTCCTCGAAGTATGTAAGCTTCCTTCCAGGCTCTACCGTAGCCTTTGCTATCTTTTCATTCACGGGGCACACGTAGTTGCACATTCCGCAGCCCACGCAGTGCTTCTCATTAACATAGGGGCGAATCCCTACTGCACCTGTGATAACCTCGTTTGGCGGGTAATCCAGCATGGCGTCGTCGCGTAGAGGGCAGTTGTAGTAGCACTCCCCGCAGGAATCGTATTGCCAGGCTAGGCAAATATCGCGGTTTAGCACAGAAATGCCCATCTTCAGCTCATCGGGAAGTGAAAGCAGCGTATCCCTGTCGTTCTTAATCTTCTTCAGTGCGCCCGTGGGACAGGCTTCGCCACACAGAAGGTAGTCGCTGAGGGGCTCGTCCTTGCCCTCGCTGGTGCGCTTAAGGCAGAGATAGCACGGCGTCTCAAGGGGGTCTATGTAGGGCGTTGCCACGTTTGCGCCCGCGCTTATGTCGAAAAACTTTATGGAGTCATAGGGGCAGGCTTCGCCGCACTTACCGCAGCGTATGCAGCGTGCAAGAAAATCACTCGTCGCGCCTGGAGGACGGATGACAGGCACCTCTCTTCTCATCTTAAACCCGAAAAAGCCAAGCCACAGCAGCGCAGAGCTCCTTATAAAGCTCCTCCTGCTCAGCCTCAATACTCTTCCTCCCTATCAATCTCAATGATCGCAACCTCGTAGTGGCGGCCCTTAATCTGGTAGGGTACCACCACCTCGCCTCTCACCGTTACTTCAGCCCCCTGCATAGGCATCATAGCCCGGGTAATCACCCATATCTCCCCCGTACCATCGCTCAGCAAATAGGGCTGCTCATCCACAAATTCAAAGGCTAAGCCAGGCGTAGCTCTGCCGCGCAGTGTTACCTCCTTGCCTTCGTATGCCGCTGGGTTATTTAGAATATCGGCTATTGTCAGTCCAGCTTTTTTTTCAACTTTTTCTTTCTGAAGTTGGGTTTCAGGGGCTTCGGGAGCTTCCTCAACCAGCGGCGGTGCAGGTTTCTTCTCTGTAGCTACAACTGCCTCTTCCTTCTCAACACACCCTGCGAGTATGAGCATTATCAGGAAAAGCACTACTGCAAGCCGCATATATAACACCAAAAACTTTTATTTTAAGTATAACCCTCCAATAATTTATAAATCTAATTATAAAATAAAATTTAGCAAAACCTGCTTTAAAAATAAAAAAGGTTTTAGGTGGCCTTGACCACCTTAATCTTGCACACCTTGTAGTCAGGCTCAGCCGCTTTTGACCAGCTCTCGGGCACGTCCACGGTGAGGTCGTTGATAAGCTTAGTCTCGTCGAACCAGGGCACGAACACCATGCCAGGCTGAGCGCGCTCTGTTACCCAGGCGGGGAGTATAATGCTGCCGCGCGGTGAGATAAGCATCACATTCTCACCGCTCTTTACGCCCAGCTTCTCAGCATCGCTTGGGTGAATCTCCACGTAGGCCGCTGGATTAAGCTCACGCAGTAGGCGCACACGCATGGTCATCGTGCCAGTGTGCCAGTGCTCGATAACTCTGCCGGTGTTGAGCACGAAGGGATAGCTGCTGTCGGGCATCTCGTAGTCGACAGTTGGCATTAGAGCGCGAATCACCGCCTTGCCCTTCTTGCCGTAGTAGTTTATTGGTCCTGGGTAGCCTTCCTCCTCCAGGTGCTGGTCGTAGAGCGTAACGTAGCCGGTGGCATACCTCTTCTTGTCTGTTCCGAAGACCTTTATAGCATACTCGCGGGAGATGTAGCGCTTGTTGCTGCCGCGGTTGTCAAACTCTGTGCTCGGGCATGGCCACTGTACGCCGCCAGCGTGGGCTTTGAGCTTCTCGTAGGTTGCGCCATAGAGGTCAACATCCCGACCCTTTGTGAGCACTCTGTACTCGTTCCAGGCAGCTTCCTCTGGTGTCATCTCTCCTTCCTGGACCCTGGGGTCATCGTAGAAGCCCAGACCATAGACCTCTATTTCTTTGATGACATTAACTGGCTCCTTCCTGTCTCTCACTTTAAACTTCGTCTTTCTGCCAAGCTTTTCAGCGATGCGTCTGGCGACCTCGTTAATCTGCCAGAAGTCGGGCTTTGCCTCGCCTGGCGGGTCAACCAGCTTGGGCGTGAACTGGCTTCTTCTATCGGTTTGACCCATTATGCCTTCTTTCTCTACCCACATGGCGCTGGGCAGAATCACCGTCGCCACTTCTGTGGTTCGCGTGGGATAGATGTCGCTCACCACAGTAAACGCCTTGCGCATTGCCTCACGGTAACGGTCTGCGTTGGGCAAACTCTGCGCCGGGTTTGTGGTGTTTATCCATATCGCCTTGATCTCCCCCTTCTCCAGGCGCATGAACATGTTGACCGCTGGCCCAGTGGGCTTCGTGGGCATCTGCTCAACGGGCACGCCCCAGACCTCAGCAACCTCCTTGCGGTGCTGCTCGTTCGCAACCTTACGGTGACCCGGCAGGATGTGAGTTAAGCCGCCCTGCTCTCGAGTGCCACCGCAGGCGTTGGGCTGCCCTGTTAAGCTCAGAGAATCGCATCCGGGCTTGCCTATCTTACCTGTAAGCAGATGCAGGTTGTGCACCTGGCAGTTGAGCTCCACGCCCTGAGTGCGCTGGTTCAAGCCCATGGTCCACAGACTGAGGGTTGAGTAACCTCTGCGCCCGAACCACTTCGCAGCTAAGCGTATGTCCTCCGCGGGAACACCGGTTATCTCCTCCACTTTCTCCGGCGCGTAATCCTTCAGAAACTCCCTGAAGGCATCAAAATCGAGAGCCTCGCCCTTGCCCAGCCCCTTGGCAAAGGTGCAGTACTTCAGGTGCTCATAGTCAACTAAGTCCTCCTCTATTATAACATAAGCCATTGCGTTGAGCAGGTACATGTCTGTACCCGGCTTGAATTTGAGGTGAAGGTCAGCGTACCTCGCAGTAGGTGTTGTGCGCGGGTCTGCTACAATGACGCGCACCCTGTCCGGGTAGGCGCTCTTCCTGTCTATAACCCTGCGGAAGAGCATTGGATGCTGCTCCGCCATGTTTGAGCCTATTATGAAGAAGGTGTCCGCATAGTCTATGTCGTCATAGCTCCCAGCGGGCTCATCTGCGCCAAAGGTGTTGAGGTACCCTCCTACCGCAGAAGCCATACACAGCCTGGGGTTACCTTCAACGTTAGCCGTGCCAATTATGCCCTTAAACAGCTTGTTGGCAGCGTACGCTTCTTGAGTGTTGTTCTGCCCTGAGCCGTACCAGGCAACGCTGTCTGGGCCGTACTCCTTGATGTACTTCGCAAAGGTATCTGCGATCAGCTCCAGAGCTTCGTCCCAGCTTACCTCCTTGAAGCTACCGTCGGGCTGTCTGATCATTGGCTTGGTCAGGCGCTCTTTGCCGCCGCCTCCGTACATTATGTGAGGCAGGGAGTAGCCCTTCATGCACAGCCTGCCGAAGTTTATGGGCGAGTTGGCATCACCCTTGACGGCAACCACTTTACCGTTGCGCACGCCCACGAGTACTGTGCACCCTGTACCGCAGAATCTACACTGAGCGCGGCCAAACTTTATCTCGCCATCACCCTGCGCTGCCATCGCTGGGGCACTCATCCCAGCGGCAAGCATCGCCGCAGTTGCTGCTGAGGCTTTTATAAACTCGCGCCTGCTCATGCTTATTTCCATATTTTCACCTCCGCTTCGCATTGATATTCACTAAATTTTAAAATGATAAAATCTTTTTTTTAAAAATTAGTTTATATCACTGCATATAGTTAAACTAAATTTTTAGTCGCCCCCCTCCTTTCAAATATATCAATTTAACCTTCTATCCGAATTCAACGATTTTATTTAAATGCTACCCTTCCAGGGAAAGCAGTGTCATGAAAGCGCGCTTTCCAGCCTCGGAGATATAGTAGTGGCGGTTTTCATCCTGCGCTATTAGCCCGGCCTGCTTCAGCACCCGCAGGTGAAAGCCGAGTTTAGCTGGCTCATCTATACCAAGGTAGTTCATTATATCCGTGAACCTCGCCTTACCCTTGGCATGGAGGTACTCCATTATCCTGCGCCTTATGGGGTTTGAGAGAGACTTGAGCACGTCCTTGCCGGTTTCCTGCGTCTCCATCTTCTCCCTGCTTTCCTCCTCTATGCGGGTCTCTTCCAGCAGACGCAGAATCTTGTTTCTTATCTCTTCCACCTTAAAGGGTTTTAGTATATAGTCGCTCGCCCCCATCTTCATCGCGCGCACGGCACTATCGACGGTACCAAAGGCGGTGATTATTATCACCTTGGTGAGGGGGGAGTACTTCTTAACATTCCTCAGCACTTCCATGCCATCAGCGCCTGGCATCACGAGATCAGTGATTACCAGGTCAAATTTCTGCTTTTTAATCATATTTATTGCCTTTACCCCATCCTCGGCGATCTTGGGCGAGTACCCCTTCTTTTCCAGGAGTATTCTAAGCCCCTCTCTAAGTTTGGGGTCGTCCTCAACTATAAGTATTTCCTGCATTCACCTCACCTGGTAGATATATAGTAAATTTTGTACCCTTTCCGACCTTGCTCTCCACCTCTATCTCGCCACCATGCTTATTAATTATACTATAAGTAATATAAAGTCCTAGGCCCGTGCCCTTGCCCACCTCCTTGGTGGTGAAGAAGGGGTCAAATATCTTGCTGAGATGCTCCTCAGGTATGCCCATGCCGGTGTCGGCGATTTCCACCACCACTTTTCCATCGCTTTTACCTGTGCGTATACTCAGCCTTCCACCTTCCTTCATGGCATCTATCGCATTTGTGGCAATGTTTATGAAGGCGTCGAGAAGTTTTGCTGAATCGCCCTGAATCTCCGGCAAGTTCTCGTCGAGGTTTAGTTCCAGCTTAATGTTCTTGTACTGTAGTTGAGGTTTAAGTATATTTAACATTTTTCTTATAACCTCGTTAATCTGCACAGCCTCGCGCTTGAATTCCCGATACCTGGAGAAGTCCAGAAGGCCTTGTACAACCTTTGAGGCGAGAGAAGCTTCCTCTTCAATTATCTCCAGCACCTTTTTTGTCTCCTCATCGTCCACCTCTTCACGGTGAATCTGGGAGTAGAGTATTATATTGGCGAGGGGGTTGTTTATCTGATGCGCTATTCCAGCGGCGAGCTTACCAACGGTCGCCATCTTCTCGCTTTGAATCACCTGCGCCTCTTTGTTCTTGAGCTCCTCCACCATGCTGTTGAAAACCCTCGCTAATTCGCCCAATTCATCGTCGTTGCTCACCTCAACGCGAGCAGAATAGTCGCGCTTCGCTAGCTTCATCGCGGCTTCCTTAACCTTGTTCAAAGGCTTTATGACCACTATCCTCATAATACCCAGAATCGCCAGCATAATGCCGAGAGAAATCACAAATCCATAGACAATAAGTTCCTTCCTGGTTTTTGCGAGAGATGCCATCACCTCGCTAACTGGTATCTCTACCACCAGTGCGCCGCGCAGGTCGCCCACGCGATAGCCCTGGTCAATGTGGCATTTAAGGCAGGGTTCTTCTACATAGAGAGGTACAGCATACTCGTAAAACTCGCCATTTATCGCATACTCTTCCTTGCTCTTTCCCTGTATAAACTCCTGAATCACCCTTCTCTCAAAATTATCAGAGGGATAGTTTTCGGGGTCTCTGGGTCTTAGGGTTACAAGCTGAATCTTGTAGTCGTACAGTTCATTTGAAAGTTCTGAGAGCTCGTAGGTGAGCTCCGCGGGCACAGGCGCAACGCGCTCTCTATGCTCCGCCGCCCAAAGCCTTATCAGGAGTATTTGATCAGCGATGCTCTTCGCCTGCTGGCGGAGCTGCTCCATCATGCTCCTCTCGTGGCTTTCGCTCATGTAGTAGAAGATGCCCTCTACGGAGAGAAATACGATTAAGCCTATGGCGAGCATCATCTTGGTGCTAACGCTTGCTTTCATGGGCTCACCTCTGGCCTAGCGAAATCCACTGGCACAAGCTCCGGAAGCTGCGAGAGGTCAAACACCACTATGCCTCCGTCATAGTCCGCCACATATGCGTAGCCATTGGCAAGAGCTATGCCGTACGCGTTGCCAGGGGTGTCGTATTGTGCAACAAGCTCAAGCCTGCCGTCCTTCTGTATCTCGAGCAAAGCCACACCTTCATCGGCGAGGGTAACCAGGAGGTAATTTCCATACCTGGCCAGGCGAAGAGCAAAGCCGGGGAGAGGATGGTTCTGTACCAATTCCAGCTCTTTTCCAGAGACCTTAAATACGTCCACGCCCCCGTCGGAGCTTGCAACGTAGACAAAGCTCTCCCAAGCGAGAACGTCGTGGGCCACGCTGCTGGTTGGGTGGGAGGCCAGAAAAATTAGGGAGTCGTCCACCACGTCTGCGACGTAAAGCCTCATGGTGAAGTCTGCGATGTACAGCTTTCCATCTTGGAGGCATATTCCCTTAGGATAGCTGTAGTTTTTGGGCTTGTAGAATCCAACCTCTTCAAGGTTCTGAAGGTCCAGAATTACCAGCCCAGAAGAGACACACGCTAGATATGCCCTATCTCCAGAAATTACAATCCTCTGGGCGATTTTGTCCAGCTCTAGCTCAGCTATCAAACGCGGTCGTGCGGGCGTGCTTACATCGAACACATATAGCCTGCCTGTGGCATCGCTGAGGTAGAGTCTTTCCTTGGAGAGAGCAAGCGTCTGAGCCTCACCCTTGGTTTCATAACCACCTGTGAGGGAAATTTTTCCCCCGTCAATAGAGAACACCTCCAAGCCCCAGGGGGAGGTGGCGTACAGGTAACCCCCATGCACTAGCACATCATAGTAGTAATGAGACTTCTCTAACTCAACTTCAGGCATGTCCCCGCTATTTTTGCCTGAGACGTATGCTGCGAGGAGAACCAGCAGAAGTATTGCCACCCATCTCAATGTTTTCCTTCCGCTCATTTTTCTTTCTTGGATGCTATAGTATCAAGCTTTGTTAACTTTAGTAAAATTTTACTTTTTATTTTTTAATATAAAATCTCCTTTATATAAAATTTCTTTTAAAATAAAGTTTTAAGGATAGGTGATTCAAAAGTAAATACCAGGTGATAGTATGCTGGTAGGGAACACAGAACTTCTGGTGGTGCTTGCTTTAGTTGTGCTTCTCTTCGGCGCAAATAAGCTGCCTGAGCTTGCCCGCAGCCTTGGTAGAGCCAAGGTGGAGTTTAAGCGTGGCATGGAGGATGAGGGTAGCGAGAAATGATTGGCTCTGGAGAAGTGGCTGTCATAGCGCTTCTCGCCCTCCTCTTCTTTGGGCCTGAGAAGCTTCCAGACCTGGCAAGGAGTATGGGCAAGGCAGTGGCAGAGTATCGAAGAGCAGCGGAAGAGCTGGAGAGGGATCTGACAGGAGAGCTGAGCGTGTATAAGAGGGAGTTTACGGAAATCGCGGAAAATCTGGGCATATCCACAGAGAATAAATCAATCGCCCAGATTCTGGATGAAATAAAGGAAAAGACTGGAAAGGGGATATGAGCACCATACTTATTGTGGATGACGATAGGCACACTACAAGCGTGCTGGAAAAGGCACTGCGCAGGTATGGCTTTGAGGTGTTGACCGCGGAGAGCGCCGCCGATGGGATTGCCAGGCTGACGGAAAATCAACCTGACCTGGTGCTCCTCGACCTGGTGCTTCCAGATATCCGTGGCCTAGAAGCACTGGATGAGATAAAGAGGATTTCACCGGAGACCAAGGTGATAATAATCAGCGCCTTTCCCTCTATAGCTGACGTGGTGGAGGCGATGAAGCTCGGAGCGAGTGACTTTCTTGTAAAGCCCTTCAATGTAGGCGAGCTGGTGAGTATCGTCAAGAAAACCTTAGAAGAGGCGAGGTTAGAGCGCAAAGTTGAGGCGAGGCTTAATGATGCTGTAATCAAGGCGCTTTCAAACCCGATACGCAAGAAGATAGCTCTCTACCTCCTTCACGCAGGCGCGAGGAGGTTTTCTGAGGTTGCCAGGAGCATAGAGATGGACGACCCATCAAAACTGAGCTTTCATCTTCGCGTTCTCAGCGAGGCGGGAATAGTGAGTAAAAACAGGGCAGGACAGTATCAGCTAACCAGCGAAGGTGTGGCAATAGTGGAAAGACTGTTGTTGAGACTGGAGACGGAGAGATTATAAAATTTTTTTGATACTTATGGAATATTTTAAAAATTGATTGTAGAATACCTTTCTTAACACTCTTATTGCTGGCTGTGGTGAAAGACAGGGCACTGTCTTCGAATAGTCAGCTCCTATTTAATTACGAAGTAGAACAGGAGGGGAATGGCGATGTGGATGACATCCAGCGGGGTCTGTACAATAAGGTATCCCTTCAGGCTGAACATCATAATCAGGGTCCATTCAAAAGCATGGAGAGATAAAAATCTGCCTGCTAGCTACACCTCAGCAAGGCTGCTTATTACCTCCAAAGCCTTCCTGCCCTTCTGTGTAAGTGTGTATCGCTTATCTTCGTCCTGCTCCACCAGACCTGCTTCCTTCAGCTTTCTCAGGTGGAAGTTGAACTTTGTGGCATCGCGCTCGCCTACGCCTCGCTGGAGCTGGGTGAAGCTGAGCTTCTCCCCCCTCTCCTCAAGGTAGCTGAGTATCAATCTCCTCAGCGGGGAGTTGAGGGAGCTTATAACCTCTTCAACCTCTCTACTGGTGGAGAGCTCTAAAATGCTCTTTCTGAACTTGGCCTCTTCTAAAGCACGCCTCACAATTGTGAGAATATCCTTCTTGGTGAAAGGCTTCTCTATATAGTCACTTGCACCCCGCTTCATCGCTTCGACGGCGCTCTCAATTGTTGCAAAAGCTGTTATCATAACCACAGGCAGGGCAGAGTTTATCTTTTTTGTCTCTCTGAGAAGCTCAATGCCGTCAATGTCGGGCATTACAAGGTCGTAGATTGCAATGTCATAGCTGTTATCGCGCAGAAGTTCAATAGCCTCCTGTGGTGAAGTTGTGGCATCCACACTGAAGCCGTTTGAGGTTAGCGTCTGTTTCAAACTTCTACACACAGCTTCGTCGTCGTCAACCACAAGAACTCTCGCCACGCTCTCACCTCAGAGGCAGGCACACAGTAAATGTTGTTCCTTCTCCTACTTTACTCTTTACTTCTATTCTGCCATTGTGGCGCTCAACTATGCCTAAGCAGATACTCAGCCCTAATCCCGTGCCCTCCCCTACCTTCTTTGTCGTAAAGAAGGGGTCAAATATCTTGCTTAAGTGCTCCTCAGGTATGCCCACACCTGTGTCGCTAACCTCCGCCACCACCTCCCTACCTTCCCTTCTTGTTATTACTGTTAGCCTGCCGCCATCAGGCATTGCCTGCACAGCATTGAGAATAAGGTTGACAAAGACCTGCTGAAGCTGAGCCGGGTCGCCCCACACGTGGGGTAGCTTTTCCAGCCTCTTCTCCACCGTCACTCTTTTAAGCTTCGGCTTCAGCACATTCAGAGACTCCTCCACAATCTGGTTGAGGTCAACCTCCCTTGCCTCCATCTCCGCATGCCTTGAAAACATGAGCAGGCTTCGGGTTATCCTCTGAATCCTCTCCACCTGTTTTACTATCCCCTTTGCTATCTCCTTTACCTCCTTCTCATCGAGCATCTCGTCCCTGATCCTTTCAGCATCAAGCATTATACTTGTTATGGGGTTGTTTATCTCATGCGCTACTCCTGAGGCAAGGGTACCTATTGTAGCTAAGCGCTCTGCGTGGAGAAGCTGTTTTGTGCGCTCCTCTACCTTACGCTCAAGCTCTCGAGAGTATTCAAGTAGCCTCTCCTCGAGTATAGCCTTCTCCACAGCGATGCCCGCCTGGGAGGCGAAGTTCATAAGCCTAGTCACATCGCTATCTTCCAGGGGTTTTCTGCTCCCTATTCCGATAACTCCCACAACCCTCTCCCTGGATATCAGGGGGATCCCCAAACCAAAGCGTGCAGGCACAAGCTTAGTTATAACCTTCGCCAATACTCTTATCTTTCTATCTTGAGTATGGTATTTTATCAGATTCTCCACATCGTCAGTTAAAAACGGCTCCCTTTCAAAAACTATCCTGCTTATGGGGTTGTCCTCCGTGAGCTTCATCTCATACCCGTCTGTCCTCTTGCCCGTGAGTTCTTCAAGCTTTTTTATCAGCGCTGAATCCATGTAGTAGCTTCTGCACACCAGCGTATCTTCGCCTTTGAGCAGGTGCACAGCACAGGCGTCGTAGCCGAAGACCTTCACTATCCCCTTGGTAATCTCATCGAGAATCTCCTCAAGGCTTGCACCGGTATTTAAAAGGTTGTTAATCCTCTGGAGAAGGAGAAGCTCCTTGGTGCGCTCCTCCACCAGCTTTTCTAGAGAGCATGAGTATCTCTTTATTTCTTGGATGTTCTTTTCAAGTTCAGAAGCCATGCTGTTGAAGGCTTCTGCAAGCACAGAAAACTCGTCTCTGCTTCGAAGCTTTATCCTGTAATCAAGCTCTCCCCTCTCCAGGGCTCTCGCTCCTACCTCCAGCTCTTTTATAGGCGTGGTGATAAGGTTTCCAAAGGCATAGCCAACAAGCACAGCTATTGGCAAAAGCAAAGTTATGCCGAGCATCAGCTTTCGCGTAGCTTCAGAAACTCTTGCTCTGACAAGCTCTTCTGTGAGCCCAAGGTGGAGCTCTCCAGCCTTGCCTTCAAGCACCGGTATGGCAAGGTCGCGGATGTGCTCTCCCCTTTCATTCTTTATGGTCGTTACTCCAGCTCCGCGAAGGTTTAGCAGCCCCCTCGGGAAGCCCCCCTCAAAAGTGCTCGCCACAACTTCGCCATTCTGATTGAGCACGTATAAGTAAGCAACATCCTCCCGGCTGGACTTAAACTCCTTCAGCATGCGATGCAGGGAGACCACATCCTCTGTCAGAAGGGGCTCTGTTATAGCCGTGGCGAGGTTTTCACCAAGGGTAAAGCCGTCTCTGGTGAGCCCCTGTAGGAGCACCGACTTTAAGACAGTCTGCATTATAACTGCTGAAAGGGCGCCAAGAATTAAAAGAGCGAGTATTATTGAAAGGACGAACTTTGCCCTGACGCCAAACTTTACCTCAGGTAACATTTCCTTCAACCACGTGCAGCATCTCTTCTATGGAGGCGTAGGAAGCATTTTCAGGGAGTATGAAGCGCTTTATGTGGAGCTTCCTTAGTATCTTTCTGCCATCCTCATCCTCATGCATACTCAGGAGTATGTTCCTTATCTCTTCAACCAGTTCCTTATCGCTGTATGGACTTGCCACGACAGGTGGAATGCCAAAGGGTGGAGAAACCTTGATTATCCTCGTGCGGGAGGTTACCCATGGCTCAGTCATATTTTTATAGTCCCATATCAGACTGTCCACTGCAGCGCCGTCAACTATGCCAGAGGCTACAGCTTCGATGCTCTTGTCGTGGCTGTAGGTGTAGAAGTAGTGGGAGAAGAAGGTGTCCGGGGTTTCGTTCATCTTCGCAAGCAGATACCTGGGGTAAAGCTCCCCTGAGTTTGAGAGAGGGTCTGCGAAGGCAAAGCTTTTCCCACGAAGCTCTACGAAGCTGTTTATGTTGCTGTCTTTATTCACTATTATGTAGGAGTAGTAAACAGGTCCTTCATCGTAAACCACAGGCACCACGAGGAGTTTCAGCCCAAACTGCATGGCTCCGGCTATATAAGCTCGAGAGCACACAAAGGCGAGGTCAACTCTCCCCAGCCTCAAAAGTTCATTCATCTCGGCATAGTTGCTGCGCTGTACAAGTTTTACCTTCTTTCCAAGCTTTTTTGAAAGGTAGTCAAAGAGGTCTTCATAGTAGGTTACCGTCTCCACAGGTGAGAGAATGTTGGAAACCCCAATTACCACAGCGCTATCTTCTTCTCCCGGATTTCTAATCTCAACCACATCGCTGAAGTTCACCTCGATAGCCTGCTCCTCTGCGGTGCAGGCAGAGAAGAGCAGCAGGATTAGTAAAATAAGGAAACGCATAATTTTACATTTATTGCCATAGTTATAAATTTTTTGAGAAGCATAGCTAATCTGCTTCCTCATTTATCAATTCAATATCTTTTTTTATATCTATATTTTTCTCTTCCAGCATTTCCCTATTTATCTGCCTTTCAACTTCCTCTTGGGCATTTTTAAACTCGGCATACGCCTTTCCAAGACTTCTTGCCAGCTCAGGAAGCTTTTCAGGGCCAAAGAAGAGGAGGGCGAGAAGAGTTATGACGACCACTTCTCCAGAGCCGATCATTTCTCGCTACCCTCATCCTCCATGCCACGCTTAAACTCCACCTTGGCTCTGCCAAGTGAGCGTGCCAGCTCAGGCAGCTTATTTGCGCCGAAAAGCAGAACAACAATGCCCAAGATTATAAGAAGCTCACTCTGTCCTAACATACGTTATCACCTCCTCCAGCTTTTCAAAATAGCTCTCGCCCGCGCATACCCTGCAGCTTCCATTAAGCATAAATCCCTGAGGCTGAAGCTCGCCGCAAGAAGAGCACTTGGCTATGGGTGTGCGTGTTGGTGTTAAAGGCAGGGTGAGCTTGACCTTCTCTACCTTAAAGTACTTCTCATCCATGCTGTAAAATATGTCCGCCACCCTGTCTCTTTCCTCGTGGGTGAGCTTACCCTTGCGGTACATGAACTTTTCAAGTGCTTCGTCTAAGCCTGCTGCCTCGCTTCTGAGCGCAACTCTATATCCCTCTCCTGAGGGATATTTGGTGAGAGAGAGGGCAAGCTTGCCCAGGTCATAGATTATGAGGTTTCCATTGCCCGGCGTCGTGCCTGCGACTGCCATCAGAGCATCGGGAAGACAGACTTTTGTTTCCACGATGCCTGTTAAGCCCCTGCCTCGCTTGGGCTTGCCAAGAAGCTCATACGCAAGCTTTGCCATCCTCACGCCAAGCACTATTCCCGGAGCCTTATGCCCGTGAATAGCAATTGCGAAATCGAGCTCCTTCATCCTTCTTCCTCCACAAGCTTTAGGGTCTCTGCTATCTGCTCTGCATCCAGTCTCAGAAACCCGCGAGTAAGCTTCGCCACACCTTTATAAAACTCGCTCTCAGCCTCCTGCAGTATTACATCGCAGAACCTTGGAATCCATGCCAGAGCATGCTCTTCAATAAAGCGCTGCTGTACCCTAAGCAATCTCTCCGCTTCCCTTCTATCGCCCTTTCCCCAGCTCTCTGCCTCGCGGTAGCTCGCAAGCGCAAGAAACTTGAGCTCTGTGCCTATATAATCCGGGGGTCCTCCGTATTCCTCGTTCAGGGCAAAACCAGCATCGAGGTAAGTGTTCATCACTTGAAGCGTAGAAGCGCCCATCACCCTGCCTTCGTCTCTGTACACAGACTCATACGGTGGTGGGGGACTGTACTTTGGCTTTATGCCTCTGAAAAGCCTTGTGAATTCAACCGCAAGCTGCTCTGTCAGCTCCTCTATGTTTCTTTCAGAGTTAAGCCTGAGGAATTGCTCTAAAAGTTCTGCACCCTCTCTGAGTTCACCCTCCGCGAGGGTTGCTAGATTCTTCAACTCCCTAAGGAAGTCCTCACTAAGAAGCTTCTTCACGAACTCCTCTCTGGGCACCCCGTTATAAAACTCGCAGAGAAAGCCGTAAATCCTGCTCCTGTTCTCCGCAAGCTTATTAAGCTGCTCCATATTAGCACCTCAAAAAGAAAGAAAAGAGAGGTCAGTCACTGGCTGTGCCATAGAGCGATGTCGCCGCCGGTCCATTCTCCTTGTGACAGCCCAGGCAGACGCCTCTGTCCACAGGTCCGGGGGCGCCTCTCACAGGAACCTTGTACTTCCTCTGGTAGATGTAGTCATCAGCATAGCTCTTAACGTGACAGGTGGTGCAGGCTAAGCCGAGGGTATCTGCGTGTATTGTATGGTAGCGCTGCCCAATCTCCATGCCAAACTCCTCACCAACTTCAATTTCGCCAGCCGCTATCTTCTTCGCTGTATCAGGGAGGTTCATAGGCACTTCTTTCTCAATCACCTTCTCCTCGACCTCTGGCTTCTGGGCGCACGCTGCAAAGAGGAAGAGAAGAGCAAGGGAAGCGAACACCAGAAACTTAAACTTCATCTTCATCACCTCACACCAGGTAGTAAACCTGCGGTCTTGTGCCGTACTCCTTCTTGAGCTGGATCGCCCGCCTCGCAGCGATGAGCTTTGAAACCACGCTGTTCGGATCATCGAGGTCGCCGAAATATCTCGCACCTGCTGGGCAAACGGGAACGCACGCTGGCGATGTGTCGTAATCGCTTCCCGGCTCCTTCCCTTCTTTCAGGGCCTTCTCAATGCGGTGCCAGCACAGGGTACACTTCTCAGCAATGCCAGGCTTCTTTCTGTGCAGTGGATGTCTCGCTTCGGCGGGAATCTGCTCATACGGTGTGGGAGCTTTATCGGGATTGTCTTCTGGATAGAGGTACCTTATCTTGTCAATGAAGTGGATTACTCCGTAGGGGCATGCGGCGATGCAGTACCTGTAGCCCTTGCACTTGTCGTAGTCTATCAGCACAACGCCATACTCGTTCTTGCTTATCGCCTTTGCCGGGCATGCCTTAACACAGGGCGGATTCTCGCAGTGCTGGCAATTTATGGGAACGAAGACTCTGCGAACATTCGGATACTTGCCCTGCTCGTACTCGAGGACAAAGTTCCAGTAATTACCAGGCTGAACCATATTCTCGATCTTGCACGCAGCGACACAGCTCCTGCAGCCTATACACTTTTTCAGGTCGATGACAAGACCATATTTAACCATCTTCCCTCACCCCCTCACGCCTTGTACACCTTAACCTTGGTGTCTAGGAAGGAGTTGTGCCCTGAGATCATGTCTGGATGGAGTTCCAGAACGAAGTTTATTGCAGTGCCCTTCTTGGCATACTCCGGGAAGGCTGAAGAGAACCTTCCATAGTGGTAGCTCACAGCCACCGTGTCCGGGCGAATTCCCTCAGTAAGCTTTGCTATTGCCTTGACCTTTCCAACTCTGGACTCTATCCATACTTCGTCGCCATCCTTTATCCCGAGCTCCTTGGCCTTGACGGTGTTAATCAGCATGTAATTGTAGCTGGAGTCGTGGGCAACCTCGTTGAGAACCGGGTTTAAGGCATCTGGATTTGCCTGGTTTCTGTACATTCTCTTGTAGGTTATGAGATACAGCGGGTAGTCCTTTGCTTGCTTGTGCGGCACCGGGAAGGCGTGCTCCTTCAGGGGTATTGGCGAAAGCTTTATGTCAAGGAGCTTCTCAAGATCGGTCTCTCCGTACCACTCCTCAAACACCTTCCTGACCTTTGGCTCCTTCTTTGCGATTTCGAGGACTTTCTCCTTTGTATGAACAAGCTGCTCTGCATAGAAGTGCATCTTTGGTTTGCCCTTGCCTCTGAACTTCTCAGCATCATGCAGGTACCTTTCCTCCACGCTCACCTTCTTCGCCACAAGACCGTGTTTTATGGCATACTCGAGGGGCTTGCCTGTCTTTGCCTCCCATATAATCTTCACCGATTCCTTGGCGTCGTAGTCCCTGCCCTTCTCGAACTTCTTGTCGTCCTTGAGATTCCAGTTCTTGTTTATGGCATCCACGTACTCATCCAAGAAGCCAGCCCTCTTCGCCAGTTCCCAGAGGATGTCGAAGTCCTGGTAGGGCAGGTTGTAGGCATTTACAATCGGCTGGCGGATTGCGCTGTGGCTCGAGTCAGGAGTCCACCTTGTTGGGCTGAAGTGCCAGCACTCGAGGTAGCTCTTGTTTGGCAGTACTATGTCAGACATCTGGGCAATCTCGTCCAGCACGAGGTTTATGTTTACCATGTATACCTTCTTGAAGCCCTCTATCTGCTTCTCCACCTCAGAGGTGGAGATGAGCCTGTTGGTGGCATACACCAGCGCCATCTCCGGCTTATAGGGCAAGCCGTACTTCTCAGGCTCCGCAAACGTAAGGGCAGGCTGCTGCGCCACATTGTGCGTGGCATGTGGGAAGAATACGCTTCCTGCAAGGTCTACCCTGCTGGGCGGGTATTCGCACGTGGAGGGCTTCATGTTCTTGTAGTCCGGGTTTGCATGGTATAGTCGAATTCCTCCCACAGCATCTAAGTTGCCCACAAGCATTTGCACAATCCAGGCTGCCCTCCACTGCTGGCTTCCATACTCCTTTGCGCTCATTCCCCTGAAGGTATGTATGGCAACGGGGCGATAGCGCAGCACCTTGCCGTCCATTACCACCGTGGCGCCGATGTGGGCGTTCTCCCCAAACTCCTTGGCGACCTTCCTTATGGTCTCTGCGGGCACGCCTGTTATCTCTTCTGCCTCACTCAGGCTTAGGCTGAGCACATAGTCCTTGAACACCCTGAAGGCGGTTCTGTACTCCTTGCCATCTACTGTAACCTTTGCATCAAGAGCTATCTCTTCGGCATCATCATAGGGTACCGCCTGGCTTGCTTTCTTGTCCCACACTAGAGCATTGCCGTTCTCATCTCTCAGGAACTTCTTATCCTCGCCAACTAAGAAGGGTGCATCTGTGTACTCTATCAGAAACTCCTTATCCACGTAGCCGTTGAGTATGAGCTCTTTCGCCATGGCTAAGAGGAATACCACGTCTGTACCAGGCTTTATTGGTATCCATTCGTGAGCTTTCGCTGCGAGATTGCTCAGCCTGGGCTCAACCACAACGAGCTTGAGTCCCCTGTTAACTATGGCATCCATGCATGTTCTGTCCAGCCAGCGAGCCC
Organism: Candidatus Pyrohabitans jungbluthii; assembly: GCA_002010065.2. Taxonomy (GTDB): domain Archaea; phylum Hydrothermarchaeota; class Hydrothermarchaeia; order Hydrothermarchaeales; family BMS3B; genus Pyrohabitans; species Pyrohabitans jungbluthii. Next base: position 321,795 of record MTMD02000002.1, on the reverse strand, counting down.
ACTGCTCCCCCTCTGTGAAGTTCGCCCCCATGTTCACGTAGTAGCGGGTGTACTCCAGATCCGGGAGAAATCCATGTCCACCCCAGGTGAGCTCATCCGCAACGTGGCGAGCAGCTTCGCATACGGTGGTGCGGTGAACATTGTTTGGCGTGCCAAAGGCTTTGCAGAAGGCTTTCAGGTACTTGTCCTGCACCAGATATTTACCGTGACCCCAGAAGAATGTCAAACCCCTCGGGTCTTTTGCTCTAACTTCCTTGAGTTTTGCTGCAACCTCGTTTAATGCCTCCTCCCAGCTTATCTCCTTCCACTTTGGATCCTCCCTCGGGTCCTTGTTGGGATTTGTGCGCTTGAGCGGAGCCTTTACCCTGTATGGATTGTACACATCAAAAATACCACTCTGCCCCTTGGGACATAGGTGTCCAACGTTGTAGGGGCTCGCCGGATTGCCGTAGATCGCACGGATTACGCCGTTTACCCTCCTCACCCTTATTCCGCAGAAGTTCACACACATTATGTCCGTGCTGGGTATGAGAACATCTTCGCTTACTGTGGCTGCAACCTGCTTAACTTTTCCCTGAGCTTTGCTCGCCTCTGCGGCTACACTGCTCAGCGAAACCACCTGCGAGCCAAGAGCAGCCATTCCTGCTATAAGGCTCGACTTCTTCAAGAATTCCCTCCTAGATATCTTCATTCTATCATTCCCCCCATTTTAAATTAAAAATACATTTTAATTTTTTAGTGTGGTGGTAAAATAAAAACCTTTTTAGAATTATTTTTCAATAATTGTAGAAATTAAGATTTTTCATTCTTATATACTAAAGCGGTATATAAAATATAATAAAATATCTGAACCAGTAAATAATTGAATCTACTAATATAAAGCTTTTATAAAATTAAAATTGCTTCGGTTTAAATTATAAAATTTTTTTTCTAAAAAGGTTTTTATATTTGTATTTGTTTAAATATTAGAGAAATTTAAATAGAAACGTTTAGGTGATGAGGGGTGGAAACGCTGGTTCCTCTGAGCAGAGCGCGGGAGATTATCCACACGCTAAGAGAGGGGTTTTACTTCAATCGCGAGACGGAAGTTGCGAGGGTGGAGCTCTCGCTCCTCGGACGGGAGCTGGCTAAGGATATCCTCGCCACAGAGGACTCACCACCCCACGACATAGCCAGCTACGATGGCTACGCAATGCGTAGCGAAGATGCTGAACGTTATCCTCTGCGCGTGGTAGGGAGCATCTACGCTGGCGATGCTTATGAGTCTCTACCTGAGCTTCGCGAAGGCGAGGCGATGTACATCGCAACGGGAGCGTTCCTACCTCCGGGTGCAGATTGCGTACTCCGCTTAGAGGATGCCCGCCTTGAGGGCGAATTGCTGTACGGTATCCCCATTGAGAAGGGGACCAAGGTGGTGCCTCAGGGAAGCAACTACCGCAAGGGGGAGGTTATCCTAAGAGCGAAAACAAGGATAAGAGCACAGGAGTTTGGAATTCTAAAAGGCCAGGGCATCGAAGAGGTGGAAGTGTATCGCAAGCCTCGAGTAGCTGTGCTCGCAACGGGCAATGAAATTGCCAGGGGCTTGCTCCGCGACATAAACTCCTTCGTGGTAATGGCTCTGCTGGAGCAGTGGGGATGCGAGACGAGCTATCTCGGCGCAATTGAGGATGACTACGAAGCCACAAAGCAAGCGCTTGCCAGCGCAGCGAAGCGCTACGACTGCGTTGTCACCAGCGGCGGTGTGAGCGTAGGCAGGCGCGACTACGTGTTGCGCGCTATAGAGGAGCTGGGCGAGGTGGTGCTGTACAAGGTCAAGACGCGCCCCGGGAAGCCTATAGCAGTGGGCATAGTCGAGAATACGCCCGTGTTCGCTCTGCCTGGCAAGCCCACAGGTGCGCTAGTTGCGGCGCAGCTTCACCTGCGCAGGTACTTCCTGGGTAAGAGTGAGGAGCCCTTCCTCTATGCGAGGATAACCGAGGATATACTGCTCTCAACCAAGGACACCGACGCCGCAGACATCGCCAACCTGGTGTTTGTATACCTAGAGAACGGCTATGCCAAGCCGATTGGCTTCGAGGGCAGTGAGATGCCCCTGATGAAGAGCGGCGAGAAGTACAACGTCTCTGCCATAGCCTCAAACCTGCGAAGTGCTCTGGTGGATGGCTACGCGATAATAGAGCGGGACACTAAGCGAGGAGAGGAGATAAAGGTGCATCTCTTTACATGAGGTGGTGATATGGAGTTGAGGGAAGAAGAAGTGGTGGAGCTGGCTGAGAAACTGCATGGTCACCTTGCTCCAGGCATAGCGCTGGGAATACGCATGGCAACGCTGGCGCTGCAGAAGCTCAATACTAAGCGAGGGAGCAAGAAGCTTATCGCCATAAGCGAAACCGCGCGATGCCTCGCCGACGGGATGCAGGCGGCGACGGGTGCGACGTTGGGACATGGCAATGCCTTTATCGAAAACTATGGCAAGCTGGCGCTGACAGTGGGCAGGGTAGATACTATGCAGGGCTACCGCGTTGCATTGCGCCGCGACGCGTGGAAGCACTCAGCGCTCATGAAAAAGTGGATGCTCCGCGAAGGAAGGCTCACAAGGGAAGAGGAGAAGGAGCTCGCCCGTGCGCTTCTAGAGCTCAGCGAGGAGTATCTGGAAATTATACCTGTGAAGATTGAGCTTACCAGCCTCTTTGAGAACTCTTCCATAGTGCGCTGCTCCCGGTGCGGTGAGCTTGTGCCCGAGTCGCTGAGCGTTGGCGAGAACGGTACGCGAGTGTGCAGAAGCTGTGCAGGCGTTGGCTATTACCGCATAGCTCAGCATGCGCTTTCTTAGTGTGCTCCTCCTCGTAGCCCTCACAGCGGGCTGCACCTCTGGCGGAGATGGCATCACCGTCTTCGCCGCCGCAAGCTTGACTGAAGCCTTTCAGGAGCTTGCCCAGGAGTTTGAAGCACAGCATGGCATTAAAGTGGAGCTCAACTTTGCGGGCTCAAATACGCTCCGCGTCCAGATAGAGCAGGGCGCCTATGCGGATATCTTCGCCTCTGCCAACGAAGAGCACATGTGCGCCCTACTCCGCCAGGGCTACGTCGATGAGAGCATCGCCTTTGCAAAAAACAGGCTTGTGATAGTTGTGCCCGAAAGCAACCCGGCTAACATAAAAAACGTGGAAGACCTTCGCGGTGATGTAAAGTTAGTCATCGCCAACGAAGCAGTGCCAGCTGGTAAATACGCAATAGAGGCGCTCTTTAATTTAGAAGCGCTCTACGGTGCTGGCTTCGCTGAAGAGGTGCTCTCCCGTGTTGTGTCTCAGGAGGACAGCGTTAAAGGTGTGCTATCTAAGGTAGCCCTGGGCGAGGCAGACGCCGGCTTCGTCTACGCCACAGACGCGCTTGCTGCAAGAGGCAAGGTTAGGGTAATAGAACTTCCACCGGAGGCGAACGTATCTCCGCGCTACTACGTGGGCGTGCTCTCCCACTCCAAGAATAAAGAGCTAGCCCAGGAGTTTATCAACTTCCTCCTCTCCTCCAGAGGTAGAGAAATTCTGCAAAAACATGGTTTCGAGGTGGGGCAATGAACGCCTTTGCGCTCACGCGCGCCCTCACAGGCATTGGTGTGGCTGCCTTCATTCTTCTCCCAGTAGCCTCGGTGCTCATAAGTGCTGGCAACGCCTCGCCAGAGGTGCTGCTCAGCTATGAGGTGCTTGCAGCAGTAAAGCTCAGCCTTCTTACGGCGACGCTCTCTACGCTGCTCATTGTGATTATCGGCACACCCGTGGCTTACCACTTGGCGAGGAGCGACTCTGCGCTGCGCCGCTTTCTGGAGGTGGCTCTGAACCTGCCCATGGTTCTACCGCCAGCCGTCGCAGGCATCGCGCTGCTCGCTGCCTTTGGCAGAGAGGGTATCCTAGGTAAGTACCTCGCCAGCATAGGCATAGCTTTGCCCTTCACCACCGCAGCCGTTGTAATTGCTCAAACCTTCGTTGCCTTACCCCTCTATGTGCGCTCCGCAAGAGCGGGCTTCGCCAGCGTTAGCAGAACTTTTGAGGGAGCGTCATACACCTTGGGCGCGAGTGAGTTCACCACCTTTCTTAAGGTCTCTCTGCCCTTAGCGCGGAGCGCTATTCTGGCAGGTGTTATTATGAGCTGGGCGCGGGCAATGGGCGAGTTTGGCGCAACCATAATGTTCGCAGGCAACTTCGTTGGCAGGACGCAGACCATGCCCCTAGCTGTGTATTCAGCGCTGCAGGTGAGCGTGGAAAAGGCTCTGGTGATCGCTGCCCTGCTCATCCTTATCTCCTTCCTTATCCTCTTTGCGTTTGAGGCAATTCCAAAAAGGAGGTATGCGGATGCTTGACCTCAGCATAACCAAGAGATTTCCCCGCTTTGAACTGAATGTGCAGCTTAAGCTTGGCAGGGAGGTTCTCGCTCTTCTTGGTGAGAACGGCTCAGGAAAGACAACAGCGTTAAAAGCCATCGCCGGGCTTGTTACTCCTGACGAGGGCTACATACGCATAGGCAACACATTAGCTTTTCACTCAGAACTCGGAATAAACCTCCCACCCCAGAGGCGCAGTGTTGGCTTTGTTTTTCAGGAGCTGGCGCTTTTCCCTCACCTCAATGTGTACGAGAACATCGCCTTTGGTTTAAAGGTGAGGGGTTATAGCAAGGCGAAGGTGAACGAAGAGGTAGAGGCCATGATGCACACTCTGGGCTTAGCAGAGTTACGCTCTCACATGCCTAGTGAGCTTTCAGGTGGGCAAAAACAACGCGTTGCTCTTGCCAGAGCGCTGGTGGTGAAACCTAAGCTCCTGCTTATGGATGAACCCTTCTCAGCACTTGACCAGCGCACAAAGCAGGAGGTTAGAGAGGAGGTTAGAAACATTCTGGAAACTTTCCAGGTGCCAGCGATAATTGTAACCCACGACTATGAAGATGCTGCCATCCTTGCAGACAGGGTTTGTGTGCTAAGCAACGGCAGGGTTAAAAGCTCGGACTCCCCCTCTGCGGCTATGCCTGCGCTTCTTGGGATGATGTACAGCTTGAGCTAGCACCTACATCACCATTACTTCACCTTCGCGGGTAATCGCCACCTCTATCTCAGAGAGCACGCGCCTTCCGCGAATCTTCTCCCCAGCCGCCTGCTGGATGAGCGCCGCCAGGGAAGGAAAGCTGTGGGAAATCCAGATTCCGGCTTCGTCAGCTCGGCGGTATATCTCGCGAACAGCATCGTTGAGGTCGCTTTCTGGGGCGATGACAACACTCAGAGGTGCTTCAAGCATCCTCACCAGTTGCAGCGTATTCTTGGCGCGCTGGATGTTCTCCCTCGCCTTCCTCTCAGTTGCGGAGACATTTGCTACGGTGGTGCCCAAGCGCCTTGCAATCTCAGAGGTGCTGAGCCCCTGTGCCTTGAGCTTTAGCACCTCAATCTGGCGCTTCGTAAGCACCGTCTCGCGGGTCATGGCTCAAAAACCTCTCCTCTATGAAGCTTGCCAGTTTCTCCACATCGTCGAATCCGAAAACCTCACAGCTCGCCTTAACCTCTGAATCGCTCACCACCGCTACTATCTCTCCGCCTGCGGCGCTGGTAAACAGCCTCAAGTCGTCTTCACAGGTTGCCACGAGTATCTTTGGCGTCTCTGCTCTAGCGTAGCCCTCGGTGAGCACCACGTCAACGTCGCTCATGTACCTCTCCACGATCTCCCTGAGAAAGAGTTCCTTGGGGGTGTTGCGCATGAGCACGAGGCGGTCAGGTGAAGAAATCGCCACCACGTCTGCGCCTGCCGCAGCGTGCCTCCACGTGTCCTTTCCAGGAGAATCAATGCTGAAGCCGTAGTGAATGTGGTGCTTTACAGTGGCGACGCGATACCCCTTTGCCTTCAGCGCAGCGATCAGGCGCTCAAGTATTGTGGTTTTGCCAGCCTTCTTTCTGCCTATCACAGAGATTATGGGAATCATGAATTAAATATTTTAATTTTAATTATAATATAAAAGTTGCGAAAATCAAGAGATGAGTTAAATAAAGATGGTTAAAAACCCGCGACATGTAACCAGCGGTCAAAGAACACCTCTGCCCAGTGGTTTAGCTTTGCCACTCTTTCTTCTAGGTTAAGGAGTATTTCGTCTCGCTTATCCGGCACCTCTCTTGACCATTCCCGCACCATCTGCGATGTAACCTCAAAGTGAAACTGCAAAGCGTAGCTTCTGCCAACGCGAAAGGCCTGGTGCGGGTAAAGCTCTGAGCTAGCCAGCAGCGTGGCTCCGGTGGGAAGGTCGAAGGTCTCGCCATGCCACTGAAAGACCTCAAGGCGCGAAAGAAAGGCAGAGAACACCTCGTCTTGCTTGCCTTCCTGGGTTAGCTGCAGTTGATACCAGCCAAGCTCCTTCTCCTCGCCAGGATAAACCCTCACCCCAAGCGCGTTAGCAATAAGCTGCGCTCCCAGACAAATGCCCAGAAGGGGCTTATTCTCAGCTAAAGCGCGCCTTATCATTGCCTTCTCTTCAGCCAGGTAGGGGTAGCTCTTCTCATCGTTGACACTCATGGGTCCGCCGAGAATCACAATTAGGTCGTAGTCAAGGGCGTCCTCTAAATCATCGCCCCGCCAGAGGCGACGGTACTCAACGCTTATGCCTCGAGCTTCTGCAAGCTGCTCAAAACAACCTAAGTGCTCCCCCTCCGCATTCTCCAGGGCGAGAAGCCTCACGCAGAGACCTCAGCACGAGCTGTGCTCTATTGCTCCCTCAGGGCACGCCTCAACGCATGCGCAGCACTCTATGCAGTCAGCCACGCGAGGAGCGGTGGACTTGCCATCCACGAGTTCATAAACCTCAGCAGGACACACATCAACGCACTCGCCGTGTCCCTTGCATTTGTCGTAGTCTATCTTTATTGTAACATCAGCCTTAAACTCCCTTATATCTGCCATTGCACTGCCTCCTCCGTTAATTTTCCCCTTTTCAGTTATTTATACTTGACGCCACCTCATGGGTGCTCTTCAATCCAAACCTCGCCCTCACTTGTGTGCTCCTTCTTCCAGATGGGCACGTGCTTCTTAAGCTCATCTATAACATAGCGGCAGGCGTCAAAGGCTTGCCTGCGGTGCTCAGCTGCCGCAATAACTAGCACTATATTGTCGCCTATGTTAAGCTCACCGTAGCGGTGCACCACGCTTATCTCTATCACATCGAACTTCTCCTTCGCAAGCTGGCGAATCTCCTCCAGCTTCTTCTCCGCCATCCCCTCGTAGTACTCAAACTCCAGCTTTGTAACCTCCTTGCCTCGTGAAAAGTCGCGCACAGTACCCAAGAAGGTCACCACTCCACCAATTCGCTTGGACACCGCCTTAACACGGGCTATCTCCTCGGCTATGGAAAAATCCTCGCGCTGCACACGTACCCATTCGCTTGCCATAGGAGCACCAGAGTTAAAAAGTAAGCTACCGTTGAAAAGGTTAGAATCCTCGGGACAGGCAGTCTTCTTTTGCGTAGCTATGCCAGATACAGTGCACGCATGCCACACCCGCAGGTATCGCCTGCTTTGCCTCGCCCACGTATTCGTCGCCCACCAGCACTGTGCTTTCCTTCACCTTTCTCTGCTTCAGAAGGGGAAGCCTTATCTCCAATATATCGAAGATTTCCAGCTCTATCTGCCTCTACAGTTCCTCTTCTGCAATGCCACGGTGAAGCATCGCGTATCTCCTGGAACTTCACACACCAAACCGCGCCGGGAAGCATCAGCAAGATACCAATCGCCGCTTACTTGAGAAAAATAGCCTTATCAGGAGTTTAAAAACTTTTTTAACTTAACCTTAATATATGTGGTTAACGCTATAATATTCATAATCCTAAAACTACTCATTAAGCACTGTAGGGTGGAGGCCAAAATTAATGGAACCCAAGATACTCGTTGTGGACGACGAAGAGCTCATAAGATTAAGCCTCAATAAGCTTCTGGAAAAACATGGTTACAGAGTGGACGTCGCCAGCTCCGCTGCAGAAGCCCTTGAAAAAATTAAAGCCAATGGATACCAGATTGTGATAACGGACATAATGATGCCTGATATGGACGGAATAGAGCTTCTAAAGAAGATAAAAGAGCAGGACAGGGGCATATACGTCATAATGATGACTGCCTACGCCAGCTTGGAACGTGCCATCGCAAGCCTAAAGCACGGCGCTGGTGACTTCATTCAGAAACCATACGAAAACAAGGAGATTCTTGAAGCTGTAAAGAAGGCTGTTGAAACCCTGGAAGAGGAAGCCAAATCCAAGGAGAAAGGTAGGGCTATTGTGGTGAGGCAGAGTGTTTCAGATAGCTTCAGAAAGATATGCTATGAGAGCGTGGCAAAGCTTGCGGATGCTGTTACGAAGATAACAGGGATAGACACAAGGATAAGCATAGAGGGACCCATCATAGAGGAGATAGAAAACTTTCCGAGTCTTGTGGCGGGCGAGGGAATACCTATGGTAGGCTCCTACGCGAGCCTATATGGCGAACTTTCCGGAAGCGCCACCCTGCTATTCCCCATCGAAGATGCCATCCGCTTTGTGGAAATACTCTCTGACAAGAAGGTGGATTACGCGGACTTCCCCAACAGCGATGACAAAGAGGTTCTCAAGGAGGTAGGAAGTATCCTCTCTGAGGAGCACACAAAAAAGCTCAGCGCTCTCGCTGGCATGGAGGTGAAAATAACCCCTGCCAGCTTTGTGGACTTCGTATCAGGAAACTTCGTCTCTTTCCTTGAGCTTCGCACCGGCAGAAAGAAGCAATATTATTTTGCCCACAAGCTCGTTTTCCACATAGGTGATGCCAAGGTTATCTTAAGCTATCTCCTGCTCATCTTCGACCTGAGAAACCTCGGCGTCCTTAACAGTCGTTTTCCCTAAAGGAGAGCCTCAACGTCCAGCTCAAGAGCTGCAACAGGATATTCAAGCTCAAAGTTTGTGAGCACCTCGGGGTGAATCTCCCCGAGAATCGCCACCTCCTTTCCGCCGAGCACCACAGAGGCGCACCTGCCCGGGATAAATGCTGGGTCTTCCTTCGCCTCAACCCGGTAGCTCTCAATGCCTAGGTCTCTGAGGATGCCCTGAAGCAATGCCCTTACCTCTGTGAAGTTCGCCTTCGCATGGATTATCGCCACACCGAGCCTGCGCTTTCTTGCGGCGCCCGTCTCAGCGCTGGGATCGAGCAGAACGACATCTCCAAGCTCGAATATGCGCTGCGGAAGTTCTCGATGCTTATTCAGCCTCAGCACGCCCAGCAAGCTGGGCAAAAGCGAGGTTCTCACTATGGTGTGCTCCTCGCTTATAGGGTTCTTTATCCTCACCGCCTCGCCTTTGCGACGAAGATGGAAGAAGTTCTCCCTTTCGTTGGTGAGCATCAAACTCATGACCTCAGTTATGCCGTAGCCCAGCATGAGCATGCGCAGCTTCTCTCCAAGCTCCTCCACGGGCAGCTTTTCTCCGGTGGTGAGCACCTCTGGCAAAGTGGGAGGGAAGTTCCCATAGCCGTAGCCTATTGCCACGTCCTCCACCAGGTCTATCTCATGGAAGATGTCGCACCTGTAGCACGGGACAAGAACTTCAAGCTCCTCCTCGTCCTCAGCCCTAACTCCGTAGCCCATCCTCTCCAGGCACGACTTTATCTCCTCGTTGCTGAGGTTTAGCCCGAGCATGCGGTTTGCATAGCTCCTCCTCAGTTTTTTAACCGCAGGGGAAAAGTCGGGCGTAGTAATCGTCCTATCAGGATACCTCACCTCCACCTTTCGAACGGTAAACCCGCGCTCTGCCAAGGCGGTGGCGAGGATGTTGAGCGCCTGCGAGATAAGCTTTAAATCTGTGCCCGTTACGTCGATGAAAAATTCTCTCGTGCTCTCGGTTACCCGCGTTAGCTCGCCATTTATTATCGGCGGCATGCTGAGCACATTGTTGTTGGCGTCAAAGATTATGGGGTAGCGGTCGTAGCGAGAGATTATGTGGGAATACTCCACGCCCTTGGGATGCTCCTCGAGTATCTGCTTTGGTGTCATCTCCTGCTCATAACCCAAGGGCACGAAGCGTATCTCCTCAGGCTTCACAGTGGTGTAGCGGTACGGTGGGGCTACGCGAGAGGAGTCATGCACACCTATTGAGACCTTCTTTCTGTCTCTGCCCAGAGCCCAGTGGAGGTCCTCCTGAAGCTCCATGAGCTCGGCGATTAGCTCGTCGCTGAGCTTCACATTCTTAACCTCACACGCTACAACATAATCGCGCACCCCGGCGACGCTCTTATCCACGAGGAGGTAGTTCTCTGCCTCCTCTGCTTTGTACTCCTTGAGCCCGGGCTCTATCCCAAAGAAGGCGCGGTACGCGCGAGCTATACCTTCGACGGAGTACAGATCAGGGCGGTTGGGGAAGTACTCTATGTACAGGTAGCGACCGTCGAAGCCCTCGATGTCGCAGCCCAGGAGGGGGAGTTTCTCCATTAGCTCCTCGTCGCTCATCTCTGCGTTGAGCATGCGCTTAAGCTCAGCGTAGTCAACTTTTATAACCGGCATCTACCTCACCTTTGCTCTGCGAAGCCAGGAGATGTCGCTCATGTACAGCTCGCGGATGTCCTCCAACCCAAGACGGAGCATTGCAAGGCGCTCTATGCCGAGACCCCACGCTAAAACGGGATGGCGAATCCCGAGAGGCTCAGTAACCTCCGGGCGGAATATGCCAGCTCCGCCAAGCTCAAGCCACTTGCCCTTGTCGGGGAAGAACACCTCAATCTCCAGGCTCGGCTCTGTGTACGGGAAGTAACCCGGACGGAACCTCACCTTCTCGAAGCCCATCTTGTGGTAAAACTCACGGAGCAGGCCAAGAAGGTCTGAGAAGCTCACATCGCCCACAACGATGCCTTCAACCTGGTGGAACTCCGGCAGGTGCTTGAAAGTGATGCGCTCCTTGCGAAATACGCGATCCACACAGAACACCTTTATGGGCGGCTCCCGTGTCGCCGCTAAGTGGCGTATCGTGGTTGCCGTGGTATGAGTTCTCAGCAGGGCGGTGCGCGCAACCTCTTCGCTCCAAGCGTAGCGCCATCCGGTTGAGCCGGTATTAGCGCCGTTCTCATGGGCAAGCTTAACCGCCTCCACCGTCTCTTTCCCGGGCAACCTTGCCCGCGAAGGCTCCTCCAGGTAGAAGGTGTCCTGCATTTCGCGAGCGGGGTGATCCTGAGGCACGAAGAGAGCGTCGAAGTTCCAGAAGCTCGACTCCACCAATGGACCTGCTATTTCCTTGAAACCCATCTGCAGGAAGATGGAGCGGATCTCTTCGATTATTATCCTGAGGGGGTGAAGCTTCGCGGGCAAGAGTTCGGGCGCGGGCAGGGTAACGTCGTAGCGGCGCAGTTTTTTGCCCTTCCAGGCTCCCCTCTTTATAATGTCGTGGGTGAGCTGGGATATCTCCTCCTCAAGCTCTATACCCCTGGAAACAAGCTCCTCTCCACGAGGGGTGAGCTTCGCCTCCTTTAAGCTCTTCTCCTCGACCTTAACCACGCGTTGCCTGCCCTTCAGAAGCTCCAGAGCGCGGCGTTCATCCTGTGAGAGCTGGCTCAGCATAAACTCGCCCTGGGTAAGCCTCTCCAGAAGCTTTTCATCCTCGCTTTTATCGCCTTTTTTCCCCTTCTCAGTGAGCACCAGCTTTCCCTTGGCGATATTCGCTAAGTTCTTCCTCCTTAGCCAGCCTAAGGCGATATTCACCTCGCCCTTATCCAGCACCTCACTCAGAGCGGAAATTTCAGCCTCGCCGCCTTTGCTGCGCAGATATTCAAGCGCCCTTCGCTCCGGCAAGCCCTTCGCAACGTAAAGCTTGCCCTCTTCGTCAAGAGCTATAACACTGTCTACCCGCTCCCTCACCTCGACCAAGCCTTTACGCACCAGCCAGTACAGGGCACGGTTAACTGCGCTGTTGTTGAGCTCCGTATGCTTTGCTATCTCTTCTGGCGAGGCGCTGCCAATCTCTCCCAGAGCCTTTAAAACCAGCTTCTCATTGTTGCTCAGCTCCATGCTATCCCTGCTCAGCTTTTTTTGGTATCTCTTCATCTTCAAAATAAAGCACGGCTATGAGCACAAAAAGCACCGCCATGGCGATGTAGTACTCGAAGTTTGGTCTGTTCTTAGCCACAGTGTAAACAGATATTATCCCGAAGAGCACGCCCAAGCCTGAGAAGAGCCAGAAAATCTCGGCTCTCTTCATCTCCTTCTCCAGGAAGTACATGGCGAATATTATCAGGGCAACTCCAACACCAAAAACCACGCGTGCATCCATAGCATTGCAGAGTTTATCTAAATGCTATATAAAACTTCCTCAGAAAGCGACGCTATCTCTGCGCCCTCGCAATCGCCGCTACAAACTCCTTAACCTTGGCTTCAACATCGCCAGCGTTCTCAATGGCTGTGCCGGTGACGATTATGTCCGCTCCAGCCTTAGCGACGCGGTAGGCATCGTCTCCGCTCCTTATTCCACCACCGACGATCACCGGAATCTCCACAGTGCGCTTAACAGCGACGACCATCTCCTCAGGCACGTGGTGCTCTGCGCCAGAGCCAGCCTCTAAATATACAAGCTTCATTCCCATGTACTGCGCCGCCAGCGCATAGCTCGCAGCTAACCCTGGCTTTGAGCGCGGGATTGGGCGAGCGTCGCCAACCCAGCCAACGGCGCCACCAGGATCGACGATAATATAACCCATGGGCAGGGGCTCAATTCCGGCACGCTTCACAGCGAGGGCACCAACCGCCTGCGCCCCTGTGATGTAGTAGGGGTTTCGGGAGTTGAGCAGGCTCATGAAGAATATCGCATCAGCGTACCTTGAAACCCCTGAAACATCACCCGGAAAAAGTATCACCGGCTTTGACCCAGCTTCCTGCTTTATCGCCTTCACCGTCTCGTCCAGGATATACTGGTCTATGCCCGCGCTTCCGCCAACCATTATCGCATCGCTTCCCGCGCTGAGTGCGAGCGCTGCTATCTCTCCTGCCTTTTCAGGACTCTGCTTGTCGGGATCGATAAGGGTGAAGTGTGCCTTCCTCTCAGCCACGAGCTTCGAGATGTAGCTAAGCACCCTCATGGGTTCAGCCCTTAGCTTCCTTGCGCTTGGGTCGCAGCGCTTTGGAGCCGCACTTCCTGCACTTGCGCGCAAGCCAAGCGTTTCTCGCCTTGCACTTTCTGCATATCTTTACCCTGAAAAGTCTCCGCTCTGCCTCAGGAAACCTCGCCATGATTAAACCTCCATAAAAGCAACTTTACTCATTATCCCCTTTCCCTTTATAAAGGTTTTCCGAAAATGACCCATCACCAAAAACTTTATTAATAATTATAAATAATGACAATTTGTCTTAAAGAGGTTAGTCCTTACCAAGGGATTACCCACAGACCTCTGCCTCTTGCCAGCGAGGTCCCGTTAAGGAGGATAAAGTATGGCTGAAGACAAGGAGAAGGGAGAGAAGGGCACCAAGAACGAGGAGAAGGAAGAGCCGAGGATTGGCGTTTATGTGTGTCACTGTGGTATAAACATCGCTGGCGTAGTAGACTGCAAGGACGTTGCCGAGTACGCGAGCAAACTAAAAAATGTCGTGGTTGCCAGGGACTACAAGTACATGTGCTCTGACCCAGGACAGCAGCTTATTAAGGATGATATAAAAGAGCACAAGCTCAATCGAATCGTCGTCGCTGCATGCTCGCCGCGAATGCACGAGCCGACCTTTAGACGTGCGTTAGAAGAGGCTGGGCTTAACCCCTTCCTTTTTGAGCAGGCTAACATACGCGAGCATGACTCCTGGGTGCACATGAAGCAGCCCAAGGAGGCGACTGAGAAGGCTAAGGATTTAACCAGGATGGCTGTAGCGAGAGCGCGCCACCTTGAGCCTCAGCAGAAGCCCAAGGTAAAGGTGGAGAAAGCCGCGCTTGTTATTGGCGGCGGCGTCGCGGGCATACAGAGCGCTCTTGACCTTGCGGACATGGGCTTTAAGGTCTACTTGGTGGAGAAGACCCCCAGCCTGGGAGGTAAGATGGCTCAGCTGGACAAGACCTTCCCCACCATGGACTGCTCCGCGTGTATTTTAACGCCTAAGATGGTGGACGCCGCGAGGCATGAGAATATTGAGATTATCACCTACGCTGAGGTTGAGGAGGTAGACGGCTACATAGGAAACTTTAAGGTTAAGATAAGGAAGCGCGCCAGGCAGGTGCTCGAGGACAAGTGCACCGGCTGCGGCTTGTGCGCCGAGGCGTGCCCTGTTGAGGTGCCCAACGAGTTCGACCAGGGCTTGGGCGTAAGAAAGGCGATATACGTGCCCTTCCCCCAGGCTGTGCCTCTGGTTTACACCATAGACGACGAGGCTTGCTTGGGCTGTGGCATGTGCGAGGCGGTGTGCGGACCTGAGGCGATAGACTACGACCAGAAGGATGAGATTCTGGAGCTAGAGGTTGGCACTATAATCGTCGCCACAGGCTTCGACCAGTTCGACGCAACGCGAAAGCCGGAATATGGGTATGGGCGCTATGAGAATGTCATCACTGGCCTAGAGTTTGAGCGCCTGGTGAATGCCAGCGGCCCCACCGGAGGAAAGCTTCTACGCCCAAGCGATGGCAAGGAACCGCACCGCATAGGTTTTATCCTGTGCGTGGGCTCTCGCGACGCGAAGGTGGGCAACCCCTACTGCTCCCGCGTGTGCTGCATGTACTCCATAAAGAACGCCCGCCTGTACAAGGAGAAGCACCCCGAGGCGGAGGTTTACATCTTCTACATGGATATTCGCGCCTACGGCAAGGGCTACGAGGAGTTCTACCGACAGGCGCAGGAGGAGTACGGCATAAAGTTCATCCGAGGCAGACCGGGTGAGATAGTTGAGGACCCCAAGACCAAGAATCTGCTGGTGAGGGTGGAAGATACCCTGCTCGGCTTGCCCTTAGAGGTGGAGCTTGACCTTGTGGTGCTTGCCGCGGGCATGGAGCCTGCGCGAGACAGCGACAAGATTCAGCGCCTGCTCAGGCTGAGTAGAAGCGCTGATGGGTTCTTCTCTGAGGCTCACCCCAAGCTTCGCCCAGTGGACACGCTAACCGATGGTATATACCTTGCCGGAACCTGCCAGGGACCCAAGGATATCCCGGATACCGTCGCTCAGGCGAGTGCCGCCGCAGCAAGGGCGGCGATACCCATGGCGAAGGGCGAGGTGGAGACTGAGCCCATCGTAGCGTTCGTGCGCAAAGAGCTTTGCATAGGGTGCAGGATATGCGAGCGCACCTGCGACTTCGGTGTAATTACTATGGTGGATAGAAAGGCTCATGTGAATGAGGCGATTTGCAAGGGCTGCGGCGCCTGTGCTGCGGCATGTCCAACGGGAGCAATGCAGGTGCGCCACTTCACCGACGAGCAGATATATGCGATGATCGAAGCAGCGCTGCGCGGAGATGTCGAGGAAGGCGGGAAGGAAGAGGTAAAAGCAGAAGCCTGAGGTGGAAAAATGGCAGAGTTTGAACCCAAAATCATAGCCTTCATGTGCAACTGGTGCTCCTACGCTGGCGGCGACCTCGCGGGTACCTCGCGCTTGCAGTACCCGCCTAACGCGCGCATTATTCGCCTGATGTGCACTGCTCGCTTAGACCCTGCGTATGTGCTCAAGGCTTTCGCAGAGGGCGCCGACGGCGTGCTAGTGGCAGGATGCCACATAGGGGACTGCCACTACGTCTCGGGGAACCTGAAAGCGGAGAAGCGCGTGGAGATGCTCAAGAAGCTCTTACCTGAGCTGGGGATTGAGCCCGAGCGCTTGATGCTTCGCTGGATTTCCGCCGCCGAAGGTGAGCGCTTCGCCAACACCATGAAGGAGTTCATAGCACGGATTAAGAAGCTTGGCCCCAGTCCACTGAGCGCTGGGGTTTAATATTTTTGTTTTTGACGGCTGTTTTTTGTTAGCTGGTAATGGATTCTTTTGCCCAAGCTCTGAAGCGGTGCATGCGCTGCGGTTTCTGCCGCGCTTCCTGTCCGGTCTTTAAAGAGACAAAGAACGAGGGAAGCGTGGCGAGGGGCAAGCTTCAGACTCTGCTCGCTTTGCTTGAGGAAGAGATTCCTGCGAGCGAGAAAGCGTTGCTCCGCGTGTTCGAGTGCACCACCTGCGACGCATGCAGCGTAGCATGCCCTGCTGGTGTGGAGGTTTCTTTACTGATAGAAGAAGCAAGGCGCCGCTACTTTTCCAAGCTCGAGCTCCCCCTCCACGAGTGGAAGGTGGAGATTACCCGTGAGATGGGCAATCCCTTCGGCGAGGTTATGCCCGCTAGCGAAGGCGAGGCGAGCATAGCCTACTTCCCTGGCTGCACCACCCAGTTTAGGGCGAAGGAGATAGAGGAGGCGGCGATTAAGCTTCTCGGATTAATTTATGAAGACTTTGCGGTGCTTCGCGATTTCTGCTGCGGTGCACCGCTGCTCACCTTCGGCTCCGCCTGGGAAGACTTCATAGCGAAGAACAGGGCGAAGCTCGAGGAGCGGGGCGTGGAGAAGCTCATAGTAACCTGCCCTGGGTGCTACAATACCTTTCGCAGGCATTATCCCGAGGTGGAGGTGGTGCACCTCTCAAGGCTGCTCCTCAAGAATATGGAGAAGCTCTCCCTATCGCCATTAGCCGCGAGGGTGGCATACCACGACCCGTGCCACCTAGCGAGAGGGGCGAATATTTACCAGGAGCCTCGCACGCTTCTTGAAGCTATCCCGCAGCTTGAGCTGCGCGAGCTTAAGCATGCTAAGCAGCAAACGCTTTGCTGCGGCGCGGGCGGCGGCTTTCCTCTCGCCTTTCCAGAATTAAGTGCTTCCCTGGGTAAGAAGCGCCTGGAAGAGGCTAAGGCAGCAAAAGTGGAGATTCTCACCACCTTCTGCCCAAGCTGCTACCTTCACCTGAAAACCCTCGCTGGGGAAGATTTAAGAGTGAAGGATGCCACTATGCTACTTGCAGAGCAGGAGGCAAAGCTATGAGGTTCGCTCAGGCTATAGATGAGGAGAGCTATGTCATCGCCACCTACTATCTGGAAACGCCCATGGATTTGGAAAAGGCTGCCGAAGCTCTGGCGGCGGAGCAGAGCACCGGCACCTGGGTAAGGGTGGGCTTTGAGAGCGACGATCTAATAGCAAGGTACAGCGCCAAGGTGCTGGAGGTGGAGAAGCTTGGCAAGGAGGGAGAGTTAAATAAAGGCAGGCTGAGAATCGCCTTCCCCCACGGCAACTTCGGCGTATGCCTGCCCATGCTCCTCACCACCGTGGCGGGCAACCTCTTCGAGATGGGTGAGTTTAGGAACATTAAATTACTCGACCTGGAGTTTCCGGATAGCTACCTCAGCGAGTTTCGCGGGCCCAAGTTTGGAATCTCAGGCTGCAAAGAGCTTCTCGGAGTGAAGGGGAGACCGCTGATAGGCACAATTGTAAAGCCCTGCGTTGGCCTGCCGCCAAAGAAGTTCGCTGAGGCGTGCTATCTCGCTGCGAAAGGGGGCGTCGATTTTATCAAGGACGACGAGCTCATCGCAAACCCTGAATATTCCCCGATAGAGGAGCGCGTCTCTGTTACAATGGAGGCTATAGATAAAGCCAACGAGGAGAAGGGTGAGAAGACGCTTTATGCGGTCAACGTAACCGACGAGGTTGATAAGATTTTAGATAACGCCGACATCGCCCTTGAAAACGGAGCCAATTGCCTGATGCTAAACTTCATCACCGCGGGCTTCTCGGCGCTGCGCGTGCTGTGCGAGGACCCAAGCATAAATGTGCCCGTGCACTGCCACCGCGATATGTTCGCCGCCTTTACGCGCAGCGAGGTGCACGGAATAAGCACCGTCGTGGTTAGCAAGCTTGCTCGCCTTGCCGGCGGAGATCAGGTGCACGTAGGCGCGATTCTCGGCAAGCTGTACGAGGACATAGACTCTGTGCTTGAGAGCGCTGCTGTGCTTAAGCAGAAAATGGGAAAGCTGAGGCGTGCCCTGCCTGTATCCTCTGGGGGACAGCATCCCGGCAAGATACCTGCGAATGTTCATTACCTGGGTGAGGATGCGCTGATATTGGCTGGTGGCGGAATCTACGGCCATCCCCTCGGCGCTGAGGCAGGCGCTCGAGCCATGCGTCAAGCGTTAGAGGCGACGCTCCAGGGCATAGCCTTGGAGGAGTACGCACAGGAGCATGAGGAGCTGAAGGCTGCCATCGATAAGTGGGGAATCGCCAGGTTTTAGCAGAAGCTTTTAATAGCATCGCCACAAGCTCTGTGCATGGATTTAGCTCAGGCTGCACTGCTCGGCATACTCCAGGGCATAGCAGAGTGGCTGCCCATAAGCAGTTCTGGTCAGGCAATGCTTGCGATGGTGAACCTGCTCGGCGTGGATGCGCTCTCCGCGCTGGACGTCGCCTTCTTCCTCCACCTGGGCAGCCTCCTGGCGGTGCTGGTTTACTTTCGTAGGGATATCAAAGACATGCTTCTCTCTGCAACATCCAGAAGCGCAGGCTCAAGGGAGAGGGGCACCCTCATCTTCTTAATTTACTCCACCCTTGCCACAGGCGTTGTCGGCGTACCCCTGTACTTCATGGCGAGGGAGAGCTTCGCCACTCTTGGTGAGGGCGTTAATTTAATAATAGGTTTTGCGCTTCTTGCCACCGCTTTGCTGCTTCACTTTTCGCCAGCCACAGGTACAAAAGGCGTGGAGAGTGCCATGCGTAGAGACATGCTCATCGCCGGCATAGCCCAGGCTATAGCTGTGGTGCCCGGAATCTCCCGCTCAGGTATCACAGTCGCTGCCCTGCTAATGCTGCGCTTCCGCAGCGAGGAGGCGCTGAGACTCTCCTTCTTAATGGCTATTCCGGCGATAGCCGGAGTAAACCTGCTTTCCGCGCTTGCCGGAGGGTTTGAAACACTGAGCTTAGAAGTGCTCACCGCAGGCTTTGCCTCATCCTTCGTCGCAAGCTTGGTAGGAATAAGATTCCTGCTGGGCGCTGCGAGGAAGCTGCGATTCGAGTACTTCTGCGCGTTTTTCGGCGCCCTTGCGGTGCTCGCCGGGGTTTTGGCGGTTGTTTAAGCAGCCACCAAACCTTTATATCCCCCCTCCACCACCTTTTTCTCATGGACCCAGCGCTTTTTGAGCTTACAGCCTCGAAATACTTCAACGCAGGGGTTCTGCTCCTCGCCTCCATAGTGGGGGCGAAGCTCGTTGACCTGCTCGTCACCCGCGGACTTTCGCGAATAACAGCGCGCACCCGCTTCACCTTCGACGACCGCCTGGTGGAGATACTACACCGCCCCCTTTTCGTGTCCATAGTACTTTTCGGCGCAGTGCAGGCGGTGCGCTATCTCCAGCCTCCTGCGCAGGTTGAGTTATACACTGTAAACCTGCTAAAATCTGCGGCGGTTCTCCTCTGGGTTGTCGCACTATACCGCTCCATCTCTATTATCTTCACCGGCTTAGCGGTGCGTATCGTGGACGTCACAGGCTTGGGGAAGGAACTTGTCCCCCTGCTGGAGAATATTGCCAAGGCGGTGCTTCTCGCCGGCGCTGCGATGGTGCTGCTCTCCGTATGGGAAAAGGATATAACCCCAATACTCGCATCCGCTGGCATCGCGGGCTTCGCCGTCGCCTTTGCAGCGAAGGACACCATAGCTAACTTCTTCGGCGGGGTGAGCATCTTTATGGATAAGCCCTTTAAAATCGGGGACTACATAATCCTAGACTCAGGCGAGCGCGGGGAGGTTGTGGAGATAGGGCTGAGAAGCACAAAGATTAAAACCCGCGACGACGTGCTGATAAGCATTCCCAATTCAATAATCGCCAGCTCAAAGATAATAAATGAGAGCGCCCCTCAGCCGCGGTTCAGGGTGCGCGTTCCAATAAGCGTCGCCTACGGGAGTGATATTGACAGAGTGGAGGAACTCCTTAAGGAGATAGCCCTGAAGAATGAATACGTTGTTGAGAAGCCCTCGCCGAGGGTGCGCTTCCGCAGATTCGGCGACTCAGGTTTAGAGTTCGAGCTCCTCTGCTGGGTTATTGAGCCCCGCTATAAGGGCAGAGCGGTGCACTATCTGAACAGCGAAATTTACCGCCGCTTTGCAGAGGAGGGAATAGAGATTCCCTACCCCAAGATGGACATATACCTCTACAGGCAGGAGAGGGAATAACCTTTTATTTTTCTCTGCATATCTTAACCCATGCAGGTTATTGAGGAGGTGCTCAGCAGGATAGTGCCCACCCCGGAGGAGGAGGCTAAGCTAAGAGAGGTGGAGAAGGAGCTGGTTGCACGCATAGACTCTGAAGCCTCGCAGTACGATCGCCGCCTTTATGCACGCCTCTTGGGCTCCGCCTCTCGAGGCACCTGGCTGCGCTATCAGAAGGATCTGGACGTTTTTATTTTCTTCCCGGAGGAGTACTCCAAGGAAGAGATGGAGCGCATAGTCACGAGCATAGCTTCGCGGGTATTGAAGAGGGTGGAGAAGAGGTATGCGGAGCATCCGTATGTCAGGGGAGAGTTTCGCGGCTATGACGTTGAGCTTGTGCCGTGCTATGCTATAAAAGACACGAGCTACCTGAAGAGCGCTGTAGATAGAACGCCTTTCCACAACGACTATGTTAAGAAGCGTATATCCGGCCTGGAAAACGAAGTTCGCCTGTTAAAGCAGTTTCTCAAGGGCATAGGCTGCTACGGCGCCGAGGCGAAGGTGGAGGGATTCTCGGGCTATCTGTGCGAGCTTCTGGTGATAAAGTTTGGAAGCTTTATTCGCGTGCTTGAAGCCGCGAAGCACTTTAAGCGAGGAGAAGTGCTCTCGCTTCGCGGCGATGTTGACGAGAAGGCAGTGCGAAGGAAGTTCTCCTCACCGCTCATCTTCCTCGATCCCGTTGACGAGAACCGCAACGTTGCGGCGGCGCTCTCTCTGCAGAGGTTCAGCGAGTTTATCTATGCTGCTAAGGAGTACCTGGCAAACCCGAGGCTGGAGTTCTTCTTCCCCCGGGAGAGGGAGGTTAGCGAGCAGGCGCTGCGAGAGCTGCTCAGGCAGAGAGGGACTGCGCTTATAGCGCTGAGCTTTCCCACCCCCCACGTGGTGGACGACATCCTGTACCCCCAGCTGAGAAAAGCCCAGCGCTTCTTCGAAGCTGTACTGCGCAATGAGGATTTCGGTGTCGTGGGCAGCGCCTTTCATGTGGGTGAAAAGACGCTGCTATTCTTTGAGCTCACGAGCACAGAGATACCCGCTGTTAAGCTCCACTTGGGTCCAAAGGTGAACTCTCCGCATGAGCCGAGGTTCCTGAAGAAGTACGTCGGTGGGGAAAACACGCTTTCCAGACCATTCATTCGCGGCGACAGGTGGGTTGTGTACCTGAAGCGAAAGCATGTTCGCGCTGATGAGTTACTGAAAGATTTCATAGACGCGGGCAAGCTGAGAGAGAGGGGAGTGCCCAGTCACGTGGCAAGGGCACTGGAGGCAGGAGCAGAGGTGCTGGTGGGCGATAATTGCTTGGTTGAAGAGGCGCTGCCCAGCTTAGCTGAGTACCTCGACCCCAGGTTCCCCTGGGAGAGGTGAGCATGCTCACAAGCCTGAGAGATATAAAAGGTGTGGGAGAGAAGGTAAGGGCCGAGCTTATCTCAGCCTATGGCAGCGAAGCCAGGGCGCTGCGCTCCTTCGCTTCCCTCAGGTTCTATGAGCTCTTCTCTTCCAGCGTAGCGCCAGCGAAGCAGGTGGAAATAGCAAGAGAGATTTTTTCAAGGGTTACGGGGGTGGAGTATGCCGACATACTAGCCACCCCGGAGGCTAGGCAGATATACGCGCAGGTGCTCGAAGCTTTGCGCAAAGAGGCATGCACGAGCTACGCTAAGGCGAAGCTCTCGCTTTTCTACCCTGTGGCGTCTGAAAATAGCTTGGAGGTGCTGCGTCGCGACGTTGCGCTGGGTGTAAAGCTTGCGAAGGCGCTGGGCGCAGAGAAGCTTCGCGAGGTTCGTCGCCTGCTTAAGGGCATGGGCTATCCGAAAACCCCTCGAAACGTGAGGGTGGCTTCGCAGGTGCTCGCAGTGGAGGACGAGGAACTCTACCAGGAGCTATCATCTAAGTACAGAGGCATCATAGAGGTACTCCTGGTAGAGAGCCCAGAAGACCTGGAAGCGCTGCGCAGTTTCGAGCTGGTGCGCTATATTCAGGGAAGCAAAGGCTACGCCTCCATGCTGGGCGGTGCTGCCAATGCGGAGGTATTCCCAGATTTCTCAGAGCCTGAAGCTCTTCCCGAGCTTACCCTATCCTTCTTTGAGGAGAACCTCAGTGTGATTGAGACCTGTGCAGAGGTGCTCGCTATAGTCGGAGAGGAGAGACTCCGCCTCATAGGTAAGGAGCACCTGAGTGGCGAAGAGCTTGCACGCATCGCAGAGAGGATCAAAAGGCTGAAGGAGGATGAGAACCCCTACGCCTATGCCAGCGCTAATTTTGCACTTCTCAGCGAAGCTTGCGTGGAAGAGGCAAACCGCGAGGTTGAGCGCCGTGTGGAGAAGCGGGGCGTGGCAATTCGCGGCGCAGAGATGCTTGACCTGCTTGCTAGGATAAGCGCCTCGCCCGGAAGCTACCTGCCGGAGGAGCTTCGCGAGGTTATAGCAGAGGTGGCGGAGGAATACGAGGCGAAGCTTGCGGAGAGGCTCCGCTTAAGCAGTGAGGCGCTGAGGTTCGCAGGCTTATTTTCTGTCTCCTATCCCATAGAACTCAACCCTGAAAGGAGCGCAGACGTGGAAGCGTGGCTCAGCGCCGAGGCTTCACGCCGTAGCTTTGCGGCAAAGAGGGAGCTTGCTGTTAAGCTGGCGAGCAAGGTAGCAGGCGTAAAACGCAGCGTTGAGCTTGCCCTTGAGCTTGACTACCTCCTAGCGCTGGGAAGCTTCAGTCTGCGCTACTCCGCAACTCAGGCAAAGGTGAGCGAAGCCATGAGGCTTCGCTTTGTGAATGCGCGCCACCTTTTGCTTAGCGCCTCCTCTCAACCCCAGCCGGTGAGCTATGAGCTTGGTTTTAACAGCAAGAGAATCGCTGTTATCACCGGCGCGAACTCGGGGGGCAAAACTACGCTTCTCGAGACCATAGCCCAGGTGCAGATAATGGCTCAGTCCGGCTTGCCTGTGCTCGCGGAGAGTGCCGAGGTACCACTGTTGCAAAAGCTCTACTTCTTTGCAAAGCGGCGCGGAGAAAGCGGAGCAGGTGCCTTTGAGTCGCTTCTCAGGAGCTTCGCGGGGATAGCAGCCTCCAAGGCTGAGCGTAGGCTTATTCTGGCCGACGAGATAGAGGCGGTGACTGAACCTGGAGCCGCGGCGAAGATTATCGCAGCCATGCTGGAGTGGTTCTCCCGCGATAGCGGCACACTTGTGGCGATTGTAACCCACCTGGGGGAAGAGCTCCTCAGCCTGGGCTTGCCCAGCGTGCGCATCGACGGCATTGAGGCTAAGGGCTTAGATGAGAACCTGAACCTCATCGTCGACCGCAACCCAGTGCTGGGAAAGCTCGCGCGCTCCACGCCAGAGCTCATACTTGAAAGGCTGAGCAGGAAGAGCGGGGAGGAGTTCTACACCTTCCTGCTGCGCAGGTTCAGGGCAGAGGGGTGAGCCTCAGCCTCTCCCCTGGCTTTAAAGCGACGCTCCCCGCTTTTACCTCAAGCACATAGGTGCAAGCCTTGCTTGGCTTGTACCAGCTCCACGGCTTAAGCGTCGCGTGCTCAACTACGCGCATATCCTCGCCAATAAAGTAGAGGTCTATGGGAAAGCGCATGAAGAAGGAGTGGATTGCTGCACCTTTTGCGTAGCCCGGGAACTTTATCAGCAGCCCCTCATCTCTAGCTAAATCCCGCCTGAACATCAAACCTATAGCACGGGCGAAGAAGGTATCCGCAAGCTTCGCCCTGCACACAAAGTCACCGCTTGAGGTGTGAATTAAATAGCGCATGTTTTCTTATCCCTCTGCCCGCCTTTTGTATTTTTCCAGCGTTAACCTTGGGGGTTATAAAAATGCCCCTCAGGAAAGAGGAGTACCGGCATATATACTCCTTGGTAAGTTCTCCAGAGGATGCGTGCATTTACGCTAAGAAGCTTCGCCTGCCAGAGGGTGTGCTGGAAGCTGTGCTCAACCTGAAGGTTGTTAGAAGCGTAAAGGAGAGCTACCACCTCTTGGAGAAGCGTAAAGAGGAGCTTCTTGCAGAGTGGGAGGCTGGCAAGAGCATTGTGGAAATCGCCGAAGAGAGGAACTTCCCACCCGTACTCATCGCTCGCTTTTTGCTCTCTGCCATGGGTTTCTCCAGGAAGAAGGTGAAGAGGCTTGCCCTCAATGGCGAGGGCTCCGGCAATGAGAGGCTGGATATGGAGTTAGCTGATGCTCAGGCTAGGGATTTTGTATTCTCCAGGCAAGCCCACGAAAGGCAGCGCATTCGCGGAGAGCTGGGAGAGGAGATAATTAAAGCTTGGCTTCGCAGCAGAGGCGCGGCCTTTATAAGCGAGGACAGTATGGTCAAGATGGCAGGAGCAAAGACCCCCGACTTCTTGGTCAGTGGCTTGAGAATCCTCGGAATGCGCGTAGCGTGGGTGGAAAGCAAGGCAGTTTTCGCAGACGAGGAAGAGCACAAGCTCTATATGAGGAAGCAGCTCTCCCACTACATAAAAAACTTTGGTCCTGGCATAGTTGTGTACTGGTACGGCTATGTGGACACCATTCTCGGCGAGAATAAGGACCTCCTGATTCTGGACTACACTTCATTCACCCACCCCAAGCTGGAGATGCTTCTGAACGGCTGCTGGGTTACCCGGAACGCAGTTTCGGGTGACGGAGTTACCCGTCTCGCGAAGCGATAGGGTGACGGAGTATGAGTATGAAGGTGTTTACAATAGGCTATGCGAAGATGAGCATCTCCGATTTTATCAGCACCCTAAAAAGCCTCGGGATTGAGGAACTCATCGATGTACGCAGCTTCCCCACATCGAAGAAGGAGGATTTCAAGCAGGAGAAGTTAAAGGAACACCTTGAAAGTGCGGGCATCGCCTACCACCACTTAAAGGCTCTGGGGGGTTACCGCAAACCAAGCTACCTCGCTTATACTGCCACGGAAGAATTTAAGCGCGGGCTGAAGGAGCTTATTGAACGCGCTAGACTTAGGAGGGTGGTGATAATGTGCCTTGAAGAAAACCCGCGCTACTGCCACCGCAGGTTCATAGCCGAGGAGCTCGAGAAGCGCGGGGTGGAGGTGGAGCATATCCTGCAAGGTAGACAATTAAAATTTTCTTAAACATCTTTTAAGAGCTATTCCAAACGTTAGCTTTTCTGCTGGTTATCGACATGGGCGAAGAGATAAAGAAGGCGGTAATTGAAGGGAAAATATACGAAATTGAGGAGCTTGTCAACGCTGCCCTTGAACACGGCGAAGCTGCGAACGACATCCTAAAAGACATGATCTCAGGCATGGAGGTGGTCAGCGACCTCTTTGAGCGCAGGGTTTACTATGTACCTGAGACGCTGCTCAGTGCGCACGCGATGCAGCGAGGTTTGGACATTATTCGCCCCCTGCTCAACTACGATAAAGTCGAGGTTCAAGGTAAGGTGCTCATTGGCACCGTCGCCGGCGATGTGCACGATATAGGCAAGAACCTCGTGTCCATGTTCCTGGAAGGCGCTGGCTTCGAGGTTAAGAATCTCGGTAGAGATGTGCCGACGCAGGTTTTTGTTGAGGAGACACGCAAGTACAAGCCAGACATTCTCGGGCTTTCGGCGATGATGTCAACAACGATAGTCAAGATGCGGGAGGTCATCGAAGCACTGGAAGAGGCAGGACTGCGCGATGATGTGCTCGTGATTATAGGCGGCGCGGCGGCGAGCGAAAGTTACGCCCGCGAGATTGGCGCCGACGGCTACGCAAGCGATGCCGCTAAAGCGGTTAAGCTGTGCGAGAAGCTTATGAAGGAGCGTGGGAAGCGTGAACTCGTTAAAGAGGTTCCGCGAAGCCATGCAGCGCGGCACGCCTGACCGCGTGCCAGTAGCGCCGATGGTAAATGTGCCCCACGCTTCCCGTGTGCTGGGGGTTAAACCCTGGGAGTACGTCACAGACAACAAGCTTTACGTTAAGGGCCAGCTCAAGGCATGGCGCCTCTATGGCTACGACTGGATATTCAACCACCAGCCCATCCAGGGGATTACAAGAGAGGAAAGGCGAGCAATGCGGGTGGAGAATGGCTTTGTGGTGCTCCCTACTGAGCTGGGCACTACCCTGAAGATACCCCTGGAGGGTGGACCCGCGGTTAAGGAGCCGGCGCTTAAAAGCTACGATGAGCTGGACAAGCTGGAGATGCCAGACCTGGATAAGCCCGAGAGGTGGGAGCCGCTTAAGGCTTTGCTCGAAAAGACAAAGGGCGAAGTCTACATATGCAGCAAGGTTCCAGCGCCCTTTCACTACGCCGCAGAGTGGATGCGCGGCATGGAGAACTTCATGCTGGACATGATAACCCAGCCTAGAGAGGTTCACCGCTTGCTTGAGTTTATGACTGAGGTGGCGATTGAGATAGGTAAGAGACAGATCGACTTGGGCACGCACGGGATAATGATGGAAGACCCGAGCGCTGCGGCCCAGGTAATATCGCCTGTGCACTACCGCGAGTTCGCCTACCCCTACGAGAAGAAGGTTTGCTCTGCGCTGCGCAAGTATGGAGGCGAAGTTATAATCCACATCTGCGGTGACACCACACCAATACTGGAAGACCTTGCAAAAACAGGGGCCTCTTGCTTGAGCGTTGACGAGAGCGTTGACCTGCGCGATGCCAAGCGCCGTGTTGGTAACCGCGTAGCGCTATTCGGAAACGTCTCTGTGGACACCATCTATCGAGGCACCCGCGCCGAGATCGAGGGTAATGTTGAGAAATGCATAACCAGCGCGGGCAGCGAGGGTTACATAGTCTCCTCCAGCTGTGGCTTGCACGCGGGCACGCCCATAGAAAACCTTAAGGTTATGGTTAACGCAGGAAAGAAGATGGGAGCAAGGTAACATGTGCGAGGTTCTTGAGCCAGGGCAGTACTTCAAGGTTAAGGAGCCTGAGGTTGGCTTTGAAGAAATAGCTGGCTTCTGGGAGGTGAAGGAGCGCCTCGAGGAGATGGTGGTGCTCCCGCTGAAGCACCCGGAGACGTTTAAACAAGCCGGTCTTCGCCCTCCGAGGGGCATACTCATGTGGGGTCCACCCAACAGCTTTGCTACATTTGCCGAGGCGAGCGCCAAGGAGGCGGGCGTAACGCTATTATCGGCGCAGGCGAAGAACCTAGTGGAGGAGGAGCACAGCATTGAGCACCTCTTCGACGCTGCTCGCGAACTGGCGCCAAGCTTGGTGTTCATAAGCGAGGTGGAAATTTTAGCGCCGCGCCGCGAGGCTGAGTCAGCACTTCTGCCTCCTCCACCTGTGTTCGCCTCTCGCGAGGCGACGCGTTTGCTTTTTAAGTGCGTGGATGAGCTTGCCGACCGCGACGACGTTAAGATACTCGTATCAAGCTCCCGTGTGGATATTCTCGACCCGGCGCTGCTGCGCAACGGCAGGATAGACCGCAAGATATACGTGCCCCCCGCAGCGTTTGAGGACAGGCTTGAGATTCTCAAGAGGGTGCTCAGCGACGTGCCCTTAGGCGAGGACGTCTCGCTGGAGAAGCTCGCTGAAGCAACAGCCTACCACACGCCTTCCCAGCTGTTTTCCTTGCCAAGGCAGGCGACGCTCATGGCAATAAAGGAGGAGAAAAACAACTTCAGCAGCGTTAAGCTCAGGCATTTTTTGCAAGCACTTGAGCGCATAACCCCTGAGCTTACGCCGGAGATGCTGCGCCGCTATGACGATATTTATAAAGAGGAGTGCAAGCACCGCTACATGTATTAGGGGGAGAACATGACCAAGCGGATGAGCTACGAGGATATTGAGGGCTCTTCTAAAAAAAGCATCGAGGAGTATTTTGAGGTTTACCTCGATGTTCTCGAGCCACGCTTCAGCTTTGAGCAGATCGCGGGCTACGATGAGGTAAAGGAGAGGTTCCGCGATATTGTGGTTACGCCGCTTAAGTACGGCGAAGCTCTGAAAAAGGCAGGAATCCAGCCTCCCACTGGCGTTATAGTGTGGGGACCTCTGGGCACAGGCAGAGGGCACCTTATAGAGGCCAGCGCTAAAGAGGCTGGTGTTAATTACCTAATCATACGAGGTCGCGAATGCACCGCACAGGAGGAGGTTATCCGCAGAGCCTTCGAGTGGGCGCGGGAGCATAAGCCGGTGCTGGTGCACCTTATGGACCTGGACTGGTTAGCTCCCCGCAGGGACGCTAACTATGAGTGGAGCGACGGCTCAACCTACGGAAAGCCTGATAAGCTCGGAACGCCGGAAGTGCACCGCGCTGTGCATGAGGAAATTGCGAGCGTCGCGTACGACCCCGAGATTTTTGTCGCGGCGAGCTGCTACCGTATAGACGTGCTTGACCAGGCGTTTACGCGCACCTCAATGCTGGGCAGGAAGATATACGTGCCCCGCCCGAGCTATGAAGACCGCCTAGCAATACTGAAGTACTACTTCTCTGGCGTCGCCCTTGCTGAGGATGTAAGCCTGGAGAAGCTTGCAGAAGAGACGGAGTACTACGTGGGCTGGGACTTGGAGAG
Source organism: Candidatus Pyrohabitans jungbluthii (assembly GCA_002010065.2). Classification (GTDB taxonomy): domain Archaea; phylum Hydrothermarchaeota; class Hydrothermarchaeia; order Hydrothermarchaeales; family BMS3B; genus Pyrohabitans; species Pyrohabitans jungbluthii. The sequence continues at coordinate 293,148 of MTMD02000002.1, read as the reverse complement.
CCTGGCGCGCAAAGCCAAGCTTATGGCGATTCAGCGCGCCTCAGGCGACGGCGTAATTGTAACCATGGAGGACATACGCTACGCCATGAAAAGCGTAAAGCCCTGGCTAACGCCTGCGATGGCTCGCGATTACGACAGAATAAGAGCCGAGGATTGTGTGCACAAGTATAATTTTTGATACCAAAAAAGCAAAAAGGATATAGGCGTTTATTCAGCAAATTGTTTAATTGTCTCTTTTTAAAATTTTCACATTGCTCTCATTTCATGAAATATAAAAATTTAGGTGAAAATTTAGCTATTTGCCGTCATCAGCAGATATAACTTATTTTTCGGATGTCGCATCGCATTGTAAAAGTTATATTTTAAATAGAACAAATAAAACATTAATTGTATGATTTGGGGGGCCCGATTTGATATTTAACATTCTCACCAGGATCTCTAACCTAAATAAATCCATTTCTAATGGATCCAACAAGATTAACGATTATCTTGTGAAATTTCTTATTTATGAATTCAACTTCTTATTATTTTTAGGGTTTCTTACATACACATTTATCCCAACAGATAACGCAGATTTTAGTGTAAAAGAAACGGATGTAAAATTTTGTCCTCAGTGCCCAGAACCATCTTCATGGAACAATTGTACAAATTTCAAGCAAAGTAGAACAATATACTATTGCGATGTTTCTACTAACTATCAGTGTGCTTCAAGGGTAGAAGAGCTATTTTGTATTCCACCAAATGAGACACAAAATTACATTCTAAGAGAATATAAATGGAATTTCAAAGGAAATCAATATGCCTGGAACCTAATATTTCCTAAAACACTATATGAGTATTATAAAAATAAGCCACGTCCACCGACGGGAGATTATTCAATTTATGCTACTGACCCCTATGACGATAGACTAATCTCACAACTTGCAAATTTGTTTAAAAACGTCTCAAAAAGAAACGGATTTGATGAATATGAAACTGTAAATTTTGTTATTAGTTTTGTCCAAAGTTTGCCTTATACATCTGATAACATCACAACACCTTTCGATGAATATCCCAGATACCCGATAGAAACATTAGTAGACAAAGGTGGTGACTGTGAAGATTTATCAATTTTGACAGCTGTTTTAATTAATGAATTAGGGTATGATGCTGTTTTGCTGGAATTCCCAAACCATATGGCAGTTGGGGTTAAATGCGAAGAAGGCACTTATGAGGATAGTAATGGTAATAGTTTTTGCTACATAGAAACCACAGGAGAAGGTTGGGAGATCGGCGAGATACCAGATGAATATACAGGAACTGAGGCAATATTAAGGCACTTTATTCCAAAGCCTATTATAACCGTAGAATTTACATCTAGAAGTGTTAATTCAAGCCCATTTTATGTTACTTACGAGATAAATATAACCGTTAAGAATGAAGGTTCTGCAACTGCTGAAAATCTGAAAATTTGGGCAGGATTCGATACAACAGAAGAAGGCAAAGTGTATTCCCAGACTAGAGAAAAAACTTATAATTTGAAACCAAGTGAAAGATTAAATAGTATTGGGGCTCTATCTGTCCCGAGAGGTGTATATACAAGACTACACATTATTGTTTCAGGAGATAATTTCTTTCCACAAGAGAAAGTATCTGATTGGTTTAAAGCTTAATTCAAGGTCTGCTTCTATCCACCACAACCCTGAGCACGCCGTCGCTGAGCGATGTCTCTACGACGGTGGAGTTCTCCTCCAGGGGAACCTGGGCGAAGTACACCACTCTCCCTGCTTTGCCCGCAATTTCCAAGTTGCTCTGCTTCTTCACCACCTCAACGTCGTCTATGCTTGCGATGCCCGGCATCTCCACCAGGATAACCTCACCCCTCGCGTACTGGCGCCTCTCCACCCTGGCTTCCTTAAACTCCGCCTCGTAGCTTTCGCCGGAGCTGAACATCTCCTTCACAAAATCTGGCAGAGGGATCTCGTTGAGTATCTTCTTCAAATCCTCTGGCTTGCCGGTGCGGATAATTGGTGGCTTCCCCCCCTGCATCTCCACAGAGAAGAACACACCGCCTTCGCCGCGCTCCATCTGCCTCGCAAGCTCTTCTAAAGCCTTAGCGTTGGCATCTATAATCTCACTCATCATCCGCTTAAGTTCGCCGGCAAAGCTACTCGCATCTACCAGCGCATAGAAGGGCGCCATGTCAGCGCCGCAGGAGGGGCAGAATCTGGAGTTATCCCTAAGCCTGCTACCGCAGAAAGCACAGTACCTTATCCTCAATATATCACCTGATTTAAAAGGCGTGGGTGACAAGAAAAAAGTTGAAAAGCTACGCGTACACCTCCAGCTTCTGCCTCAGCTTTCGGAGCTGCTCCTCAAGCTGCTTAACGCGGGTATCGCGGCTCACGAGGGGATAAATCTCAGTGTGCATATACGGCATCGCCGGCGCGTGGTTGAGTATGCTGTTCAGCTCCTCCAGGCTCTCCACCTCAAAGATTCCAAAGCCTCCCCTGACACCTGCGAAGGCTCCCTCTTCAATAACTATGCCCTTCTCCTTTAGCTCGCGGAAGTACTCTATGTGCCTCAGCACGTGCTCTATCATCTCCCCTGGCGGGGTCGTTCCCACCACCTCATCCTTTGGTTTTTGAATCACAAGAAACCTCATCTTTGGCATTTTAATCCCCATATACCTTTCCGCGAAGGAAGGATATATATGTTTTGGTTAGGTGTCAAAATAATTTAACTGCTTTCAACTAAAATCTATCATAATTAATAATAGCAAATTTTATAAAGGTTATCACAATCACTTAGAATTACCCAGCTTAAGGTGGTGGCACTATGATAATGCTCGGTGGACTACCCCTCTTCGTGGTGCTCTTCATCATAGGCACGGCGATAATGCTCATAGGCGTGGCGTGGAACATAGCGCTCTGGCTCAAGGGCAGGCATTCCCTCACTGGAAGTGTTAAGTGGGCGGTGCGCAACATCTTCAGCCGGAATATTGTTACGCTAATAGAGCGGCTTGTGATGGAGGTCTTCCTGCAGCGCAGGCTTTTTAGGCAGGACAAGCTGCGCTGGCTGATGAAGGTTCTGATAATCTTCGGCTACGTGGGCATAATCTTAGTAAATCACATCAAGGGTTCAACGCGGGTGGAGCAGCTTCATGGCTATTCTGAGGTTCTGCTCTTCTTCTTCGCGCCCTTCGTGGACTACTACTATCTTGCGACGGTCAACCCGGCGAATTTCCAGGCTATAGATGCCACTTACGCATTGCTTAACGAAATCTTTGGTGGGATGGTGCTTCTGGGTGAGTTCATAGCGATATACCGCCGCTTCGTTGCGAAAGCTTTTCCGATAAAGACAACGCTGGTGGACAAGCTTGCGGTGATTAACCTCGGCGGATGGTTCATCTTCCGATTCCTCGGCGAGGCGGCGGCACTTCAGGCTTATAATGTGCCCGATGAAATCGCACGTCACTGGTTCATAGCCTACGGCTTGAGCAAAGCCCTGCCCTTCCTTGGCGGGTTTAACGATGGTCTCTGGGTCCTCTCCGCGCTTCTTCTGACTTCGCTCTTCGCCAGTATCCCCTACAACAAGAAGCTGTGGCATATTTTCACCTCGCCTTTTGTTATGCTTATCAACGCCTTCCCCTACGACTACCATGGCGTTGAGGGCAAGCCAGCAGAGATAGACTTCACCTCCCGCCAGCTCATTCAGCTCGATGCATGCGTCAAGTGCCAGATATGCACCTTCAACTGCCAGGTTTACGAGGCAACGAAAGCGGATCCTGAACTGGAGACCTACCTGAGCTATGCCGCGATTAACTCCCACGTAAAGCAGGAGATTAAGGCAGAGCACTTCGCAGATAAGCTGTGGGCGAAGAAAGAAGGCAAAGCCATGTCTGAAAGCGAGGTGTACAACTGCCTCCTCTGCGCGCGCTGCGCCGAAGCTTGCCCAGTGTTCATAAACACCCGTGAGCTGGGCATCGCCGTTAGAGCCAACCTCTACCACCGTGGGCTTCTGCCAAAGAAGTTCCATATGGTTCGCGAAGCGGTGGTGAATGAGAAGAACGTGGCAAACTTCCCCAACAGCGATAGAGCGATGTGGATAGACTTCTTCATACCCCAGCCGCCTGAGGATTATTACCAGAAGGATAAAGCTGAGGTGGTATACTTCGTGGGCTGCGTGGGGAGCTTCTCCCCGCAGGTGCAGGATATACCAGCGGCGTTCGTGCAGGTGCTGGAGAAGGCGGGCGTGGACTTCACCATCCTGGGCGAGCAGGAGTACTGCTGCGGCTACCCGTTGATGATCCTGGGCATGAAGGAAGAGGTAGAGGAGCACATCAGGCACAACATCGAGGCGATAAAAGCCAAAGGAGCGAAAACCGTCGTCTTCTCCTGCCCAAGCTGTTACCACACATTTGCGCATGAGTATCCGAAGATAGAGGGCGTAGAGCTTCTGCACCACTCGCAATTTATCGCCAGGCTGATTCAGGAAGGCAAACTAAAGCTGAAGAAGCCCCTCAACCTCAGCGTCGCCTACCATGACCCCTGCGACCTTGGCAGAAACTCCCGCGTCTTCGATGAGCCCCGAGAGGTAATAAATGCGCTACCGGGTGTTGAGTTCAGAGAATTTCCAAACAACCGCGAATTTGCGCTGTGCTGCGGTGGCGGTGGCGACGTGGAGATAGCCAACCCGAAGATTACTGAGAAGGTGTCAATGCAGATTATCCACGAGGCTGATGAAGTGGGCATAGACACCATCGCTACAGCGTGCCAGCAGTGCAAGCGTGTTATTAAGTCAGCCGCTGAAAAGCATGAGGGCAAGCGCTACGAGGTTAAGGACATCGCCGAGCTGGTGCTGGAGTCGATGGAGTAGCCTTTGCCCTTGTGAAACTGCTCACTTACTCTGGTGCTTGTAATGCCAAAGCCTAGCGTTGCCTACCCGAAGAGCCTCGAGCTTATACGCGAGGCAATAGCGAACAACAAGAACGTGGCGAACTTTCCAAACAGCGAACGCGCGATGTGGGCTGAATTCATGCCCTCTCCTCCAAAAAGGCTGTTCAGGAAGCGGGCGGAGGTAATCTACTTCGTTGGGTGTATGTCCAGCTTCTCGCCTCAAATTCAGGACATACCAGCTGCGGTGGTGCAGGTGCTGGAGAAGGCCGACGTGGACTTCGCTATTCTGGGTGAAAATGAGTGGTGCTGCGGCTACCCGCTTATCGTCGCTGGTATGCACAGCGAGGCTGCGCAGCTTATAGAGCACAACACCAAAGAGATTGAAAAGACCGGCGCAAGCAAGGTGGTCTTCTCATGCCCGAGCTGCTATCGCACCTTCAGGGAGCACTACTCGCTTAATGCGAAGCTGTACCATCACACGGAGTTTATCCAGGAGCTTATAGAGGCTAAGAGATTGAAGCTTCGCGGCTACAGCGTAAAGCTCACCTATCACGATCCCTGCGACCTTGGAAGGCATTCCAGGATTTACGAGGCGCCGCGCAAAGTGTTGCGTGCCCTTAAAGCGGAGCTTGTGGAGATGCCCCGCGTCAGGGAGATTGCGCTGTGCTGTGGCGGTGGTGGCGACCTGGAGCTTGTTGAGCCGGAGCTCACTTCGGACATCTCCCACACTGTGGCGAGAGAAGCCGAGGGGACAGGCGCCAGCGTTCTGGTCACCGCATGCCAGCAGTGCAAGCGTGTGCTCAAGAAGGGCGTAGCCGAGGTCGGGGCTAAGCTTGAGGTGAAGGACATCGCCGAGGTTGTGCTGGAGGGGATGGAGTAGGGTTTACTTTCAGTTACTTTTGTAAAAATCATGTAATCCTACTGGGGCACATCTAAGAATAACAGTAATAAAGGGTGGGGACAATAAAATTAAGTGGAGTTAATATGGAGGAGTTGTTAGACAGGGTTAACTTCAGGATTAAGCTCGCTGGAGAAGAGCTTGCCATCGCTGTGGTTCAGGATTACCGCACTCAAGAGGTGCTTATGGTAGCCTTTATGAACCGCGAGGCTCTGGCAAAGACGCTCGCCACGCGAAAAATGACCTACTACAGCACCTCCCGCAGAAAGCTCTGGGTTAAGGGCGAGACCTCCGGCAACTTCCAGGTTGTCAAGGAGGTGCGCTTGGACTGCGACGGCGATGCTCTGCTATTTAAGGTAGAGCAGCGCGGCGCAGCGTGCCACGAGGGGTACTACTCCTGCTTCCACCGCGTGCTCCGCGAGGGTGAGTGGGTAACCCAGGGCGAGCGCATGTTTGACCCCGAGAAGGTTTATGGAGGTAGAAGATGATTCTTGTACCAGATACTTCGGTTATAATAGATGGAAGGATAACCCAGCTTATAAAGAATAAGGATTACGCCGGGGCGAAGATTATTGTACCTGAGGCGGTGGTGGCAGAGCTAGAGCACCAGGCAAATCAGGGCAAGGAGAGCGGATTCAATGGTCTTGAGGAGCTGGCGCATCTTCGCGAAAAGGCGGAGGCTGGGGTTATTACTCTGGAGTTCTATGGCTCGCGCCCAAAGGAGCACGAGCTGCGCTTCATCGACGACATAATAAGGAATGTGGCAAAGGAGACGGGCGGCGTTCTCGTTACCAGCGACCGCGTGCAGGCGATGGTGGCTCGCGTGAAGGGGATAAAGGTGAAGTACCTCCGCGCCAAGCGGGTGAAGCGTAAGCTGGGTATACTCAAGTATTTCGATGCTGAGACGATGTCGGTTCACCTGCGAGAGCGTGTAGTGCCAATGGCAAAGAAGGGCAGGCCGGGCAATATAAAACTCGTGCCCATAGGTGAGAAGCCTTTAACGGAGAAGGAGCTGGCAAAGCTGGCGAGGGAGATTCTGGAGTATGCGAAGGTTGATCCGGATTCATTCATAGAGATAGAGCGCCGCGGGGCAAGCGTTGTTCAGTTGCGAGAGATTCGCATCGCCATCGCCAAGCCGCCCTTCAGCGACGGCTTTGAGATTACCGCTGTGCGAGCGATTGCCCAGGTATCGCTTGAGGACTACAGGCTGAGCGATAAGCTCCTGCAGCGCCTGCGCGAGAGAGCTGAGGGGATACTCGTCGCCGGACCGCCGGGCGCTGGCAAGAGCACCTTCTCTCAGGCGTTAGCCGAGTTTTACCGCTCTCTTGGCAAGATAGTCAAAACCATGGAGTCGCCTCGCGATTTGCAGGTTAGCGATGAGATTACTCAGTACGCCCCCCTGGAGGGAGACATGGAGAAGACCGCCGATATACTGCTACTGGTGCGCCCTGACTACACAATTTATGACGAAGTGCGCAAGACGAGGGACTTCAGGATATTTGCGGACATGCGCCTGGCTGGCGTGGGCATGGTGGGTGTGGTGCACGCTACCAAAGCCATAGATGCCCTGCAGCGCCTCATCGGCAGGGTGGAGCTGGGAATGATTCCCCAGATTGTGGACACTGTAATCTTCATCAAGGACGGCAGGGTGGAGAAGGTATACAAGGTGGTGTTCTCTGTAAAGGTGCCTGCCGGCATGGTAGAGGCTGACCTCGCCAGGCCCGTGATTGAGGTGAAGGACTTCGAAAGCGACACCACAGAGTATGAGATCTACACTTTCGGCGAGGAGACAATTGTAATGCCCGTCGCTGAGGTGCGCGAGGCCAAGCCTGTGGAGAGGCTCGCCTCTGAGCGTGTTCTCCAGGAGGTTAGACGCCATCTCCCAAGCAGCGCAGGCGTGAATGTGGAGGTAAGCGAGGGCAGGGCTACTGTGTACGTGGATGAACGCTACCTGCCAGCGCTCATAGGCAGGAAGGGCAAGCGCATCGCATCGCTGGAAAAGAAGCTAGGCTTAGCCATAGATGTGCGCACTTTCGCCGAGAAGGCGCAGCCTGAGCGTAGCGCTGCGCCGCGCGTGCCAGTGGATGTGGCGGAGACCAAGCACTACATCCACCTCATCCTTGGCAAGGGCTACGCAGGCAGGATGATGAAGTTCTACGCGGGTGATGACTACCTGTTCACGGCGACGATAGGCAGGAAGGGGGAGGTTAAGCTGGCGAAGAACAGCGAAATTGGCGATTCCTTGCTGAGCTATGTGGAGGAAGGCAGGGAGATTTTCGCGGTAGAGGCGTAGGGCTTCAGTTTTGCTTTGCTACGTTAGGCGAGCCTCTGCCCAAGAGGTTATGCCATGGATATCCCGCGGATTCTCATCTCAGGCACCTCCAGCAGAGCTGGCAAAACCGTCATTTCCATCGGCTTAATGCGCGCCCTGCGCAACCGCGGCTACAAGGTGCAGCCTTTCAAGGTTGGTCCTGACTTCATCGACCCCAGCTATCACCTCTTCGCCACGGGGAGGGTGAGCAGGAACTTAGACGGCTACATGATGCGCGACGAGGACATCTTAGAGACCTTCGTAAGGAACTCCAAGGGCGCTGATATAGCTGTAATCGAAGGCACGATGGGGCTGTACGACAGCCACAACGCTGTCGATGCGAAGGGAAGCACCGCTGAAGTTAGCAAGGTTATTAAGGCTCCCGTAATTCTCGTGGCTAATGTGGAGCGAATCTCCCGCACAGCCGCCCCCTTCGTTCTTGGCTACAAACTATTTGACCCAAGCGTGGACATAGCAGGTGTTGTGCTGAACCGCGTGGGCAACCCCAGGCATGCGTACAAGGCAAAGACTGCCGTTGAAGTTCTTGCCAAGATGCGCGTCTTCGGCACCGTGCCGAGAAGCCAGAGCATAGAGATACCTGAGCGTCACCTCGGCTTAATACCAGCGTACGAGAAGGATAAACTCGAGCAACTCTTCGACAACCTAGCGAGCATAGTGGAGGAACACATAGACATAGACGGCATCCTCGAGGTGGCGAGCAATGCGCCCGAGATTGAGGAGGTCCCTCTCAACCCCCTGTTTTCAGAGCCAGGAGAGCCGAAGGTTACTCTGGGTGTTGCTCGGGATGTAGCCTTCACCTTCTACTACCAGGACAACCTCGATGCCTTCGCTGCCCAGGGGGCAAAGCTGGTGCCAATAGACACGCTTCACGATTCAGCGCTACCAAAAGATTTAGATGCCCTCTACATAGGCGGAGGTTTTCCTGAGATAATGGCAGAGCAGCTTGAACGCAACCACAGGCTAAGGCAAAGCATATACGACTTCTGTGCCAGCGGTAAGCCCTGCTACGCAGAGTGTGGCGGGCTCATGTACCTGGGGCAAAGTATAAATACCAGAGATAATCATGAATACGAGATGGTGGGCTTCCTGCCCATTGCCACGAAAATGGAGGCTAAGTTTCAGGCTTTGGGCTATGTGAAGAATCTTGCTGTTCGCGATAATCCCATAAGCAGGAGTGGTGATCTCTTGGTGGGACACGAGTTCCACTACTCCAAGGTTAAAGCCTTTGAGAAGCTAACCTTTGCGTACCGAGTTGAGAGAGGAAAGGGTGTGGACGGCGCCCATGATGGTATAATAAAAGACAACACCCTTGCAAACTATATGCATGTTCACGTGCTTTCCTACCCGAGCATGGTGAACAACTTTTTGAGAGTGGCAGAAAAATTTAAAAACTGAGCAGTATATTAACCCACCTGTTTACTGAACAGAGGGTCGCGATATGCTTAAGCCCTTGCCAATGAAGAAGGTAGAGGCGGTGCTCCTAGAAGAGCACAAGAACAGCGTGCTCAAGGAGCTTAAGGATAAGGGTGTAATCCACTTCATAAACTCTGCCTCCGACGGCAGCGAATTAGTGGAGAAGCTTAAACTCAAGGCTGCGGGAGGCTCGTGGATCAGAATAGAGGCCTCTGAGAATATTTCCAAGATAGAAAACCTGCTGGAGATTCTGAGGCAGGCTTTTCCGGAGGATGTTGAATCTCCGCCCCTGGGTGATCTGGAGGAGATAGCCAGGAAGCTCCCTGCCAGTGAAGATGAGGTCAAGCAAGCCTTTGAGGAGATTGCGGAGAGGCTGTTCTTCCTTGAGGATAGAGTGCTTGCCCTTAACAATCGCCTTGCTGAGGTAAGGAAGGAGAAGGAGGAGCTTCAGAGCTTCAGGGCGACGCTTGAGAAACTCGAGGTCTTTGGTTTCGGCCCCAAGGACCTGCGCGGGTTGAAGTACACTTCTATATTTTTCGGCGTTATACCAAAGGAAGAGATAGCCGCCATAGAGGAGAGCGTGGGCAAGATAACCGACCTCTACATCCTTGAAACCAAAGAGATAGCCAAAAAGCAGGCTCTTCTCGTGCTCATAGTGCTGAAGAAGTACGAGGCAGATGTTAGCAGGCAGCTTCGAATCCACCGCTTTGAGGAGGTTAGCATCCCCCTGAGGCTCATCCCCTATACGCTGGAGGAAGCAAAAAGGAAGGTTGAGGAGAACGCCGCAGCGCTTGAGAAGGATGAAAAGGATATAATAAACCAGCTTCGCGAGATAGCCAACAAGGAGATTGGCAACCTCCTCAGGTATAAGAGATTCCTCACCATAGCCAAGACCGTCGATGAAGCTAACCTGAACTTCCTTAAGACCGCGAGCACATACTACCTCGCCGGGTGGGTGCCTGCTTCGCGGGTGAATGAGGTTGTGGATATTATAGAGAAAACCACCGGCGGAGCGTGCGTTGTCGAGGTTAGCGAGCCCGAGGAAGAGGAGACCCCGCCCACGCTCATCGTTAACCCCAAGGTTACCCAGCCTTTAGAGTCGCTCACAACCACCTATGGTACGCCCCACTACCGCGAGATAGACCCCACGAGCATAATCGCAGTAACCTTCCCATTCATCTTCGGCTTCATGTTCGGCGATATTGGTCAGGGGTTGATACTAACCCTCGTCGGCATATTCATGGGCTTTAAGATGAAGAAGCTGAGCGATAAGGGTAGGAAGCTGGGAAGAACGCTAATCCTGTGCGGAATAATGGCAACGCTTGTGGGGTTCATGTACGGCAGCATGTTTGGCCTTGAGGCAGAGGCCATGCACGGCGAGGAGTTATCGCCCATGGAGAAGTACCTGGGCTTCAGCATAGAGCCGGTGAAGGTACCTGTGCTGGACAGATTCTTTGAGGGTGCGCTTCTCGGTGCTCCCGACAGAATAATGCGGGCGGTGTACTTCTCTATATACCTTGGCATAGGTCTGCTCATCCTTGGATTGGTGATAAACATAGTGAACCACGCAATCAGGGGCGAGCTGAAGCACGGCTTGTTAAGCCCCTTCGGCGTGCCTGGAATATGGGCGCTTCTCGGCGGCAGCTACGTGGTGTTCAAGGATGCGATGACCCCACCAGCAATAGCCATCGGCGTTGGCGTACCCATACTGCTCATATTCATTGAGGGGTGGCTGATAAAGAAAGAGGGGATAATGATCGCCTTTATAGAGACCTTCGAAAATGCCATGAAGTACCTCACAAACACGCTCTCCTTCCTGAGAATTACGATTATAGGTGTGGTGCACGCTGCGCTATCTATGATGATGGTCAACGCCATGAATGGCCTGAGTGCCTCGGCAATACCCGGCAAGGGTGTGCTCATCGCCCTGGTGTTCATCCTCGGCAACCTTGTAATCCTAGTGATGGAGGCCTTCATCTCCTTTGTCCATACGCTGAGGTTGCACTTCTATGAAATATTCTCGAAGTTCTATCAGGGCAATGGTGTGCCCTTCTCACCCCTAAAGGTAATCTATAAGGAGTAAGAGTAAAATAGGAGAAGAAAGCAAAAACTAAGGAGAGGTGAAAGTATGAGGAAGGTAACAACTTTAGGTATCGTGTTGGGCATAGCAATGGTGGCTTCCCTAGGCATAGCTTTTGCTGCTGAAGAAGGTGCAGCCGCTGGTGGAGATGCAGCAGCTACAGCGAACCAGAAGGGTCTCTATGCGATTGCCGCAGCTCTCGCTGTGGGTCTCGCAGCTGCTGGCGCGGGCTTCGCTATAGGCCATACCGGCGCTGCAGCGCTGGGCGCTATCTCCGAGAAGCCTGAGATGATGACCTGGGGCCTTATCATAGTCGCGCTTGCTGAAGGAATTGCGCTGTATGGCTTGATTATATCCTTCATGCTCCTGACCAAGATATAAACCACAAAATATTTTTTTAATTTTTAGGGAGCTGGAGCATGTCAGCAGGAGATTATGCCTATATCAATGCAAAGATAGGTGCCTTAAGGTCGCGGATGCTCACGCAGGGAGAGTTCCGCTCGCTGATAGAGGTGCCAACAGTAGAGGATGTAATCTCCCTGCTTAAGGGCACCTTCGTAGGTAAGGAAATCTCCAAGCTTCAGGATGTAAATGTCCTGAACATAGAGGGGATGCTTTACAGCTCCCTTGCTCAGGAGTATGAGAGGATAGTACACGGCCTGAGGCGAGAGCCAAAGGTGGCGATGGACAGGCTCTACAAGAAGTTCGCAGCCGAAGTGGTGAAGGCGATTCTGCGCCTTAAGCATGCAGGCGTGCCCCCTGAGGTTATCCGTAGTAGCTATCCCATTTTCACCACCCGTGATTTGACTGAAGATAGGATCCAGAAGATGATAGAAGCGCAGGATGTTCGTGAGCTCGTGGAGACGCTTAAGGGCACAGACTACTACAAGCCCCTCTCAAAAGCTTTGCCAAGCTACACCGAGGACGGCTCGCCTGCGGTGCTCACCAGCGCCCTCGACAGCTTCTTATACCAGAACCTGTGGGGCGCTGTGAGTGCACTTTCAACCCGCGATAGAGCAGTTGCCAGGGAGCTTATTGGCATGGAGATAGACCTCAGGAATGTGCTCGCGGCGTTCAGGCTTCGAGGCATCGACGTCTCAACTGCAGAGGCCTACTTTATACCTGTGAGGTACAGGGTGAGAAGGGAAGTGCTCACCGCTATTCTGGGGCTGCGCCACTTAGGGCAGATTACCACGGAGCTGCCCCACTTTGGTTACACCTCGCTAATCGCCTCTCTCCTGAAGGACTACGACTCGCTAAGCAGGGAGCTGCCCTTCGGCATGAGGTACGCGCCAGCCAGCGCAGAGGCTGCAAGGGAGTACGAGGGCATTGCATCTGTGCTCCCCCTAGAGATAGCGCTTCGCAGGCACATGATAAAACTCTACCAGCGCGCCTTCCGGGGCGACAGGTTCCACATAGGCGTGCCCATGGGGCATCTCTTCCTGAGGGAGAATGAGATAAGAAACATCATCACAACGCTGAAGCTCAAGGAGGCTGGCGTAGAGGCGGAGAAGATAGAGAGGATGATGGTGTTTTAGTGTTAACTCATCCTAATCAAGTAATAAAAATTAAATATGGAATTTCAAATTCCAAACCAAATAATAAAATTTATATAATATTAATTTATCCATTAATAATTAATACTATGAAGAGAAAAATGGAACTCAGTGGGAAACACTGTTTGGTGGGAGAGGGTATGTTATTTATTACTTTTCCAGCGCTTCTAGAAAAGATTTTAATAATAACTCTAAAGGAGGTAAAAGGGAATGTATGAATTTATTACTTTACCAAAAAAAGATAGGCTAGGTGAAGAAAAAAAGAGAAATATACTAAAAGAGCTGAGGTTACGTCGTACTCCCGATGATGTTATAGCCGCAATGCTTTCATTCCTAGAAACAGAAGAAATTCCTGCAGATTATGAAAAAATCCATTCTGCGATCAACTATCTTAAAAATGATTATCCCGAACTTTTAGGTGAATTTGTATTTTCAAAGGGAGACATCTATCCTTTTTCAAAATTGCTTGAAAGAGTTCTATTTAGACTTCAAAATGGAGGGATAATTAGTACCGTTAATCCGGATTTTAAAAGATGTATCATCCCTGCAAATTCTAGAAATTATATAAGAAGAAACATTTTACCACTATTTTCAGATGAAGAAAAAAGAAAATTAAAAGAGATGAGTAAAAAATTCCATTCATTAATTATTGAAAGATAAGTATAATTAATAAAAATGGGGGGATTGTTTTGTCATTAGCTTCGTCAATTGAGAGGTTCGTAGACGAGCAACTTTCAGAATATGAACCCTATAATGTACGAGATAGAAAACTAATCCGTGATGGAGTCGTTGGTTCGTATCTTTTTCATGAGCATGAGATTAATATAATAGACCTCCCATTCGTCCAAAGACTTCGTAGAATTCACCAAACAGGTTTAGCGTTTTTAACATACCCTTCAGCACATCATAATCGTTTTGAACATTCGATAGGAGTATTGATTATTGTAGACAAAATTGCTAATGCATTAAAGAAAAAATTTAAAGCGATGTTTGACACAAATACTATTGAAGAATTACGACTTGCAGCTCTTTTACATGACATAGGTCATGGTCCTTTCTCACATCCATCAGAAGAAATACTAATCCAACTAAAAGATATGCAAAAAGCACTTAAAGACCCCAAATTCAGTAAAGCAAAACCTCATGAGATATTGTCTTATATGATAATAACTTCTAAGCCATTTAAAGATTTCTTTGATGACTTAATGTCAAAATATCACAGAAATTGGGATATTCAAAAGATAGCAAATATGATAATAGGTAATACGGATGGATATGACAGAGAATTTTACAAAGCAGACTTAATAAATGGGGCTTTTGATTGTGATAAATTGGATTATATCCCTCGAGATGCACATTTTTCTGGTCTAAAAATGGAAGTAGACCTTGATCGTATAATGCATACAACATTGATAGACTTTAGAAGAGGATATCCCAGAAGAGTATGTATAGATATCAGTGGAGTACATAACGTAGAACAAGTTTTATTCAACAAAGTGCTCCTTTATTCTTCAATATATCATCATCATAAAATTAGGGCAGCAACTTGTATGTTAAAAAGTATATTTGAGATAATTTATGATTACAATATCGAATTTGATGGGTTAAACTTTAGAAATTCAGTAGATTTTCTAAAAATAGACGATTATGATATATTATCAAATTTTGCAAAAATTTCAGAGATTAGACCTATCATTAATAACTTAAAGCGACGACTACTATTAAAAAGGGCACTAATTATTTCTCGTAGATGTATAAAAAATGTTTTAGATTATCAGAGGTTAATTAGGTTTGCTGAAGATCCAATTTCCATAAGAGAATTAAGAGAACTTATAGTAGATGAAGTTGATGGTATATGCAGTGTATATGAAATTTGGGTGGACATTCCTCAGCCGCCTTCTTTACGAGAACCATCTCAGTGCCTCGTAAAAGTAAGTAAAAATAAATTTGTTACATTAAACAAAATATTTCCAGCAGATTGGTGGTTAACCGCTTATGGAGAAACTAAGTTAAAAGGGCATGTGTTTGCACCCCCAGATA
The DNA here is from genome assembly GCA_002010065.2 of Candidatus Pyrohabitans jungbluthii. Lineage (GTDB taxonomy): Archaea > Hydrothermarchaeota > Hydrothermarchaeia > Hydrothermarchaeales > BMS3B > Pyrohabitans > Pyrohabitans jungbluthii. The sequence goes on along the minus strand of MTMD02000002.1, from coordinate 277,952 downwards.
ATAATATTCGAAAAAAAGTAAATGAAGCAGCTAAAAGGGTATTTGAAGAATTTCACAACATCAAATTCAAAAAATGTGCTACAACCGAAGCAAAAATATTTGGTTCTTAAACATTATATGGCCTATAGATTTGTACCAATTTGAAATAATCGTTAGCTTCTAAATCAAAGCTCTTAATAAAAAGATTCTAGCTACCTCCTGTAACCCCCGCTTCTGCTGTACTCCTTTTTTGCCCTAAGCGACTTGAACATGCAGTACTTTGCCACATCGCGAGAGGTTATCATCCCTATTATCTCCCCATTCTCCATGACGGGGAGGCGGCGTATGTGGTAGATGTTGAATAACTCGCTCGCCTTGCTTATAGGCGCGGAGGCGTCTATGGTTACCTTTAGTTCTGTCATTATGTCGTTCGCCTTTACCTCCTTGAAGCTTAAACCCCTCGCCACAACCTTATTTATTATATCTCTCTCAGTCACAATCCCCCAGTCCACCTCGCTAAGCTTGACAAGCACTGAGCCGATATTTTTCTCCTTCATTATACGAGCAATTTCGAGAACGCTGGTATCCGGCTCCACGATTGTAACGCCGTGCATTATATCCTTAACCTTCATCGGCTCCACCTGCAGTAAAAACTCACAAAACAGCTATAATTAATTTTTGCATTAGCAGGATTCGTGGTTTATCGAGTTGGTGGGGCACACCTCCACGCAGGAGCAGCAGTTGACACAGTCTTCCATACGTACGGGCGTTGACTTTCCATCCTGAAGCTCATAAACATCGGCAGGGCATATATCCACGCACTCTCCGCAACCAACGCAGGTATCCTTATTCACCTCTATCTCTGCCATTCCAGACCTCCTTTCAGCGCTTGGGTTTTATCTCTCCCGAAGGCTATAAAAAGTTTTTGTTCTGTAATGATTTTTTATGATGATTCTAAAAAAAGGAGACCAGCGTCCTGGAAAACCTTTTTCTATCCCTAAGTAGCATACTCTAGTGGGGGGTAGAATGGACTTCACATTTCGCATCTCTGGAATGGCAGGCGATGGTGTAAAGGGCGCTGGTCTGGTTGCGGCTAAGCTGTTTGCAAGGCTGGGTTACCACGTGTTTGTTCATGTGGAATACCAGTCGCTCATACGCGGCGGACACAACGCGGCAATAGTGAGGGTAAGCAGCGAGAAGATACGCTGTCACGAACAGAAGGGCGACCTGCTGATAGCGCTTCAGGACTACGTCATCCCACTGCACAGGGAGCACGTGAGGCGTGTGATCTTCGACTCCTCGAAGTTCAGCTACGCTGGTGGCGAGGGTTTGCCGATGAGCGAGTTTGCAAAGCAGGCAAAGGCGCCGCCGGTGTTCAGGAACGCCTCTGCGCTTGGCGCGCTGTGCTACCTCTACGGCATAGACGTGGAGATTCTCAACCAGATATACCGCGATGCGTACGGCGAGAAAGCTGAGAAGGATGTAATCCTCGCGGAGATGGGCTACAGGTACGCCTCTGAAAACCTGGAGCGCATTCGAGAAGTGAAGAAGGTGGGCGAGGCTAAGCCGGTGCTGGACGGTAACCAAGCTGCTGGTTTGGGAGCGGTCAAGGCAGGGCTCAGAAACTACTATGCCTACCCCATGACACCTTCTTCTTCTCTGCTCCACTTTCTGGCGTCGGTGAAGAAAGAGCTCGGCATGACCGTGGTCCAGCCTGAGAATGAGATTGCCGCCGCGGTAATGGCAATAGGCTCCGCCTTTGCTGGGGCGAGAACAATGGTAGGCACCTCTGGCGGAGGCTTTGCGCTGATGCAGGAAGCCTTCAGCTTGGCTGGCATGGCGGAGGTGCCGGTGCTCTTTCTGGAATCGCAGCGTGGCGGGCCGAGCACGGGCTTGCCCACCTGGCATGGGCAGGAAGACCTGAGGTTTGTGCTCCACGCTGGCCACGGAGAGTTTCCCAGGATAGTGGCGTCTCCGGGCGACGTTGAGGATGCCTTTTGCTTAGCTGGTGAGCTGCTCAATTTGACGTGGAAGTTTCAAACACCTGCGGTGCTGCTCATGGACAGGTATCTCTCAGAGAGCGCAGCCACGGCGGAGATAGATGTGGAGAAAGTAAAGGAGGAGCCGCCTCTGCTATACCAGGGAAGCGCTGAGGATTATAAAAGGTACCTCATCACCGACTCGGGCGTGAGCCCTCTCGCCTTCCCTCCCGAAGTGGTGCTCAAGGCAACTGGCAATGAGCACGACGAGCGAGGATTCACTACCGACGACGCAGAGGTAAGCGCGGCGATGTACAAGAAGAGGATGAGGAAAATGCAGGGTATTGTGGAGGAGGTCAAGCAAAGGCAAGCGGTTCGAATCTTCGGCGAAGGTAAAGACGTGGTGTTTACCTGGGGCTCCTCCACAGGCGCTACCATAGAGGCAGCGCAGAAGCTGGGAGGCATAAAGGTGGTGCAGGTGAGGTACCTCTCACCCTTCCCGGCTTGGGAGATTGAGAAGCTGGACATAGAGAGAGCCGCCTGCGTTGAGTGCAGTTACACAGGGCAGCTCGGCTCTCTGCTGAGGGAGCACGCTTGCATAGAGGCTGAGCTCATTGCAAGGTGGGATGGCAGACCCTTCGTTGCTAGTGAGCTTGTGCCCAAGCTAAGGGAGGTGTTCGGATGAAGCTTGCCACGCGCGCGAAGATAGTCTGGTGCCCGGGGTGCGGAAACTTCGGCATTCTAAAGGCTTTCAAGGACGCCGCTGCAGAGCTGGCAGAGGTTATGGATTTAAAGAAGATGGTACTCGTCTCCGGCGTTGGCTGCCATGGCAAGATAGCCGACTACCTAACGCTCAGCAGCTTTCACACCATCCACGGCAGAGTGCCAGCGATGCTCGCTGGTATAAAGCTGGCGAATCCCAAGCTAACCGTCGTAGGATTCGCGGGCGATGGCGATGCGTATAACGAGGGTTTAGTGCATCTAATCCACGCCGCAAAGAAGAACATCGACGCCACGCTCATAGTCCACAACAACGCTGTCTATGGCCTAACCACAGGCCAGGCTACAGCTACCAGTGCGAAGGGCTTCAGGGGGAGGAGCACCCCGGAAGGCAACCCCGAAGAGCCGCTTAATCCAGTAGCGCTGATGCTTGCCTCGGGAGCGAGCTTCGTTGCTCGCGGTTATGCCGGCGATGCGAAGCACCTTAAAGAAATAATTAAGGAGGCGATACTCCACAGGGGCTTTGCGTTTGTGGATGTGCTTCAGCCCTGCGTCACATTCAACAACACATGGAAGCTTTACAGGGAGAAGGTGTATAAGCTGGAGGAACCGGCGAGCTTCGACGAGGCTCTTCAGCTGGCTTATACTCAAGACGGAATACCCATAGGGATATTCTACAGGGAGGAGAGAAGCACCTATGAGGAGCCTGTGCGCGTTGAGCCGCGCAGCGCCGACGTCAATGCTCTGCTGGAAAGGGTGAAGTAACTATATCGGCGGGGCAATCGCAACCAGCACACGCATGCGCGTCTTTGCCTTAACGCCGTGGGGCTCGCTAACTTTGCTAATCAGCATGCTCCCAGGCTTCGCCTCTACCTCGCGCTCCCCGTCTATGAAGTAACCCTCGCCCTCAAGCACCAGAATCATAACCTCGCTATCCACGTCGTGGCTGTGCACCGGCAACTCCTGCCCTGCCTCGAAATTGAAGTTTATTATCCGCCAGCTGGGCGAGTCGTGGAGTAGCTTCAGCACCTTCTCATCTTCCTTAAACTGCGCATATTCGCTTAAGTCTATCACCTGCATTTTTCATCACAGTATAATATATGCGCTCATCGGAGTTAATCCTATCTACGAACATGTTCGTTTATTCAGGTGTAAGGTCCAGCCAGTCGGGCGGCGACTCCGGTAGCTTATACTTTATATACCCGTAGCCTATTCTGCGATGTATCTCGTTGCACGCCTCTGTGCTCCTCATGTAAGCCTCCTCAAAAGCCTGCCAGTCCTGCTTCTTCATCGCCTCCTCTATGGGCACGAGATACTCGCGGTCAAAGTCCTCCAGTTCCTTGGCCCACTGGGGGCGCGTCTTTGCTCCAACGGCGGCAATCTCGCGTATCTCTTTGAGCTGGTACAAGCCCAGCTTCCAGTTGCGCGCCTTGCACGCGTGGTACATTATGCTGTACCGCTCCGTGTACTGGCGCATCACTCTGCTCATGCAGGGCTGCATGCCCGCGATATCGTCTATAGTCAGCTCACCAAACTTCGTCTTTCCAGCGATTTTTTCTCCCATTTTAGAACCTCCTAAAGGTAATAGTTTAAAATTAAATAGGCGAGGTAGAGGACAATCAGGACGATACCGTTGCCCCTCGATATCTTCCCATTAAGCATAAACGCAGAGGTGGCAGCTAAGATGAGCATCATTGCCGGGAAGTGGAAGGACACAACACTCTGCTCCACCCTCAGGGGCGCAATTAGAGCTATTAAGCCAGCGTTGAACAGCACGAAGAAGAGCACAGTGCCCAGGATGTTGCCCATGCTTATCTCGGGTCGGCCCTTCCACGCTGGCACCACCATCCTGGCAACTTCCTCAAAGCTGACCGCCGCCGCCACGAAGACCATGCCGAGCAGGGTGTCGCTTATCCCGAAGCTCTGGATTATCCCCTTTGCCCCCCTTACCAGAAGCTCCGCCCCAGCTATGATTACCACTATGCTCAGGAGCATTAGCATTGGGAAGTACCATCCTGGCTTCTCCTCCCTCTCCTCCAGTACCTCTTCGAACTCCTCATCCTCCTCCAGAAAGGCTTCATGCCTCGAGTCCCTGACTATGTAGCCTATCACCGGCAGGGAGATTGCAAGAAGGGCGAGCCCGTCGTAGCGCGAGAGCATACCGTCTCGCATGAGGGCAAACATGGGCAGTGGAGAGAGGAAGGTCAGGAGGATGTACTTCCCGGGCACTCTAACCTCGAGGGGGACAAGCACAGAGGTTATACCCACCGCCGCGCCCAGCAGAAAGATGCTGGAGCCTATCACAGTGCCCAGGGATATTCCCGGCAGGCCCTTCAAAGCGGAGGCTATGCCTGCGCTCAGATTCTCGGCGTCAAAGCCCCCGAAGACTACTCCCAGGGCAAAGGTTGAAACACCCAGCACGAGCGCTGAGCCTACCAGGCCCCGCACAAACCGCTCTGTTCCCCACACCACCAGGACTATTCCCAGGATGAACGTCGCTATCTCAATCATTCCAGAACCTCCTCAACGAGCTCGCGAATCTTTACCTTTGCCTCCTCCAGGGCTTTACGCCCCTTCTCAGTGGCACGGTAGTAGCGCCTCCTCCTGCCGGCGACGAGCCTCTCCTCCCCCTTCAGGTAGCCTTCCCTCTCCAGCAGGTGAAGCGTGGGGTAAAGCGTTCCCGGGCTTATGGCGTAGCCATGCCTCTTCAACTCTTCCATCATCTCAACGCCGCATATCTCGCCCTCGGAGGCGTGGTGGAGTATGTGCACCTTTATGAAGCCCAGGAAGATTTCGCGAATTATCGCCATACGATATCGAATTCCGATATCATGGAATATATACTTTTTCCTATGCGTCTAAGGGCAAAGGATTAAACACTCACCCTCACGTCATAGTAGCGCTTGTACACCTCGAGCAGTGTAATCTCAAAAATCAGCGTCTTTCCCGCCAGAGGATGTCCCTCTGAAAAGCCCTTCTCCGGCGGCACCTCAACCACGCGCTTCTCGCCTTTGCGCATGCCCTCAACCGCCTCCTCAAAACCTTTAATAAGTCTTCCAGAGCCGAGCACGAAGGTTAGGGGCCTGCAGTACGCTTTTTCCTTTATCCCAGCCTTCTCGGCAAGCTCTGCATCCGAGGTATCAACTATCTCCCCCTCTTTGGTCTTGGCAACGTACGCCACCACCACGGTATCTCCACGCTCTGCAATCTCGTCTCTGTCCATGGTCCCGCCTCCTACCTTCATATTCAACCTTCTTTCTGCTTCTTCCTGTACTTATCCTTGCTGCGGCAGTTCATGTCAATGCAGCTGAGCACGCGGCGCTTTCCGAGGGGCATGCTCACCATGGGCAGGCCGCACACGTTGCAGCGCTTGTCCGTGGGGTAAATACCCCGCTTCTGGGGCAGTGGATATGAGACATCGCAGCTTGGGTAGTTCTTACAGCCTATGAAGCGCTTACCTGTCTTTTTTGAGCGGATGATGCGCAGCTCACCGCCGCAGCGGGGGCACTCGCCTATAACCTCGCTCTTCCTCTTTTCCTCTATGGCAAGGGCGAGCTTCTCGCCAATCTCCTTCTCGCGAAGCTTGAACTCATTCATTATGCGAGTGAGCTCCTTTCTAGCCTCCTCCAGGGTGCGCTCTGCCTCAGCCTTCCCCTGCTGAATCTCCTCCAGCTTCTGCTCAAAGCGCCTTGTCAACTCTTCGCTTATTATCTCCGGCACATACTCAGCGAGAGCTTCGATTACGCTCATGCCTATCGGCGTGACCCTTATCGGCACGCCTGTGATGTACTCCCGCCTGTAGAGGGTGTCCACAACCTCAGCGCGCGTAGCTTTAGTGCCCAGCCCGCGGCGCTCAAGCTCCGCCACCAGCGAGGCAGGGTTGTAGCGCTCCGGTGGCTTTGTTTCGTCTTCATCCAAGCTCACCTTGAGCACCTTGAGCACGTCCCCCTCGCGAAGCTTTGGAAGCGTGTGCTCCTCCAGCTTGGCGTAGGGATAGAAAACCCGCCACCCCTGCTCCAGTGTTCTCGCGCGGGAGAAAGTAAATGCCTCGCCGCGGATGCTTGTCCTTACGTTCATCTTCGCGCGCTTCATCGCATCGCCGAAGGTGGCGAGGAAGCGGTGCACTATAAGCAGGTAGATCTTCTCCTCTCGCGAGGAGAGCTTTTTGGGTTTTACGCCAGTGGGGTAAATTGCAGGATGAGCTGGGTCGTCCTTCTTTCCCTGCCTGGGATAGAGCTTCTCCTTGGCTAGAAGAAGCTCCGCAAGCTGAGCGAAGGCGGGATTCTCCCCCAGCGCCTTAATAATCTGCCTGTAACCTATGGTTGGTGGAAGCTTCTGCGAGGAGGTTCTGGGATATGAGATGTACCCGCTCTCGTACAGAGACTGGGCGATATCCTGCGTTGCCTTGGGACTGAGCCTGAAGTAGCGGTATGCTTCGCTCTGAAGTGTGCCCAAGTCGAAGGGTACAGGTGGGGGGACGGCGCTTTCTTTTAGCTCCACCTTCTCCACCCTCGCCTCCTGCGCATCCTGGAGCTTTGAGTAAAGCTGCTTAGCCTCGCCCTCGTCGAAGAGCTTCCCTCGTGTGTGGGTAGCCTTAACCCTGCTCCTGCCTACCCTGAGGGTGGCGCTCAGTGTCCAGTACTTCTCGGGAACGAAGCTGGCGATCTCCTTCTCCCTCTCAACGAGTATCGCGAGAGCGGGGGTCTGCACCCTGCCAGCGGAGAAGGTGGTGAACTTCTTGGAGTAAGTCTTAACCGCACTGGAAAGTGCACGAGAGGTGTTTATCCCCCAGTACCAGTCCATTATGTGCCTCGCCTCGCCAGCTTTAACCAGAGGCATATCCACCTCGGCGAGGTTCTCATACGCTCGCCTTAAGTCTAGCTTTGTGAGTGCGGAGAAGCGCATCCTTTTTGCCTGCGTGGCAGAACACGCGAAGCGCAGCGCATTGTAGCCAAGAAGCTCGCCCTCAATATCGTAGTCTGTGGCTATAATAAAGCGGTCCGCTTGTGAGGCGAGCTTTTTGAGCAGGGAGATGTAATTCCGCGTGTAGCCCTTGCTTTTATCCACCTCGTAAAGGGGAGCCCACTCGATGTCGAACACGGGGTAGGAGTAGCTGTTTTTCTTCTCCTTCAGCGAGTAAAGATGCCCTGCGGCACTGGCGACGTAGATGGTCTCACCGTTGCTGGAGATTTCAAAGTAGCTCACCCCTCCAGCGCTGCGCCGCTTGTATTTGTCTGAAATGGCGTAGGCAATCTTCTGACTGACCTTCGGCTTCTCGGTGATTATAAGCGTCTTCATGGCTATGCCTTCTATGCTGGGGAAAATTTTTTAATCTTAGATTACAATTCCTCACAAGTATCAAGATTATAGGTGTTACTATGGAGTACGCGGAGCGGATAAAGAAGCTGCCCCCATACCTGTTCGCAGAGCTTGATCGCAAGATAGCGCAGAAGCGAAAGGAAGGCGTCGACGTCATAAGCTTTGGCGTGGGAGACCCCGACCTGCCAACGCCTGAGCACATAGTTAAGGCCGCCTGCGACGCTACGAAGAAGCCTGAGAACCACCGCTACCCCAGCTACGAGGGGATGCTCGCTTTCCGTGAGGCTGTGGCGGAGCGTTACCGCCGGGACTTCGGCGTGGAGCTTGACCCTGAGAAGGAGGTAATAGCGCTGATAGGCTCCAAGGAAGGGGTGCACAACATCCACTTCGCGTTTGTTAATCCCGGCGATGTGGTGCTCTACCCTGACCCGGGTTATCCGGTCTACCGCACTGGGCCGCTCTTCGCTGGCGGCGAGGCGTATGCGATGCCCCTTCGCAAGGAGAACAACTTCCTGCCCGATCTCGAGGCGATACCCCGCGATAAGGTTAAGAAGGCAAAGATGATGTGGATAAACTACCCGAACAATCCAACAGCGGCGGTAGCCGAGGCGGAATTCTACCGCGAGGTGATAGACTTTGCCCAGGATAATGATATAATAGTGTGCTCCGACGAAGCCTATTCTGCTATCGCATTTGACGGCTACCGCGTGCGCAGCTTCCTGGAGTTTGAGGGCGCCCGCGAGGTGGGCATTGCTATAGATTCGCTATCCAAGGCGTACAACATGACCGGCTGGCGCATCGCCTACGCCGCTGGAAACAGCGAAGTTATCGCGGGCCTGGGTAAGGTGAAGACGAACGTCGACTCGGGAGCGTCGCAGATTATTCAGGAGGCTGCGATAGCGGCGCTTCGTGGCTCCCAGGAGTGTGTGCGCGAGAATGTGCGCATTTACCAGGAGCGCCGCGATGTTCTGGTGCGAGGGCTGAGAAAGCTGGGCTTTAATGTGGATAAACCCAAGGCAACCTTCTACCTCTGGATGGAGGTTCCTGATGGCAATTCCATGGCATTCGCCGAGAAGCTCCTCGAGGCTGGCGTCGTCGTGACCCCTGGTGTGGGCTTTGGCGAGCACGGCGAGGGCTTCGTCAGGTTTGCGCTTACGCAACCTGTTGCCAGAATAGAAGAGGCGCTGGAGCGCATGGAGCGCGTGGTCTAGGTATTTTAAACTTTACATTGTTAATCTCCTCCGAAGCGAGTACAACTTTTCGGGAGAAGATACCATGGCAGGACGGGATTACGTTCTACGTGATTGAGGAAGTAAAGCGTGAGATGAACTTACCCGAGAGGGTTCGAATTTTTGATACCACCCTTCGAGACGGCGAGCAGACGCCGGGAGTTTCTTTAACAGTTGAGGAGAAGATAACAATCGCCCGCCAGCTTGACAAGCTGGGCGTCGACGTTATCGAGGCTGGTTTTCCCATCTCCTCGCGGGGCGAGAAGGAGGCAGTGTCCAAGATAGCGAAAGAAGGGTTGAGCGCCGAGGTTTGCGGCTTGGCGAGGGTGCTCCTCGAAGATATAGACGCCGCCCTGGACTGCGACGTTGACATGGTGCACACCTTCGTATCGACGAGCGACATACAGCGGGAGCACACCATAAAAAAGAGCCGCGAGGAGGTGCTGGAGCTCGTAGCCAATGCGGTGGAGCACATTAAGGCTCACGGCGTCAAGTGCCTCTTCTCCGCGATGGACGCCACGCGCACTGAGATGGACTACCTTGTTAAGGTGTTTAAGACCGCCGAGGAGGCGGGCGCTGATATAATAAACATCCCAGATACGGTAGGGGTGATGATTCCCCCTGCTATGCGGAAAATTACCCAAGAGGTCTATGAGAACGTGAGCATTCCCATAGATGTGCACTGCCACAACGATTTTGGCTTAGCCGTGCCGAATTCGCTTGCTGCCGTCGAAGCAGGGGCGCAGGAGGTGCAGGTTACCATCAACGGCATAGGCGAGCGCGCGGGCAACGCAAGCTTGGAGCAGGTGGTGATGGCACTCACCTCTATTTACCGCGTTAAAACAAACATACGCACAGAGTACCTCTACGAAACCTCAAAGCTTGTGGAGCGCCTCACAGGCATAAGGATGCCTCCCAACTATCCCATCGTGGGCGAGAATGCCTTCTCCCACGAGTCGGGCATACACACCCATGGCGTGCTCGTTAAGGCGGAGACCTTTGAGCCGGGCGTTATGACGCCGGAGATGGTGGGTCATCGCAGACGCATAGTGAGCGGGAAGCACGCGGGTGCGCATGGCATAAGCGCCATGCTCCAGGAGATGGGCATCTATGCTACGCGAGAGCAGGTGCGCGAGATTACCCGCAGGGTAAAGGAGCTTGGCGATAAGGGCAAGCGTGTTACTGACGCCGACCTCCTTGCAATAGCCGAAGCTGTAGTGGGAGAGGTGGCAAAGCAGGAGAAGGTGGTTGACCTTGAAGAATTTGCGGTGATGACCGGCAACCGCGTTATACCCACTGCCAGCGTGAAGCTGCGCTTCAAGGACAAGGAGCTCATGGGCGCTGAGACAGGCGTTGGCCCTGTGGACGCGGCGCTGAACGCTGTGCGCAAGGTGCTCTCTGGCGTGGAGGATATTCGCCTGACAGAGTACCACCTCGAGGCAATAACCGGCGGGAGCGACGCCCTTGCAGAGGTTGTGGTGAAGCTGGAGGACAGCAGGGGCAACATCGCCAGCGGCAAAGCTGCACGCGAAGACATAGTGAATGCCAGCGTAGAGGCGATGATCTCAGCCATAAACCGCATCTTCATAATGCGGGAGAAGTCGAAGAAGGGGTAACCCCCTTAATTTTTCTCAGCACCCTATGCCAGCGTAGCGCAGCCCTACTTTTTCCACATTCTCCCTGCTCAGCACGCGTCTGCCGTCAATGACCACAGCGTCTCTCTTGAGCAGAGGTTTTATTTCTTCCAAGCGAAGCTTCTTGTACTCATCGTGGTCGGTCAGTATCACCACCACGTCCGCTCCAGCCACCACCTCTTTTAGGTCGTTGGAGAACCTCCCCCCGAAGTCGTGCTTTGCGTAGGGGTCGTGGGAGATAACATCAACGCCGCGATTCATAAGGCTCTTTATAACCGGCTCCGCAGGGCTGAGGCGAACGTCGTCAGTGTTCCCCTTGTAGGCTATCCCCAGCACTGCAACCTTCGCCTGGCTTACGCTTTTACCTTTGCTCTTCAGGGCTTCCTCTATCTTGCTGAGCACATGCAGGGGCATGCTGTCGTTGCGCTCCCTCGCAGCTTCTATTACCTTTAGCTTAAGCCCGTGTCTCTCCGCCTCGTTTATCAGGAAGTAGGGGTCCTTGGGCAGGCAGTGCCCGCCTACGCCTGCACCAGGCATGTGCAGGTTTACGCGGGGATGCTTATTCGCAAGATTAATTGCCTTTATAACATCCACGCCTATGGTTTCGCACAGCAACGCAAGCTCATTCGCTAAGGCGATGTTTACGTCGCGGAAGGTGTTCTCAATGAGCTTCACCACCTCAACCACTTCAACGCTCTCCTCGTAAACATCGCCACTGGTAATCTGTCTGTACAGCGCAGCCGCTACCTGCGAGCTTGCCCTGTTTACCCCGCCAACAATGCGCGCATTGCTCTGAATCTCAGCCAGCGTGCGCGTGGGTATCGCCCTCTCAGGGGAGTACGCCAGGAAGAAATCCTCTCCCGCCTTCAACCCAGACTCTTCAAGTATAGGCGCTATTACATTGCGGGTTGTACCGGGAGGAATTGTGCTCTCTATAATTACGAGATGCTCTTTTCTCAGCGCAACCGCGACGTCGCGCAGAGCGCTTTTGAGAGCGCTCAAATCAGGGCGCTTTTCCTCGTCTATTGGCGTCTGGACAACGACGATTACCACATCGCTCTCTCGCGCTGCCTCCCGCGCGGAGAGCACAGCCTTAAGTTTACCATTCGCCACGGCTTCTCTCACAAGCTCCTCCAAACCCGGCTCGTTTATCGGCGATGTTCCGCGATTAACGCAAGCCACGACGCTGGGGTTTATATCCGCACCCACAACCCTGAAGCCCTTTGCGGCGAGCACCGCCGCTGTGGGTAAGCCAACGTAACCCATGCCTACGACTGCAATTCCCGCGCTCTTTTCCTCTATTAGCCGGATAAGGTCCATAATCCACTCCCTCTCTATTCGCTGCATGTAGATAAGAAGAATCATCTATATTAACCTTTCCGATGCAACCATTTCTCACAGAAATGCTTATATCGAGCAAAAGCACTTTAGTGCAATATTAGCATTCATAACATTTTCTAACATTTCCATAACAGCAGCATTAAGATATTTTTTGAAATGGCCTACATTGTGTGCTCATATCGAAAATTTACTCCCTGTAAAACTCCTTTTTTATTGTAAGCTCATGGGTTCTGCCCTTGGGCACCTTTTCAATTATCCCCCTCTCTACCAGCTCCTTCACAATCCTGCTTATCTTTGGCCTGGAAAATCCTGTTTTCTCTGGTAGAGCGTCCTGGGTTAGCCTGCCCCCCTCACTGGCTATCGCTTTTATCACGCGCTCCTCATCTTCGCTGAGTATCTCGTAGGGCAGCCTCTGCTTTATTTTCCTTGCCCGCAGGTAGGCGAGCACACTCAGCATGCCCAGGGCAAAGCCTGCCACAAAGGCGAGGGGCAATCCCAGCTTTCTGGGCTCGGGCAGGCGAAAGCCTTCTTCCACCTGGATTACCTCATAGCCTGAGAGTTCCTCCTTCACATTCGCCTCCAGCCCCTGGGGGAAGAGGAGCACCCTCTTAACGTGCAGTGAGGCGAGGGCATCCTTGACTGCCGCCGGTACGCCATCGCGCCTTACAAAGAGGATAGGGTAGCCTGTAGCAGAGCTGAGCCGCATGGCGAGGAGCAGGTTCTCTGAGCTTTCGCCGTAAAGCAGAATCGCACCCTCTGAGTTTGAGTAGAACTCCTTGGCAAAGGTGGCGGCAGTGCCATAGCGATCCGCTTCTGCTATCCGCCTGGTAACGTAGCCAAGCTGGTCTATCTCCCGCTGCACCTCCAGCGAGACTGCCTTCTCCCCGCCGATAATCACCAGATTTCTATACCCGAGGCTAATATAACCCCTGAGCTGTTCCCTCGCCTCCTCGCTCAGTTCCTGCGAAGGCGTTGTAACTATGGGTATGCCTGAGAGGTGGGAGTAAGCCTGCGCCACGGCAAACTCCTGGGGCAGATCGCTTCTAACGAGTATCACATCCACCTCATTGGCAAAAGCGTAGGCGCTGCCCACCAGGATTAGGTAAATGAAGAGAATATAAAGGCGCATACTAATAGCTTAGCATGTGGTGATATAAGGGTTTCTAAGTAGATGCTAAGGAAGAAACCCTCTCTGTTGTAGCGCTGTGAGTGTTTACGTGATGAGCTCAAGGGGAATCAAAAAAAGACTCTCCTTTGACAGCAACTTCAATAAGGTTAGGGGTTAACAAGAATTGCTTGATTTTTCTGGAGAGAGTCGTTAGTCCGTAGGGAGAGTACGAGCTTGACATAACTAGTCTTGGAAAAAAACAGCCAAGAAGGAAGATGGACCCGCCGGGATTCGAACCCGGGGCCGCTCGCATGCCAAGCGAGCACTCTACCAGCTGAGCTACGGGCCCGTTACTCGCTCGCATAGCTTTAGCATGTTTAAGGATTTATGAAACACCTCACTTTTTAAGATAAACAGGTAAGCGGAGCTGCTCGTACTTTGCAATTTCAACAGGATACTTGCCTGTGAGACAGCCCAGGCAGAGCTGGTCTTCACTCAAGCCGATAGCTTCGATCAAATCTTCAATGCGGGTGTATTTCAACGAGTCAGCACCTATGGCCGAGCGTATCTCCTCCACGCTTCGCGCGCTTGCGATAAGCTCTTCGTGGGTGGGCATATCTATACCCAGCTTGCACGGCGACTTTATCGGCGGGCAACCAACGCGCATGTGCACCTCCTTAGCTCCGGCGTCCTTAAGAATTGAAATTATCCTGCGCGATGTCGTGCCACGCACAATGCTGTCGTCGAAGAGCACAACGCGTTTGCCAGCAATCTGCCTGGCTAGGGGATTGAGCTTTAGCTTAACCGCAAGCTCCCTAGCCTGCTGGCTGGGCAGAATGAAGGTTCTGCCCACGTAGCGGTTGCGTATTAACCCTTCGCGATAAGGTATGCCCTTGGCACGGGAGTAGCCCAGGGCGAAGGGAATCGCAGAGTCAGGAATAGGTGTAACCAGGTCTGCCTCAACCTCGTCACGCTCCGCCATTAGCATGCCGAGTTTCTCTCTCACCTCGTACACGGGTATGCCGTTGAGCACTGAGTCTGGGCGGGAGAAGTAAACGTACTCAAACATGCAGTATGCCCTGCGCGGGAGCTTGTATGGGCGGTGGCTTTTCGCTCCGCTCGCTGAGACCACAAAAATCTCTCCCGGCTTAATATCCCTCTCAAATTTTGCGTTTATCACATCAAAGGCTACACTCTCAGAGGCGAATATATAGCCCCCGTCGCGGGTTCTTCCAAGCGAGAGAGGGCGTATGCCCAGGGGGTCGCGCACCGCTATAAGCGCGTCGTCGGTGAGTATCGCCAGCGAATAAGACCCAACGAGCTTCCTCATCGTAGAGGCTATCGCCTCCACCATGTCCTCGCTCTTAAGGTACTCCCTTACAATGAGGTGGGCTATAACCTCGGTGTCGCTGGTGGAAACAAAGGCCTGGCCGGTCGCCTTGAGCTTCTCCCTGAGCTCCTCGGCATTGACTATGTTGCCGTTGTGTGCTATGGCGATGGTGCCTTTGGAGTGCCTCACAACGAAGGGCTGGGCATTGAACAGCTCAGACTCACCCGTAGTAGAGTAGCGCACATGCCCTATTCCAACGCTGCCATGTAGCTTGTCCAGCTTCTCAAGGTTGAAGACCTCGTTGACCAGCCCCATCCCCTTTTCTGATATGAAGTCGCCGTCGGTGCGCATTGTTATGCCGCATGACTCCTGGCCGCGGTGCTGGAGCGCAAGAAGAGCGTAGAATATGGAATAGGAGACCTTTGTATCGCTGGCGGAATATATTCCCACCACGCCGCACTTGTCGCGTAGCAAGCTGGAAACCTCTCTCCTTGGACGTTTCTAAATAGGCAAAAAATACTAATAAAGGTTACGTCATTACACCAGGCGAACGCGGTTAACTTTCTTGTTCTGCCAGGAGTAACTCCTTATCCTTCGCGTTTTGCCGAAGCCACACGCAGCGCAGCGCTTCTTCTTGACGTGGTAGGAATTCCTTCCGCACCTGCGGCAGCGCACGTGCAGGAGCTTGTTCCTCTTGCCCATGGAAGGTGTACCCTTGCTCATTCGTAACACCTCTCTAAAGGTTAATGTTGTTCTTGTTACAAACCTTCCCGTCTAAAACTTTTGTGAAGAGGTCTTGGTATGGCGCTGAGTGGTCTTGAGCTGAGGAGAGCGGAGAGGGAGCTTCGTTCATTAGAGGGCAGCGTAAGCCTAGTGCTCCTTAAGGATGGGGATGAGAAGCTTGAGAGCGAGATGGAGGAATTTGCCCGGACGCTGGCTAATCTGAGCGATAGAATAAAGCTGAAGGTTGAGAAAAGTTCAGCGCACGCTCCAGCGCTGGCAATTGAGAAGGCAGGCAGGAAGGCGGTGGTGTATCGAACGCTTCCCACGGGAAAGGAGCTGAAGCCATTTCTTGAAACCTTAAAGGCGGCGGCAAATGGAGAGAGCCTGCCCGAAGTGGGGTTGAAGCTCTTAAACCCTGAGCGGGAGGTGGAGCTCCTAATCTTTATCACCAGCGTTTGCCCCCACTGTGCAAAGGTTGTTAAACGCTGCAATCTGCTTGCGCTTTGCGAAGACTGGATAAAAAGCGTGGTAGTGGATGCGCTTGCAGAGGAAAGGCTGCGGGAGGAGTATGAGGTCACAGCCACGCCGACGCTTGTTGTGGATGGCAAGCTGAAGCTTGAGGGGGAGACATCTCTCGAGGAAATAGTGGATGCGATAGAGGCTGTGGTGGATAAAGGTAGGCAGAGGGAAGTTGTGAGGCACATGCTGGAGAAGGGGCTGGCGGAAAAGGCTGGGGAGTGGGCTGTCCGCGAAGAGGGCATAGCCGAGGTGCTCGTGGATCTGATAGCGGATCAGAACATGCGGGTTAAGATTGGTGCAATGCTCGCCCTGGAAGAGCTTTTTAAGGCCAAGCCTGAGATGCTTGAGAAGCTTGGCAAGGCGTTTGAGAAGCTGCTCACCCATGAAAAAGAGAATGTGCGCGGAGACGCAGCCTGGCTTATTGAGAGGGCAAAAAAGTTTATCTGAGCCAAAGCTCTTTCTTTTCTCATGGAGATAATATTCCTTGGCTCCGGCGGGGGGCGCTGGACCACCCTGACCCAAAAGTTGCGCACAGGCGGAATAAGGCTCCACGCAGAAAAGCGGGTGCACGTGGATCCTGGGCCTGGGGCGATAGTTAACCTTGCGTTAGCGGGGATAAACGCTCTTCGCACCGATGCTGTCTTCGTCACCCATTCGCATCCCGACCATTACAATGACGCTGAGATTATGGTCGAAGCCATGACCCGCGGCATGCGAACCACGCGAGGGGTATTCGCAGGAAGCAAGAGTGCCGTTGTGGGCGTTAAAGATATTGGGCCGGTGCTCTCCCAGTACCACGCATCTAAAGTGGCTAAGCTTGTGACGCTTGAACCGGGAATGCATGCGAGCGTGGACGGGCTTCGAGTCAAGGCTCTGCCCACAAAGCACAGCGACCCCACCAACGTGGGGCTGAGCTTTGCCTTCGAGGAGGGTATAGTAGCGTACACCAGCGACACCGAATACTTCCCGGGCTTGGAAGCTAACTATGCGGATGCTCGGGTTTTGATAATAAACGTGATTCGCCCGGCTAATAAGAGAATCCCATGGCATCTATGCACAGAGGACGTTATAAAAATTCTGCATGAGGTAAAGCCTGAGCTTGCTATACTGAACCATTTCGGCATGACGATGATTGGCATTGCAGAGAGAGAAGCTAAGCACGTTACCAAAAAAACTGGCGTTAAAACCATAGCTGCCAGGGATTTTATGCGCATTGTGGTTGACAAAGAGATAGAGGTAAGCACGCAAGAGGTGCGGTGATGCTTCCAAAAAATTATGACCCCAAAGAGATTGAGCCCAAGTGGCAGCGCAGGTGGGAGGAGCTTGGCGTTTACCGCTTCGACCCTAAAAGCGAGAAGCCCATCTACTCGATCGACACCCCTCCACCCACGGTAAGCGGTCGCATGCACCTTGGTCACGCTTTCTCTTACTCGCAGATGGATTTTATTGCCCGCTTCTGGAGGATGCGCGGGTACAACCTTTTTTATCCCTTTGGCACTGACGACAACGGCTTACCCACGGAGCGCCTGGTGGAGAAGCTGAACAATGTCCGCGCCAAGGAAATGAAGCGGGATGACTTTATAAACCTGTGTTTGAGCACCCTTGAGAAGATTAGACCGGAGTTTGTGGCAGACTGGAAGCGCATAGGGATAAGCGTGGATTGGACGCTTGCGTACTCCACCATTGACGAGCACTGCAGGCGAATTTCCCAGCGCTCCTTCATTGAGCTTTACAAGATGGGAAGGGAGTACCGTAAGGAGACGCCTTTTATCTGGTGCCCCAACTGCGAGACCGCCATTGCTCAGGTTGAGCTCGAAGACCGCGAGGTGGAGAGCAGCTTTAACGACATAATCTTCAAGCTGGAAGACGGAGGCGAGGTGGTAATCGCCACCACACGCCCTGAGCTTCTCCCGGCGTGCGTCGCCATATTCGCCCATCCCGAAGACGAGCGGTACAAGCACCTATTTGGCAAACGCGCCCAGGTGCCCATCTTTGAACACTGGGTGGAGATAAAGCCAGACCCCCGCGTAAACCCCGAGAAGGGCACGGGCATAGTGATGTGCTGCACCTTCGGCGATATGCAGGACATAGAGTGGTACATGGAGCACAACCTTCCGCTTAAGGTGGCGATAACCAAAGACGGGCGGATGACGGCGCTGGCTGGGAAGTACAAGGGCATGACCGTTAAGGAGGCGCGCGCGAGGATTATTGAAGACCTCAAGGAGAAAGGTTTGCTGGTCAGGTCAAGGAAGATTACCCACGTGGTGAATGTGCATGAGCGCTGCGGTACTGAGATAGAGATTCTGAACACCAAGCAGTGGTTTATACGTTATCTTGACATGAAGGAGCAGCTCCGCGAGGCTGGCAGGAGGATAAAGTGGCATCCGGAGCATATGCGCTCCCGCTACGAGAACTGGATTGATGGGCTGCGCTGGGACTGGTGCATCTCCCGCCAGCGCTACTTCGGCGTCCCCTTCCCGGTGTGGTACTGCAAAGCCTGTGGCGAGGTTATCCTCGCGAGGGAGGAGGATTTGCCAGTTGATCCCCTCTTGGATGCACCCCCAACGCCGTGCCCGCGCTGCGGCAGCGAAGAGTACGTGCCCGAGCGAGATGTACTCGATACGTGGGCTACAAGCTCACTTACCCCGATTATAGCAGCGGAGCTAATCGACGACGAAGAGGTGCGGAAGAAGCTCTACCCCATGTCTCTCCGCCCGCAGGCGCATGACATAATCACCTTCTGGCTCTTCAACACTGTGGTTAAAGGCTTGCTCCATCGCGGAGAGATACCCTGGTACAACGCCATGATAAGCGGCTGGGCTCTGGACCCGCAGGGCAGGAAGATGAGCAAGAGCAAGGGCAATGTCATAGAGCCCCAGTATGTGCTTCAAAAGTACAGTGCCGACGCTTTGCGCTTGTGGGCGGCGGAGAGCAAGCTGGGCGAGGACCTGCCCTTCAAGGAGAAGGACCTCGTAACAGCGCAGCGCTTCCTGAACAAGCTGTGGAACGCCTCGCGCTTCGCTTTGACCCACCTCCAGGACTACCACGGCGAGAAGCCGGAGGAGTTAAACCTCATAGATGCCTGGATACTCTCGAAGGCTTACCGCTTAGTGGAGAAGTGCACCTCTTACTTTGAGGAGTACCGCTACTCCAAAGCAAAGAAGGCGGTGGTCAACTTCTTCCTCTCGGACTTCTGCGATAATTACCTTGAGATGGTCAAGGCGAGGCTCTACAACCCAGAGAAGTACGGCGAGGAAGCGAAGCGAAGTGCGCAGTACGCGCTGTATAAGGTGCTCCTCATCTCTCTCAAACTCCTCGCCCCATTTGCTCCGCACATAACCGAGGAGATATACCAGAGCTACTACGTCAAGCGCGAGCCACAGTCCAGCATCCATGTGGATACCTGGCCCAAGCCACGCCGCGATTTAATACGCCCCGCCCTGGAGAAGGAGGCGAGCTACGTCGTAGCTCTCGTAGCTGCGGTGCGCCGCTTTAAGGCCGAGCGCGGAATGGCACTCAATGCTCCGCTCAAGGCGCTCACCGTGAGCGCTCCTAAGGAGATTGCAGAAGCCCTGAAGCGGGGCGTCGATACGATAGAGGGTACGCTGCAGGTTGAGCGAGTGGAGATAACCTCTGAGCCTTTAGCAGCAGAGGAGCGCGTTGTGGAGGTTGTGCCCAACTTCGCTTCGCTGGGCCCCGAGTTTAAGGGCGATGCCAGCAAGGTCGTAGCATACATGCGCTCCAACGCTGAAGCTGTGGCACGTGATATCGCGAACGAAGGTGTGCACCGCTTCAGCTTAGAAGGGAAAAGTTACGAGCTCAGAGAAGAGCATATAAAAGAGGTGAGAAAAGCAATATCCCTCGCCGGGGCAGAGGTAGAGAGCGTGGCTATACCTGAGCTCCCGCAGGTGGTGGCGCTGGTGGAGGTTTAGGGTACCTGGAACCTCTCCCTGATGTTTTCAATGCTCTCGCCGCGCACTGAGATGCGCTTTTCTGCATACTCACCAAAGCCGTAATAGCCAGCTTTGACTATGTGCTCCACGTGTATGGGGTTAATCCCCATTATTCTGCAGGCTATGGTGTCGAGAGCTACGGGGTCACGACTCGCCAGCGTCAGCCCCATGCGCTTGGGTGTGCCTTTGAGGGGTCCATCCCCCTCCATGGCTATGCCGGCGTCAAGGATAGTCAAATCAGGAGAGCGAATCATGAGCACATCGCATATCGCCTCTGAGATTTTCGGGTAGTATATCTCCTTCCTGCGGGGCACTATTCTGAACATATTCGCCAGTCCAAGGCTGACCGTCATTAAGCTGTGGGTTTTCATCTTGGGCACGTTGATGATAACGTCAGCCTTCAGCACAGTGCGCGGTGTGGGGAAGGGATTCTCCAGGGCGAGGTAGTCCCTCTCCACAGGTATGAGGATGTCCCGCGACAAGTTAACCCATTTGGCGCCGTAAAACTCGCATAGCTCCTTAATTCCCAGAGCCTTTGCAGCCTCGTCAGCGCTTCCTGAGTAGCCGTCGCTTTCAACAACGTAAATTTCCTCTGCGAGGCCCTCATAAAGCTTGAAAAGCTGCTCGAGGATTCTCGGGTCAGTGGTGGCGCCAGTATACCAAGGCTTATCGCTGCACAGGTGAGGCTTTATAACCAAGACCTCGCATTCTTTCGGTTCAAAGCCAATGTACTCCAGAGCTCGCTTGACATTCGGCTTTGAGTCCCTTACCACACTTACGGCGGGCATTGTTATCAAAATCTAATTAAATTTTCCCTCATATTTATAGGTTGGCTTAGGTTTCACCGTACTGCTCTCTTACCTCTCTCACAACAAAAAGAAGCCTTCTACCCTTTTTTGTCAGAGAGTAGTAAACAGGACGGTACTTCTCAGAGGAGACCTCCCTCTTGATAAGCCCGTATTCCTCGAGACTCTTAAGCCTCCTCGCGGTGGTTGATGGGTTTCCTATAATTTTCTCAAGCTCCTTGTACTTCAACTTCTTACCTTCGAGACTGTCCAAGAGTTCAATTACACCCTTCTTTCCTAGGAGTCTGAAGATGTCTTCGCTCACCATTTTATGTGAAATAAATTTCATGTATATAACCAATTGCTATTATCGCTGAAAGTAACACTTCACAATAGAAAGGTTTATATAGCATGAGAGGAAACTAGTTGCGATGAGGAGAGAGGAGAGTCTCGCTGAGAAGTGGCTGGAGATTGAGCTGCGCAAACAGGTTATACAGGAAGAGGTAGAGCGCCTCTTGGGGGTGGGGAGTAAGCGAAGTTTAAAGTGACCTTATATTTAAAACCCACAAGCAATTATTCAATCTGTAGTGGCAGGAGGTCTCGCAGCTCTCTGCAGTCTTTTCGAGATTGCTGAGGGGTATGTTGCCCCTATTTGGTTCGGATGGGGTAATAGGGGGTGCAGCGCCCCTATTTCGGTACGGAAGGGGTGATAGGGGAGGGGAAGGCTCCCCTATTTCGACGAATTATTTAAATATTTTTAGAGCGATTACACTTCGAGGTGATATGATTGGCGAGGATATACTATGACAAGGATGTAGACCTTGATGTTTTGAAAGGCGAGACCATTGCTGTTATAGGTTACGGGATTCAGGGCTCCGCGCAGGCGCAGAACTTTCGCGACTCGGGTTTGGAGGTTGTTCTTGGCCTGCGTGAAGGTGGCGCATCCTGGGAGCGCGCGTCCCGCGACGGCTTTGAGGTTTTGCCAATAGATGAAGCCGCCAAGCGGGGCACAATTGTGCACATGCTCATCCCCGACGAAGCTCAGCCCGAGGTTTACAGGAAGTACATTCATGCCAACCTTGAGGAGGGCAATGCCCTGAGCTTCTCCCACGGCTTCAACATCCGCTTCTCGCAAATTGTGCCGCCCAGCAATGTGGATGTGATAATGATGGCTCCCAAGGGGCCAGGAGCCATGGTGAGGCGGGAGTATGAACGCGGCTCGGGCGTGCCGGCGCTCATTGCGGTGGAGCAGGACTACACCGGCAAAGCTAAGGAGCGCGCCCTTGCCCTTGCCAAAGCAAACGGTGCAACCCGCGTTGGCGTACTTGAGACTACCTTTGCGGAGGAGACAGAGACGGACCTGTTCGGGGAGCAGGTTGATCTGTGCGGAGGGAGTGCCGAGCTAGTCAAAGCCGCATTCGAGACGCTTGTGGAAGCGGGCTACCAGCCCGAGGTGGCGTACTTTGAGTGTCTGCACGAGCTCAAGCTCATCGTCGACCTGTACTACCGCGAGGGCATCGAGGGTATGTGGCGCCGCGTTTCCAACACTGCAGAGTACGGCGGGCGTACCCGCGGCAAGCGCATAATAAAGCCCGAAGTAAAGCAGGAGATGAAAAAGATTCTTCGGGAGATTCAGAGCGGAGAGTTCGCGAGGGAATGGATTCTGGAGAACCGCGCCGGCTTACCTGTGCTCAACAGCCTCCGCGCAAAGGAGAAGGAGCATCCAATCGAGGAGGTTGGGCGCAAACTTAGAGAGATGATGAAGCTCTGAGCATGTTCGCCGAGATTGTCGAGGGGAGCACAAGGCTGCTCGTACCAGAGCGCAGCCTTGCCTCGCCCCAGGAGATAAAGAAGGCTCTCCCTCCAGTTTTTTTCAACCCCAGGATGAAGCTCAATCGCGATATAACCTGCGCCTTAGTTAGAGCGCTTCTCGCAGGTGGGGAGAGCATTCAATTTCTGGACCTTCTCGCTGCCAGCGGTGCGAAGGGGCTGCGCATAGCTAAGGAAGCTAAGGCGGAGGTGCACCTCAACGACGGGAGCGAGAGCGCCGTAGAGCTTATAAAGAAAAATGCACAGCTAAACCAGCTCAGCGTTGGCGTATCGCAAAGCGAGGCGAACCTCTTTCTTGTCTCTCACCGCGGGAGCTTCAACTTCATAGACATCGACCCCTTTGGTACGCCAGTGCCCTTCCTACACAATGCCATCCTTGCGCTTCCTCCTCGGGGCTACCTAGCGGTTACCGCCACAGATACAGCGCCACTGTGCGGTGTTTACCCGAAGGCGTGCTTCAGAAAGTACTTCTCCATTCCAATTAGAGGTGAACTATGCAAGGAGGTGGGGCTGCGCATACTCATCGCAGCCATAGCGCGCGAAGCAGCTAAGCTGCGCCGAGGCACACGAGTGCTTCTCTCCCACGCTACAGACCACTACTTTCGCGCCATCGTAGCGCTTCGCTCCGGTAGAAGGCGAGCCGACGAGGCGCTGGCGAAGCTGGGCTACCTCCACTACTGCACCTCTTGTGGCAGGCGCGAGGTTGAGCTTTCGTCTTTGCCTTCGCAGAAAAAATGCGTATGCGGCGAGAGCTATTCCATAGCTGGTGCGATGTGGCTGGGGGAACTTAAGGATGCTTCCCTCGCAAGAAAGGCGGCGGAGGAGGCAGCCTACCTGGAAGACAGGCGAACCCAGAAGGTGCTTGTAACAATAGCAGATGAGCTTGAGGTGCCCTTTTTCTACGACCTTCACCGCTTAGCAAGGCGCCTTTCGCTGCACGAATTGCCCACGATGGAAAAAATCCTGGAAGAGCTTCACCGACGAGGTTACAGTGCGACAAGAACACACATCTCAGCTACTGGCGTGAGAACAGACGCACCCTACGAGGTGCTCTTGGAAGTGGTAAGAGGGCTGATTAAAAATAGCTAAAGTTCATCCTCCTCCTCGCAGAACTCACATTCCTCGCTGGCAGGATCGCCGCAGTTGGCGCAGAAATTGTAGCCGCATATCTTGCAGACGTAAATCTCCTCCACTTCCTCGCCGCATATTTCGCATGTAGGCATAGCAAAGAAATAGCCTTGCAGGGATATAAATTTTTGCAGCGCCAACCGCAGTCGGTTGGGTCGACATATTGCGGTATCTCTCGATACCGCTATTTTCCTTGCTTCAAAGTGGTATCGAAGATACCACATTATGTGGATGCAACCAACTGTGGTTGCGCAAACATATAAAAGGCTGCGAAGGAGAAGGATTAACATGCCTGGAAATACCTTCGGCAAGGCTTTCAGGGTGACCACCTTTGGCGAGAGCCACGGCAGGGCGGTGGGTGTTATAGTGGACGGCTGCCCCGCGATGCTTGAGCTTAGCGAAGCAGACATACAGCGCGAACTTGATAGGCGAAAGCCGGGACAGAGCGCCGTTACCACACAGAGAAGGGAGGAGGACCGGGTGGAGATTCTCTCTGGCGTATACGAGGGGAAAACCACCGGCATGCCAATAGCGATGGTGGTGTACAACCGCGAGTACGACTCCTCAGCCTATGAAGAACTTAGGTTCAAGCCCCGCCCAGGGCATGCTGACCTGACGTATTTCCTGAAATACGGGCACCGTGACCACCGCGGAGGGGGCAGGGCTTCAGGACGGGAGACCCTAGCAAGGGTTGCAGCCGGAGCAATAGCCAAGAAGCTCCTCGCCACCATAGGTGTTGAGATACTCGCGCATACAGTGGAAATCGCTGGAGTGCGAGCAGGAGAGGTAAGCATTGAAGACATTCGGAAAAATCCAGAGAGAAACAGCGTGAGGTGCGCAGACTTAGCCAAAGCCAAAGAGATGGAGGAGAAGATACTGGAGGCAAAGCGTGAGGGCGACTCCGTTGGCGGTGTGGTGGAGGTTATAGCTTTGAATGTGCCTCCTGGACTGGGCGAACCTGTGTTTGACAAGCTGGATGCGGACATAGCAAAGGCGCTAATGAGCATAGGTGCCGTGAAGGGCGTCGAGATAGGCTCCGGCTTTGCTGCAGCTAGACTTAGAGGCTCTGAAAACAACGATGAGTTTTACGTGGAGGCGGGGAAGATAAAGAGCAGGAGCAACAACGCGGGTGGCGTGCTAGGCGGAATCTCCACGGGCATGCCTATCGTAGCTCGAGTTGCTGTGAAGCCCACCTCAAGCATAGCAAAGGAGCAGCGCACCGTGGATTTAAAGGAGCTTAAGGAAACCACCATAAGCGTCAAGGGCAGACACGATCCGTGCATAGTGCCACGCGTGGTGCCGGTTTGCGAGGCGATGCTCGCTTTAACCTTAGCCGACCACGCCCTGCGCGCAGGCGTTATTCCGGCGACGCGCCTTGGTTAATTTTTGTAGAGGTTAACCGCCAAGGCTACGTCGATTTTTATGGAGTATCTCCTCGGATTTCAGGGAATAGAGCGCCTGGTGGAGCTTCACACGCAGGGCAATGTGGTTGTGCTCCTGCCCAAGATAGAGGTTTTCCTCTACCCACCTGCGCGGGTACAGGTGCATGAAGTGCAGGAGGTTGTAACCTCTGCCATAGACGAGGTTGTGGCGAAGGGTATTTCCTCGCCGGAGGAGCTTCCTGCGCTTGCACTGAGGCAAATTAGCGAGTCTCTGCCCGAGCTTGAGCGTGCCGAGCTGCACATGCGTGCTGAGTACATAGTGTTCAGGCGTACCCCCATAACAAAGCAGGAGACGCAGGAGATGTACCAGATTCTTGCAAGGGCAACCCTTGAGGGCGGGGAGATTACGCCGATGATTGGTGCAGAGGTCACCGGGATAACCGCTTGCCCGTGCGCCCACGAAGGCTTGGTTGAGAAGACGCGAGAAAAGCTCAAGGGGAAATTCTCAGAGGAGGAGATACAAACGATATTCAACTCTGTACCCGTGGCGAGCCACAATCAGCGCAACATCTCAACGCTAATGCTGAGCGTTGTCGAGGGGGAGCGAATAGAGGTGGATGATATCATTGACATACTCGAGAGCTCCATGAGTTCGCGCCTTTACGAGGTGCTGAAGCGTGAAGACGAGGTGGAGGTGGTCTACCGCGCCCATCTCAACCCCAACTTCGTCGAAGATACAGTACGCAAAATCCTGGTCAACACTCTTGAGAGGTTCCCCTCGCTGCCCGACGAGACCGTGGTGTACGCGAAGAGTGAGAGCCTTGAGAGCATCCACCAGCACAACGCTGTTGCCGAGAGGCTGACCACACTTGGGGAGTTGAGGAGGGAGGTTGGGAGATAAATACGCTTACCCCTGCGTGTACCCTCACCGCGTAACCTTATAGCTCTTAACCCTCTCGTAAAGCTCTCTCACCTCGCGGTTTTTCTCGAAGTGCTCCCTCACAGGTGCTATCAGCCTGTCTAAGTACTCAGCCACGGCGTTCTTCAAGTCCTGGGGATGAAGCTTCTCTTCGCGGTAGTCCTTCTCAAGCTCAGCGTAGGAGTAGTAGGTAACATCGCCCCCGTACTTCGCGGGCCTCTCTATTGTGAACTCTGTAAAGGCGCGGAAGATTATCTCCTTGGTGTAGTCCAGGATGGGGTTGCCCTCCACCTCCTTCATGGGGCAATACGCCTTTGAAATCTTGCGCTTTATCTCCTGCTTAGAATCGTGCACAAAGATGGCGCTCTCCGGCATAGACTTGGACATTTTCGCCTCTAAAGCTGTGCTCACCTTCTGTCTGCTGCTCTCCACCTTCGAGGCGAAGCCCTGCAACCCGAGAAGCATGTGATGGCTCACCACGACGGGTTTGCCATTAGCGCCGCACCCCTCGTAGCCAAGAAGCTTCACCATGCCCTTCTTGTCTGCTATTTCGCGAGCGAGCATGTTCACTTTGCGCTGGTCCATGCCCAGCTGGCAGATATCCGCGTGCAGGTGGAAAATATCGGCGCACTGCATGCTGGGATAGAATACAAACGCCGCCGGGTTTGAGGCGTCCTCCTCTCTCCCGGCTATGGCTAAGCTGCGCAGCGTTCGCCTCAGCGTATGATTCTTTGCTATCAGGATGACCTTCCTCCAGTAGTCCTCATCGGAGAAGAACTCCTTGTGCCAGACCACCTCTACGCGGCGCATGTCCACGCCCGCGGCACGCCAGACTTCGATAAAATACCTGCCAGCGTCGCGTATCTTCTCTATATCCCCTCCCAGTTTGTTGTTTATCCAGGCGAAGGAGTCGGCTAAGAGAAGCTTAAATCTCACTCGAGCCTTAAGCAGGTCCTTAAGCAGAAGGGGGCGGTATATTCCAACTGGCAAATGCGCCAAGCCGCTGGGCTCAAAGCCGTCATAGGCAACGGGCTCAGCCTTCGTCTCCAGAAGCTGGCGAAGTTCTTCATCTGTGACAACTTCCTCTGCCACGCCCTTAATAAGCCTGAATCTTTCCTCAACGTCCATTTCATTCCTCCAGGGGTGTTGCAAGAAGGTAAACCTTGCCCTTAGCTTCTAAAATTCGGACTTCCTGACCCACCTCTAAGGGAAGCGGGGTATCAAAATAAAAAGTTTTGTAATCTTTGAACTCCAGCACCTGAACTCTGCCCTTAACCACCTCTGTGACCATCGCCTTTACCGCGTCTTCTGCCCTGCCCAGAATCTCAGCCTCAGAGAGGCGTTTCTCCGGTAGCGAGAAGCTCTTCCTCGTGGCAAGGTCGAGGAGGGAGACGCTCCCCCTGCTGAGCTTGAGCACCTCGCACACCTTCTCCTCTATCCTCACCACGTCTCCGCGCCTCAGCCTTGGCAGGCGGTACGCAAAGGTGTAGCGCAGCACACTTTTACCGCTCTCATCTACGCCCACGAGCTTAGTCGAAGTGGTTACTGTGCCACCGTAGCTCTCTAACAAAAGGTTCGCTATTTTCTTTGCAAGCTTCGCAGAGCCAAGATAGAAATCAATGCCCTCCTTCTTCTCCTCGTAGCTGGAGATGAACGCTTTGTCCTCGCTCCACCTTGCATCAACTTCGCGACGCACAAAGCCAGAGAGCTCGCGCCGTTCCTTCTCGGTCAGTGGAGCATGAGCGCGAATTTGAAGCACCGCCTCGTAGTAGCGCGAAGCCTTGCGCTGGCAGCTTTCGCAAAGCGTGAGCCTTACATTTACCTTCACCTCTCTGGAAAACTCCACCTCCTCTTCGCCAGCGCTTCCTTTAACCTCGAGGCGGTACCTCGCAAAGAAGTCCTTGGGTGAGCTTCGCTGAGCCCCGAGAAAGGCAATGCCTACCTCTGGCTGAGAAATGCCAGTAACGCGCAGGTTCTCCTCTATCGCCGAGAAGCCAGCCTCTTCGACAGCCTCCTCAAGGCTCCTCGCACGACGCTCCCACTTCCCGTGCTTCAGCACTGCATTGCATTCCCGGCAAACCTTGGCTTTAATTTTGGATGGCAGGTCTAAAACTACCTCCCGCTCAACGTAGCACTCCACGCAGAGAGAGTTAATCAGCCTCTCGCTCCGCTTCCCACACCTCACGCAGAACCTTCGCGTCATTTCCTTCGCCCTACGTAAACTGCAACTGTGCCCAAGGTTAGAAGGTGATATCTAACATTCTCAAGCCCCGCCTTTTCCATAAGCTTGCAAATCTCCTCAGGTGAAGGGAACTCTGCCACCGACGCTGGAAGGTAAGCATACGCCTCCCTCTTGCCGGTAATAAGCCCACCCAGGAAGGGCAACACATGGAAGAAGTAGAGCGAATAGAGCCTTCTCAGAAACCTGTTGGGCGGAAGGGTGAACTCCAGCACAACCACTCTGCCTCCCCGCTTTGCCACGCGCACAAGCTCGCGTAGAGGCTTTTCAATCTCCGCAAAGTTCCTTAAGCCAAAGGCCACGAGAACAGCGTCGAAGCTCTCATCGCGGAAGCACAGCCGCAGCGCGTCGCCCAGGGTGAAGTGCACATTTTTAATCCCCCTCTGCTCTGCTTTCTGCTTTGCTATTGATAGCATCTCTGCATTGAAGTCCACGCCAACTACGCCTCCCTTGCTCACCCGCTTAGCAAGCTCAAAGGCGAGCTCACCTGTGCCCGTGGCTACATCGAGGGCAATGCCACCATCGCTGAGCTCTGCCACGTCTGCTGCGAACCTGCGCCAGTATGCATCTCTGCGCAGGCTGAGCAGAGAATTCGCCAAGTCGTAGCGCTGTGCTATGGCGGAGAACATCCTACGCACATACTTCGGCTTTTCCTCGCCAAGCTGCATGCATGCGATTACGCAGGCGAGCTATGTAAACTTAATGTTCAGTCGCAGCAACAATTATGAGTACATAAGAAAGTTTGAGGTGGTATCCATGGAAAATCCCGGCTGGTTTCTGCTCGCCGTGGGCTCTTTTCTCTCCTATGGCATGGTAAATGTTCTATTCAAGGTTGGTGCAGAGAGCGAGCTAAACGAGGTGATTATAGCCCTTGCCCTCTACTTAACCGCAGGCGTTTTGGCTGTGGTGTACTATCTCTCAGTTGGTGCAGTTGAACCAGAAAAGAGTGTGGCGCTGAAATCTCTCGCCTTAGGCGCGGCGATAGGTGTCTTCAGCTTAGCAGGGACGCTTTTTTACCAGCTTGCGTTGCAGCGCGGCCCAGGCTCGCTCGCCACGCCGGTGATGAGCCTCAACGGCATGCTCGTGGTGCTGGTTTCTCTGCTGGTTTACGGGGAAAAGCTCACCATTACCAGGGGTCTGGGAATACTCCTCGCGTTTATTGCCATAGTGCTCATAAGGCTGTAGCAAGAGGGGGCTCCGTCTTTTGTCACCCTCGCTATGCTCGGGTAACGCTGATGGTTACCCGGAAGCGAAGCTTCCGGCGTGACGAAGCGGGAAGGCGTCCTATCATGGTGAGGAAGGGGTAATAGGGGCGGGGAAGGCGCCCCTATCAGGCAAAAGGTTTTATTACCATACAGGCAACTCCTTACTCATGACATATCGCGACCTCCGTGAGTTCATCGCTGCCCTGGAAGAACGCGGCATGCTTAAACGTGTAAAGGCAGAAGTCGACCCGGTGCTTGAAATTTCTGAGATAGTGGACCGCGTTTCCAAGCGCCGCGGCCCTGCGCTGCTCTTTGAGAATGTTAAGGGGAGCGAGTTTCCGGTTGCAGCTAACCTCTTCGGAAGCTATGAGAGGATGAAGCTCGCCCTGGGTGTTGATCGCTTTGAGAGCATAGGCGAATCTCTCGCTGAGTTGCTCATGCCGAATGTGCCGGCAAGCATAAAGGAGAAGCTCTCAAGCCTGGCAAAGATTAAGGAGGCCCTCTCCTTCCCGCCAAAGCTGGTGAAGCGCGCCCCCTGCCAGGAGGTAGTGCTTGAAGGAGAAGAGGCAAGCCTGGAGAAGCTTCCCATTCTGAAAACCTGGCCCCTCGACGGCGGGCGCTACATAACGCTACCGCTGGTGTTCACCAAGGACCCTGCTACGGGCAAGCGCAACGTGGGCATGTACCGCATGCAGGTTTACGATGCTCGCACCACCGGCATGCACTGGCAGATTCACAAGCATGGGGCAGAGCACTTCCGCAGGGCTAAAGAGCAGGGGCAACGCCTCGAGGTGGCTGTAGCACTTGGCGCTGACCCGGCGACCATATTCTCTGCTATCGCCCCTCTCCCAGAAGGCTTTGATGAGCTTCTCTTCGCGGGCTTCCTGCGAAAGCGTGGTGTAGAGCTTGTGAAGTGCAGAACTGTGGACTTAGAGGTGCCAGCGTGGGCGGAGTTTGTAATAGAAGGTTATGTGGACCCCGCTGAAGAGCGCCTTGAGGGCCCCTTCGGCGACCACACAGGCTACTACTCTATGCCGGATTATTTCCCAGTATTTCACGTCACCTGCATCACCCACCGTGAGGATGCGATTTACCCTGCCACGGTGGTAGGAAAGCCACCCATGGAAGATGCCTACTTTGGCAAGGCGGTGGAGCGCATCTTCTTACCTCTAATAAAGATGCAACTCCCCGAGATAGTGGACATCAACCTGCCCGTCGAGGCGGTATTCCACAACCTTGCTATAGTCTCCATCAGAAAGCGCTATCCCGGGCATGCGAAGAAGGTGATGTTCGCACTGTGGGGACTGGGACAGATGATGTTCACCAAGGCGATAGTTGTTGTGGACGACGACGTGGATGTGCACAATGCCAGCGAAGTGCTGTGGGCGGTGAGCAGCAGTGTTGACCCAGCTCGCGACGTTGTGATAATCCCGGGCACGCCCACAGACACCCTCGATCACGCTCCCTCGCTCCCCAACTACGGCTCCAAGCTGGGAATAGACGCGACGCGCAAGTGGAAGGAGGAGGGCTACCCCAGAGAATGGCCTCCCAGCGTGGAGATGAGCGAGGAGGTAAAGCGCCTGGTGGACAGGCGTTGGAATGAGTACGGGATTGAATAAACTACCTGTTAAGAACACTTCCCTTTATAGAGTTTGTTCAACATGTGCTTTAAGAATGTTGGCTACCCTCCTCGCCCTTATGTACAGTAAAAAGCGACGGTAGGCATTGTTGTTGTCCTCCCACAGCACAGCCTCCCTTATTGCCCTATACTTTAAACTCTCTGGCGGAAGGAGTCTCATATGTAAAAATTAAAGCCATCCACAATATAAACATATTTCCAAATAATAAAAAGCTGTAAAAAAGAAGTAAAAAAGCGTGGCTAGGGCTTCAGCTTGCCCGCTAGGTAGTCCGCGTAACCCTGAAGGTCAAGCAAACCATGCCCCGAAAGGTTGAACACAATCACCTTCTCCTCACCGGTGCGCTTGCACTCGCGGGCAATGTCAATGGCTGCACGTATCGCATGCGTTGTCTCAGGCGCGGGCACTAAACCTTCTGCCTTTGTGAATATTTTACCCGCTTCAAACGTCTGAAGCTGGTCGTAGGCTACGGCGTCGATGTAGCCGAGGTGGTGGAGAAGGCATAGCGAGGGGGCGTCGCCGTGGTAGCGAAGTCCGCCTGCATGAATCGGCGAAGGTACGAAGTCGTGACCTAAGGTGTACATCTTTAGCAATGGCGTCATGCCTGCAGTGTCGCCGAAGTCGTACTCGTACTTGCCCTCTGTCAGTGTGGGGCAGGACTTCGGCTCAACCGCTAAGAAGCGCACCTCATCGAGCTCGCCACGAAGCTTCTTGCCCAGCATTGGATACGCGAAGCCAGCGAAGTTGCTTCCCCCGCCAACGCAGCCTATCATCACGTCCGGCGTTACATCTATCTTCTCAAGCTGGAGGAGCACCTCCTGGCCAATCACGGTCTGATGCAGGAGCACGTGGTTGAGCACCGAGCCTAAGGAGTACTTGGTCTTCTCGTCCTTGACAGCCATCTCTATGGCTTCGCTTATCGCTATGCCAAGGCTACCAGGGTGGTCAGGATTCTCCTCGCGAACCTTTCGCCCGTACTCCGTCCTGTCGCTGGGCGAGGGCACAACATCCGCGCCGTAAAGCTCCATTATAATCCTGCGGTATGGCTTCTGGTGATAGCTAATCGCCACCATAAATACGGTGACGTCTATACCGAAGAGCGCACCTGCCAAGCTTAAAGCGGTGCCCCACTGCCCGGCGCCGGTTTCTGTGGTGAGGCGCTCCACACCCTCTTTGACGTTGTAGTACGCTTGGGCTATAGCCGTGTTGGGCTTGTGAGAACCCGCGAAGCTTACGTCCTCGCGCTTGTAGTATATCTTCGCCGGTGTGTTGAGGTAGCGCTCCAGGCGGCGGGCACGATACAGCGGCGTTGGCCTGCCAATCTGGAAGTAAGCCTCGCGCACCTCTTCGGGTATACGAATGTAACGCTCCTGGCTAACCTCCTGCCTTATGAGCTCTTTGGGGAAGATGACCTCCAGCATCTCGGGCTTAACCGGCTCCCTTGTTTTCGGATCAAGAGGTGGCGGCAGGGGCTCAGGAAGGTCAGCTAAAATGTTATACCACTTCTTCGGCATCTCGTCTAAATCAAGGAGTACTTTGGTCTCTTTCATGGCAAGACCTCCAGGCTAAGGAAAGTTGCTCGTTGAGTTATATAAAACTTCCCCAGAGCATGAGTTTGCACACCACTACCCTTTAACAGCCTTTCTTCCCAGCTTAAAGGCGGTAAGGTTCATATCTATGGTTTTGAGGGGAACGCGGGAGGCGATGCTCTCCTTAAGAACCTCTTGCTTAAGGGGGAAACCACGAAGAGCGCTCAGGGCACCGAGCATCACCACATTGCCGGTGAGCACACTACCCGCGCGCTTTGCCAGAGCTAAAGCGTCAATGGGGTAAACCTCGGCATACTCAGAAAGCTCATCCAGTATCGCTTTAACGCTGGGGTAGCCAGCTACCTTGCCATGGGTAGATGCTGGCGGAATTGGAGTGGTGCTCACCACGGCGATGCAGTGCTCAGCTAGGTAATCCAGGTAGCGGAGCGCTTCCAGGGGCTCCAAAGCTACGAGATAATCTGCCCTTCCTTTTGGTATAAGCGGCGACCTTGCGTTGCCTATCCTGATATGAGCCACCACGCTGCCCCCGCGCTGAGCCATGCCGTGGGTCTCACTCCCGCGAACGCCTAGGCCGGAGCGTATTGCTGCATTCCCAAGAACGTCGCTGAGCAGTATTATGCCCTGCCCTCCCACGCCGGCGATGAGCACATTCGTCAGCACTCCTCCTCACCTCCCACGATTGCCTCATTTGGGCACACGCTAACGCAGAGCCCGCAGCCTGTGCACAGCTCCTCTATTATCTTGGCTTTACCATCTTCCCAGCCCACCGCCGGGCAGCCAATCCTTAAGCAAGCTCTGCACGCGCTGCAGAGGTAGCCCTCGCAGCGCTCCGGAGTAACTCTGGGCGGGGTCTTCCACAGCCCCAGCTTTCTACCAAGGAGAGCGCAGGGTTCTTCAGCGATTACCACGCGCAGCCCTCGCCTGGAAAGTGCCTCTTCAAGCACGCGCACCGTTTCCTCAAAGTCGTTTGGCTTGACCTTTGCCACGTACTCGGCACCCAGGGCTTTTGCCAGAGCAATGAAGTCCACCGGTCTGGTTTCGCTGCCTGTGGCTGTCACCCCAACGCCTGGATGGGGCTGGTGTCCTGTCATCGCAGTGGTGCGATTATCCAGGATTATTACCAGGATGTCGGCGCTGTTGTAGGCGGCGTTGAGGAGCGCGGGCATACCCGCATGGAGAAATGTGGAGTCCCCTATTATCGCCACCACGTCCTCGTCTATGCCTGCATGGTAGAAGCCCTGAGCCTGGCTCACACCGGCGCCCATGCATAGACAGGTGTCCATCGCTTTCAGTGGTTCGAGAGCGCCCAGGGTATAGCAGCCTATGTCGCCCGCGTAGATCTTTCGCCTTGTGACCCTCTTCAGGGCATAGAAAAGCGCTCTATGGCTACAGCCGGGACAGAGCACCGGCGGACGCGGGGGTAGCTCAAGTTTTGCCATTCGCCGGGGCGGAGGCGAGTGTTCAACCCCAAGGAAGCGGGCAATCGCCTCCTCCACAAGCTCCGGTGTAAATTCACCCTCGCGGGGCAGTAAATCCTTGCCCCTCACCACAATGTCGCTCTGCATCGCCCTTATCTGCTCCTCAAGGAAGGGCTCAAGCTCCTCCACCACGAGCACTTCGCTTACGCTGCTCAAGAAGCGCTTCACCAGCTCTCTGGGTAAGGGGTGGGTGAATCCCAGCTCGAGAAGCGATACCTCAACGCCCAGGCTTTCAATCGCCTCGCGCACATAGTTGCGCGCCACTCCTGCGACGACTATTCCTTTCTCGCCTTCGAGATGC
Source organism: Candidatus Pyrohabitans jungbluthii (assembly GCA_002010065.2). GTDB lineage: Archaea > Hydrothermarchaeota > Hydrothermarchaeia > Hydrothermarchaeales > BMS3B > Pyrohabitans > Pyrohabitans jungbluthii. Next base: position 243,664 of record MTMD02000002.1, on the reverse strand, counting down.
ATGCGATTCAGCTCGCTATCGCTGGCGTACTTCTCAAGCTGGGCAAGCTTGTTATTTAGCACAGGATGAAGCGCTCGCGAGTGCGCGGGCACGCAAACGTAGCGTCTTGCATCTTTTACAAAGCGAGGCTTCTGTTTTTCATAATCAGGAAGCTCACCCAGCGTCACGTCGCCCTTCGCGTGGCTTACCCGCGTGGTGGTGCGCAACATCACAGGCGTCTGGAACTTTTCGGACAGCTCAAACGCTGCTTTTGTGTAGTCCTTCGCAGACTGCGCATCGTAGGGTTCTAGGCATGGGATCTTCGCAAACCTCGCCAGGAGGCGGTTGTCCTGCTCATTCTGCGAGGAGTGCATCCCGGGATCGTCAGCGCTCACCAGCACCAGACCAGCGTTAACCCCTGTGTAGGCAAGCGTAGCGAGGGCGTCTAAGGCTACGTTCACGCCCACGTGCTTCATCGCCGCCATTGCTCTCGCACCGGCATAGCTTGCACCAATCGCCACCTCTAGGGCAACCTTCTCGTTGGTACTCCACTCAGCATGTATCCCAAGCTTTGGTGCGACGCCAGCTATAGCCTCGAGGATTTCGCTTGAAGGCGTGCCCGGATACGCGCTGGCAACTCTTACTCCCGCTTCGAGGGCGCCCCTGGCTATAGCCAGGTTGCCCAGAAGAAATACTCGCATTCCCGGTTCGTTAACAGCAATATCCAGCTTTGCCATGGCTCAGCCTCACAGAAGCAAAGTTACCCAGCAGAGCAACAACGGAAAGGAAGTTTAAAATAACAGGAGGGGCAAAGTAGATAACATGGTAACTGTATCCGAGGCGATGACCCCGCACGTAAGGACAATCTCGCCCGAGGCAACGCTTGCAGAGGCGGCTCGCCTAATGCGCAAATTCAACATAGGCTCCCTCGTGGTGGTGGAGGAGGGCAAAGCCATAGGCATAATCACTGAGCGCGACCTAGCGTATAAAATCGTAGCTGAGGAACGCCCCCCCCAGCTGAAGGTGCGGGAAGTTATGAGCAGGGATTTAAAGTTCATTTCCCGCGACGCAAGCTTAAAGGAGGCCGCGAAGAAGATGGCGGCGCACGCGATAAAGCGCCTTCTCGTGGGGAGCGAGGAAAAGCTGGAGGGAATTATAACCACCACCGATTTGGTGAGGGCGGAGCGTATAGGCGAAGACCCGCGCAGCTACAGCTTCACTTAGACTCTTCTCTCTTGAACAGCCACCTCATCACCAGCAGAAAGAAGATGAAAGTAGCTACGGTGGCGAGAAAGAAAGCGAGGAAGCTTGTCGTGGTGGAGGACATGGTAGAAAGTTGGGTTCGAGGCATAAAACTTTTGTGCTTTCTGCTTGTGCTTACTGTGATTTCTGCGTGTATCGGGGAGGACCCTACGATTTATAAATGGAAGCATGACGAGTATGTCGCAAAGGTATACGATGATATGGAGGAAATTGGACGCATAAATGAAAAGTACGCGGAGGCAGACGAGGAGGAGTACATAGAGTACGCTACGGAGCTTACTGAGGTTTTGCGTGCAATGGAGAATCATCTCCTCGAGTTTAGGCAGTTCCTAAAGGATAATCGGGAGGAGCTTTTAGAGGCCGGAATAAACGTAACAGAAAGCGAAGCGTGGGTAGAATCGCAGCTCCGCCTTACTGGGGAGATAGCCGCTGCTGTGGCAAGGAAGCTTGAGAGCAGGGGTTACCAAGGGGAGATGCTTGCAGAACTGAGGCGGCTTGGGAGGTATGCAGAATAAGATACCGCTCAAAACGACGTTTCCAATAATCTTTGCGTGGTCGTATACAAATATGTTTTAAGGTCGACGTCTTTTCTTGCGAAGAAGAATTAGCGTCGGGGCGGGGATTTGAACCCCGGCGGGCAAAGCCCATCAGCTTAGCAGGCTGACGCCATACCAGGCTTGGCTACCCCGACTCACGCTTCGTCACGCCGGAAGCGGAGGCTTCCAGGTAACTTAGCCAAAAACATATCGAGGTTAACTATTATTATTGCAGGGGATAAGATGAATCGGGAGAAGTTTTTGTATATCATGCTTTCTATTCTTCTCTTGCTTAATTTGATAGATGCCTATACAATTGTAAAAACTGGCGAGAGAATTGAAGCTCAGGCTGAGACGATTGCTATGCTCGAGCGGGAGATTCACCTGCTTGAGAAAAACCTTTCCGAATCACTTGCTGTGAGAGATGTCAGAGAGGCTGAGCTTGAGGCAAGGCTGGAGGAAGCGGAAAACAGAATTTCTGCTCTGAACAATAGCATTCAGGTGCTGAGGCAAGAGGTGAACCTGCTGCGCAGCACCGGCAGCGCGAAAACCTACATTCTTGGTGTAAGAGACGGCTCAGGCGTAGTGCTTCTCCTGGAAACTGAAGTGAGACACGGCGCTGGGAGGGTGCTCCACGAAATAGAGGGGGAGGTGATTCTGGACAACACCATTCAGGAGACAATGCTCCTGGCAAAAAAGGTCGCACAGGACAGAACCGGCGTCAACCTCAGCGATAAGGACATAATATTCCGGATTAGCTCAGGTGATGAAGCTACCTATCTCTACGGGAGTAGCGCAGGTGCTGCGCTGACAATCTCAATAATAGCTGCCGTGCTCGGGAAGAATATAAATCAGAGCGTTGCTGTCACAGGCAGAATAACACGCGATGGGAGAATTAGGAGTGTTGCACAGATAAGAGAAAAGGCGATTGCTGCGAGAGATGCGGGGATAAGCGTTGTTCTCGTGCCCGCTGGAAGCGAAAGCGTTGAGGTTGAGGGCATAAAAATCGAGTACGTGCGGAAAATTTCTGAGGTAGAGGAGAGGATGCTATACTAATCCGCAGGCAGCATGGCGGTGGCTGAGAGCACTCGCCTTACTTTCCCCACCATCTTTTTAATATTAAAGGGCTTCTGAATGTAATCCACTGCGCCAGCCTCTTCGACAGCCTCATACAACCCTTCGTCGATGCTCATAATTGTGAAGAGGATTATTGGGATATCTCTAAACCTCTCATCACTCTTTATTAACTTTGAAACCTTCACCCCATCCCCGCCGGGCATGAAATAATCCATTAAAATAAGGTCTGGACGAAAGGATTTTAGTTTTTCAATACATTCCTCCCCGCTCAGAGCAACCTCAACTTCATGACCCTCAGGGGCTAATATGATAGACACAAGGTGTGCTATCTCTTCGTTGTCGTCAACCACGAGAATTCTCGCCATATAAAATTTTTTATTAGTTCTCATTTAATATAAACCTTGCTTTCAATTTTAATTCAAAAAGTCTTCAAATAATTTTTAAATTAAAAAAAGGATATCACCAATAAATAAAAAGCGGGCACGCCCCGGGGTGGGAACCTCTCACCCGCGCCAGTTGACCGCGGCTCGAGCTTGGCGCCGCACCCCCGTAAGCACCGCATGTCCCGCCTACCGCTGCTCTCTTCCGAGCCTGACGGGGTTCAGCGGGCAAATCCCCTTGACGCGTCTCCTCCGAGACACGCTGGGGAACCACCGGTCCTACGGGACGACGCTTCATCACCGTGCCGCGGGCTGAAACGCGGGGTTGAGCGTTCCGCCCCCGGAGCTTCGGCCCCTGCATATCGACGATTTCAGGTTACAGGGGACGCCGAACCCCCCGGCCTAGCCCGCAGGATATTTAAAAGAAGCTTAACGAGTCAAAATGATAGGAACTACGTCACGCCGGAAGCTTCGCTTCCGGGTAACCATCAGCGGGTTACTATTACTTCCTGAGCGTATGCGAGGGAAGTCGAAGCAACTCTCGCAGAGAGTTGCGAGACCTCCTGCCACCATAGATTCAAGCGTCATCTAGATAGGAACCATAGGGGCGCCTTCCCCGCCCCTATTACCCCTTCCGTGCCGATATAGGAGGCGCCGTGCTCGCCCCGATTACCCTATCCGAACCCAGAGAAGGGCGCCGCTTGGCAAAAGCCAGGTAGACGGTTATAACCACTTCACCGGAATTAGGTAACACTACTCAAAGCTTGCCTCTATGGTCATGAACACTGGTCCGCCCACCTCGATGCGCTTTTCCTTTGAGGTGATGTACCGCCTGGCGACTTCGTCCAGAGTTAGGTTTATGTCCCCTAGGCTCTTTGCCATCCCCACGCGCACCCTGGCGAAGCGCTTTCCCGCCTTCGCCGCCTCTTCAATCTTCGCAGCCGCGAGAAGAGCAATTGCTTGCAGGTAGGTTATCCTCTCCACACCCTTTTCCTCCTCAGGAGGCACTCCCAGTATATTTCCCTCGGCTACAACCACCTTGTTCAGCGCCGCAGGACCGAGGAGCTTTGTGTTCTCCTCTCGTTCCACCAGCTTCACCTTGACATGCCTACCAAGCAACTCGCCTTCATAGGCGACGAATTCGCACGGCGATGGCGAGGCTGCCTTCTCCCGCGCTATCATAGCGATTGCCTTCGCAAGTTTTTCCCCTTCCTCGCTCCCCGGTGTGCGCTTTACGTAAATCATATCCGCAAGCTCTTCATCGCTCAGGTGCCACTCTGCGTAGAACTGGGGATACACCAGCTCGCGCACATCGCTACTGCCTGAGAGAACCATGGCAAGGCGCTCCACGCCCATGCCCAAATTCATCACAGGAACTTCTATCTTGTAGCGGGAAAGCGCCACTGGCGAGTAGATGCCGAAGGTGGCTATCTCCACCCAGCCCACCTTGGGGTGGTAAGCGTACACCTCTGTCTGCGTGCCCGGGGTGTAGTACTTGGAGCGCTTCTCGTCGGGACGAAACTCAAACTCTGTGAAGCCGAAGCGGGAGAGCAGAGCTTTAGCCACGGCTTTACCGTCGTCAACGCTCACCTTCTCGCCCATAACAACGCAGCTTGCAGAGAAATGGCTCCTCAGGTGGGTCTTATCCTCCTGTTGCTCCCTGCGGAAGCACCTATCTATTGAGAAGAGCTTTAAGGGCAGCTTTCGCCTGCCGTAAAGGGAAGCAAGGGTTAAAAACCACCCGCTGGTCATGTGGCTGCGCAGCGTGAGCGTCGTCGCCTCTGGTTTGAGCTCCTTAAACTCTGGGAAAACCTCCTCCAGTACTTTAGTAGCAAGGGCGTCGTCTATGCCCAGGGCACTGGAAAGCTTGTATATTAAATCGTCTCCCCCGAACTCGCCCTTCTTGTAGCCGTGCAGCAGCTGCTGAAGCTTCTCCTTATCCTCCACCTCAACCCCAAGCGAGCGGAGCTTTGAAAGCTTCTCCTCGCTAAGCCCTACATCAGGGCGGGGCAAACCTGCGAGGTAAAAGCAGCGATCGAGCACTGCAAGAGCCTCTGGCCCAAACTGGCGCTTGACCTCCTTATCTTCAATGAATATGGGGTTGACCACCTCCTCAAACCCGAGGCTGAGGTAGGCTTCACGCAGCTTCTGAATCGTCTCGAAGAGTATGTGGGGCTTCCCCCTAGCAACACCCTCGTAGGTGGCACCCACACCTTGCTGAGGAATAAGCTTCGCCGTCTCTTCCCATGCTTTTTCAAAGTCCTTTCTGGCAAGCTTCGCGAGCTTCTTGCTGTTCCACATGCGCATGAGGGATACTCTCTGCATAGCGATATAAAGGTTTCTCGCTTTTCAGGGCCTCCCCAGCAGGAACCTCTCAGGCTCGCGGTCTAAATCAATGAACTCGTCTGCCGCTTGAATTAGCTTGGAGGAGCAGCTTCTGCCAAAGGCCATGACCTCAACTCGACACCCAAGGGCGCGGCGCAGGTGCTCCACCAGCGGGGTAAAATCGCCATCGCCGCTTACAAGAACAATCACGTCCAGCTTCGGTGCAAGCTCTATTGCATCCATAGCTATTCCTATGTCCCAATCGCCCTTCTTGTGACCTCCCGGAAATACCTGCAGGTCCTTAGCCTTGACCTCATAACCCATGTTCTGGAGCACATCGAAGAAGGACTGCTCCTCCTCTATTCCAGCGCGTATCACGTAGGCTATCGCCCTTATTAAGCTCCTGCCCCGCACCGCCTCCCTGAGAATCTCCTTAAAGTTGACCTTGGAGCCGTAGAGTGCCCTCGCGGAGTAGTACAGGTTCTGCACATCAACAAAGATGCCGACGCGCTGACCTGAATACAGGTTTGCAGCCTCCCAGCTAGGACGCAGGTTCTTCATCCTCCTCTACTTTCCTCCTCAAGTTATAAATAAAAACTATAAGTTATAAAAACTATCGGAGAATATTTTTATATTTCCTTTGCGATTACTATGAGCGAGGCTGGGCTATGAACCTCTATGAATATCAGGGAAAGGAAATTTTTGCGCGCTATGGCATACCCGTGCCACGAGGTGAGGTTGCCTCCTCGCCAGAGGAAGCCAGGAGGATAGCAGAGAAGCTGGGCACAAGCGTGGTACTCAAGGCTCAGGTGCTCGCTGGAGGTAGAGGAAAGGCAGGCGGGGTAAAGTTTGCAGATACCCCTAAGGAGGCTGCCAGGCTGGCAAAAGATCTGCTCTCCATGAAGCTCAAGGGCTTCAAGGTTGAAAAGGTGCTGGTGGAGCAGAAGCTGGGCATCCGCAGGGAGATATACGCGGGGATAACCATCGATAGGGCAGAGGGCAAGGCGGTTTTCATGGTGAGCGGCGAGGGAGGCGTTGATATAGAGGAGGTAGCAGAGCGCTCGCCTGAGAAGATATTCTCCCGTCACGTTGACTCCTTTGTGGGGTTTTATCCATACATGGCTCGGGAGCTTGCTTCTGGGCTTGGCTTGGACTCAGAGAGCTTTAAGAAGGTAAGCGATGTGCTTTTAAAGCTCTACCGCGTCTTTTCTGAGAAAGACGCCCAGCTGGCGGAGATTAACCCCTTAGTTATAGCTGAAGAAGGTGTGTTTGCAGCAGACGCCAAGATTGTTATAGACGAGGATGCACTCTTCAGGCAGGATTTTGAGAAGAAAGCTCGGGGTTTGCCCTACGTGGAGCTCGATGGGAGCATAGGGTGTATAGTTAATGGCGCTGGACTGGCGATGTCTACGATGGACACGCTCAAGCACCTCGGGGGAGAGCCGGCAAACTTCCTAGACATAGGAGGTGGAGCCGGAAGCGAGGTAATGCGAGAAGCTTTGCTGAGGGTGGCGGCACACCCCAAGGTTAAGGTGATATTCATAAACATCTTGGGCGGCATCACCCGCTGTGACGAGATTGCGAGAGGCATTCTTGCAGCGAGGCAGGGCATTGCCTTGCCGCTTGTGGTGCGCTTCCGCGGAACAAACGAAGAGGAAGGCATAGCGCTGCTACGCGACGCTGGAATAGGGGTTGAGAGGGATATGATCGCCGCCGCAAAGCTGGCGATTGAGAAGAGCAAGGAGGCGGGAAGGTGAGCATCCTCATCGATGAAAACACTCGAGCTATAGTGCAGGGGATTACAGGCTCGCAGGGGAGCTTCCACACAAAGCTGATGCTGGAATACGGCACCAAGATAGTCGCAGGGGTAACCCCCGGCAAAGGGGGTAGCGAGGTCCATGGTGTGCCCGTATACGACTCTGTGAAGGAGGCGCTTCGCCACCATGACGCCAACGCTTCAATAATCTTCGTTCCTGCGCCCTTTGCTATGGACGCCGCTCTTGAGGCGGTTGAAAACCTGGAGCTTGTGGTGATAATTACCGAGGGCATACCAGTGCACGATTCAATGAAGATCAAAGCTTACGCGGAGCGCTGCGGAAGCCGCGTTATTGGCCCAAACACCGCAGGCATAATTTCGCCAGGGAAAAGCAAGCTGGGCATAATGCCAGCGCAGGTGTTCACGCAAGGAAACGTGGGCGTGGTCTCGCGCAGCGGTACCTTAGCTTATGAAATAGCCCTCGCGATAACCGAAGCCGGTTATGGGCAGAGCACCCTCGTGGGTATAGGCGGCGACCCAGTCGTGGGTACCAGCTTTGTGGAAGTCCTACAGATGTTTGAGGAGGATGAGGAAACCAGCGCCGTCGTGCTGATAGGTGAAATTGGTGGCGACGCCGAGGAACGCGCCGCTGAGTTTATAAAGACTATGAGCAAGCCAGTCATTGGCTACGTCGCGGGCCTAACAGCACCACCTGGAAAGCGCATGGGGCATGCAGGGGCAATAATCTCTAGAGGCAAAGGCACCGCCGAAGGCAAGATTCAGGCACTTGAGAAGAGTGGAGCTAGGGTGGCGAGGATTCCCCAGGAGATTCCGGAACTTCTGAAGGAGGTGCTCCGGTAAATAATGGTTTCTTAGGAAAACTTTTTAAAAGTATGCAAAGGTAATAGAATATAATCTAAGAAGGTTGATGCTTATATGGGAGTTTCTATTACCATAGCCTCAGGAAAAGGCGGCGTTGGAAAGACAATGCTTACGAGCAACCTTGGCATTGCCCTTGCCCAGTTTGGCAGGGATGTGACCATTTTAGATGCCGATATAGAGATGGCGAATCTTGAACTCCATCTTGGCATGGAGGGAATGAATGTCACCCTCCATGACGTGCTTGCAGGGGAAGCGGATGTTTCTCAGGCGATTTACGAGGGGCCGGCAGGTGTTAAAGTTGTGCCTGCAGGCATAAGCTTAGACGGGCTGCGCAAGGCAGACCCCGAGAGGCTTGAGGCTGTGCTCACCAAGGTTCTGGGCGAAACAGAAATCCTCCTTATAGATGCTCCTGCAGGGCTTGGTAGGCCCGTGGTCACAGCCCTTGCTGCGGGAGAGCAACTCCTGCTGGTAGCCAACCCCGAGATTTCCTCCATGAGCGATGCTCTCAAGACTAGGATAGTTGCAAAAAAGCTGGGTTGCAATGTGCTCGGCGCGGTGCTCAACCGCGTGGGCTTTGACAGGAGCGACCTGACATTACAGGAGGTGGAGGTGATACTTGAGACCCGCGTGCTGGCAGCTATTCCGGAAGACACCGAGGTGAGAAGAAGCACCGCCTATGGTCAGCCGGTAATCCTTCGAAGACCAGATTCACCTGCGTCGATTGCTATAAAGAAGCTTGCGGCAGATTTAATTGGAGAAAAGTACGTACCTCCTACTCCCAAGAAGAGGAGTTTCATGAAGCGCCTGATAAACGGTCTCTTTGGGGGAGTTTGATGGGGATTTATCTTGTAATCTACATTCTGCTTTTTATAAGTGTTATATTCAACGTACTGCTCCTTTTCAGGGTTAAATATCTCAAAGAGGAAATCAGAGAGATTAAAGGTGGGGTGCAACTCTCACAGGAGGAGCTCAATAAGTTAAAGAGCAGGTTGCTGAAGATAAAGGAGAAGGGAAGCTAACGCCTTCTCAGGAAGTTTATTAGCCTCTCCAGCAGCGAGGGCTGCGGAGGCGAGTAGTTTCTACCTATTAAACCTGCGGCAAGTTTCATTATCTCCCTCGTCGGCTCAGAGTAGGGGTACCTGAGCACAAAGGGTTCCTCATAGGCAAGAGCCTCCTTTACCACCTCGTCCTCTGGTACAATTGCTATGACGTTTGTATCCAGGGTGTTCTCAATCTCCTGCACGCTGAGTTCCCGAGGCTTGCCCTCGACCATGTTCATTATTGCCCCTATGGTACGCGCACCCATACGTTCTGCCAGGAGCTTCATCTTGAGCGCGTCGGAGACGCTTGAAACCTGAGGCGTGGTTACTATTATGACCTCCTGCCCTTCGTCCATGACCATGGCAGCGTCTCTACCCGCGGGGGCGTCTATCACCAGTATCTCTATGTCCCTGGGTATCTCGCGCAACGCTGCCTTGAGCATCTCCATGTTCTCTTCGTTGAAGCCATCAAGGGTTATGCCGGCAGGGATTATCTTAACCCCTTCAGGTCCTTCATACATAACATCGCTGATTTCCAGCCTCCCCTTCAACACGTCTATAAGCGCAACCGGCGGATTTTTAAGCCCGAGAATTATCTCCAAGTTTGCCATCACCACATCTGCGTCAAGCACGGCTACGCGCTTCCCGAACATGCTCAACGCTACCGCCAAATTCGCGGCTATCGTGGTTTTACCCACTCCACCTTTACCGGAGGCCACCACTATTACCCTAGTCATAGCCCCTCGCTTCCCTGAGCACTTCTATACCAGGGAGCTTTTCTCCAGCTAAGAAGAGAAGCATCGCCTTGCCGCCGGTGCTTATGAAGGATATCTTTTCCCTCAGCCCCTGCTTCGCTGCTATAGCAGCGAGGTGTCCCCCGCCTATTACTGTAAAGCCCTTGCACCTCGCCATAGCTTTCAGTAGCTCCTGGCTTCCCAGGGCAAACTCCTTTATCTCAAAAACCCCTGCCGGACCGTTGGCAGCCACTATGGCAGCGTTTTCGATTATTTTCGTATATCTTGCGATGGTATCGATGCCTATGTCCATAATCTTCTGATTGGGGAGATTGTCAACGCTCGTCTCTGCCCGTGAGCCGTCTCTTTTAAAAGCCAGGTCTGTTGGAACCTGAATCTTCTCCCCGTACTTTTCCAGAAGCTTCTTTGCCTTCTCTACAAGCGTGTCAAATCCCCTCTCCTTCACCACCCTAAGATTAACCTCGCCTATGTCCTTACCCTGCGCGAGGAGAAACACATTCGCGACCATTCCTGAGGTGAGTATAATATCAGCTATGCCACGACTCAAAAGCTTCTCCATAACCTTCAAGGAGTCTTTCGCCTTGGCTCCGCCAAAGCTGAAAACCTTGGGCTCAGCGTCACTCTTCAAAACCCTGCTCAGATTTTCCACCTCTTTTTCGAGGAGCCTTCCAGCATAGCTGGGGAGAACCACTGGAAAGGCAACAACGCTTGGCTGCGAGCGGTGCGCAACTGCGAAGGCATCGTTGACGTACGCGTCAACGTATGAGGAAAGCTTCCTCACTAAGTTTGTCTTCGCCTGAGCTTCCGGAGGCTTTGATTTAACCTCCTCTGCCACCTCCTCACTGCAGAAGCGAACGTTCTCCAGCATGAGCACCTCGCCGCTCTTCAGGCGGAATATCTCCTCCCTCGCAGCTTTACCAAAGACGTCATCAATGTAGCGCACCTCCTTGCCCAGAAGCTTCGCGAGGCGCTGCGAGTGTGCCTCTAGTGTAGTGAAATCCTCAAGTCCCGGACGGCTCTGGTGGGCAAGCAGAACCAGCTTCGCATGTGAAAGCTCTTCTATGGTTGCGATGTGACTCCTTATCCTTGTGTCGTCGAGGATTGCACCGGTGCTCGGCTCAATTGGCGAGTTTATGTCGATGCGCATCAAGACGCGCTTGTCTTGTAGCTTTGCTCCATCCAGTGTGGGCAGTCCCAACTGAGATCACCAGTGAGATTTCTTCCAGCATCGCTATATATATTTTTGGCTTTTTATTGGAGTCGTTATCTTCGCTGCATGGGGTTGTAAGCGCACACCTATGAGGGAGATAAGTTATAAATAACCCCCGAGTTAGATAATCATTTTAAGGCTGATATCATGCCTTATGACTTCTTTGACTTTGAGAAAAAGAAAAAAGGAAAAGGTAAAGATATTACTGGAATTCTTAGTGGAGCTGCTCAGGGAGAAAGCCCTAAAAATAGGTTTGATTTCAAGGTTACACGAGGTGAGGTAGCACACACCCAGCGCTCGATTGGTGGTCTTCTGGACGCTGCGAGGGAGGAGGCTGGCAGCTACCTAGATAGCTTTGATAAAATTCGCCGAATCGGTGACGAGGTGATCGGAGAGATCCTAGAGGAGGCAAAAGACCACCGTATAGTAAGAAAACCTGGAGAAAAGTTACCAATATACGTTGTATTTCTGCCGGAATTAACCGAGAAAGACAAAAAGATTTTGAAAGACATTGAACGTCGTGCCGTGGCCGAGATAACCATTGACCCTGAGAGTTTTCTGGATAGAGAAAAGAGAAGAGAGGCTTTTCTCAAGGAAGTTGTGGCTCTAATTGACCTGAAGTACCCCAATATACCAAAGCACAAGCAGCACGCCTTCGCCGAGCTGATAGTTCAGAACATGATAGGCTATGGCTTACTGGAGCCGCTGCTCAACGACGATGCCCTTGAAGAGGTAATGGTAGTGGGCACCAAAAAACACGTGTACGTGTACCACAGGAAGCACGGAATGTGCAAAACCAACATTGTCTTTGAGAGCGACGCGGAGATTGAGAAGATAATAAATAGGATTGCGAGAACCATCGGCAGGAGGGTTGACCTCACCTCTCCGCTGCTCGACGCCCGCCTCCCTGACGGCTCGCGTGTAAATGCCACTATTCGTCCCGTTTCTCTTGACGGACCTTCCCTTACCATAAGAAAGTTCAGGAAAGACCCCCTCACGGTTGTAGACATAATAAAATTCGGCACCATGACCACTGAGCTAGCGGCCTTTCTCTGGCTGGTCGCAGAGGGCTATGGCGTAAAGCCTGCAAATTTCCTAGTGAGCGGCGGCACCGGCAGCGGCAAGACGACGACGCTCAACTGCCTGGGCAGCTTTATACCCCCAGCAGACAGGGTTATCTCAATAGAAGACACGGCGGAGCTTCAGCTACCTCTGGAGCACTGGATTCGCCTCGAAACGAGGCCACCGAACGTGGAGGGCAAAGGCGAGATAAACATGGAGATGCTGCTGAAGAACACACTGCGTATGCGTCCCGATCGCATCATCGTCGGTGAGGTGCGCGGCGCTGAGGCGAGAACTCTGCTGGCGGCGATGAACACAGGGCAGAACGGCTGCCTAGGCACGCTGCACGCGAACACAGCGCGAGAGACCATAACCAGGCTCACCTCTGCGCCAATGAATGTGCCAAAAATAATGATCCCCTCTCTTGACTTCATCTTCATGCAGAACCGCTTCTCCTACAAGGGCAAGACGGTGAGAAGGATAACTGAGATCGCCGAGGTTGTTGGAATCGAAAACGGAGAGGTAAAAATAAACATAATCTACGAGTGGGACCCCCGCGATGACACCATAAAGCCCACTGGAGTGCCCTGCCTTTTAAAGAGCAAAATCGCAGAGCTTCGCGGCGTCTCACTTAAGGATGTGGACGCCGAGATAGAGCGCAGGAAAAAGGTTCTGGAGTACATGGTCGAGAACAACTTGCGCGGCATTAAGGAGGTGGGGAGGGTAATAAGGGAGTATTACACTAACCCCGAGCAGCTTCTCAAGGAGATTGAGGGGATAGAGTCTGATAAAGAGGTGGGAGAAGAGGAGGCAAAGAGGCGGAGGCGAAGCTATCTGCTTCTCTTGGGTTCAGAGAAGGGAGACGTAAAGGAGACAGTGCTTGACCACAATGCACATCGTAAGATAGTGAAGTTGGAGAATGAGAAAAATCCCCACTACCTCGTGCCCTTACCCAAGCTCTCCTCTCGCGAAAAGCAGCTCCTGGAGGAGATAGAGAATCGCGCGGTAAAGGAGATAAACATAGACCCGGAAAGCATAACCGACAGAGAGGAGAGAAAGCGAATATTCATGCAGCGTGTTCTCGAGGTCATAGAGCGCTACTTCCCAGAAGTGCGCATGGCCAAGCGCAAGGACATAGCCAAGCTTGTGGTCAACAACATGGTGGGCTATAGCTTACTTGAGTTTCTGCTCAGCGACGACCAGCTTGAGGAGATAATGGTCATAGGCACGAAGAAGCCGGTCTATGTTAACCACCGCAATTACGGAAACTGCAAAACAAACATTGTCTTTGATACAGATGAGGAGATAATAAGAATAATCGAGAAGATCGCTGCATCTGTTGGAAGAAGGATAGACAAATCTTCGCCGCTGCTGGACGCCCGTCTCAGTGATGGCTCGCGTGTGAACGCAACCATACCCCCAATTTCCCTAGATGGGCCTACAATAACAATAAGAAAGTTCCGCTCGCAGCCTTTGACAGTGGTGAACCTCATAGAGTTCCGCACCTTGAACATAGAGGTGGCTGCCTACCTGTGGTTGGTGGTGGAAGGGCTGGGGATAAAGCCGGGCAATATTCTCGCCGCCGGAGGTGCAGGCTGTGGTAAGACAACAACGCTCAACGTGCTGTGTTCCTTCATACCCGAGACTGAGCGTGTAATAACCATTGAAGATACCGCAGAGCTTACACTTCCGATTGAGCATGTAGTTCGCCTCGAGACACGCCCGCCCAACGTTGAGGGTGAGGGCGAGGTTACAATGGACGACTTGGTGAAGAACACGCTACGAATGCGTCCTGACCGCATTATTGTGGGCGAGGTTCGCGGACGCGAGGCGAGGACGCTCTTCACTGCCATGAACACTGGTCATGATGGCTGCATGGGCACTGTGCACGCGAACTCTGCCAAGGAGACCCTGATAAGGCTCACAAACCCGCCCATGGAGGTGCCCGAGATAATGCTCCCCGCCCTCGATTTAATACTCATGCAGAACAAGATTTACCACGAGGGCAAGACTCTGCGAAGAATAACCGAAGTGGCAGAGGTGGTGAGTGACGATCAGGGAAAGGTGAGCCTCAACAACGTTTATGAGTGGGACCCCAAGAAGGACGACCTGGTAGCGACTGGGCAGCCAAGCGTGCTGAAGCAGAAAATCGCCCGCTTGAAAGGTATTTCCATGAAAGACCTGGAGGAAGAGCTCAAGCGAAGGGAGAAAGTCTTATCATGGATGGTTGAGAATCATATAACAGACATAAGAGATGTCTCGAAGACATTCAACAGGTACTACTCAGACCCCGAAGGCTTTCTGCAGGAGATTGAACTTCACAAGAGCATAGGGGAATAAGATGGCAAATGCAATATTAAGGCTGATAGAAAAAATAGGTGAACTGACGGTAACCGGTGTAGAGAGCGTAGCCAGGAGAGCCCAGGAGGTATCTCTTGCTCTATCTGAGCAGGAAGAAGCTGCAAAAAAGCTCCGGGAGAAGAAAGAAAAAGAGAAGGAGGCGAGAAAGCGCGCCATTGAAGAGAAGCTCCTTAAGCTTCGCGAGGCTGTTGCCCTGGAGGAGGAGCTTCCTGGCGAGGAGCCTTTTGAGATTGTTCCGGAGCGTGAGGAGCTACGCGAACCCTTCGCCACTAGGCTGGTGAACATTGTTTCAGACCTCTTTTCGGGTTATACAAGAGCACCCTCGTCATTCTTCGCAAATATTCAGGAAGACCTGTACAAGGCGAATATCCTCATGCCAGCATCCAAATACATAGCCTTTGCGATAGGGGCGAGCGTTATTGTTGCTATTGCCTCCGCGGTGCTCTTCAGCATACTCTTCGCCGCCACTCTCGGCGCTTTGGGCTCGCTCATCGGCATAGTGCTGGGCCCCCTGCTTGGAGTCTTCGTCTTTTTCTACGCGAGAATCTACCCAAAATCTAAGGTCAAAGCGCGCTCAGATGCCTTTTCAAGGGAACTTCCCTTTGCGCTTAGACACATGGCAACGCAACTCACCTCTGGCGCGGGTTTGCTGGAAACAATGCGTAGCGTCGCCCAGAGCGGCTACGGTGTGCTCAGCGAGGAGTTCAGGCGCGCAATACTTGAAATAGAGCGCGGCGCAACCATAGAGGAAGCCTACGACAGGATGAACCTGCGCATAGACTCACCCGGACTAAAGAAGGCTTCCCGCCAGATAATTTCAACCCTGCGAACTGGCGGAAATCTTGCAAACACGCTAAAGATAATTGCCGAGGAAGTTGCAACCGAGATGAGAATGAAGCTTAAAGACTACATACAGATTTTGAATACATTCTCGCTGATGTACATGTTTGCACTTGTTGTGGCACCTGTGCTTATAACAACCCTTGTAATAGCCATGGGCATAGCGATGAAGGGGCTTCCAATACCTGCGAATGTGATGTGGATACTCTACCTCGCCTTTTTCGGTGTTGGCATCTACATGTCCTTCATGGTCAAACGCTTTGAACCAAAGGTGTGAAAATGGCAGAGAAAGAAGAAGTTAAGGTTAACAGGCTGCGAAGTATCCTCGAAAAGCTTCGCATTCCCCAGTTTCTCGTTCCCAGGCGATTTCTCATCTCTATGGAGATAATGCTTGCAAATGCAAACATCTCTTTCTCTGCCCGTGAGTGGATGGGTATATTCTTCGCCCTCGGAGTTGTGCTTTTTGTGCTAATCTCGCTTATTGTAAACCTCCCTGCCGGACTTGGGGCATTTATATTCACAGAAGCGCTCATGGTTGCAATACCCAAAATGCAGGCAGACAAGCGAAGGGCAGAGATAGAGGAGATGCTTCCTGACGCGTTGCACCACATGGCGGTTTCTATCCGCACGGGCTTGGTGCTGGAAGCGGTGATTCAGGAGATTGCAGAGGCAGAGTACGGCGCTCTCAGCGACGAGTTCGCTCAGATAACCCTTGAGATGCGCAGAGGCAGACCTCTTAAGGATGCGCTTATTGCTTTTTCCAAGCGAACCGGCTCAAAGCAGATAGAGCGAGCGATGCGTCTGCTTCTGGAAGGAATAGAAAGCGGTGGCCCAATAAGCGATGTACTTGAGGAAGTGAGCGAGGACATTAGAGCAGTGCGCATGATTCAGCGCGAACGCAAGTCTCTGACTTCGCAGCAGGTTTCTTTTCTTGCGATGGCTAGCTTAATGGCAGGGCCCTTCGTGATGGGCGTTGTGGGTGCGCTGCCAACGATTATGACGCAGGCGATGGCTGGTACAGGTGGAGCGGAGCAGTTTCCACTGGAGGAGATCAACTCCATTATGACAGCGCTCTCTTTCTACGTTGTGGCTCAAGCTGTAAGCGGGGGGATAATGATGGGAGTTGTTATGTACGGTGATTTTAAAAAAGGATTTAAATTCGCGCTACCGATGGGTGTAGTAGCATATATCGTTTTCTGGGGAGTAAAGAGTCTTATGCCCGGGATGCTCGCCGCCTTCTAGCTGTGCATTACTGTAAACCCAGGATATACATCCACGTAACCGAGAGTTATATATAGGCGCAAAACTATAATTTTCTTTAAATCTTGTCCCACAGGAGGTGCCGAAACATGTTAAAAAAATTTTTAAAAGAGGAAAAGGCTCAGGGCGCGATTGAGTACATCCTGCTGGCGGGCGGCATTATAGTCGCTGCAGTGGTTATCTTCGTGATATACAAGAATATCGCACAGACTGCTGGAAATAAGACTAAGAATACCATCGAGGAGACTGCTACGGTTGTCGGCAATGTGGTAAACAACGAGTTAGCAAACCTTAGCTAGATTAACTACTACCTTTTTTTCTTTTTTGCATGTACTTTTTTATTTCGTAGGGAGGCAAATGGCATCATTTAAAGATTTTATTATAAAGAACATTTACAGTTTTGCTTTGGAAACAAAAGCACAGGGAGCAGTAGAGTACATACTTATTGCTGGTGCCATTATTGTAGCTGCAATTATATTCATACCAATTTACAAAGAAATAGCAAAAACAACCGCTGAAAAAACAAACGAAAGTGTGATTCTCACGGGAAAAGTTACGCAGAACAGTGTAAAGGAGGAGATAGCTAATCTTTGAATTATGAATAGCTTGTTGACAACTTCTTAATAAGGGTTCCAGTCTTTAACTTCCTTAAATTTTGGAAATTCGCCGTATTCGTATTTGCTAAATAATTTTCCCCACTCAGTTATCATAAACTGCTTTATTTTTCTTTTTCCGATTAAATTATACCAAATCCAATCATGATACAATTCTGATAAAAAGATAAAAAATTTAAATATGGGAGAGTAAAACAGAAGATAATGTATCCATTTGATTTTTGCCGTATTCTTTCTTAATATCTGATCCCATTTAATTACCAGGCTTTTTTTTGTTATGAAACCAAAGTTTAGTTTTTCGAGATCTTTTTTATCAATACCAATAATTTCGATCTGGTCAATATCTCCAACTCCTAATCCTCTATCATGGGCTATTTTAATGTAATCCACTTCCATAGGATCAAATCCCATTATCTTTGCGGCTACTGCATCTATAGCTACTTGATCTCCACCTGCTAGTATTATATTACCAATAAAAGGCTCCATAGTTCTTGGACCTGCACCGTTTCCGCAAACACAACCATCCATAACTGCAAAAATTCCTTTATGGATCTCTTTCTGAATAGCTAATAAATCAACGAGGACTTCATGTATCTTCAGGTGCGCGTGATGCCTATATTTCGGTATTAAACCGCCAAAAGCATTTTTCATCGCTCCGGTCGTGGTCGTGTGCCCATGTGTCTTAATTGTTGGTAAATGAATTATATTGCTTCCGATTAAAATTTTTGGTATTAATATTTTTTCGAATATATCTTTCATAGCAAGCATCTCTGTTTTGGGTTCATAATTTACCCACTCCACATCTGTCAATGGTAGGAACCTAGTTTTATATTGCTTGAGAATAGGAAGCCATTTGTTATAATAAGCACCTTTCCAGGGATGTGTTACCACAGTTTGATTTTCCACAGCCAAAACATCATTGTATCCATCTTCTTTTAGAGTTTTCAGTATACCTTCAAGCTGCCATGGCGGTGTGGAGCATGCTGGAAAAAATAAAGTCCAAGATAAATTGAGTTTTAAAATTGTTTTCACATCTTTAGATAAAAATTTTCCATATTCTATCATACGCATCAATTTGGAGTAGTCCTCCAAGATCCTTCCAGGTGATGTTTTTAACACCGCAATTCTTGATTTTTTCATGTATCTGCCCCTATTTTTGTTTAATTTCAATGTATTTTCCCATCTGTTTAACATTTTTTGGCAATTTTGAAGAAAATATTCTTAGGCTTTCGATCAATCTATCCTCCTCCTCAGGATCAACTGCATAGAATGAAACAGTATCTCCTCCGCATACCACGTTATTTGAGATTTTCCATTCTCCAACCTTAATCCATTGGGGAGGAAGCCCACCATACGACTCAAACCAATGGTCATAAACAATTGCGATCTTTACGTCTTCGTTCTTCGCTAACTTGTATATGTACTCAGTATTATAAGAACTCTCTCTTTTTGCTTTAGCTACTTCTAAACTACCTAAACCCTTTAAATCCAAGCATTTAATATCTGCTATAAAGTTGATTGTACCGATATCATTTGCAGCAACAGTTTCTCCCTGATAGAATTCTTTAAGGAATAAAGCCATTTGATACTGCTGTTCATAGATATTTTTTGTAGCAAGAGGTGTAATTATTGAAGATACATATCCCCTTATTGCAAATGGTGAGATAAAGAGAAAGATAAGTAGTATCATTGCTATGTATTTCGGAATTAAATATTTGTCAAACAATAGCTTTTCTGGTAGATATTCCCGTACCTCTAGAGCGATGGTAAATATACCAAAGGCAATTAAGTAGGCTTCATATCTATAGAACCATCCAGTCTTCGCAAATAACATATGCAAAAAGGCAGTCGTAATAAAAATAAAAAGGAGGATCGTTTGCTCTCTCCAGAGAGTATTTGACCTGATAAATTTCAGAATAAAAAGAATTGAAGTGGTAAATATGAGAATTAAAATGTGGGATTCTGATATTCGAGTAATAAATAGATAAATAAAATTCCAAATGCCTACAGAAGAAATTACAGGTATATTATTTTTAATAAGAATTGAATTTGGGAAGAAATACCATCCATTAGAGATCGAGATTAAACCGTATATTACAATTGGGACAAGACTTAGTGAGATCAACAGGAAGGATTCAAGCAACCGCTTCCTCATAATGAATAAGGTGCTCACAGCCATCACCAAAAACAACCCCTCATACCGAGTCATGGGTAGTAAAGGTGCTAATATTAGCAAAAATGAAAATTCTTTATTTAAATCAGAACGCTCTTTTGATAAAATTTTAGCAGAAAGATAAGCAAAGAAAATTGTGATGAGTGTGTGTAACATATGTTCCATACCGGTAAATATAATCGCAGGAAAAGGTGTGAAGAATATTATCGAGAGCAGAACAATAAAATTGTAGATGGATGGAAATTTGTATTGTTTAAGTAAAATATAAATCAGATACGTTGTGAGTGTTGCAAATACAACATTTAATACAAGCGGAACAGCTTCGTTTACCCCAAATAAGAAAAATATTACGAATAGCAATAATGGATAAAGTAACGATGAGGATGAGGATGAAAACTCATATTTAGTCACACCCCAAACCCCATGTTGAGCAAAATTTTTTGCCATAGCCATGTGAATATAAGGGTCATCAAGAGCGTAGACAAGATGTCCATGAGTATAAATAAGAGAAGCATTTAGCAATACCGCTATTATTGCCAAAAGGAATCCCACTGATATAATTAGCGGCCAATGTCTTAACAATGTCACCCTTATCATTCCCTCACCCTTTTATTTTAAAACCATATTTAAAACCATAAATAGATAAAATAGACAGCGTAAAAAGTCCAATTAAAACACCAAACCAAAGGGTGCAAAATCTGATTATCAGAGTTGAAGCGATTGCAACGGTCTTGGTAATACCACTGAAAATCAAAATTCCCACCATGCTACCTTCAGTGACGCCTAACCCTCCAGGAATCATGCTCACCGCTCCTACTATAGTGGAAAAACTGAAGGCGAAAACAGGTAAAAGTAGGGAAATCTCTAGTCCAAATCCCTCAATAACCAAAAACAAAGCTAAACATTCGAAAAACCACGATAAAACGCTTATTCCTACTACAATAGTTAAATTCTTTATTTTGAAGAGTGTATGGGTACTTAAATACAAGTTTTGTACTGTTTCTGTAAATCTTGATATAAAGGGAAAATTAAAATTTATTAACTTTATAAACATTTTTTCTGACTGGATTATCATAATTATTATAGAAATAACAAAAATTGTAGTTATAAGTACTTCTTTACCGTATTTGAAAACAGAATATCCAATTGAAGCCAATATTATTAATCCAATTAAATCTGTAAAACGTTCTGCAAATATAATCGGAAGTGTCTTACTCATTTCAACACCATTCAATTCTTTTAATAGATAAGATTTAAATGCCTCCCCCAACTTTACCGGAGTAACAGACATAGATAATCCACTTAAGAATATTGCCATACTATCTCTCCTGCTTATGTTGATTTTTAAGCATCTTAAATAATAATCCCACTTGAAAAATCTTAATACATAGTTCAAAAAGGTTAGTACTAGTATCAAAGGGATATATGTCCATTTAAAGCCCCTAAAAACGATAATCAGATCATTAATGTCTGCATAAATTGAAAGGGTCGTATATATCGCAACAGCACTTAGTAATGAAATTATTATTTTGTTCCTTATTTCCATCTTTCCCACCATTTATAATATAGCCTTTATTAAAACATTCAACTACCATGTTCGTGTATATCCAAATTTTTCATTTAGCACTTTCAATATAAAAATACAGATTATCCCAAGAGTTAAAGGAAACCGCTCCAACTTTTTTTAAACCTCCCAGTGTTAAGGATAAAAATAGAACATTTCTACCATAGGTGGAACAGATTTATCATCATAGTTTTCAAGTTTTTGTTAAACTGTACAAATCCATGCTTAAAACTCCATAATGAGCACCATAGAGTATCATAACAACTAAAACAACCCACAAAATTATACTAATCAACATTCCTTTATCCTTAAACAGCATTTCCGGTTCTCCCCCAATGTTCTTTACATAAACCAAAAACATATATCTGAAAAGACCGTATAATACCAAAGGAATTGTTATCATCATCCAAATATTATCTGCAAGAAAGGTGTATAAGAAATATGACATGATTAATGCAGCAGTAGTGATATTAATCATCTGATCAAGCATTTTAGACGAATATTCTCCAAGAATTTTACGGTGATTTCTAGCTTCTTCTCCAAGTAATGTCAATTCATGCCTCCTTTTACAAAGTGCTAAAAATAAAGCCAGTAAAAAAGCACAAATTATTAGCCAAGGAGAAATAAATACATTTATAGCTAGGCATCCGGCAACTGCTCTTATGACAAAGCCAATAGAAATAACCAGCAAATCAACTATTATGATATTTTTCAGAAACATCGAATATGAGAGGATTAACAGAATATATGCTATTGAAACTGCAAAAAATAACATATTTATTAAATAGGCGCCCAATACCCCTACAAAAATCAATATTACCGCAAATAACAGAGCATGAGATACTTTTAACTCTCCTGAAGCAATTGGTCTGTTCCTCTTTTTGGGATGCTTCCTATCCTTTTCTATGTCTAAAATGTCATTAATAATGTACTCACTCCCGGAAAGTATGCAAAATATAATAAATGCAGAAATTACATCAAACCATTTCTGAAAGTTTAAGAGATTTAAGGAGAATACAATACCAACAAATAAAACTAAGTTCTTATACCATTGCTGTGGTCTCATCGAAATTATGAGTTCTTTTAGCATTTTATCTTACTCCTTTGTGAGTTATGGCATTTCATATAATATTGCAGATATATGAATTTTCCTTTCAGATAATGAACAAGAGTGCGGAAAATTTTAAATTGGGTATTGTTGATTTCACTAAGTGTGATAAAACAACTTCAGCGCTTATTGATTTGGGTTAAATTGAACATGGAGGAAACATCTAAGTCAGGAAAATTTATTCTTATTTCGACTCTATCCGTTATGATACTGGCAATTATAACTAATCTAGATGTTAAGGCAGCTTACTACATACAAATGGTCCTGTATCCATATTTTGGCGGATCTAGTGGCCTAAAAATTTCGTTTTTCTTTATTTTCATTCTAATTCCTTTATTTATAAGATCCATAACCTATAAACTAAAGATAGAAATCCGAATCGGAAATCCTATAAATTTAATGTTACTATATCTCTTCCCTAACCTTGTGCTTTATGGTGTTGGATTTTTTTTGTTTAAACATGAATTAGAATCACGTGCATTGCCGAATTCTGCAGAATTTTTAATTCCCATAAATTCATTAAGTTATAGTGCTCCAAATTCCTGGCTTCATCATCATCTATTAAAGCCAACCCTTGCCTATGCCCTTGACATGCTTTATCTCAACGGAATTTTCAATGTGGATTTTCTAGAGTGGACACACGTTATCCCCGGAGAGGTATATAAAGCTACTGCGGTATTGCTTATAATGTCCTTCTTACTGTGGGTTATTCTTGGTTATATGACACTCAGCGAATATGGCATTACCCATTACTTTGTCCTCTCTGTGCCCGCTTTTGGGATATTTGTAACATCTATTGATGGAGGAATTTTCACATCCTTTTCATATGCCAGTTTGGGAGCCTACTTATCATTCTTGGTGTACCTAATATCAAAAAAAGAAAATATAAAAAATTGGCTTTCGATACCGCTAATTTACTTATTTTCAACACTTCCTTTTCTTTTAGTTATTTACACAATTGTCCTACTTAAAATTCCAGCATATGATAATAGTAACAATCCACAGGCACTGCTATTATTTCCAACGATTCTGTCTATCTTTCTGCTTTTTAAATCATTCCAGACAGCAAATAAAAAATTACGCATAAGAATCGCCGCATGCTTAATTGTTCTGTTAGTTACTGCATCTTCCTTAGGTTTTTTAATTATGTATAAAGGATTTAGAAATTATGGCATAGTATCGAGTAGAGTCTGGAATGCTACCATATATTCTCCTGCTCTTGAAACTTCAACCCAAGAAGAAATTGAGAATATATTTTCATCTGAGGGGATTAAAATCAAGATAATTTTTAAAGAAGGCCCTTTCATATTTGGTACTTTCTCTTCAAATAAACCATTTAAATTTGGGGAAATAATTAATTTGGAATTCGTGAAAGCAGCTAGAAATTCCAATGGAGGGATTTATGGCGTTTCCCCAGGTAGAATTGGAGATAATAAAACAGTGGTGATTTTTTTAAATAGGAAGGTTACCCCTCAAGAGATAAATAAACTCTCCAATCATCCTTGCGTAAAAGACTTTAAAATCCTAGAAAATGGTGTTAGTATTGAGGTGCTTATGAGACATGATCTGGCTGTCGAAAGTGTTGGGATGATATTTAAGGATCCGCATCTTTTAGGTGCAGTAGTAAATTATTATTAATCATTACAATATGGTATAGTATACAAAACTCTGGGCTTCGCCCTCTCTTTGGTATATATGTCGAAAACATTTCCTTGAGCATCAATAGCAATGAATCTCGCTATTGTCAGGTTGACTTCACCGAGAATAAAGTGGTGGGTGCTTTTTGACTTTGCTGTCCACCAATTGGAACCAAAGCCATATAAATCTGCACCTCCACCGCCGCTCACAAAGTACACAACACCGCTCTCATTGACCTCTCCTCCCAAAATCGGGTAGCTCCTTTCATATCCGTGGTCATGTCCTGAAAAGACGAAGTCGACAGCGTATTTTTCTAAGAGAGGTACTAAGTTTTCACGCACCCAAATATTAGAACCATGTTTGCCCGAGCTATATGGAGGGAGATGAAGAAAGACTATTTTCCACTTCCATTGAGGAGTGGTATTTAGGTCCTCTTCAAGCCAACGATATTGAGGACTTCCAGGAGATAAGTTCTCAAAGGCATTGATACTTACCATATGGATGCATTCATAATCTAAAGAGTAATAAGATGGTACTCCGAATATTTTAAAGTAATTTTCAAGGGGATAGTCGTGATTTCCTACTGTGGGGTATATTTTTAATGCTTGGGTTATCTCCTCGAACTTCCTCCACTCATATATAGAATCTCCAGAATTTACAAAATCTCCTGTATGTATGACGAAAAGAGGATGGTATTCCTGCATTTTCATAACTATTTGCCTGTGAATCTCGAAGTTATCCCTGCTATCTCCATAAATCGCAAAAGTTATTGCACCCGTAACGTTTCCTGTAAAGTTATCAGATGGATAAGTGCATCCACCGAATGTAATTATTAGAAGGAGGAACACAATACAAAATTTATTCCCAGAGAAATTTTTCCCATTATTATACGAAGCGGTTGGGTTCATAATTTATATTTTTAAGATATAAAAAATAAATCATGTCCATCATTGAAGCGTGGTGATAACTTGAATATGGAAAAGATTCCACAGAAAATCCTTTCGGTTGCAATATTTATTATAATAATCTTGCTCTCATTACAACCGATTAAAAATTACGACATCTGGTGGCATCTTAAAACTGGAGAGATAATTTACCAGAGCTGGGATATACCCGATAAAGACATATTCTCCTACACGAAGGCAGGCGAACCTTGGACTAATCATGAGTGGCTATCCCAGGTAATTTTTTACATTACTTATAAGCTGTTTGGATTTTATGGACCCATAATTTTGAAGACATTTGTGCTGATGCTGTCATTTTTTATTATATACAAAAGAAATCAACTATTTTTAAACGGATACTTTAATGTCTTCTCGATAGCAGTCATAGTGATGATATCACATGTTTCCTGGCTTAGCAGACCGCTAATTTTTATATTTTTGTTCATCCCGCTAACTATTTATCTCTTAGACCTTTATATTCTAAGGGATAAAAAAACTCTCTGGAGCATGCCCCTGATTATGATTATCTGGGTCAATCTCCATGGAAGCTTCATACTCGGTTTACTCTTACTCTTCCTATACACCTTAAACGCTCTGGTACACGATAGAAAAAAGGGCATCTACCTGTCCAAAATCCTAGTTGTATCTATAGCGGCAACTCTAATAAATCCAAATACCTACGAAATTCTGCTCTACCCCCTGCAATATGCCACTGAAAGTGTGCATGCGAAGTATATTTTGGAGTGGCAATCACCGAACTTCCACACCTTCTCTGCTTTTGAGGGAGTCCTGCTTCTTTCAATAATAGTTCTAGCATTTTCAAAAGGGGTAAACGCTTTGGATATGGTACTGATCCTGCTATTCACACATCTTGGACTCTTCGCCATTAGGAATACGGCAATCTATGCTTTAGTTGTTGTTCCGATAATCTTTAAGTATGCCCAGCTTTTAGTAGAACAGAGGATTTCCTCGCTAAATCTTCCTCAACCGGCTTTGAGAACTTTTTCTCTTTCCTTCTCCATTGCTTTTCTTCTTATTGGTACAACGCTCTTTGGATACAATTTTTATGTGAATAGTTTGGAATATTTGGAAGATTCTCCTGTAGTTTACGATAAATTTCCAAAGAACGCTACAGAATATCTTCTGCAGAATAAGGAGGTATTAAGCAAATATAACATGTTCAACAACTACGGGTGGGGTGGATATTTGATATGGAGCCTTTACCCAACCTATAAAGTATTTGTGGATGGAAGAGCAGACCTATATGGTGATTTCATCGAGGAGTACTACAAAGTGAAGAGTTTAAAACCTGAGGCGCCTGAAATACTGAAAAAATACAATATTTCTTTAATACTAATTCATAAAGATACTGCTTTAGATTTGTACCTTAATGAGAGTACCTCTTGGAGAAGGATATACGTTGATAACGTCTCTGTAATTTACCTAAGAGATCGCTAGGTGGGCGGGAATGAAGGAGACATACAAATCTGCTATTGTCGCAGCAATCGCAGCTATTTTTGCTGTGAAGCCATTTATGGGAATAAGATTCTTTTATAGTCATGATACTTTTTTTCATTTGGATAGGCTTATTCTCTTTGACAATGCTCTAAGAGAAGGCTGCTTCTACCCTCGCTGGATACAGGAATTGGCGCATGGTTATGGCATGCCTCTTTTTAACTACTATTCTCCCTTTACCTATTACTTTGCAGAGGTCTTTCACATTCTTGGCGTTGACTTTCCTGAGGCGATAGTCGCTACCTTCATTGCTGGCTTTGTGCTCTCTGGCATAGCAATGTTTCTTTTTGCAAGGGAGATTCTGGGAGAAGCACCAGCTATCGTCGCGGCGGTTGCCTACATTTACGCCCCCTACCATCTCCTCGACGCCTATGTTAGAGGCGCCTTGCCTGAATTTCTCACTTTTATATTTCTCCCGCTAGTGTTTTATTCCATCCTCAAGGCGAATAGTAGAGCAGAGTATTATCCTTTGATATCCTTGTCTTATGCACTCCTTATACTTACCCACAACATTCCAGCCTTTATTTCAACGCCCTTTATCTTTCTTTTCGTGTTGCTTCAGAAAGAACGACTGAAAACCACAGCTTTTCTTTTACTCGGACTGGGACTAAGCGCCTTCTATTGGCTGCCGGCGATAGCAGAATTTAGATACTTATATCCAAACCCCACATTTAATTATGCTGACCACTTTGTTTATTTTTCCCAGCTCTTCGAAAAAAGATGGGGTTTTGGGTTAAGTGTACCAGGCCCCGGAGATGGGATGAGCTTTCAAATCGGCGATATCCATGTAATATTCTCACTGTTAGCCCTATACTTATTATACAAGGGCAATAAAAATCTTAAACGATACATTGCCTATTTTACGTCAACTCTTTTGATATCCATATTCTTTTCACTACACCAGTCAAAAATTTTATGGGATATTATACCATTTTTTGATTTTGTTCTTTTTCCATGGCGATTTCTTTTGATTGCTTCCTTCGCGGCATCTTTTCTTTCAGCTGCCTTCCTCACAATCTTTAGAGGGGGGAGAGAGATAAAAGTTTTTGCACTACTCTTTGGAATAATTTTTATTCTATATTCAATACCAGTTCTATTCATACTTCCAGTACAAGATGAGAAGCTGGCATTGTACAACTATCAGTATGTCAAGAAAATCGGACCTAAAACTACTGTAGGAGAGAATGAGCTCCTCCCAAGGTGGGTCAGCAATTACTCAGAACTGAGGCAGAGAGATAGAATCCCATGGCCTTTCGATGCCGCACCTGTGGGATGCAACCGCTACTACATGGAGGGCAACTTTACACAGGCGCAGAACATCACCCTCCCAATATTCTACTTCCCCGGCTGGGAGGTGGAAATTAATGGTGCAAAGGCAATGCTCTATCCTGATGAGAGTGGGCTAATCACATTTTACGTACCCGAGGGCTACAACAGAATCTACATAAGCTTTGAGGATACCCTGATTAGGCGGTTGGCTAAGATTATCTCGATTTTTTCAGCTTTCGCTCTTGTTGGCTATTTACTGAAAAAACGTATTCTCAATAAATTTATGAGCATCTCTGGACCATAAGAAAGTCTGAATTTTGATTCTCCGGAATGTCTCCATCTAATACCCACTTCTTTAATCACAAAACCCTTCTTATCAAGCTTCCACAGAAGCTCAACATCGAACTCATAGCCTTTGGTATAAATAGAATCGATTACAGCATCTATGGCAGATTTTCTAAATATCTTAGCCCCGCACTGGGTATCTTTGAATTTCAATCCAAAAAGTGTTCTCACAAGCAAATTGAAGATTCTACTCGACAATCTCCTGAAAAATGGCTGCTTGATAACAATCTCAGAACCTTCCGCACGTCTACTTCCTATCACCCCTGCAAACTCTCCGCTTTTTTTAAGTATTCTGACCAAACGCCTCAGCTCCTCTGGGGGCACTGAAAGGTCGGAATCCACGAAGCCGACGATGCTATGAGAAGCCTTTTTAAACCCCTCAATAACCGCACCACCCTTGCCAAGCTTTTCTTCAAACACCACGAGCTTGATATTCGGGTATTTCTTAGAGAATTTACCTACTATTTCAACGGTTGCATCGGTACAACCGTTTGCTACCACAATCACTTCATCAGCCACGTCCTTATAAGCCTTCAGAACATCTTCTATTCTCTTCTCCTCGTTGTAAGCGGGGATTACCAGAGAAAAGCTATCTCCCTTTGGCCGCATAAAGTATACCACCGAACACAAGTATGCTCCAGTAGCTTATTAATCTATCCAGCAGGGCAATGGAGATGGCAACCTCCTTTTCTATGCCAAAGAGGATAAGCAGGCCAGCGATTCCAAGCTCCACAGCACCTAAGCCTGCTGGTGTAGGAAAGGCCGTGAGCAGAGACGCTGCTAGGGCGATGAAAATAGCCACACCAAAACTTAGCTCTATCCCGGTAGCGTCCGC
Organism: Candidatus Pyrohabitans jungbluthii; assembly: GCA_002010065.2. Lineage (GTDB taxonomy): Archaea > Hydrothermarchaeota > Hydrothermarchaeia > Hydrothermarchaeales > BMS3B > Pyrohabitans > Pyrohabitans jungbluthii. The sequence goes on along the minus strand of MTMD02000002.1, from coordinate 214,933 downwards.
CACAAAGAAAAGCCGTGTAGACTCCAAAATCCAGATGAGAAATGATAACGCAAGTATTACAGGTATCTCCCCCCGGTTGACAGATGCTCCCTCTTTAAATGCTATAAAGAATCTCCTCGATAATGAAACACGTCTAATTGCAATTATAGCCAAAATAGCTGCGATTGAAAGTAAAACTCCGATTTCCATGGGGCGGGAGAGAATATGGGGTATTTTTTTAAGGTATAAAAATGAAGTAATGACCACCAGAAATATAAGCGTAGAAACATCCACAACTCTCTCTAAAAATATCCTGCCAATAATTTTTGAGAAGTGGGATTTCACATAGTATCCACGGTAAATATCACCCATTTTTGCCGGAAAAATACAGTTGAAGAACCATGAAAGAAAATATACCTTAAGGTTTGTCCATAATGTTAATGGAATATTTACTCTGTCTAAGAGATATTTCCAGCGAATGCCTCTAACAAATATTGAAAAGTAGAAAGCCACAAATCCAGAAACATACAACACCGGGTTTACATTCTTTAAGTATGATAGCAGCAAATCTATGGAGATATTGGATATTATCAAATATAGGATTACAAAAGCAAGTAAAAAAGAAAGTATTATTTTCTTTCTTGGAATCTTTTCGCGTTGGAAATTCATCGTAAGTTGTTTGCAAGGGGCGTTTAAAAACTTTGCTGAGTATCCTCCCTGCGCTTAATCACCTTGCGAACTCTTGCTGAGCACCACCTCTATGCGCTTGTTCCTCTTTCCCTTGCTCTTGAAGCTGTTTATCTTTATACCTCCTATTTCGCGGGTGTTCGCTACATGCGTACCTCCGCAGGCGTCTATATCGTAGCCGACGATTTCCACAAGGCGAATCTCGCGAATGCTCTTGGGGATTAGATCTATGCGGGTCTTTCTTGGGTTAACCCTCTCAAAAGCCTCCTCTCTAGGCAGGGTGTATATCTTCACCTCATGCCCTTGAGCGATTGCCTCGTTCGCTTTTGCTTCAATCTCTGGCAGAACAGAGCGGTCAAAGTTTGCCACGTCGAAGTCCATGCGCGACTTCTCTAGGCCAATCTGGTTGCCAGTCACAACGGCGCCAAACTCGTCGAAGAGCACCTTCGCTAAGATATGCAGCGCAGTGTGGTAGCGCATGAAGGTATAGCGTCTCTGCCAGTCGATTTCGCCTCTGACCACATCACCCTCCTTAAGCTCTGCGCCCTCGCAGTAGTGTACCACTTCGCCACCCTCGCGCTTCACTTTGTAAACCTGGTAGCGCTCACCCTCATAAATAAGAGTGCCTGTATCTGTGGGCTGTCCCCCACCCTCGGGGTAAAAGGCCGTGCGGTCCAACACAACCTTGCTAGCGTCTCCTCGAAGCACCCTCGCCTCAAAGGTGTGCAGGTAGCTGTCCTTGAGATAGAGAAGCTCTGTCATTGGAATCGCCACTAGTAGAGGATGCTAAACGGGGGCGCGCAGATAAAAGGGTAGCTAAAAGGGCGCTACCCCTTTCAGTCGCACTTGAGGACCTCTTTCTTCTTGTACTCCTCTATCTCCTTCTCCATCCAGGCTTTTATTCCCTCTTCGCCATGGGGAAGGTCTTTGAGATCCTCCTCAAGGTTTGTAGGTTTTATTACAGCAATCCACGCCTCGTAGGGTGAGTCGTTAATCTTGCTGGGGTTGCTCACAACCTCCTGATTTATCTCCACTATCTCCCCCGCCACAGGCGCGCGAAGGGGGCCTATAAACTTCCCGCTCTCCAAGTTTCCAAACGCCTGGTCCTTGCGCACCTGCCTGCCCTTTGGAAATGTTCTCAGCTGTTGAATTCTGCCCGCGGCATAGGCGCCAAAGGCATCTAAACCCACGCGCACAAGGTCACCTTCCACCTTCGCCCATATGTGGTCCTTAGGATGGTAGTAAAGCTCATCTGGCAGCTCCCAAGTGCACTCCTCCTTGCTTCCCACGCTGATCTTGACCATGATCTTACCTCCTTAGCTTTGGTATTTCAATCATGCTTTATAAAATTTCCTTATGTTGAGCTTGGGTGAGTGGGCATGGTTAAAATAGAAGTATCCCTGCACTATGTGCTCCAGAACCTTCTCGGGGCTGAAAGCGTGGAAATCCCGGTGAATGGGAAGCAGAAGCTTAAAGAAGTGCTTCTCAGGCTGTGCGAGGGGAAACCCGAAGCTTATGAGCTTCTATTTAAGGATGGGAGGCTGAGGCGAGAGCTTATCTTCATGGTTAACGGCGTTGGAATAAACCACTTAGCCGGAGAGGATACAGAGGTAAAGGACAGCGACGTAATAACAATAGTGCCAGCCATAGCAGGGGGCTAGCTAAAGCCCGAGAAGCCTCGCAATGTTGCCCCCGCGAATCAGCGCCTTCTCCTCCTCAGATAGGCTCTCAAGCTCCTCGAACTTGTCCACCATCTCATACTGCATGCTCGCATACGGAGCATCGCTGCCAGCGATTATCCTCTCCGCCCCAAGCCTGTCCACAGCTTCCAGCACATCTTTGGGGTCTGCCTTAACCGTACCCAGGTAAACATTGGGTCTGCCCTCGCAGGCCTCGATGAACCCTTCGCCCCGCATGTGGGCTAAGATAATCGTAGCCTCGGGCACGCGGTCAGCGAGGGCTGCAATAGCCATGTTCTGTGCTTCGGGTTTGCCGTTGTCGAAGACCACAGGCGCAGAGAAGCGCGCCGCAGCTTCGATGATTCTAATCACAAAGGGGTGGTCCGGGTAGAATTTCTGCGCCGCGGGGTGCAGCTTAATGCCCTTTAAGCCAAGCTCGCGGAGGGCGCGCTTCGCCTCCATTATAGACGCCTCGCGGAAGTGCGGGTCTAAGCGGGCAAAGCCAATTATGCGCTCCGCATGCTCCCGCTGCGCCTTGGCTATAAAATTGTTGGCGCTGGCAAAGCTTATACCGGGCTCGGCTTCGTTGAAGGGAAAGACCACAGCTTTATCAACGCCAGCCTTCTGCATGCGCTCCAGAAGCTCCTCCACACTCTGCTTTGAGCCATCCCCCTTATCGGGACCCCCCAGATGCACATGAGCATCGATAATCATGCTATCGCCCATGCTTTAGATTAACTCCGTGGTTTATATATTTAACTTCATAGGGATTAAAAACACAAAAGGAAGGCGAATAGTCCTCTCTGCAATGCGATGAGCTATGTTTATTCGCTGCCTGGAAAGTTCAGGTTATGAAAATTTTATCTGTTGCATATGCAATTCAGCTACATGGACGCAATTAAGCTTCGCCCTCACCACCTGCTCTGCATCCGCGGGTTTAAGGGCAAGGGATACAGCGAGAGCTTTGTTGAAAATTTCAGGGAAGTTATGAGAAGGCTAGAGCAAAATCCAGCAATTGAAATAGTCGATGGCGGCGATGAGATTTGCAAAGCCTGTCCGCATTTCAAGAACGAAAAGTGCCTGAAGTCGGAGAACAGCGAAGATAAGGTCAGGGAGCTGGACGGTATGGTTATATCAAAGCTGAAGCTCAGCATTGGAATGAAAATGAGCTACCAGGAAGTCTCAAATCTCGTCGAAAAAATTCCGAAGAGCGAGCTTCCTGAAATTTGCGGCAGGTGTGAATGGATTGAATACTGCACTAAATAAAACAAGCCAATTGAAATGATGGACTATTTCCTAAAGCTTCTTAAATGTGGTGAGAATCTCCTCACGCAGGTGGGGAACCTCGCGCACTATGTCGGTGGCGGTGATAATTCCCACTAGACGGCCATTTTTCAGCACAGGCAGCTTCTTTATTCTCTTCTCCACCATTACCTGCGCTGCCTTCTCTATTGAAGCCTCAGGGGTTATCGTGACAACGGGCGAACTCATCACCTCGCCAACGCTCGTGCGCTTAGGGTCAAGGCCAGCGTTAACCACGCGATGAATAACATCCCGCTCTGTAATTATGCCCACAGCTCTACTGCGCTCCACTACTACGAGAGCGCCGAGGAGCATATCCTCCATTATCTTGGTTGCTTCAAGCACTGAAGCGTAGCGCTCTACCGTCTTAACCGCCGGTGTCATAACATCTTCTACGCTAGCCACCATCCCCCTCGGTGTATCTTCACTATCCTTATTAGATAAAGATTATGTTTCCGGTTTGGAAAACTAACCTGGTAATTCATTACGCCTCTCATTCATGAGAGTCTCCACATTCTCAATCGCCTTTGTTATGTCTTCCTCGGCGTTATCAGAAATTATACCATGCCCCGGCAGGAGAAGCTGGATTTTCATCGTGGCAAGCCTGCGCAGGGAGTTGAGGTACTCGCCAAGGCTGCCCGACTTGTAGACACTCGCTATTGTGCCCTTGGCAAAGACTGTGTCGCCAGAGATGAGGACGTGTTTTCTGGGCTCATAGATGCAAAGACAGCCGGAAGTGTGCCCGGGGGTATGGAGAATTTTTAACTTAAAATCGCCAGCGTCGATTAAATCTACGTTGTTCAGCCACATGTGAACTTTGTAGCCTGTCACATGCTGGGCATGCGCCCTGCACATGGTCACCTCCTCGTCACCCGTTACTATCTTCACAGCCGCGCTTCTGTGTGCAGCAACCATTACGCTATCCTGGAAAAACTTGTTCGCGCCTATGTGGTCGAAATGCTCGTGGGTGTTGATCAGAATATCTATGTCGCCTATTGCCACGCCGGCGCTTGCCAGGCTCTCCTCAAGCTCTGCCATGTGCTGATGCACGCCAGAATCCACGAGTATGGTGAGGTCCTTTCCTTTTATTAAGTAGGCATGAGAGCCCGGCTTCTTTGCCTTTATCTGGTATAGCCCCTCAATAATCTCCCGGCACATTGCGCTCGCCTCTTTCTGCCTTAGATTTAAAGGGTATTGCTTCAAAGGATACTGCTTCACAAACCAAAGCGACTGATTCTCTCATATTCTTTCCACTTTTTACTCAAAAATGGTGAAAAGCAAATATAAAGTTAATTGAGAAGATTTCACAGGAGATATGAAGGGGCTCATACTTCAACCTATGGATTCATATATGCTCATACAATTTTTGGCTTTCAATACCTGTTTTTATGACATCTAAAGCAGCGCATAAATAGCTTATATGTATCTCTTTAAAGTATATATTGTATATATAGTATTTACACAATATATATAATTCCGCTTACACAACCCCATATAAAAAGAGAGGTGACGAGACATGACCAGGGTATTACTACTGCCTTTACTTGCTGCGCTGCTCTTCGCTGGCTGCACTGGAGATGGTGGCAAAGCTGATGCCGGAGCTGAGGAGATAACCATCACCGGAGCGGGGGCAAGCTTTCCCTACCCGCTGATATCCAAGTGGAGCTATGAGTACCACAAGCTGAAACCCAATATTAAGATAAACTACCAGAGCATAGGCAGCGGCGGCGGGATTAAGCAGACAATGGCGAAGACAGTAGATTTTGGCGCCAGCGATGCCCCGCTTAAGGAAGAAGAGTACCGCAAAATGGAGGGCATACTTCACATACCCGAAACCATCGGCGCCGTCGTGGTGGTGTACAACCTGCCTGGGGTTGAGAACAAGCTAAGGCTCAGCGGCGAGGTTGTGGCCGACATATTCCTGGGCAAGATAACAAAGTGGAACGACCCCAGAATAGTGGAACTCAACCCGCACGTTGACCTGCCGGATGAGCAGATAATAGTGGTGCACCGCAGTGATGGAAGCGGCACCACCTTCGTGTTCTCCGACTATCTCTCCGCCGTGAGCCCGGAGTGGCGCGAGAAGGTGGGCAAGGGCAAGTCTCTAAGCTGGCCTCTTGGTTTGGGAGGTAAGGGCAACGAGGGCGTCTCTGGCTTGGTGAAGCAGAACCCCTACTCCATAGGCTACGTTGAACTTGCGTATGCGATTGAGAACCGCATAAGCTACGCGCGCATAAAGAACAGGGCAGGCAACTTCGTCGAGCCCAGCATTGAAAGCGTCGCCGCGGCTGCCGCGGGTGCAGTTGCAACCCTGCCCAAGGGCGACGAATCCTGGGCAAAGGTGAGCATAGTCAATGCTCCCGGAGAAAATGCATACCCCATATCCAGCTTCACCTATCTGCTGGTCTACAGGGATTTGGCGGTGATTCCTGGCATGACAGAAGCCAAGGCTAAAGCGCTAGTGGAATTCCTGTGGTGGGTTATCCACGACGGGCAGAAGTATGCGCCGGAGCTTCACTATGCCCCTCTGCCAGAAGAAGTGGTGAAACTCAACGAAGAAACCATAAGGTTAATAACCTACCAGGGCAAATCACTGCTGTAAGGTGGGGAGATGAAGCTTCGCGTGCCTTCTTTTTCAATTTTAAATGGTAAAAGTTGGAAATTCACCCATGATACCTTATTTCAGATATTTCTGGGTGTTATTTCTATAATCAGCGTTATAGTTTTAGCGGCCCTGCTGTTAAGAGAGCTGATCAAAGGTTCTTGGCCAGCGCTGTCCACCTTCGGCTTAGAGTTCCTCTTCAGCACCGCCTGGAATCCGGTTACCGGCGAGTTCGGAGCTTTACCTTTTATCTACGGCACCATTGTATCTTCGATGCTCGCACTGCTGATAGGCGTACCTCTCAGCCTAGGCATAGCGGTGTACCTCACAGAAATTGCCTCGTCGCGTGTTAGAGCGATATTATCTCCGGTGGTAGAGCTTCTCGCAGCCATACCAAGTGTGATTATAGGCCTCTGGGGGATATTTGTGCTCGCACCGTTCGTAAGGGAGCACCTCGCCCCTCCGTTAATGAATTACCTGGGCTTTCTGCCATTATTTAAAGGGCCTGCGTACGGCTATTCCGTGCTGACCGCTGGCCTAGTGCTTGCAATAATGATTATACCCATAATTTCCTCTGTTTCGAGGGAGGCTATTCTTGCAGTGCCAAGTTTGCAGAAGGAGGGCGCCCTTGCATTGGGCGCAACGCGGTTTGAGACGATTATAAGTGTGGTACTCCCCTATGCAAAGGGTGCAATATTCGGAGCGGTTATGCTCGGCCTGGGCAGGGCGATAGGCGAGACCATGGCGGTGACCATGGTAATAGGCAACAACCCGCAGATTTTCACCTCTCTACTCCACCCGGGCTACACGATGGCGGCGGTTATTGCGAATGAGTTCACAGAGGCTACCGACGACGTCTACCTCGCGGCTTTAATAGAAATTGGGCTGGTGCTCTTCGCCATATCCATGGTGGTGAACATCATAGCAAGGGTGATTACCTGGAAGTACCTCAAGCTTGAGGAGGGTCTGAGTTGAATATGCTCAGCAGAAAAGCCATGGACAGGCTCTTTACATTCTTCTGCATCGCCAGCACTGCGCTTGCAATAATCCCCCTGGGAAGCATGCTGTACACCATTTTTGTTAAAGGTTTCTCCGTAATAAGCATAGACTTCCTGACGAAGCTGCCCACTCCAGCGAGAGAAGCAGGTGGAGGATTTGGAAATGCGATTCAGGGGAGCTTCATTGTTGTCGGGATAGCGAGCATTATTGGAATCCCCCTGGGCATAGGTGCTGGGATGTACTTAGCCGAGTTTCCAAACTCTCGCCTGAGCAGAATTGTGAGCTTTACCGCCGACGTTCTAACGGGTGTGCCCTCAATAATTACAGGAATCTTCGCCTACCTGTTAATCGTGCTGCGTTTCGGCGGCTTCTCCGCTCTCGCCGGAGGTGTGGCCCTCGCTACAATGATGATACCCTTCATTGTGAGAACCACAGAGGAGGCGATGAAGCTGGTGCCCGCAGAGCTGAGAGAAGCTTCCCTCGCGCTGGGCGCGCCGAGGTGGAAAACCTCCTTGGCGGTGGTGCTCTCTACGGCGAGGTTTGGTATCATCACCGGCGTGCTTTTAACAATCGCGCGCATCGCCGGCGAGACTGCACCGCTGCTCTTCACAGCCTTTAACAACCGTTTCTGGTTCGACGGAGTAATGAACCCCGTGGCAACGCTGCCGGTGATGATATACACCTATGCTATTTCGCCTTTTGAGGACTGGCATGCTCAAGCCTGGGGCAGTGCCCTTGTGCTGGTGGCAATGATATTAGTCCTGAACATAGGCATTAAGCTCGCGGCAGGAAGGAGATGGTGATGGGGAACAAAATTGAAGTGCTCGATCTAAATGCCGGGTTTGGAAGCACACATGTGCTCAAAAACATTAGCATTAACATACCCAAAAACAGGGTTACGGCGATCATAGGGCCGAGCGGCTGTGGCAAGAGCACATTTGTACGCTGTCTGAACAGAATCCACGAACTCGTTCCCAGTGCATGGGTCAATGGCAGGGTACTGCTGGACGGAAAGAACATCTATGACAGCGACGTCGACCCCGTGGATATTCGCAGGCGTGTGGGTATGGTCTTCCAGAAGCCCAACCCATTTCCTGCGATGAGCATATACGACAACATCGCCTATGGTCCAAAAATTCACGGCATGAAGGCTAAGCTTGACGAGATAGTTGAGGATAGCCTCAGGAAGGCGGCGCTGTGGGACGAGGTCAAGCACAGGCTGAAGGACAGCCCCCTCTCACTCAGCGGTGGACAGCAGCAACGCCTCTGCATCGCCAGAGCGCTCGCGGTTGAGCCAGAGGTGATACTCTTCGACGAGCCGTGCTCCGCTTTAGACCCGGTGGCAACCGCCAAAATAGAGGATTTGATACTTGAGCTTAAAGAGAACTATACCATAGTTATAGTCACCCACAACATGCAGCAGGCGGCGCGTATCGCTGACTTCACAGCGTTCTTCCTGATGGGAGAGCTTATAGAGTATGGAGAGACGGCGCAGATATTCGAAAATCCAAGAGATAAACGCACTGAAGACTACATTACAGGGAGGTTCGGATGATGGATGTGCTTTTTGTGTGCGTGGGCAATTCCGCTCGCTCGCAAATGGCGAAGGGATTTTACAACGCCTTTGCGAAGAGAACCAGTGCAGAGAGCGCTGGCACAGAGCCTGCGCCGAGGGTGAGCAGCAAGGCGATTGAGGTCATGCGGGAGGCTGGCATAGACATAAGCAATGAGAAGCCAAAGCTTCTGACTCAGGAGATGGCGGCAGTGGCAAAGCGAATAGTAACCATGGGCTGCCTATCGCGAGAGTCATGCCCTGCGTTTCTGCTGAGCAGTGGCAAGGTCGAAGATTGGGCGCTTCCCGACCCGAAGGGCAAGAGCATAGAGGAGTTCCGCAGAGTCAGAGACGAGATTAAGACGAGGGTGCTCAGACTGATTGAAGAGATGGAGGGTTAAAATTGCCGAGAACTCCGTTAGAGCGGGGGATGGAGAAGATTCGCGAAGAGGTTCTGGAGCTTGGAGGCATTGCGAAGCAGGCGGTGCTTCTGAGCGTGGAGTCGCTTAAGGAGAGGGATGTAGAGAAAGCCGGGAAAGTGGGGGAGCTGGAGGAAAAGAGCGACATTCTCAACCTGAACATAGACGAAAGCGCTTTAAAGCTCATGGCGCTCCAGCAGCCCGTGGCGAGAGACCTGCGCTTTGTGAATGCGATGATAAAGATCAGCGACAACTTTGAGCGCATCGCAGACCTGGCGTTGAAGATTGCGGAGATTGCGCAGAAGTATGAGAAGAGGGAGCTGCTCAAGCCACTGATCGACATCCCGCGGATGGCAACCACGATAGCCGAGATGATTGACATGGACCTTGAGGCAATATCTAAGCACGTCTCGCCGGATACAGACAAGCTTGTGGAGAAGGACGACCTGCTGGACGATCTCTACACCCAGATCTACAATGAGCTTATCTCCTTTATGGTTCGCGACCCGCGCAAAATAGACGACGCCACTGACCTGCTCTTCGTGGCTCGCTATCTTGAGAGAATAGGCGACATAGCAGCTAAGACCGGGGCGAGGATAGTTTACATGGTAGAGGGGCGGAGGGTGTGGGTGAAGTGATAGTCTAAGTGCAACAGAGAAAGTAAGGTGTTATGTTAGGTATATTAGAGTTTCAATAAGATTTACATTTTATTTTAATACGTACTAAGCGTAATAAACTTTACATAAATTATAAAAGCAAAAGTATATGAAAAACAAAAAGAAAGGAGACGCCTAAATGGCGTCTTTTCCGCGCTCTTTCGTCCTCACGCGCACCACATCTTCCACGGGGAGGATGAAGATCTTGCCATCGCCGATTTTCCCGGTGGCTGCGGCATCGCAGATTATATCAACCACCTGCTCCACGTCGTTGTCTTCCACCACAATCTCCAGCTTAACCTTGGGCAGAAACTCAACGCGGTACTCGCCAGCGCGCCACTGCAGGGTTATGCCGCCCTGACGTCCGCGACCTTTAACCTCACTCACCGTCATTCCCGGAAATCCTGCCTCTTCCAGCGCTTTACGTACATCTTCCAGCTTTTCCGGGCGGATAATCGCTTCTATCTTCTTCATCTCAGTCACCTCATGCATAAGCTTTCTCAGCGTGATGGCTTATGTCCAAGCCAATGTCTTCCTCTTCCTCGGAGACGCGCAGCCCAATGGTGGCGTCCACCAGCTTTGCGAGCACATAGGTCACTGCAAATGCATAGACCCAGGTTGCCAGTGTGGCTATCACCTGCACACCCAGTTGAGCCGGGTTACCGTAGAGCAAGCCCTGCGCCCCGATGCTCGCGAATATACCTGTGGCTATAGCGCCCCAGGTGCCACCCATCCCATGCACAGCCCAGGCATCGAGGCTCTCGTCAATGCCAATACGCATCCTGAAGAGCAGCGCGTAGTAGCAGATTATGCCCGCGCCCACGCCTATTGCGATAGCTGCCAGAGGCGTTACAAAGCCTGCCGCTGGCGTAATCGCCACCAGGCCGGCGACTGCACCTGTAGCTATGCCCAGGGCGCTTGGCTTCATTTTGCGCCAGCTCAGCAGCATCCACGTGAGCGCTGCCGTAGCAGCGGCGGTATTTGTGGTAACAAAGGCGTTAGCCGCTAAACCGTCGGCAGCCAGAGCACTGCCTGCATTAAACCCGAACCACCCGAACCACAGCAGCACTGCGCCCAGGACGGTCATGGGTATGTTGTGCGGCTCCATCGCCACACTGCCAAACCCGCGCCGGGCACCAATTACAAGAGCAATCGCAAGGGCGGAGATACCAGAGCTTATGTGCACCACAGTACCGCCTGCGAAGTCCAGAGCACCTAGGTTAGCAAGCCAGCCGCCACCCCATACCCAATGTGCGATGGGGTCGTAAACCAGTGTTGTCCACAGCAGAGTGAGCACAAGAAAAGCGCTGAACTTAATTCGCTCCACGAAGGCAGCGATTATAAGCGCTGGAGTGATAATTGCAAACGCGCCCTGGAATATGGCAAAGGCAAGAGCAGGGATGCTCAACCCTTCCAGCGCTTCCATGCCCACTCCCTTCAAGCCAAGATGCTCCAAGGAGCCTATTACCCCAGCTATGTCGCTGCCAAAGGCTAAGCTGTAGCCGAAGAGCACCCACTGAATACTCACAAGTGCAAGAACCGCCACGCTCATTGTGAGAGTGGATAGGGCGTTCTTCCTTCGAACCATCCCTGCGTAGAATAAACCCACCGCTGGAGTCATGAGTATAACCAGTGCAGCGCTCGCAAGAACCCAGGCGGTGTCGCCTGCGCTTATCTCGCTGGCTTCCTCTGCACTCGCTGCGGCGATGCTTGTGAGAAGTACAAGCCCGGACAGCAATTTTTTCGCCATTTTTTGTTCTACCTCCTTGAAATTTTACAGGCAAATTTTTGATATCGGCATATAAAAAGGTATTTAAGAAAAATTACAAATTTTTAGGAAGTTTTCATAAAAATTAAGAGGTTTTCATAAGTACGACATACACATGCTTTGCAAGAGGTTAAGAAGTAAATATTTAAAAGGCTGAAGAGGAAGTTAGTATGATGAAGGTTCCAACTCGAGTCACAATAGCCCTCGACGCTAAGAGCGCAGAGCTTTTTGAAAGGCTTAAGAAGGAGACAAAGCTTTCTCAGAGCGAGATATTTAGGAATGCGCTGAAAATATACGCGGAGCACAGCAAGCATCGCCTCGTGGAAAAAGAAAAGCTGGACCTCTACATAGACATGCTCGCAGGAGGGGAGCATGTTATTCTCGACGTGGACCACTGGCAGCAGTTCCTCAAGCTGATAGAGGAGAGCCCCAACCCCGAGAAGTTCTGGGAGGACCACCGCAGGGTTGCACGCTCCCATGCGGAGCAGCTTCAGGGTAAAGTTAAGTCACCACGGGACGTCATCCTTCGCTTAGAGGCGTGCAACTTCTTCACCTTGAGCACGCCTTCTGAGAACGAATTCACCCTAGTTTTTGGGTCCGACACAGCGAAGAAGTTTGTCAAGATCTTCCTGGAAGAGGTCTTCGCAGGCATGGGATTTGACGTTGAGATTAAGGAAGACCTGACAAAGCTCAGGATACGCATCGGAAGCTCGAGTTAGCCCATTGCTGTGGGTGAGAAATCGTCTATAATCCCGAGAAGCTTCAGCCTGCGCACCTCCTCTACGAAGAAGCTCTCAAGCTCGTCCACCTGCTTTTCAAAGCTCTTTTCGAAGAAGGCTTCGTCAAGCTCGCCCTCTTTAATGTAGTACTCTGGAAACTCCTCATCTCTTGCATAGTCCAGTGCTTCAAGCTGCGCCTGCGTCGCTATCCAGAGCACCGGCTTTATTATGAACTCCTCCCCGTATTTTATTCCGGGACAGATCTCAGCGCCCCCGCGGAGGGAGCAGAAGTAAACGTAACCTCTCCCGCTGCGCACATCGCTGGCTTGGATAAGCCCCAATTTCCTGGAGAGCCGCTTCCTTAGCTCCTCCATCGCCTGCTCCACTCTTGCCAAGAAGGCGGCGTAGCTGCGGAGCACCTCTCTGTCAGCGAGCGAGAATGCTTTTCCTTCCATGTAAGATACAGGAAGGTTAACAACTGCGGGTGCAACATTGCAAATGGTATTTTATACATATGTATATAAGTGGTTGTCATGGGCAAGCGCGTGATTGTGCCAGTGCCTCTTCCTGAGGGGCTGGTAAAGAAGATAGACGAGCTGGTTAAAAGGGGGATGTTCTCCTCCCGCGCTGAGGCGCTGAGGTACGGCGCACGTCTGCTCTTGCTGGTGGAGGGCAGAGTCCACGAGAGAGGGGAAGAGTACGCATATGAAATGATAAAGGAGAGGCTTGAGAGGCGTGTACCTCGATACTGACGTAATCCTTTCCCAGCTCAAAGAGCGTGACTGGCTGAAGGAAAGTGTCGAGAAAAAGCTTGGAGAGGTGAATGAAAAGCTGAAAACCTCCGCAATAACCATAGTGGAGTGCCAGATAGTACTTCTAAGGGAGGATTCGCGCAGCAGTGCTACTGATGTGCTTGATAGAGTAAGAGAGCTTAGAGTAGAGGTGCTCCCTCTGACAGAGGAAGTGCTCCAGCTTTCAAAGGAGCTTCTGGAGAAATATCCAAAGCTTAACATCTTCGACTCGCTGCACCTTGCCCACGTTCTGCACGAGGGAGAGAAGATTATGTCCACCGACTCCCTTTTCGATGAAATTGAAGGGGTAGCAAGGGTAGACCCGCTGGCGTAGATGCAACATTGCGAATGTTACCTCACGGCGAGGTAAAGGCTGAAGATGAATGGGAATGGAGAGGCAAAGCGCTGCGTGTTGTGTGGCTCTAGCCTGGATGCGAAGACAAAGCTTCTGGTGTGCGACGCCTGCGACAAGAAGCATGAGATAGTGCTTGAGTTAGACCCTCTGGCGGGCTACGAGGATGTGCTGCTGAACAGGAATTACTTAGGCAGGGTGAAGCGCATCCATGATATAGGGTACTTCATTGCGCTAAACGATAGCGTAGTCGGACTGCTCCGCAAGCGGGACGCAAAGCGGGAGTACAGCCTAAACGAGGAGGTGGTGGTAAAGGCGAGGAGGCTCAACCTGAACGAGGGCAAGCTTGATTTACTGCCCTGGGAGGGGAAGAACTACACCTTAATTCCGCTGAAGAAGTCGCTGAAGCTGTGGAAGATTGCGGACATAGGCATGGGCGAAGTTGGACAAGCGCTGCGCATCCGTGGCATCGTGGCTAAGGTGCAGCGCACCTCGGGACCGACGATATTCACCGTCTACGACGAGAGCGATGCCATCGAGTGCGTCGCCTTTGCAAAGGGGGAAAGAGCGTACCCGAGCATCGACGTTGATAGCGTGGTAGAGGTGCGCGGTGAGGTTGTGTTCCGCCTTGACCGCGTGCAGGTCGAAGTTAAAGACATGGAAAAGCTGTACGGGGCGGAGCTTACCCAAGTGAAGGCTGCGATAGACAGAGCGATAGAGGCCAAGGCGGAGCCTGCTAAGCTTGAACCTCTCGTAAAAAGCGATGTTCTGGAAAGACTCTACCCCAAGATGCGGGAGGTTGCGCGGGAGCTGAGAAGAGCAGTATTTACGGGCGTGCCTATTGTGCTGCGCCACCACGGCGATACAGACGGCTTCGTCGCGGCTGTAGCAATAGAGCAGGCACTCTTGCCTCTGCTGCGGGAGCATTCGCCAGATCGCGAAGCAGAGTGGCATCTGTTTCGAAGGTCCCCCAGCAGAGCGCCCTTCTATGAGATGGAGGATGTGGTGCGCGACCTGCAGTATGCGCACGAGGATGCTCGCAGATTTGGGCAGCGCATGCCCCTCGTGGTTATCCTAGACAACGGCTCCACCTACGAGGACATGCCAGCAATACGTAAGTTCAAAATTTATGGTTCTAAAGTTATAGTGGTGGACCACCACTACCCGGGTGAGGTGCGGGATGGCAAAGCCGAGGTGGATGAGCTTGTGGATATCCATGTGAACCCTTACCTGGCAGAAGGAGACTATTCCCTCACCGCGGGCTGCCTGGGCGTGGAAATCGCTCGCCTGATCAACCCCGAGCTTAGCGACAAGCTTCGGCACCTCGCGGGCATAGCCTGCGTCGCCGACAGGGTTAAGGGCGACGTAGCAGAGGCGTACATAGCTCTTGCCCAGGAGAAGGGGTACAGCGTAGAAGATATGGAGCGTATCGCAGAATGCGTGGACTTCGAGGCTTTCTACCTGCGCTTCATGGACGGCAAGACGCTGATTGAGGACTTACTGGGGCTTGGCAGGCTGGACAGGCAGCGCATGCTCATGGAAGCGATTGGCGAAGAAGCCTCGAAGGCTAAAGAGGTGCAGCTTCGCGCTGTGCTGGCGAACGCTAAGAGTGCGCGATTGCCTAACGGCATAATGCTGTACACCCTTGACCTGGAGCTTTACTCCCACAAGTTCACCTATCCCCCGCCGGGGAAAACCACTGGGTTGCTCCACGATGCAAAGGCGCAGGAAAATGAGGGCAAACGCACTGTAACGCTCGGTTATGGCCCGGACTTTGCGATACTGCGCGCCACCGATGACGTTGCAGCTGAGTTCAAGCTCAACCTGAACCACCTTGTTGCGGAGCTTGCGGAGGAGCTTCCGGGGGCAGGAGTAACGGGGGGTGGACACGAGGTGGCGGGGAGCATTAAGTTTGTCGAGGGCTACCGCAGGCAGGTGCTCGAGAAGCTCGCTGAGAAGATTGCAAAGCTGAGGGCAGAGTGATGCTCAGTCCCTACGAGCTTGACCACATTCTGGGAATGGAGTACTTCATCTCAGATACCCCAGGGATAAATGGAAAGCTGCGCATTCGCGTGGAGGATTTTATTGTGGAGGAGCGTTTTGAGCCATGCGACGACGGCGAGGGTGAGTATGTCCATTTTATATTAGAAAAGTACAACTGGGATACTATTCGAGCGATCACTCAGCTCTCGCGCAGTCTGCGCGTCTCGCTTAAGCGCTTTGGCTACGCGGGCACCAAGGATAAGCGCGCCCTGACAAGGCAGCGGGTCTCTGCATGGCGGATTAGCGAGGAGGAGCTTGCCAAGCTCGCGATACCCGGGCTGAAGCTATACAACTTCACCCGGTGCAGAGAGCGCGTGAACCTGGGCGACCTTCTGGGCAACGAGTTCACAATAACCATACGCCGCCTTCAGGGCGAGAACCTGGAGGAGACGCTTGCCGAAACCACGGCGCAGCTCTCTCAACGCGGGGTGCCAAACTACTTCGGCTACCAGCGCTTCGGCACTGTGAGGCCAAACACCCACCTGGTGGGCAAAGCTATAGTGCAGGGCAATCTCGAAGAGGCGGTTATGCTTTACCTGGCAAGACCTTACCCGGGGGAGCGCAGCGACGCCTTTGAGGCGAGAAAGTTTCTGGATGAGACGCGCGACTATCGTAAAGCGCTTGAGCTCTTCCCGTCGAGGCTGCACTACGAGCGCAACATGCTGGACTCGCTGAGCAAGAACCCCCGCGATTTCGCGGGTGCACTGCGGAGGCTGCCAAAGAAGCTGCGCCGAATGCTGGTGCATGCCTACCAGAGCTACCTCTTCAACAAAATCCTGAGTAAGCTTATTGCAGAAGGGATGGATATCAGGGGCAGGGAGGTACCCCTATTCGGCTACGATTCGAGCTTTTCGCCTGGCAGGCAGGGAGAGATAGAGCGGGAGGTGCTGGAAGAAGAGGGTATAGCACTGGAGAACTTCAGGATTAAATCCCTGCCAGAGCTGGCGATGCCAGGCTCAACGCGCAAAGCTGCGGTAGAGGCACAGATAAGCTACACCCTCGCCAAGGACGAACTCCACGAGGGCATGAAGAAGCTTGTGGTCAGGTTCTTCCTGCCGCCCGGGAGCTATGCAACCACGGTGCTCCGCGAGTACATGAAAGCTGAGCCCCTGAACTACTGAAGGCAAAAATTTTAAAACCTTCCTTTCAGAAAACTATGTGGTGTCTCCATGAGCGTCTCCTGCCCCATATGCGGTGAAGGCACAGAGACAATTTCGATTTTTGAAAGCGGCATCAGGAAGCCGCTTCACGTATGCAACCGCTGCATAATCGCATGGGAGGAAAAAGAAAACGGCTTGGGGATACACCTGCTTCAAACGTATGCTATGGCTAAAGATTTGGACGACGATGCCTACTACGAGCTTCTGAAAAGGATTTCTGACTACGAGAGCAGGGGCGTACCAAAGCTCTGCGATATAATGTCTCGAGACGTAGTAACAATCTCCAGAGATAAAAGCGCCCATGAAGCAGCAAAACTCATGGCAGATAGGAGAATAAGCTGCCTTATTGTGGTGGATAGAGATGGGAAACCAGAGGGTATAATAACCAGTGGCGACCTTGTCGAAAAGGTTTCTGTGCCAAAGCGCGACCCTGATAAGGTGAAGGTAGAGGAGATCATGAGTTCTCCGGTTATTACTGCCGAAGATTATACAAACATAATAAAAGCATCAAAAATTATGAGGGAAAAAAGAATAAAGAAACTTCCTGTTACTGAGAAGGGTAGATTGGTTGGAATTGTAACTGTGACTGATTTTGCAAAGGCGTCTCCGGAATATTTGGAGAAAATAGCGTCAAATTTGGCTGAACTCAGTGATACCTTCAGATTCTTTATTAAAAAGGAGAGGGAAGAAAACTCCGGCAGGCGGTGACCGGCCTTTAAGGATACCTCCCCCGCTATGCTCTTGTTCACCACTTCCAAAACCTTCATCCCGGGCGTTGCTACGGCGGGTTTGCGGGTTACCCCCTATATTTAAGATTTAAGGGTAGCTTTTCTGAAAAAGCTTGCCTACGGGATTTGTCATAGTTAATCATGAAAAATCACAAAATTTACATGAGGTGAAACCTCAACGTAAGGGCAGTGCGCGTGGAGGAAGAAGAATGGTTGTTGCGGAGCAGGACCTTCTTGAGTACCTCTGGCTTGGGCGAGAGGAGGGCTTCACTGGGCTAGAGCATGAGGTTATATTTCGCGACCTGTGCTGTGGATGCGGAAACTGCGAGGCTGTTTGCCCTGAGGATGTGATTCGCGTCGACGAGTTCCCCCGCCTTGTGGGTGAGTGCACAGAGTGCGGTTATTGCCTAATGCAGTGCCCTCGAAGCTTTTTCAACGCCGATGAGATAGAGGAGAAGCTTTTTGGAAGCATT
The DNA here is from genome assembly GCA_002010065.2 of Candidatus Pyrohabitans jungbluthii. Classification (GTDB taxonomy): domain Archaea; phylum Hydrothermarchaeota; class Hydrothermarchaeia; order Hydrothermarchaeales; family BMS3B; genus Pyrohabitans; species Pyrohabitans jungbluthii. The sequence continues at coordinate 197,024 of MTMD02000002.1, read as the reverse complement.
ACTGAGGACGAGCTGGGCTTCGTGCTAAAGCGCATAGGGGTTAAAACTAAAGACGAGGGCATAGCAAAGGCTGCGCAGGACGGCGGCTTCGTAACGGCGTTGCTTAAATATGCCCTTGAGAAGGGGATTATAGACGGCGCCATAGTTGGCGGAGTAAAAGAGGGCACGCTATGGTACCCCGAAGCGAGGCTTGTGACTGAGCCAGAGGAGCTTCTCGCCACCGCTGGAACGCGCTACTCCAACTCCCCCAACCTGTCGGCGCTGAAGGAGGCGAAGAAGGCTAAGCTTGAGAAACTCGCCATAGTGGGCGTACCCTGTCAGATAGAGGCTGCGCGGAAGCTTCAGTTTTACCCAGTGGAAGATGTGGATCTGGCGCGCAGGATAAAGCTCACCATATCCATCTTCTGCTCCTCAAACTTCCTTTATGAGCTAATGACAGAGCTTGTGCAGCGCAGCTACGGGGTTAGCCTGGAGGACGTAGTTAAGGTGGACATAAAGGGCAAGCACTTCCTAGTTTACACCCGCGACGGAAGCAAGGTGGAGATCCCCCTGAAGGAGGCGTACAAGTACAAGCGCGAGCCCTGCAAGGTGTGCACCGACTTTACAGGAAGGCTGGCGGACTTCGCCGTGGGAAGCGTGGGCTCGCCTCCTGGCTACACAACTGTGCTCGCGAGAAGCGAAGAAGCAGCGAAGCTTCTGGATGAGATGCTCAACGCAGGGCTCTTCGACACCGTCGAACTGAAAGAGGAGAAAGGCTTAGAGATAGCGCGCAAGCTTCAGCAGAGGAAGGAGAAGAACGCAAAGAAGGAGATAAGGCGTAGAATACGCCAGATTCTCCCCCCACCATACAGGAACATGAAGTTTTAGGTGAGGAAAATGGCCACAAAGCCCAAAAAGGTCAAGATTACAAAAGCTGAGTCCCCCACGATTAAGATTGGAGACCTGGTTATTGAGATAGGCGAGATTGAGGAGGATACCTGGGCTGAGCCCATGGGTCCAACTCCAAAGCCAAGCTGGGTTGAGCTGCGCGAGTGGGACAAGAAGCTCCTCAACCGTTATGAGCCCTTCTATTCGCCCACCTGCGACATGTGCTGTCTGTGCAGCTACGGCAAGTGTGACCTCACCAAGGATAAGAAGGGCGCCTGCGGGATTACGCAGCGCGCGCAGCAGGCGAGGTTAATCTTGCTCGAGTGCGTGATAGGCGCCGCCTGTCATGGTGCGCATGCAAGGCACATGCTTGAGCACCAGATTGAACGCCTGGGCGCCGACTACAGGATAGACCTTGGCTTAAACATTGAAACCGAGGCGCCCATCTACCGCACCATAATAGGCAAGAAGCCCCAGACTCTGGGCGACCTGCTCGAAGGTATGGAGTATGCGGAGCGCGAAATCCAGAATCTGCTCTCGAGTGTGCACACTGGGCAAGAAGGCGACCACCTCGACCTCGAGTCCAAGGCGCTGCACGCGGGCATGATAGACAACCTGGTTAAGGAGATCGCCGACCTAGCGCAGATAGTGGGCTACGACTTCCCCAAGGGCGATCCCGACGCACCCCTTGCCGAGCTTGGCTACGGCAGCGTAGATAAGGACAAGCCTTTAATCCTCTTCATAGGGCACAATGTTGCACCAGGCGCGGAGGTCATAACCTACGCCGAGGCTTACGGCAAGGCGGATAAAGTTGAAATCGCAGGCATCTGCTGCACCGCCCACGATTTGCAACGGCGCGACAAGAGCGCCAAGATCATTGGTCCGCTGAGCGAGCAGATTCGCTTTGTGCGCTCCGGCATCGCCGATGTGATAGTGGTGGATGAGCAGTGCGTGCGCACCGACATTCTGGAAGAGGCGATGAAGGTTCGCACCCCTGTAATAGCGACAAACGACAAGATGGGCCTGGGCTTGCCGGACCGCACCGACGATGATCCCGAGGCTATAGTAGAAGACCTGGTGAGCTACCGCCTGCCCGGCGTATTCATACACAAGCCAGAGAAGGTTGGCGAGGTCGCCGTTAAGGTGGCGGAGCGCATAGCTGCGAAGCGCGCTGAATTTAAGGGCAAAGCATTGCCCGAGGAGGAGGAACTTCGCAATGAGAGCGCGCGCTGTGTTAGCTGCGAAAAATGCCAGCGCGCGTGCCCTGTGAATCTGCACATATCGGCGGCGCTTAAAGAGGCTGCGAAGGGCAGCTTTGAGAAGCTCGCCTCTCTTCGCAAGCTCTGCGTGGGCTGCATGCGTTGCGAGAGCGCGTGCCCGCGGGATATAAAGATAGTCTCGCTGATGGAGAAGGCTGCTGAGGGCGAAACCTACTCTCAGAGCTACAAGATACGCATTGGGCGAGGACCAATTCTCGACACTGAGATTCGCAATGTGGGCGCACCTATCGTGTTTGGCGAGATTCCAGGCGTGGTCGCCTTCGCTGGCTGCACCAACTTCGCCAACGGCGCTATAGAAGTTGCTGAGATGGCAGAGGAGTTCCTTAAGCGCAACTTTATCGTGGTCACCTCTGGCTGCGCCGCCATGGCAATAGCACGCTACAAGGACGAGAACGGCGAGACGCTGTACGAGCGCTATCCCGGCATCTTCGATGCTGGCGGACTTGTGAACGTTGGTTCCTGCGTTGCGAACGCACACATTCTGGGGGCGGCGATAAAGATACCCTACATCTTCGCTCGCCGAAGCCTGCGTGCAAACTTTGAGGAGATCGCAGATTACATCCTGCACCGCGTTGGCGCCGTCGGTGTTGTGTGGGGTGCAATGTCCGCGAAGGCACTCTCCATAGGCACAGGGTTAAACCGCTGGGGTATCCCTGTCATCATGGGTCCGACGGGCACTAAGTATCGCAGGCTTTACCTGGGCAGAAAGGATATACCTGAGAAGTGGGAGATTTACGATGCAAAGACGGGGGAGAAGCTCGTCACAGACCCCGCACCGGAGCACCTTGCCTACGTTGCGGAGAGCAAGGAAGAAGCTATGGTGGCTATCGCCAAACTTGTGATGCGCCCCAACGACACCACGAAAGGCAGGCAGATAAAGCTGGCGCACTATATAGACCTCCACAGGCGCTACTTCGGCACCATGCCGGAGGACCTCCATCTGTACGTGCGCAGCGAGAGCGACATCCCCATAAACGCCAAGGAGGAAATACTGCAGATACTCAAGGAGAAGGGCTGGAAGGAGCGCAAGATTCCAGACCCGACGATGCTTCCAAGGATGATAATGAAGAAGAAGGGGGCTGGGAAATGAGAGCCACTTCCTGGCGCTTAACTATGGAAGCAGGACCCACGAAGGCGAAGCCGGTTAATGGTGATTTCGCGGCGCGCATAATAAAGCAGGCTTCACGCCCCGCTCTAGCCATAGGCGCGCGCATAACTGAGCACGAGAAGCTCATCGACGTGGTGGAAAGGCTAAGCAACGCTGGTGTTGCTGTTATCGCCACCGCCCACGCGATAAGGTACACCTCTGAGCGCGGGATTCCCGCACATAAGGCGGGCGTGGTTGAAGCGACGCACCTGCTCACAGACCCGGACTGGGAAGGCTTCGACGGTAAAGGTAAGCCAGACCTGCTGATAGTGTTCGCGATTAACCTCGACCTAGAGAACCAGACCTTCCAGACGCTGAAGAACTTCTCAGATGTTAAGACGCTGAGCATAGACCGCTATTTCATGGTGAACGCCACCTACTCCTTCCCCAACCTCACCGAAGAAGCCTGGCTGGACTACCTGGAAGAGCTGTGCCAGAAGCTTGGGGTTTAAAAAAAGGAGGTGGAGTAGAGGAGGTGACAGTAAACCTGCCGGCTCCACCCGCTCCCTTTAAATTTTAGGCTTCCTTCAGAAATATAAATTTTTACTTACGGATTTCGAAACATCTTCGCAGGTTTTCCATGTTAATCCCTGCTTAGAGAGCAATGTACGATTTTGAAGTTGAGCGCATCGCAGATATTATCAGAGCAAAAGGGTACTCCCGGGTAAGCTTACAGTTCCCGGAGGGGCTGCGCGACTACGCTGCGGAGGTTGCATCCAAGGTTGAGGCTCTCACCGGTGCGGAGGTGCTTATCTCCGCGAACCCCTGCTACGGCGCCTGCGACCTGGCTGACGAGGCTGCCGCAAAGCTGGGCGCCGAAGCGCTTTTCCACTTCGGGCATGCGCAGCTACTGGGAAAGACAAAAATACCTGTGCACTATATTGAGGTGCGCCTTAACGCACAGGCGATACCCCTGCTGGAGAAGCACTTAGACAAGCTATGCAAGCGCGTGGGTTTAATTACGACGGTACAGCACGTCCATCTGCTTCCAGAGGTTAAGGAGTTTTTAGAGGCTCATGGGTATGAGGTGCACATAGGCGAGCCTCGGGGGAGGGTGCGCTACCCAGGGCAAGTGCTGGGCTGCTCCTTCGCCTGCGCGAAGAGCATCGCAGGCGAAGTGGACTGCTTTGCCTACATAGGCAGCGGTGATTTTCACCCTCTGGGCGTTGCTCTTGCGACGGCTAAGCCTGTGGTTGCCTTCGACATACTCCACGGACAGGTTAGAAGCATGGAGGAGAAAAAGGAACGCTTCCTGAGGCAGCGCTTCGCCTCAATAGCCAAAGCGAGGGAAGCAAAGCGCTTCGGAATAATCGTAGGCGAGAAGCAGGGGCAGCGTCGCCTTGCGCTGGCGAGGCGAATAAGGCAGAAGCTTCAAAAGCTTAAGAGGGAGGCGTACCTAATTCACCTGGCTGAGATTACCCCTGAGAATCTCATCTACTTCCGCAAACTTGACGCATTCGTTAATACAGCGTGCCCCCGCATAACCATTGAAGATGCCCCACGCTTCCCCAAGCCCATGCTCACCCCACAGGAGCTTGAAATTGTGCTGGGCGAGCGAAGCTGGGAAGCTTACGAGATGGATGAGATGGAGTGAGTTTGGTTAAAACGCCACCCAAGCTGCGAGGGCGAAGACGGCAAGGCTAACGCACGCGAAGAGGTAGTCCCGCCCGCGGAGCTTCTTCGCCTGCCATGAACGCAGCATCTCTGGATTATACCCCCTGCTCAGCATCGCCTGGTAAATTGCCTCTCCGTGCTTATAAGCGCGTATGAATATCATCGCCGCCGTGTAAGCGAGCACGCGAAGCACATGGCTTCGCTTAACCCGCTTGCTGCGCAGGGAAAAGGCGCGGTTGCGCTGCGCCTGAACCACCTCCTGAAAGCTCCGCATGTACAGGAAAATGAAGCGCAATGTCATGCCCAGAATGAGCACAACCTCGCCCGGTACGCGGAAGCTGCGCAGGGCTGCGATGAGCGCTTGCATGCGCGTGGTTGAGGAGAGCAGCACCACCGCTGAGACGCTTACAACAATTATCGCAAGCAGCACAGCGCCGGCAGCAACGCCTTCCCGAGTAACATTAATTACGTAAAATGAGAAAATCACCTCTCCGGGCTCGAAGAAAGGCCTCAGCAAAGCGATGCTCCCCCCAAAGGGCAAAATTAAGGCGACGCGCAGAAAAAAGAAGCGGAGGTTGAGCTTCGCCAGGAGGACAAGGAGCACTATGTAAGTCTGGAGCAGCGCGAGGCTCAGCATCTTACTCTTAAGCTCAATTTCCTCACTTCGCCCAAGAAACACTGCCACCAAAATTAAGGAGAGGGTGGAGAAGAGCTTTACCCTCGCGTCGATGCCGTGGATTAAGCTATGCTTGAGCGCCTCTCTCTCAATCTCAAATATTTCCTGCTCCCAGATGCCTTGCTACCTCCTGCGCAGTGTCTTCAACAGTAAGCTTGACCTCCACATCAAAGCCCATCTCCTGCAGCCTGAGCAAAAGCTGGGCAACGTAGGGCAGGCGCAGGTTATACCTCTCCGGCGCACCACGAACAACCCTCGTGAATATCTCCTCAGCAGTACCTTCGCCCACAACACTGCCCCTGTGGAGCAGGTACACCCTGTCAGCCAGCATTGGCACGAGGTCAACGTCGTGGGTGGCGATTACCAGGCTGAGCCCCAGCCTGCGCAGACGTTTGAGAAGCCTTACCAGCTCCTCCACGCCAAGAGGATCCAAGCCAGAGGTGGGCTCGTCCAGCACAAGCACCTGGGGCTCCATGGCGAGCACACCAGCGATTGCGATGCGCTTCTTCTCTCCATAGCTCAGGTTGTGGGGCGCCTTCTCCTCGTAGCCCTGCATGCCCACCAGCTTCAGTGCCTCCTCTACGCGGTGCTGCACCACGTCCTCGCTCAACCCCAGGTTTCTCGGCCCAAAGGCTACGTCCTCTTCCACGCTCGGTGCAAAAAGCTGCTCCTCCGGGTTCTGGAAGACCAGTCCCACAGTCTTGCGAACCCACAGCAGATTTTCCCTGGTAATCTCCTCTCCGGCGACGAGCACCCTGCCGGAGGTTGGGGTTAGCAAACCATTGAGGTGCTTGAGCAGCGTGGTCTTGCCCGCGCCGTTGGCTCCGAGTACTGCAACTATCTCGCTTCTGTTTACTATGAAGTCAACCTGGCGAAGCGCTGTAGTTCCGTCGGGGTAATTGTAGCACAGCCTCTGGGTTTCGATGATGTGCATTTACCCCGCCTTCGCCAGAGCCTTAGCAGCACCAAAGCTTAAGATGAAGATGAGCGCTGTGCCAATGAGCATCGCCGCAACCTCTGAAGCGCTACCCTCAATACCAGGTATGGTGTAGTCCGGGAAGGGCGAGGAGACAAGTTCAAGCTCCTTATCTTGAGCGCTTTCAAACTTCTCAGCGGTGCTCTCCAGGCCGTCGGGATTGGGCGAAGCGAGAAAAGGCGCAAGCACTGCTATAAGAAAGGCAATACCCAGCGCTAGGAGATACCTGCGCTCCTGCAGCATTTACACCACCTCCCTTGCCTTGGCAGGAAGCATGTCCGGGCTGACTTTGAGCACAGTGGTAACCACAAGCGCTGTAAGTGTGCCCTCAGCTACCAAGCCTATCACCATGTGGTAGAGGCCCATGAACAGCAAACCCTCACGCAGTGGAAAGGTGCCGGCGATCGCTAACTCCACTGCAGTGGCGAGGGCAGCTGTGACAAGGCCAAGCCATGCTCCAATGAAGCTGGCACTGGCGATGCCTATTCTGCCTCTCAAGGCAACGTAGATGTAGTACCCAACAAAGCTTGAAATAACACCCATGTTTAGAATGTTCGCTCCGAGCACTGTTATGCCGCCGTCGGCAAAGAAAAGAGCCTGCACCACCAGCACCAGGGTGAGGAGAAACACACCTGCCCAGGGGGAGCCCAGGAGTATTGCAGCGAGAACACCACCGGTCATGTGCCCGGAGGTACCCCAGGGTATGGGTATGTTGAGCGCCTGAATCGCAAATATGCCTGCAGCGAGGGTGGCAAAGAGGGGGACTTCATGAAACTCCTCCCGCGCCCACTTGATGGAATGTGCAATAAATGCAATGGCAACTATGGTATAAATCACAGCCTGACTCAGGGGTATGAACCCATCGGGAATATGCAAACTATTTCACCTCCTCATATTAAGTATTACTTTTGCAGTAAAAAGTAATACTATATAAATTTTGTGCAGGATACCTTTTTATCCTTCGGAGCAGAAGGAGCAGCATGCTGGACGCCCACGCCCACCTCTCATTCAAGAAGTTCAACCGCGACCGCGAAGAGGTTATAGCGAGATGCAGGCGCGCAAGGCTAAGCGTTGTTGACTGCGCCGTTACCCAGGCGACCTTAGCCAAATCCCTGGAGCTCTCCCAGCAATATAAGTTCATCTACACTACTGCGGGCATTCACCCGTACAAAGCGGCGAAGATGGAGAGGAGCGCCGTTGAGGCAATGCTTGAGCGCATAGAAAAGAGCATAGACCAGCTTGTTGCCCTGGGCGAAGCGGGATTAGACTACCACCTGGACAGGGAGAATGTGCAGAGGCAGAAGGAAGTTTTTGAGGCTGTGGCTACTCTAGCAAAGGAGCATTCCCTCCCCCTGGTGGTGCATGCACGGGAAGCGGAGGAAGAGGCGCTTCGCATGCTTCTCAATCTTGAGGTGGAGAAGGCACTCTTCCACTGCTACGGCGGAAGTGTGGAGACGGCTATAAGAATCCTAGAAAGCGGCTACAGCATCTCCCTCGCCACGAACCTGTGCTTCTCGGAGCATCAGCAGCGCCTTGCTCGTGCCTTGCCCCTTGAGAGCATAATCCTGGAGACAGATTCCCCCTACCTCTCACCAATTAAGGGAGAGAAGCGCAACCAGCCGGTGTTCATCTTCGCGAGTGTTGAGACGTTGGCTGAGCTCAAGGGCATGAGCGAGGAGAAAGTGAGAAGCACAGTATCTGCGAATGCGAGGAGGTTCTACGGAATCTGAGGAAAATTATATTACGACAGGGGAGAAAAGTAGAAGCATGCGCTGCTTCAACTGCAATGAGGAGGTCCGCAGGAACTGGAACTACTGCCCCAACTGCGGCGTAAACCTGCGCAGAAGGCGCGCCTATGAGAAGTATCCGGGCTTACTCGACTTCAGCAGCATCTTCGATGAGATAGACCGCGAGTTTCGCGAGATAGAGCGCATGTTTCGCAGATTTACCATGCCCCCTCCTAGAGAGCGGCGCGGGGGCGGTGTAAGCATAAAGATCAGCTCAGAGCCTGGAAAAGAGCCACGCGTGGAGGTGCGCACCTTTGGGGATTTCAAGGATAAGGAGCCAGAGATACTGCAGCGCCTGGGCGTGAAAGAGGCAAAGCCAAAGGCACAGCGCCTGCCACCAAAGGTGACGGAGGAGCCAGAGACAAAGGTGGAGCGCAGAGGCAACAGGGTAATTTACCGTATCAAGGTACCTGGCGTAAAAAGCGAGGAGGATATAGACGTGCAGAGGCTGAGGGAGTCGGTGGAGGTCAGAGCCTACGCCCAGGACAAGGCATACTTCACGCTGTTCTCGATACCAAAGCGTGCGAGAATCGCCGCAACCAGGCTTGAGGGGGACGAGTTTGTAATTGAAGTGGAGGAGTAACTCGCAATACAAAATCCTGGGTTTAGAAGATTATTCCCAGAAATGAGGGGCATTTACGCGCTTACCAGCGCCTTAAGCACAATGGTTGCGTAGCTTCCAGGCGGTAGCCAGAAGCTGAGGGTGAGCCACGGGTAGTTACCCTCAACGCCTTTCTCCTTGATGCAAAGCTCCCTTGCTGAAAAAAGCAGGTTGCGCTCATTCCTCGCTATAGGCATGCCAAGCTTCTCAAGTCTGCGCATGTCTCTAAGCCTTAGCCCGCGTTCTCTCAGGAGCACCCTGTATATGCGCTCCTTGCTCTCTGGACAGGGCATCTCCAGCTTAGGCTTAGGGAGAGCTTCCCGCAGGGCGTGGACATGCTCTCCCTTCGGAAAGTAAAGGCTCCCCGCAAGGTACTCAACTTCCTCCAGCGCCTCCTTCCCCAGCGCCGAGAGAAGCATGCGCTTCAGCGCCTCATTCCACAGAAAGCTCTGATAGCTCGCAGCGTAAAGCATGCGCAGCTGCTCAGGTATTAAGCGCAGGGCACCCACGAAATCTTCGCTCTTCTCCAGAAAGGCAACTATCTCTAAAAAATTCTCATAGCGCCGCTCCTGCTCCAGGAATTTCCTGCACTTAGTCCAGTCGCCCCACTGCTCGGCGATGAAGCGCTTTATCCTCTTAATGTAGCTCTTCTGCTTGCGATACGCTGATGTCAGGTGAAGCTTCAACGCCTCCTCATAGTTGCCCCTCATAACCTCCTCCGCAAGGAAGCGCTGAGCGCCGCGAAGCGAGCCAAAGCGCTGGCTGTCGTAGTAGTTGGGTATCTCCGCCTCCTGGAAGCGCGGCACGTTGGCGAGGAATTTTCTGTACGCAGGACGGCGCACCTTACGCAAAGTTATGGTGAAGCGATTGCCGAGATGCATGCCAAGGCGGAGCCTCTCGTCGGTGTAGTAGAGAAACTCCACCCTAAAGTTCCTCTCCTCAATGCTGAGGTCATACTCTCTCGGCGAGGAGAGGTGCTGCACCGCTATGCCGTGCTTGTCCTTCAAGCCCGCATAGGATATCCTGCTCAAAGGTACACGTTTCCTTCTCGCCAGAATCTTCAGCGCCTCAAGCGTTGTGAGCTTGCGCTTTGTCATTCGGTAAAGAGCGTAGCGTCCATCCTCTACCTGCGGCAGGTCGATAAGCTCCTCCACAACAAAATCTTCATCGCGGGAGCGCAGCTTGTAGAGCCTCTTTTCTCTTATCATCTCAGCCCTTGACGATCATCGTGCCTATACCCTCATCGGTGAACAGCTCCAGCAGAATCGCGTGCTTGAGGCGACCGTCTATGATGTGCGCCTTCTCAACCCCGCCAAGGAGAGCGCGCTTACACGCTTCAACCTTGGGCAGCATGGAGCCCTTGATTATCCCCCTCTTTATCAGGCCCTTAATCTGGGTGGTTTTCAGCTCTCTTATCACACTCGACTCATCGCTCAGGTCGCGCAGCACGCCCGGCACGTCGGTGAGGATTATAAGCTTCTTTGCCTTGAGCGAAGCTGCGATGTCGCCAGCGACGGTATCTGCATTGAGGTTCAGGCTTGTCCCATCGTGGCTCAAACCTATGGGGGAGATCACAGGGATGTACCCTCGCTCGCTCAGGATGTGAATTATCTCAGGGTTAACCCGCTCCGTCTCACCCACTAAGCCCAGGTCCACCTCCTTCTCCTCGCCTCCTTCTCTCACAAGCATGCTTGCTCGCTTTCTTGCAACGATGAGGCTTCCATCTTTGCCAGAGAGCCCCACAGCCTTACACCCTTGAGCATTGAACATGGAAACAAGCTCTGTGTTTATCTTGCCCACCAGCACCATCTTCACTATATCCAGAGTCTCCTCGTCGGTATAGCGCAAACCAGCGACGAAGCGAGGCGTCTTTCCCATCTTCTCCATCGCCCTAGTTATCTCGGGGCCGCCGCCGTGCACCACCACAGGCTTCATGCCCACATAGCGCAGGAGTATAGTATCGCGAATGGTCCACGCTTTAGCTTCCTCGTCCAACATCGCGTGCCCGCCGTACTTGATAACCACGTAGTGACCATAGAATTTTTCAATGTAGGGCAGAGCCTGGGCAAGCACCTCGCCCAAGTTGTTTTCCCGCAGAGTCATGGGAATTACTCGCAGTGCAGGGTATATAAAAATACCGACCCTTCAGAAACTTTATTATATTCTAGGACTTCGAGAAATTAAAGTGGATTTTCATGGGTCTTAAAAAAATTAAAATCATTTAAAATACGGTTTTGCAAATTATGTGCAATTTTTGCAAAACTCCGAAAAGGCTTTATATACCGGGGGGAGCTAAAATAGATTTGGAGGATATAGAGGAGGTGATTAGTTGGAGAAGATACTTGTAATTACCGACGGCTCAGAAAACACCAATAGAGCCGTCGAAGGGGTGGCAGAGTTTGCAGAGACCTTCGGGGCAAAAGTGACTGTAAACTTTTGGGATAATAGTGGGCAGTGTCTTCAGCGAGATGGCGGAGAAGGCGGAATGTTCCGTATATGTGGTTAGGTAAGGAGGTGGAGTTATGGCGCAGTATAAGAGGCTATGGCCAACTGCAGAAGAGTTTATGGGCTGGCTACCCGGTCTAATAGCATGTATTATATTTGCTATAATTGCAATGAACATCGAAGCTCTGGTAGGGCAACTGGCAAAGGGCGGCGGCTTCTGGAAGGTTCTCAAGCAGAGCGGCTTCGCCAGCTACGTCATCATACTCCTGCTGGGAGGTATGATAATCAGGAACACGGTGGGCATACCCAAGGTGCTGCAGAACGGTGTGAACATCGCAAGACCGATAATCAAGCCGGGTATTATCCTTCTGGGTGCTCACTACATGTGGGGTGACGTGGTCAGAGCTACCGGACCTGCGACGCTCATGGTGATTATCTTCGTCTTCGGTACAGCGGTAATGGTGATGACCCTGGGCAAGCGCTTTGGCGTCCCTGACTCCCTTGCCGGTATAATGGGCGCTGGTGTAGGTATCTGTGGTGTCTCGGCGATTATAGCGATGTCGCCAGTGGTGCGCTCGAGACCGAGAGATCTGTTCTATGCTATAGCCACTATACTGCTCTTCGGAACGGTGATGCTGTTCACGCTGCCTTTCATAGGCAGAGCCCTTGGAATGACCCAGGAGATGTTTGGCGCATGGGTGGCTACCGCTATACTTAACACCGCCCAGCTCACGGCTGCTGCTGCGCTCTACGACTCCTGGTTCACTGGCAACGCAGCCCTGCTCAGCGCAACAATAGTCAACATAGTGAGAGTGGTCTTCATACCCATCATAGTGCTCTTCGGCATCTGGTTCTACATCGTTCGCCCCGCTGGCAAAGAAGCTGGGAAAGTTGACGTCTGGGGCGTCATCAAAGAGAAGTTCCCAGTGTTCGTTCTCGGCTTCTTTGCAGTGGTTATATTAAACAGTCTGGGCGTTTTCGGAACGGCTGCAGAATTAGGAAAGAGGTCGCCCATGGCTCAGCTTCTGGGCAAGGACCTGATGAAGTGGTTCTTCGCTATAGGCTTCGCTGGCATCGGTCTCAACATAGATGTTCAGCAGATGAAGAAGGCTGGTGGTACCGCCTTTGTGATCGGCGTGGTTGCAGCGCTCTTCAAGGCAGGCGTCTCTCTACTGGTGATTCTTGCTCTTGGCGCGGACTTCTTCGCAGGCATGGCTGCGGCAGGTGCGTAAGGGGGTGTGAAAGATGGCTGAAGAGGCAAGAGTGGAAGAACTTGAAGCCAAGGACAGAGAAATCTTCATGTCAGAGCGCCGCGAGGACATAGGTGCGCTGATAGTTGCAGGGTTAACCATAGTGATAGTCCTCATACTGGTGGCAGCTGGCTACTCCCCCAAGGAACTCTCTGCACTCGTAAAGGCGCCGGCACACATATTAGCCTGAGCGCCCCCATCCCTTTTTATTTTATATTTTTATGCTCAGGAAGATACTTCTCTGCATAGACGGAGAGGAGCATACCGAAAAAGCTGAGGGGTATGCTATTTCTCTTGCAAAGCTTGCGAATGCAGAGCTTTATGCCCTTCATGTCATAGATCAGTGGTTATTGAGCAGAAACATCTCACACGAGATATTCGCCGCTGGCAGGGACGAGTACATAAGCTACGTTAAGGGGGAGCTAAGTAAGCAGGCAGAAGAGATCGTCTCGAGATTCCTCAAAAAGGCTGAGGAAAATGGGGTAGAGGCAAAGATAAGGATAAGGGAGGGTACTCCAGCTAAGGAGATACTTGCAGAGGTCAACTCTGGCGACTACGACCTGGTAATCCTGGGAGGCAAAAGCTATAAAAGCAAGCTTGAGCGCCTCAAATCTTACCGCACGCCCGAGAAGGTGCTGGAAAAAATTAGCACTCCCCTGCTTGTGGTTAAAGGTTGAATCTGTGCTTAACGTAAATTACGAGGAGAGCAAATAAGGCCGTGGCGAGGAGCCCTGCCTGTAGGAGGATTATAAGCACTGTGATTCTTCTCTGCATGGGGTTCATTCTTAGAAGAACGCGGTCTATGAAAAACCTGGAGAGCTTTGCAAGGGGTGTGTTTTTAAGCTCTGCGTAGTGCTTTATTGCAGCCAACCAGTGCTTGACCTCCTCCTCCTTCTCTTCCTCGCTCTCACTCGCGTGCAGAGTCTCCCTGTGACTGAGCAGGGTTACGTCGCCTTCGTTGCGTATGCTGAGCTCAATCCGCTTGCCGTTGGAGAGCGCATAGACCACCTTATCTGGAGATGCCTCCTCCACAGAAAATTTTACCTTCTGAAACTTCTTTTCCTCCCCCTCAAAGGACATCTTCACCTTTATTCCAGCGCCTTTATCCACCTTCGGCTCGCGTGTCAGAATCTCAAGCTCATACCATGCCGGGTTAAAGCGAAGCCACCTCTCAAAGTCCATAATGAGCATGCGAACCTTCTCAGGAGGAGCACGTACCCTCTCCTCCACATATACTTCCCGCATGGATTATAGATTTCTGCCCGAGAATAAAAAGGTTTAGATGGTGAAGAGAACTCTTGCGATAAGGAGCGCTGCAAAGCCTGCGATGGTTACACTGAGATCAAGCAGGAGTACAGCTTTAAGGAGCTCCCTATCGCGGGGGTTTATAGCGAGCCAGCGCCTTACAATTGGTATAAGGAAATTAAGCCTGGAGTTCCTGAGTTCAGAGTAGCGCTTAACATTCTCCAGCCACGCTTCGAGAATCTCCTCCGCTATGCCTTTCAGCTTTTCTCCACCATTCTTGAGCATCTCCGTGTGGGTGAGCAGTGTGCCTCCGGCGACCTCTCTCACAGATAGAAGCACCTCAAACCCAGCCTCTATAGCTCTGCTGCGTATCTTCCTGTTCTCCTCCACCTCAATGCACTCGCTGGTGTATGTAACCTCTCCCTCGCTGGTTCTGAGCCTTATTCTGAACCTTGTCCCCTTGGAAAGCTTCCCTGGCGTGAGCTTCCTGACCTCCACCACTCGCCAGAAGGGATTGAGGCTCAGTCTGAGGGGAACATTAGATATGGTCCTGAATACGACCTCTGGTGGTGCAAATATGTAGATACTCTTGGTTATCTGCATAACCAATGGTAAAAAATTAACCTTGTCATATTCCATACGCCTTGTAGCAGGTGGCGCAGGTCTCCGGAAGGGGATTCCGGCTCAGAAGCCTTTCTACACATTCTTCAGCCTCCTTTAGGTCAGCAAAGCTGAGCTCAGAGGATAGGGCACCAAAAGCCTGCGTATATATCTCCTTCCTTCTTCTAAAAACCTGTGTAAACTCCCTCCAGACAGGTTTTTCAAGTATTCCAGCAATACCCTCCTCACAAGCGTTGCCGAAGTAAAGGCGCCTGATGGTATAGTTTTTGCCGCAGAATATGCGTGGTATTTCGCCATCGCCACGCGTCTGGTTCAGGTAAACGCATGGTCCAAGCGCGCCATCATGGGCTATGAAGAGGTTTTTCGTGGGGTCGAGTTCGCACACCAGAAGCTCCTCCATTTCAAGGGGGTAATGCCTAAAGCTGAGCTTAAGCTTTGCTGCCAATGCCTTAGCCTCCGCCAGGCGCTGGTGGTGCTCCGCCTCTGCTTTAGTGCATGAGAATACTCGCAGGGAGTCGCCAAGCTCATCGCAGGGGTAGTCCAGATTGGTCGCCACGAGTTCGTCCACGCCCAGCTCAGAGGCAAGCCTTACCGCCTTGGGTAGCTCCCCAACACTCAGAGTAGTGAGCATGAATGATAGCACTATCCTGGGTTTTCGCGAGGCAAAGCTTTTTCTCGCCTCAATCAGGTTTCTTACACCCTCAACAACCTCCTCCAGGGAGGAGCCCACCCTTATGCTAGCATGCGTCCCCTCAGTGGCACCAGCTATTGAAATTCCCGCCACGTCGAGACCTGCCCTTACAAGCTCCCTCGCCAAGTCGCTCTCAAGCAGAGTTGCATTTGTAGTTAGCCCCACTGCACAGCCCTTCTGCTTTGCTATGCTGACCATCTCCACTATATTTTCATGGAGCAGCGGCTCGCCCCAGCCCTGGAGATGCACATGCCTGGCTAAATGAAAATCAGCGCTCATCTCTTCAAAGAGCTCAATAGCAAGGTCGCCCACGCGCCAGTGTTTCGCATACCTCGAGCGGGGGCACATTTTGCAGCGCAGGTTGCAACGCGAGGTGGGCTCTATCTGGAAGGCGTCAAATCTCCTGCTTCTCTTCTTGCTCTGCGAGCGCCTTCCAAAAAGCCTATCGAGTATTCCCATCTTATTAGAAGATTATAGTAACAGCAATAACTCTGAGCTTGCGAATCTTTGCTCTGTTCTTATGCTGAGCGCTTCGGAAAGACATTATGTGCTTCAGCGCGCCTACATACCAGAGCACCTGGTGCACTACTTCACATCGATTTCCGGAGCGGAGCCCTGCCTTATCGCCGACTACCTGTGCTACTTCAGCGAGGGCAAACTCAGCTTCATAGGCTACCCTCTCGGAAGAGAGTTTGAAATGGCTGCTCTTAGCCAGGCCCTTAACGAAGCTGTGGAGAAGTTTGAGCCAGAACAGGTGGGGGTGATCTCGCCTCGCTCAATTGATGTGGAGCCGCTTGCTATACTCAAAAAAGAAAGCGACTGCTACTACCTTCTGGACCTGGAGAAGCTTAAGCTAAGTAAGAAGCTGAGGAGCACACTGAAGAGCGCCTATAAGAGGCTTGAGGTGAAGAAAGGCGAGTTTGGCGAGGAGCACTTTGCCCTGGTTGAAGAATTCCTAAGGCGGGGCATAGATGAGAGCAAGCAGGGGGTGTTTGAAAAACTTGAGAGCTACGCTTCCCGCGGCGAGGCGCTCCTTTTAGAGGCGAGGCAAAAGCGGGAGCTTGTCGCCTTCAGCATCTTCGACTTTTCGCATGGCGAGTTTGCCTTCTACATGTTCAACTTTATCTCCCGCAAGAATTACGTGCCTGGAGCAAGCGACCTCCTGCTAGGCGAGTTTATCCGCGAGGCAAAGGAGCGAGGGAAGCGGTATCTTAACCTGGGGCTTGGAATAAACAGCGGCGTGGCGAGGTTTAAAGAGAAGTGGGGGGCGAAGCGATGGCTGAAATACGAGTTCTGCTCCTATGACTGTGAGCTGGCGAACATGGTGGCGAGCTACAGGAGGATGGGGATTTAGGCTATGGTCACGTCCTCCAGCTCATCGGGAAAGCGGGAGAGCAGCTTAGCACAGTGCTTCACAAGAACCATGTCCTCCACCCTGACCCCGAAGTCATTGAAATACAAGCCTGGTTCAATCGTAAGCACCATGTTTTCCTGGAAAACCGGCTTTTCTTCGCGGATAAAGAGCCGCGCCATGGTGCGGTACAGCCTCTCCGCGTCTGTGCTTCCTCTTGGTACTGGTGGCTCCTCCCTGAGCTTTTGCGAGGTTATCACAGGCAATTCGTGCACCTCAAGGCCAACGCCGTGCCCAGGCGTATAGACTATATGCTTCTCAAGCGAGTGCTCCCTGAAAACCTCCCTCACAGCATGCTCTACTACAGCGATTTCCTTACCAGCGCCGATCTCCCGAAGCGCCGCCCTTTTCGCTTCCAGTATGCACTCATAAACCTCTTCGTATGAAGGGCTCACCCTGCCCACGTGGAAGGTCCGCGTGAGGTCTGTCCAGTAGTGCTCAAAGGCTCCGCCGTAGTCTATTAGCAGCGCGCCCTTACCGACCTTCCCGCTCATCTCCTTTGAAAATGGCTTGGCTGAGTTTTTGCCGGAGCGCACCCTCGCCTTTGTCTGGTCAGCGCCCAAGCGCTTGAGCTCAAGGTCAAGCATGCCAGAAAGCTCGCGCTCAGGCATGCGCGGGGCTATGCTCTGCGAAACCCTGCGCAAGGCTTCTTCAGAGGCTTTTACCGCCCGAGTTATTGTAGCAATCTCCTCTCTATCCTTCACCATGCGCAACTCGCTGATGAGCGGCGAGATGTCCAGCCACTTCGTCTCGAGCTTCCTCGCAACCTCTGCAGGGAGATAATCTCCCTCTATCCCCAGGGGCTTTTTCCTCACCGCTCTGAGAAAGTCCCTCAGCAAAACACCGCTCTTCTCAGGCATGCATCCTCTCCGGTGTAGTGCCCTCTTCAGCGCCGCAATGGTGTTCAGTTCGCCTTTGATAACCTCAACGCAGGAGCGTTCCTCAGCCTCGGGGTAGCTTGAAGGCGCTACAAGAAGCGCAGGCTCACGCTTCGTAGAAACAAGGAGGAAGGAAGCCTCTATGGGGAATACGCCAGTGAAGTAGTAAACATTCTCGGGCTTGGATATAATGCAGCACTCAACCCCTGCCTCCTGCAGCAGCGTTACCAGCTTCTCTATTCTGCGATGCATCCTGAATTTAAATGTATCCCAAAACCTATAAAAATTCCCGCGCCCATGCTTAACCTATGAAGGTTCTCGTGGCCATAACCGGAGCAAGCGGCGTGGCGTATGCGCTGCGCTTTCTCGAGGCGCTGGAGGAGTTGAATATAAGCTACGAATGCGTAATCAGCGATGCTGCGAAAAAGATCCTCAAACATGAGGTGGGCGATGCTAAGCTTGATCTAGAGCGATGTTACTCTGAGCACGAGATAGAGGCACCCTTCTCCAGCGGCTCCTTCCGCGTTGATGCGATGGTTATAATACCCTGCAGCATGAAAACCCTCGCAGCCATTGCGAGTGGCTATGCCTCTAATTTAATAACGCGCAGCGCTGATGTAATGTTAAAGGAGTGCCGCAGGCTTGTGCTCGTGCCTCGAGAGACGCCGCTTAATGCGATTCACCTTGAGAATATGCTTAAGCTCGCTAGGCTGGGCGCTGTTATCCTGCCTGCGATGCCCGCCTTCTACCACCGTCCGAAAAGCATAGACGACATGCTCAGCTTCATCGCAGGCAAGGTGCTCGACGCTCTGGGAATACAGAACAACCTCTATGCTAGGTGGGGAGGCGAATGAAAGACCTGCGGGATTTTTTAAAGGCTGACCTTGTGGTAGAGGAGGAGGTAGACCCCGAGTATGAGATCAGCGCAATGTTGCACGAGAACCCACGAAAGACCATCCTGTTTCAGCGGGTTAAGGGGAGCAAGCTTCCCGTGGTTGGCAACCTCGTAACCTCGCGGGAGCGCATGTGCGAAGCTCTGGGCACGACCAAAGAGAACTACATCCACCACGTAACAGAAGCGGCGAAGCGCTGTGAAGGAGAGTTTAGTCTTGTGGATAATGCACCTGTGTACGAGAGGCGATGCTCAAGCTTAGATGAGCTTCCCATACTTAAGCACTTTGAGAAGGACGCTGGCAGGTACATAACCTCAGGCGTAGTAATTGCCAAAGATGAGGAGCACGGTCGCAATGCAAGCGTACACCGAATGCTTGTGCTCGACGGGCATCGCCTAGCTATTCGCCTGGTTGAGCGCCATCTATATGAGTACTACAAGAAAGCAGAAGCCAAGGGCGAGGCCCTTGAGGTAGCTATAGTAATAGGAATGCATCCCGCTTTGCTCTTCGCCTCGAGCTACTCTTTCGGAATAAACCAGGACGAACTCTGCCTGGCTTCCGCTCTCCTGGGCGAGCCCATTGAGCTGGCAAAGTGCAAGACTGTCGATCTGGAGATTCCTGCGAATGCCGAGATTGTTATAGAGGGCAGGATTTTACCCCATGAGCGCGTGGACGAGGGTCCTTTCACAGACATTACCGGAACCTACGACATCGTGAGAAAGCAGCCCGTGGTGGAAGTTACAGGAATTTACCATCGCCGCGATGCCATATACCATGCTCTGCTTCCAAGCAGTGTGGAGCACCGCTTGCTAATGGGCATGCCTCAAGAACCAAGGATCTTCGCCTCCGTCGCTAAGGTGGCCAGGGTGAAGAATGTAGTGCTCACTCCGGGAGGCTGCAGCTGGCTTCATGGAGTCGTGGCTATAGAAAAGCGGGGCGAGGAAGACGCCAAGAAGGCGATTCTCGCCGCCTTTGAAGGGCACCCCAGCATGAAGCACGTGGTGGTTGTAGACGACGATATTGACATCTTCAGCAGCGAAGAGGTGGAGTTTGCCATAGCCACGCGCTTCCAGGGCGATCGCGACCTGGTCATGCTTCGCTCGGTGCGAGGCTCCTCCCTGGACCCGAGCGCCGGTAAAACAGGGCTAACAACAAAGCTCGGCTTCGATGCCACAAAGCCGCTGAACAACCTCTCAGCGTACGAGAAGGCGAAGATACCCAAAAAGTAGAGAGGCTATGGGGTGATTCTTGGCACCCTCAGGGTTATTTCTGTGCGCTCCGCCGGATTTACAGAGACCTTAGTTTCCTGATAGTTGAACTCAAGCTTATCTGGGTCGAGCCACCTAAGTTTCACCTTGTACTCGCCTGGCTTAAGCTTAAAGGGCTTGTATGTGTAGCTGGAGCCGGAGTTTATGAACTCTCCGCGAGGTATGCTACCCACGTACACCTCGACGTAGAGCCTGTCGTCGTCCTCGTTTACCACAGTGACCACAACCTCGCCGCTGAGATGGGGGGAGAGTATGAGCCCGAAAATCTGCTCTTTCAGCGAGGCGTTAACCCCTACTAAAAGCAGCTTTACGGGTCTGAATTTCGGCGTAACTCTGTGGTTAACGAGGAAATCCGCCGTAACCTCTGGCACCTCGTTGCCCTTCACATACACCACAGGCGCCCTGTACATAGCTGCGAGAAACACCGCATCGCTGCTCGGCGCCTCTCCATTGGTAACTACAATGGTGTCGTAACCCTTGGTGAGTTCCGCCAGCTTCACTGCAGTCTCGTAGCGCGTATCGCCGGCGATGCGCTCAACACTTGCTATGGAGGCAAGCTGCTCCTCCACCTCTCGCGAAACCGCCTTCTCTCCGCCCAGGATTATTATCCTGCGTGGGGAGAATTTCTCCAAGGCGAGAAGCGTCGCCTCTGGCAGGTCTCCAGGTTTAGTGAGGAGCACTGGTATGCGGTTGCTCTTCGCATAAGCTATAGCCGCAATCGCATCCGCGGGTATGTCGCCCCTGGCTACGACCACAGTATTCGGATAGGTTAGGCGGGTGTACTTCTCCACCGCAAGCTCTGCAGCTATAGCATAGACATCGCCGGTTACGGGCTCAACCCTGGTGAGCTTCTCTCTAATACTATCTGGCGCTGGATTGTAGCCTAGAACCGCCAACACAGGAAGAAGCGGCTCCTCCGCATGATAGAACCGCGCATTTTCGAGGCGCTTTTCCTTCACCGCTTGGAGGAGCGATTTTGTGGTAACCTCGTTAAGGCCCTCTTCGAAGGCAGGCTCTACTCCCGGACCGCCACCTCCGCCGCCACCTGGCGTTTGCGCCGACGAAGCAACGCTCACAGAGATGCTCGCCGCGTTGTCACTTTCGTTCTTCTCACCGAAGGCGTTTAGCGGGTCAGCCCTTATTGTTACTGTGTGCGCACCTGAGGCAGCATTCGACCAAGTGAAGTTAATGGTTGCGTTAGAGTTGGCGGATATGCTTATGGTTTTGTTTGCATAGCTCGCAGAGTCGAGCAGAAACTCCACCACCACGTTGCTGGCATCGATGTCGCCAGTGTTGTGCACAATCGCAGAGATGGTTATGGTATCCCCCTGCTTTGGCGACGCTGGGGTGTAAGTTATGTCGCTGGATGCTAGGGAAAGCTCCACTCCAGCGTCGTAAATCGTTATAACACCACTCCTTGAGAGCCTTCCTGGCAGGGAGGAGTAATTGGCATAGATGGTTATATTGTAGCTGCCCGAAGATGTTAGGTTTATCGGGAAGGTGTGAGTAAGCGTGGAGTTTGCGGGTACGCTTAAAATGGTGGAGTTGTAAGTGCTCCCGTTGACGGTGAGGTTCAGGAATACGCTCACCGCGCTGCCCGCGATGTTGTGAAGAGTAACGTTAAAGTCGAAGCTGATATTGGTTACCCCGTAGTCCGGGAGAGAAAAGGATTTTATGCCAACGGGGAGGAGGGTTATGTTCGAGGATTTTGGATAAGATATACCCCCGTAGGTGATGTTGGCTTCGATGCTAAATGTTCCATTGCTCATGCCTTCTGGGTCAAAGTAGTATGTAAAGTTCAGAGGTTCTGTACTTCCAGCAGGTATTACTCTGTTGGTTATTGTCCCTAAGTCCACCGTCTTATCTGCTTTTACCTTCACACCCAGTAGCTCCAGAGTTGCATTCGTTGGTCCCTGATTCTCCATCTTAACTGTTACATTTGTGGATTCGTACGGAGCTACAGGCGAAGAACTTATGTTTAGCACACTAAACCTCACCACATTAAATGTGGTGGAGAGGTTGTGATAAACGCCAGTAGCGTAATGTACTCGCGAAGAAACAATGTAAGTTCCTAGTTCTAGATTGCTTGGCACATCCCAGTTATAGGAAAGGTTAACGGTATCTCCCTCAGCAAGATTCTGAATTGTGTCTGTAAAGTTCTTAACTTCTGCGTTTGAAGGATTGCGAATCTCTACAATCACACTAGCACTGTCAATTGTGTTTACACCGACATTCTTAATAGAAGTTGTTATAGTCTGAGTTGCACCGGGAGCGACCTCTGAACGCGCTGTGACATTGGTCACCTCCGCCTTGACTATCTCAAAAGAGTAGTTCTGCAAGATGTTCCACGGGTTGCCCATGAGCTTATCCCTTGGCACACCATAGTCTATAGCAAAGACAACCTTATAGCTATCATTTAACGGAAGGTTTGGAGGTAGTGTGCCTTTAAATGGAAACTCTAGTGCACCTTGGTGGGCAATTGTAGTATTGCTACTCACCTCCGAGCAGCTAGCATTGTGTCCAGGAAGAACAACATCTTTATATCCATTATTCACAATATTTAAAGTAAAATCGGTAGGAGAGAGGTCTGTGACTTTGTTACCAGCGCTATCCTCTACCCATGCCCTTACTTCATGAATAACTGTGGAATAATATCCCCTGTTCAAAAGCTCTATATCTCCCGAAACCTCACCTCCAGGGGCAGCCTCCGTCTGGTCAAGGCCTGAGTGGGAGTAACCACCCTGCAAAATTTCTGTATCCACCACAACGTAAGATACATTAAAATTAGCCAAGGAATTTGCATAGACAAAATCCGGTGCAGTACCATATTTCCAGGTGGAATAAACACTATAACGGCTGCTATTGGTGTAGTCACAGCTCGTTAAATCTTCTGGCACTGCCCATAAAACATTTACCACACCAACGGTATTGTTTTGTATTGTTTTAGTGGCGGGTGGCTCTGTTGCCATTATGCGGTCTACGTATGTAGTTGAGGGGTCATCATATTCTATCCAGACTTTAACGGTAGCATTAGCAGGTACAATGCCATTGTTATTTATTGTTTGAAGGAAGGTGGCTGTTTCTCCCGCTGCCACATCTTCGTGATCTATGCCCAGAGAGACTGCCGATAAATTTACGACCTTAAAGCTGGCATTTTTGAGCAGTGTTTTATTTGTTCCATTCTGATCATACACAACAAAAGCCTGAGCGGTGTAGTAACCTGTGCTCAATGCGACACTCGCACTAAATGTGAAAGTTACATTGCTGTCCTGTGATATCTCCGCAGTCTGGTTTGGAAAGCTTGTAACGTATCCTGAAGAATTGTAGATGTCCACACCAATTGTCGCATTTACAGGCTGAGGAGCACCATAGCTGCTGACCACCACATCAACCCGTAAAATCTGTCCCACTCCAACCTCATCTGTAGTGCCAAGATTTATTACAACCTCTTCTAGCGTAAGCCATTCTGTTTGAGCTGAAGTTATTGAGATTAAAGCAGCAATTACGATGAATACGAGCCCGGCATAAACCTTATTCACCTTTCTCACCTTAGCGGAGACGCATAGCATTTATTTTTAGACGCAATTTCCATATCAATCAATAAAACTAGCACCGGGGTGCATATATAAAGTTTATCGCTTGTTACGCGAGGGTTATAGGAAGGTGGTATACTATGAGGAGCGATGCCGTGAAGAAAGGGCTGGAGAGGGCGCCTCACAGAAGCCTGCTCAGGGCTATGGGGATAACCGATGAAGAGATAGATAGACCCTTCGTGGGCATTGTTAACTCCTGGAATGAGCTCATTCCCGGGCATGTGCATCTTGACAAGATAGCAGACGCGGTCAAGGCGGGGGTTCGCTTAGCAGGGGGTGTGCCCTTCGAGTTCAACACCATAGGGATATGTGACGGCATTGCAATGGGGCATGAGGGCATGCGTTACTCTCTGCCTTCGCGCGAGGTGATTGCCGCAAGCATAGAGCTGGTTGCCCAAGCCTATCGCTTCGACGCTTTGGTCTTCATACCAACCTGTGACAAGATTGTGCCTGGGCACCTGATGGCCGCTGCTAGGCTCAACCTCCCCAGCATCGTCGTGACAGGCGGCGCCATGTGCCCGGGCTTCGTGGGAGATAAAAATGTGGATTTAATTTCTGTATTCGAGGCTGTTGGCGAGTTCAAGGCCGGGAAGATAACCGAGGAGCAGCTTAATGACCTCGAAAACCTCGCGTGCCCTGGCCCGGGATCATGCGCTGGCTTGTTCACCGCCAACACAATGGCGTGCGTTACCGAAGCGCTGGGTATGAGCTTGCCAGGGTGTGGTACCGCCCATGCTGTTGACGCTAAGAAGCTGCGCATCGCAAAGCTGAGCGGAATGAAGGTTATGGAGCTTCTGGAACGCGGCATATCAGCAAGGGAGATAATGACTGAGAAGGCGTTTGAAAATGCGATACGCATAGACATGGCAATAGGCGGCTCTACCAACACCGCGCTTCACCTGCCTGCGATTGCGAGGGAGGCAGGTGTGGAGCTTCCACTGGATGCTTTTGATAAGATTTCCAGAGAGACGCCTCACCTCACCAGCCTCAGGCCGGGAGGGGAGCACTTCATGCTCGACCTGGACCAAGCTGGTGGCATACCTGCAGTTATGCTTAAAATAAAGGATAAGCTCAACCTGGATGTGCTCACAGTCACGGGCTCAACGCTGGAGGAGAATCTAAAGCACGTGAGGATAGTCAACCCAGAGAAGAACCGCGAGGTCATCCGCGATCCGAGCAATCCCTATCACAGCGAAGGTGGCATTGCAGTGCTAAAAGGCAGCCTCGCTCCTCGCGGAAGTGTGGTGAAACAGACCGCCGTAAGTGAGAAGATGCTCAAGCATCGCGGCCCTGCTCGAGTTTTCGACGGCGAAGAGGCGGCGGTAAAGGCGATTCTCAACGATGAGATTAAGCCCGGCGACGTGGTGATAATACGCTACGAGGGCCCGAAGGGCGGTCCCGGAATGCGGGAGATGCTTGCCGCTACGTCTATAATCGCGGGCATGGGGCTCAGCGACAGCGTGGCTTTAATAACCGACGGACGCTTCTCGGGCGGTACTCGAGGTCCTTGCATAGGTCACGTGTCGCCGGAGGCTTACGAAGGTGGCCCCATAGCCCTGGTTAAGGATGGCGATATTGTTGAGATAGACATACCAGCGCGGAAGCTCAACCTTCTCGTGGACGAGGAAGAGCTGGAGAGGAGAAAGCAGGAATGGCAGCCTCCTCGCACAGAGGCAAGAAGGAGCTACCTTGAGAGCTACCGCCGCAGCGTGAGCAGTGCGGATATGGGCGCGATATTGTGATATGGAGAGAATAATAGAGCTGGGCGCTGCCTACCGCGAGTCGAAGATTCTGCTCGTAGCGGCAGCCTACAACCTCTTCGACTACCTGGAAGAGCCGCGCTCCACTTTAGAATTGGCTAAAGCACTAAAAGCGGAACCCCGCGCCCTAGAGCTTCTGCTCAATGCACTGGTAGCGCTTGGTTTTATAGAGAAGACTGGGGATAGGTACAGAAACTCTCCCGAAGCCAGCAGGTACTTGGTAAGCTCAAGCAGCGATTACCTAGGCTACTGGTTGAAGCATGCGAACAGGGGCTTTGCAAAGTGGGCAAAGCTTGAGGAAGCGATATTCTGGCATGCACCAGAGGAAGAGGACAGGCTTGCTTTTCTTCTGGCTTTAGACAGCACTGCAGCGACACGCGCATATGAGCTTGCAAGAGCTGTAAACCTTGAGGGAAAGCGCAGCCTGGTTGACCTAGGTGGGGGCTCAGGCGCCTACGCGATAGCCTTCGCACAGCGCTACCGCCTGGCTGCGACGATAGTTGAGCTGCCCGAAACAGCAAGCGCTACGAGAGAGATTCTCAAAAGAAAGGGCGTCACTGGCATTCGCGTGCTTGAGGCGGACTTCCTTCGCGATGATTTTGGCAAGGGTTACGATGCAGCGCTGGTCTCCAACATAATCCACTTTCTCAGCGAGGCACAGAACCGCAAGCTCTTCAGGCGCGTTTACGACGCCTTAGCAGAGGGCGGCGTGGTGATAGTCCACGATTATATACTCGACGACTCCAAGGTGGCGCCGAGAGAAGCGGCGATATTTGCGCTCCACATGCTCCTCAGCAGCGAAGGCAGAACCTACTCGTGGAGCGAAGTCGAAGCATGGCTTCGCGAGGCAGGGTTTAAACAGTTTGAGAGGATTGAGCTGAGCGAGAGCCGCGTTGTGGTTGGGAGAAAGTGATTCACGCAAACCTGCGCAGCTCCCCAAGCTGTGCAAAGGGCAAGCAACCCGCCTCTTCACTCACCGCCACAACGTTAAGCTTATCCACGTCGATGCTGCGCAGAAGGGGGGAGAGAAGCTCGCTCTTTGGCACCTGGTTGACATCGCTGCCGTACGCAAGCGGGGAAAACGCAGGCAGCACCACCAGCTTTTTTCCGCCAGCCTCACCGTATAAAAAGCACTTAACCTTTTCCTTAACCCCAATCTCGTCGTAGAGCGCTATGGCAGGGTGCTCGTGGCCCATAACCAAAAACTCCGCCTCAGCTTCGCGCGGCATGCGGTGCCCGTGGAAGAAGTGGTACTTGCCAAGCATAAGCTCCTCGTGCAGGGCTATGCCATGCTTCCGGGTAACGTAGATGATGAAGTTGTCATGGTTGCCCTTCACCACATGCACCTCTCTAAAGTGCCTTCGCAGAATCTCAAAAAGCTCACCAACCTCGCGAAACTCGTGGTAGCTGGTCTCACTGAACTCGTGCTTAACATCGCCGTTAATAATCACCCGCTCCGCATGCTTTAGACCTGCGATACTCTCGAGCATCTCCTGCTCCTTCCTGAACTGCGTCTTGGGCATAAATATGCCCTGCTCCGCCATTATCCCCTCGTATCCCAGATGAAGGTCTGCAATAACCACTGCCTTTATATCTTCAAGATAAAGCGCAGGGTAGGGGCAGAGTATCTCAACGCCTGTGAAAATCTCCATGTTCTTAGCTACGCTACAGAGTTAATAATCTTCTCCCTCACAACTCCTCCTCTGGCTTCTTCTTCCTCCTCTTTATAACGTAGGTGCGCAGGTCATCATCTATCTCCACATACTCGTTGAGGAAGTCGTAGAAGCCAATCTCATCGCGCCAGTACTTTTCCCACTCCTCCGCTATGTCCAGGAACATGTCCTTGATGGGCTTCCGCTTTTTCATATTTTAATTTCTGGCGCTCATATCATAAAAGAATTTCTGCCCATTTCTGGCAGAAATTTGGCATGATTTGAGAAAATCCTGATAAGTTCCCTGAGAGGTTGTAAAGGGTGAGGAGAGCTCCAATGAGGCGATGGGCTATAGCTGTGCTGCTCACTTTGGCTATTGGTTGCCTAGAATCTGCGGCGGAGGCTACGGAAGAGGCACCCAAGAAAATCAGGAACTTCTCCGGGGCTGTGTTCTACACCTCATACGAAGAGGCCCTAAGCTACGCGAGCAAAACCTCAAAACCTGTGCTCCTCTACTTCAGAATCGACTCCTGCGGCTGGTGCAGGAAGTTTGAATCTGAGGTTCTTCCCAAGCAGAGGGTGAAGGATACCCTCAACAGAGACTTCGTGGCTGTCGCCATAGACATAGACAAGAGCGAAAACCGCGAGCTTGTTTTCAGCTACGAGGTTAGGGGCACACCAACTTTCGTGTTTCTGACCCACGACGGGAAAAAGCTGGGCAGCATCGTGGGCTTTATGGATGAGAATACATTTCTCCAGGCCTTAGAGGCTGTAAAAGAGAGTCAGAGCAAATTTTAGCGATCTGCCTCGCCCAAGAACTCCTCTACCACCTCTTTTCCTTTCTCCGTCAGCCTGAGATAGACTGGCTTTCCGCCGGGGTTTATCTGCTCTATGTAGCCCTCCTCCACTAAGAGGTCGAGGTGTTTCTTCGCCGCCGCATGGGTTATGCCAAGCTCGCTGGCGATAACATTAAGAAAGCTGGGCTCACCCTTCTCCCCCCTGGTGTGGATTATCTTCAGTATCTTCCTCCTCGTCTCTGCTCCTTTGCTCCAGTAGAAGAGCACCGACTTTGGCAGCATTTTACTCCAGCTTTTCCCTTATTCTTTTCATTGAAGAATAAAGCCCGTACACAGCGTAGGCGAAGAGAGAAGCACCGAAAAGAGCGGTGAACTGCTCAAGATTGTGCAGGAGACTCTCTGAAATCAGGTGAAACTCCCAGGGTAGCGCCAACCAGTGGTGGATCGCCAGCAGAAAGGCAGCCAGTGCGAGAGCAAGCCAGTAGCGCTCATACCTTGTTTCTCTGGAGAGCTTGACGGAAAAGTAAACTGCCGCCAGAAAGCTGAGGGAAACAAGGACAGTGAGAGAAATTAGCAGGCCGTCCACATCCATCTTCTAACACCTCAGAGTGTATCTGGCGTAGCCAATATATAACAATATTGCTTCATTAAGGTAACATTATATTAACATCTACGTATCATTAACAGAGTCAGAAAGGAGGTCGATGGATGAGAAAGGTAGTAGTGGTCCTGCTGGCTATTATGGTACTCCTCGCCCTGCCTGCAGCCTACGCAACTGGGGCGCATGAGGAGGGTGAGGAACATCATGAGGAGGGTGATGTTGAAGAACATGGTCACGGGGAACCCAGAATAGGGTATATAGGCTTGGAGCCTGGTGAGGAGGTGGATGAACATGAACTGGAGGAGTACATGGAAAGGGTAATGGAGGAGGCCTACGCAAAGGCAAAGGTGGACAAGATAAGGTTCGTCATATTCGCGCTGCTCTTTGCCCTGGTTTACCTGTCCTTTGCGAGGGTAAAAGGGGTAAGCGAGAAGCTCAAATCTGCGATAGACTGGTACACTCTCGGTACTGTCACCGCCATTATCTTCCTTGGCCTAGTAATCCCTTCGGGGATAATAATAACCTTCTTCTACAAGCCTCTGCCCACGGAAGCGTACCACAGCGTTGAAGCTATTACCCAAGACGCAACGCTTGCCTTCTTCAGAAACCTCCACAACTGGTCCAGCGAGCTCTTTTTGTTCCTGATGATGCTGCACTCTGCGCGCGCTATTTCCACGAGAACCTACTTAGGTAAGCGCAAGATAATCTGGGTTACAGGCGCACTGCTTCTGATTATCAGCTGGCTGAGCTTCCTTGCCGGGACCTTCATGAGAGCTGACCAGGAGTCCCTTGAGGGCTTTGAACACATGATGTACGCCTTCAGCCTGGTGCCTCTGGGCAGCTACGTGTCAAACTTCTTCTCCGGCGACCTTGCAGTGATGAAGCTTACCGCCTTCCACATAGGCTTGACAACCTTTGCAATTCTCCTGTTAACCGCACCCCACGTGCTCATGAGGAAGGTTTACCTTCAGGTGCAGAGGCGCTGGAAGAAGGCTGTCGTCTATTCAGCGGTGCTCACAGTCTTCCTGGTGATGCAGAGCCTTTTCATGGAGGCACCCTTTATTCAGGGGTTAGAAGGAGAGCATACTGTCGCAGGGATAGAGGTAACCAAGCCGCCATGGCCAATATACTTCCTGGTCACCGGGGAAAACCTGTTCGGTGCCACAACCATGGTGGTCATGCCAGTGCTGGCTTTTCTCCCGCTGCTGATATTCCCCTACGTGGTGGAGCGGCTTCCACTACGCGGCGATAAGAAGGCGCGCGCGGGCGAGCTGCTATACTATGCGGGGGCTTTCTTCATGCTAGCGATATCCTACTGGGCGGCGGCAGGTGAAATAATCCCCCACATCTTCCATTAGTCAGCGCATCCCGCGCTGACCTCTTTTTTTCGAAGCAATAAAGTTATTAATCCCACCGCAAGAGTTTAAGCGATGTTCAGGAAAGTGGCGGTGGGTGGAACCTTCGACAGGTTGCACGCTGGCCATAGAGAGCTTCTCAGGGTTGCCTTTACCTCGGGCGAAAGGGTGCTCATTGGGCTAACCAGCGATGCGATTGCCAAGCCAAAGGGGGCAGAGAGCTACGAGAAGAGGCTGGCGGAGCTACAGCGCTTTCTCATGGAGGAGGGCTTTGCCGAGCGGGCGGAGATAGTGAGGCTCGACGATTACTATGGACCCGCGGTGAGCGACGCGGAGCTCGAGGCTATTGTGGTGACTGAGGAAACCCTTGCCAGAGCGGAGGAGATTAACCAGCGCCGACGCCAGCGCGGGCTAAGAGAGCTGGAGATAATCCTGGTGCCACTCCTCCTCGCCCAGGACGGTAAGCCCATATCTTCGCGGCGAATCAGGCGAGGAGAGATAGACCGCGAGGGAGTGCTGCTATGCGCGTAGCTGTGGGTTCAACTAATCCGGTGAAGGTAAGAGCGGTGGAGGAAGTGCTGAGGGAGTTTTACCCTGAGATTGAGGTTTTTGGGGTTGAGGTGAGCTCAAAGGTTAGCGCTCAGCCTCTTGGTATGGAAGAGACGGTGCGTGGTGCAGTGAACCGTGCTAGGGCTGCACTTAAGCATGGGGAGCTTGGCGTAGGAATTGAGGCAGGGTTGGTGGAGGTACCCTTCGCGATCACAGGTTATATGGATGTGCAGTTCTGCGCAATTAGCGATGGGGAGGTTATTACCCTCGGCGCTGGCTCTGGCTTTGAGTACCCGCCCAGTGTTATCCGCCAGGTGCTTCGCGGAAGAGAGGTGGGGGAGGTTATGGAGGAGCTGAGTGGGATCAGGAACATAGGCAGGAAGGGCGGCGCCATAGGCTTCTTGAGCAAAGGGAAGCTGAGCAGAAAGGAGCTTACGAAGCAGGCAGTGCTCATGGCGATGCTGCCCAGGATAAATCGCGAGCTTTATGAGCTGTAGCTAAAGGTACTCCTCCAACGTACGTAGCTTCTTTTCCTCGAGCGCCTCGGCGTAAAATCCTCTAGCTCGAAGCTCCTCTGCGAACTCGCTGGCGAAGCCGTGCACCGTGTAAACCACCTGGGGCGAAGCCTTCTCTACGTAGCGCAGCAGAGAATAAAAATCGCTGTGGTCGCTCAGCGGCAGCGCCTCGTCCACCCTAAGCCTAAAGCGGGTAGCGTCGTGGACAGCCCACCCGCTCATGAAGGCGAAGCTGCAATTGAGCTTTTCCAGAATCTTTGCCTTGCGTGCCGCTGGAGGGAAGATCACCACCTTGTCCTCGCGGCTTTCGCTGGAAAACAGGCGATACTCACCAAGGGCTACGCCCAGAGCTTCATATTTGCGGTTGTTCTCATAAATTGTGGGGTGAACCTCAACCGAGAAATCCCTCGACAGGTAATATGTCAGCTCCTGAGCCTTGCCCAAGGAATAGCCCAGCACTACCGGAAGCCTGCCGCGGGAATGCTGCGCCTCCACCCAGTCCTTGAGTTCTGCAATCACCTCCTCGCGGGGAGGAAACTCATAATGGGGGCTACCGAAGGTGGACTCGATTATTAAAATGTCACAGCGCTCCACCTTGGCAGCGCCGCATGTGGCACCACCCTCAAGGTGCAAATCGCCGGTATATACAACCTTAAAACCGTTTTCCATCACAAGCTGACTCGCGCCAAGGATGTGCCCAGACGCCACGACGCGAAGGGTAAAGTCGCGCATTTCGTAGGCTTTTCCCATCTCAAGGTTCTTGCCTTCGACGCGCTTGCGCATAAGCTTGGCTGTAGCTGAGGAAAGGAGAACCTCCCCCTCGACGCTTCGCGGAGAGTGGTCGGCATGGGCGTGGGAGATAAAGCTCGTACCTTCTGCACGCCTCGGGTCCAGGTATAGCTTCTCGCCGCCTATGGTGATCTCGATGCCATTGCCGAGCTTTAAAATAACCACTACCTCCTCCCCATAAACTTGGTATGGCGCAATATAAGACTTCCGATTTTTAGCTCTGAGAAGTAATTCCTACATGTACCCCAAATCTCGCAGGCGTTTCATTATCCCCTCTTTGTCTTGAGCTCTCCCAGCGCGCTCAGGTATGGAGTCGAAATCCTGCTCCCACGCAGGCTTATCGCTCACCGGCTGCGTCGTCGCTTTCGCTCCGAGACTGCGGTATCCCTTTGCATAGAGCTCATTCACAGGTACGCGGTTACTTCGAAGCACCTGCCACACCTCGCGCT
Organism: Candidatus Pyrohabitans jungbluthii; assembly: GCA_002010065.2. Classification (GTDB taxonomy): domain Archaea; phylum Hydrothermarchaeota; class Hydrothermarchaeia; order Hydrothermarchaeales; family BMS3B; genus Pyrohabitans; species Pyrohabitans jungbluthii. The sequence goes on along the minus strand of MTMD02000002.1, from coordinate 165,314 downwards.
CGCGGAAGTGGAGTATCGGGTGCACTCGCATGTGTGGAGGATCGTTACGAGGTGAGAAGTACACCTCGTCCCTTCTCGCCTCCTGCTCATCCCAGCGAATGCCCGTCATAACCGCTTGTATGCCCCGCTCCTCTATGAACATGTTCATCGCCACGGTCTTCATCAGATGGTTGCCCTCGAAGCTTTCAGGGTTGAAAACAAAGCTTTCGCCACGAAAGCCTATCTTTTCAAGCTCCTTGCGGTTGCGCTCATTGAGCTTTGCCACGTAAACAATATCGCCCACCTTGGTGACCTGGTTGAGCACGTCTTCGTTCTTAACCTCGTGAATAACTAAGCCCCACTCTCTGCGCATCCTCTCCACGTAGTCGAGCACCTCTTCAAAAACGCTGCCCTCATTTATGAACATACACTCTGGCATCTCGTACCCCTGCTCCTCGCAAACCTGCTTGGTCAGCCACAGCATTAGCGTAGAGTCCTTGCCTCCCGTAAACGCCGCGACCAGCTTATCGCCATAGCGCTCTATAGCCTCGGCTATCACCGCTTTGCTCTTCTCTATCTTCTTCTCTATTGGCAGCGCCATTATCTCCTCGTCCATTCAATCACCTAGGTAGCGCGCTTTAATGCAGCGGAAAACGTCTATAGGCTGGGTAATATCGCAGGGTATGTTCTTCTTTATCAGAATCGCATCCGGATGGTGGTCCCCCTTGATCTCCCCCTTGGGCGTTCTTCTGGGAAGAGTGCGTATGGGCGCGGCATCGTAGTCGCAGAAGCCGTGGTCAGAGATAACCAGAACCTCATCGTCATAGGGCAGAAGCTTGCCTATCGCCTCGTCCACCTTCTCATAGAAGTCCACCAGCACTGGCTCGCCCCAGTGGAGATGGGAAAGCTTGTCCAGCGCTGTGTAAGCGACAATGAAAACCTCAGGCTTATCGTTGCGAAGAACTTCAAGCGCTTTTTCCGTAACCTTTTCAATCTCCTCTAGGAGTTCGTCCACCTCTACGGGCACGCCTCCCGCCACTGGCGTGAAGTCCACATTGAAGTTGTACGGCGGCACAATGAAGGGTACGTTGAGCGCCTTCACACTTACCCCGGCTCTGTCAAGCAGGTCCCATATAAACTCCGCCTTAATATCCTCTCTGCGCACAATCTCGCCATCGACGACAAAATCGTGGTGCCCGTGCTCCTCCGGCGTTAGCCCAGTGAACATGGAGCACCACACCTCAGGAGACCAGGGCTTCTGGTTGAGGTGAATAGTCGAATATTCGCCCTCCTCCATAAGCCTCTTAAAATTCGGCAGCCTGTCTATGTTAGGCAGGATAACATCCCACGTAGCGGAGTCAACGCCTATTATGAGCATAGCTATTCCTCCTTTAAGTACCCCAGAGCGCGCAGTCCTTCAATCACCTTGCGCTCACTGCGCTCCATGAGCAATAAGCGCAGGGTAAATATTATGAACTCCGTGGGCGAGCGGAAGCCGGTATCCTTAATCATCTCAGCCACTTTCTCATAAAGCTCGCGGGGTATGCTTATGGTAACGTAGTTTTTCTTCATTTTCCATTACCTGTAATTGATATTTAATGGATAACTAATGAAAAGGTTGCTGTGCCTGCCCCACTCGAAAATGCAGGTAACCCAAAAATATTTATCCCGCCACGGGAGAAGCTGGAGCATGCTTGTGCGCGAGGAGCGATGCGTAGGCTGCGCTGCATGCATGCCCTTCTGCCCGAATGAGGCTATTACCGTTTATGGCGTTGCAGAGATAGACCGCGAGAGGTGCAAGAACTGCGGGCTCTGCGTGGCCTACTGCCCAAACGATGCCATAGAGGAGGGCTGAGCTTGCGTGCATGTGTTATAGGTGCCGGCTTGGGCGGCTTGCTGGCGGCGGCAAACCTCGCTAAGGAAGGCTTCGAGGTAGAGGTCTACGAGAAGCTTCCCTACGCGGGCGGGCGCTTTACGAATTTAGATTACAGGGGCTATCAGCTCTCCACGGGAGCGCTGCACATGATTCCTCATCGGGAACGCGGTCCTCTTGGCAGGATGCTTCGCCAGCTTGGCGCAGGCGTGGAGATAATCCCCTCACAGCCTCAAGCTATGTTCCGCATCGCTGGTAAGGATTATGAGTACGAGGAGTTGCCCTCGCTCTTCTCCCTGCGCGACAAGCTCAAGATAACTAAAATTATAGCGATGCTCAAGCTGGGCAAAGCTACCAGCGACGAGAGCTATCGTTCGTGGCTCGAAAAGCAGATTAAGAATGAGCTTGTGTTTAAGATAGCCGATTCCTTCACAGGCTGGAGTCTCAGCTTGAAGGCGAGTGAGGTGCCTGCGAAGGAGGTAATCGCTCAGACCAAAAACATCAACAAGCTTGGAGGTCCCGGCATACCTGTTGGGGGATGCGGTGGCGTAACCCGAGCATTGGTGGAGGTGCTTCAGAGCGAGGGGGGAGAGCTTTACCTGAAGCAGAAGGTTATTGCGATAAAGCAGAACGGCAGAGCCTTTGAGGTGGTGGCGAAGGAGAAGCGGAGCTATGACATAGTGGTCAGCAACGCAGGGCCTAAGATAACAGCGGAACTGGCGCAGGAGATTTTGCCCCGGGAGTATGCCCGCGCTGTGTCGCGCATCAAAGGCGCGGCTGGTATCAAGATAAGTGTCGCGTGCAAAAAGGCGATGCTCGGGCACAGTGGTGTGCTCTTTACCCCAGAGGCGGAGAGGATAAATGGGATAAACGAGGTGACCAATGCAGATCCCTCGCTGGCTCCTCAAGGTGAACACCTGCTCATGTCCCACCAGCGCCTAGCCGAGGGCGCAGACGTAAAGCGGGAGATTGAGCTGGGTTTAAAAGACCTGCACAGACTATTCCCTGAGTTTAAGAAGTATTGCCGCGTGCTGGCGGTGCAGGTTTACCGCAACTCATGGCCTGTGAACCGCGCACCCAGCGGTACGCACCTTTCACCGGCGACGCCCGTAGAGGGCCTCTACTTGGTGGGCGACGCTGTTAAACCAGAAGGATGGATGGAGACCGATGGCATAGCCGCGGGCGTCGAAGAGGCGTTACGCCACATAAGGGCAGGCTACTGAGGCTTGAGCTGGGCTGCGCGCTTCTTCCAGGCTATTGCCTCCTCTAGGTAGCTGTTTGCTTCAAGTGCGGCGATATTGGCTCTGTTTTCATCTCCGTTGAGCATAAGCTCAGCGTACTCACGGTACTTTTGCGTAGCCTTTGCCGAGCTCTCCACGTAATTCAGAAGGTACTGGGCATACAGCCTCTCTTCATCGCTCTTCGCAAGCTGCGCTGCCTTCTCGAGGTGCTTCATCGCCTTTGCATCCACCTCAGCCTTGACATCGCAGGTTTTGATAATCTTTGCATAGTCGTCGCTGGAGATTATATCTCCCCACATGTTGGTAGCTTGGGAAATCAGCTCCTCCGCCTTTGAAACCTCACCAGAGTAGCTAGAGCCCACGCAGGCGCTCATGGCAATGAGTATCCAAAGGAGAATGAATCTGTTCATGGCTCTTACTTATGGTTGTGGAATAAAAATTTGCTGGGTATTCTTCAGATATCCCCTCCCTCTTAACAGCTCCATAAACCGTTTCGCATCCTCCCCCATGTAGATATTGTTGAAGAGCACATACGCAACCTCAAAGCTAAGTACCTTTTCAAGCACTCCTCTCAACTCCTCATCAGTATACCTGTGTTTGTAGTTTATCCTTCCATGATGGTAGCTCCCATGCAGACGGAAGTACGCTAGCTTTGATGTCACCGGCTCCTCGCGAAGAGGGTCAACGCAGTGCACCAGCTCAAACTCTTCGCATAGATTAGCCAAAAGTTCACGATCCCATGGGGCGCGGAGTTCTATCGCGAGGGTTAGATTACCCCTTTCTATACTGCTAAAGAAGTTTTTAAGGTTTGAGAGGTTTTCCTGGGTTTGAGTAAAGCTTGGAGGGCATTGAAATACCACTACGCTCGCTCGCAGAGCTTCTGCTATCTCCCTTGTTTTTTCCCAAGCTGAAAGCACCTCGTCGGTGGCTTTAAAGAAACCGTACTTCTCCTTATCTTTAACCTCAATTCCCGCCTTCCTGTAGGTCGGGCTGCTTGGCGGGTGAGTAATAAGCTGCCACGCCTTGAGGGTGAACTCGAAGTCTTCGCCAGCCTGGCTGCGCCACCTCTCCGCTGTGCCAATTTTCGGTAGGGAATAGAAGGTCTTCTGAATCTCAGCCAGGCTGAACTCCTGGAAGTACTTCTTCATCCCTCCCGGAAAGCCGCAGCAACCAACCTTCACTTCCATTTCCCTAATACCGAGAGAAAATTCGCCTTAGCAAGGAGTCGAAGCCTGTCTTTTTCACCCGTTTGCCACGCCTCTCGCGCACAACCTCAACGCTCGCCCCGCCATGCCGGGAGCGCTTGACGCGCACATCCACAAATATAGGCTGCTCCACCACATCGCCAACAACAAGAGCCTCTCCAGGCTCCAGCTGCTTTATCTCCTCTTCTAGATCTGAGGTAAAGCCTTCGATGCTCTGGCTTATCGCCTTTAAATCGTTGGGATTGGTGACCTTGAGTATAATCTGGGTATTGCACTGGCTGAGGACGCTCTTATCGATTCTCGCCGGGCGCTGCGTTACTACGCACAGACCCATTCCGAACTTTCTACCCTCGCTGGCTATTGTTCTAATAATCTTGTTGGAAGCCTTAGCACCAAAGCCACGCTCTGGTGCGAAGTTGTGCGCCTCCTCTATCAGGAAGAGCAGGGGTGGAACCTTGCCCCGCTTTCTGTCTTCGAAGATCTCAGTAGCTATGCGAGACACAACGATATCCTGAATCTCAGGCTGAACTCCGCGGAGGTTTATTATGGAGGTAACACCCCTACGCACCAGCTCAGAGGTCTTAACAGGGGTGCCTTCAAAGATCTTACTCTCTCGCAGCATCTCTAAGCTTGTGATGAGATTCCACTTCGCCTTGCTCTCATGCTCATGAATCACCCGTATAATATCCTCAAGGGTGTAACTCCCGTAGGTCTCCACGACCTTAAGAGCCTCAAACAGTATGCCCTTCTGAGAGTCTGTAATCTTCGTGGGGAGCATTTCAATGAAGTCATTTATGGTAAAGCGGGTAATGTCAAGGCTCAGCTTGCGATCAGCCTGAGGGTTGATACTCTGATTTGGGGTGTACTCCACCACGCTATCATAACCCTTGGGGGTGACTCCGTAATGCTCCATCAAAGATAGCTCTCTTGGACTGTCGTTAGGGTAGCGAAGGGCAGAGTACTCTCCATGCGGATCTATTATGACAACTGGCACCTTTTTCTCAATAAGCTCTTCAATTAGAACGCCAACGGTGTAGCTCTTACCTGCACCCGTCTTCGCCAGCACGGCGATGTGCTTCTGGATGAGCTTGTTGGGGTTGAGATACACTGGTATCTTTCTGCTGTGCCCTTCAAGCAGGCCAAGGTAAATACCATTCTTCTGCTCGAGTTTGAGCGACTTTCGTATTATTCCAGCATCTGCCTCGTATATTTTCTCCCCAGGTCTGAAGGGTATCTTTGGCGTCTTGAGAAGGCCATCTTTGTCAATGTAGCCTATAACCTTTGCGTTGGCGATTATGCGCTCTTCCTGAGCCTTGGGTATAGAAGTGCCTGTAATTGCATTGAGAGAATAAAGCTCATTATAACGCTTAATTGTGCGAACCTGAGCAAGAACCCAGCCATACTTCTCATGATTTACTTTGACATATTCACCCTTCTCGAGGTTTGCATCTCTGGCTACAAGGAAATTGAAATCGCCATATCCAACCTCACCAAAAATCATTCCCACAATCTTGGTCATATTACCTCAATTTAGCTTTCGCTTCATGCATAGATAAATCTTGCCAAGGTTATAGTGACACCCCTTTATTTCCTATGGAAGGCAAAAAGGAAAATTTAATTATTACAATAATATTTGACGAGAAGTATTCAGTGTTACTATGGCATTAATAGTATAAAAGTTTTACGATTTGAAAATAACTAAGATTTATAAGTATTTTTCAAATAATTACATAATTTAGTGATTCTATAAAATAGTAAAAGCAAAAGAATTCTCACATATCTATCCGTAAAAACTTTCACTATAATTTTGCATAATTACTACATTGACGTTGTAATTCCAATATCGCCAAATAACCTTAATTCTCCTGTCTAAGTTACAGCTAAACATTCCACAGGAAATAAAGGGGTCTCTATTATTAGGGTGAAAAAATTTTTGTATTTTTGTATTTTATCATGATTTATAATAGAAATTTGTTTAATATTTAAGCATTATTACTATCTATAATAAAATTCCAGTGGAAAGACAGGGTGAGAACTCAAAAATATTAAATACGACTGATGTATTATACTTAGTTGGTTTGCCCCGAACCTTTATTTCAAGTGGACGTTGAGGAGCTTGTGGATATGGAGGTCAGGAATTCATTTGCACGGATTTTTGAATCTTTCCTTCATCGTCAACCTCTGTTCAAAAACAAAGAAGCGTTGAGGCACAGTTATACTCCCGATGAGCTCCCTCACAGGGAAGAGGAAATAAATGCTCTTGCAACTATTCTTGCTCCAGCACTGAAGGGAGAAACGCCATCAAACATTCTTATTTACGGTAAAAGCGGCACAGGTAAAACAATCGTTTCTAAATTTATATGCAGAGGGTTAAGAGAAACTGGTAAAAAGTATGGAGTTCCCATCTCTACTGTTTATTTAAACTGCGAGGTTACAGATACTCAATATCGCGTTCTTGCAAACCTAGCTAAGCATTTTGGAGAAAATGTGCCCTTCACAGGCTGGCCCACTGATAAAGTTTATGCAGCATTTAAAGAAGCAGTGGATGAGAGGAGGCAGAATGTGATAATTATCCTTGATGAAATTGATCGTCTCGTTTCCAAGGGCGGCGACCGGGTGCTCTACAACTTGACGAGAATAAATTCTGAGCTTCAGCGCGCAAGGGTGAGCATAATAGGAATCTCCAACAACTTAAAGTTTACAAGCTACCTCGATACCAGGGTGCAGAGCTCTTTGGGTGAGGAGGAGATAATCTTCAAGCCGTACAATGCCAAGCAGCTGGAGGATATACTCAAGCAACGAGCCGAGCTTGCCTTTGAGCCAGGGGTTCTGGACGAGTATGTAATTCCCCTTTGCGCTGCTCTTGCCGCTAGAGAGCATGGTGATGCTCGTCGTGCCCTTGACCTTCTCAGAGTGAGCGGAGAAGTGGCGGAGAGGGAGAATGCGGAGATAATAACCGAGATACACGTGCGCAAAGCCAATGAGAAGATAGAGCGGGATAACGTCGTCGAGGCGGTGCGCACCTTACCAACGCAGTCAAAGGTCCTGCTCTACGCGGTTATACTCCTCGAAGAGCGGGGCACTAAATTCATAACCACAGGCAAGATCTATCAGGTTTATAAGAGCCTATGCAGGGCAGTTTCCATAGACTCGCTTACCCAGAGGAGGATTTCAGATTTAATTTCCGAGCTGGATATGCTTGGCATATTAAACTCCACTGTTATAAGCAAAGGCAGGTATGGAAGAACCCGCGAGATAAAGCTTGAAGTACCGCTGAAGGACATAAAACGCGTGGTTGAAGAGGATATACGCCTGCGCAGCCTGTCCAAGTTCACTCTTACTCAGACCAGGCTAATATGATTTCTTTTCACTTTTATGGTGCTCCCATTCACCTTATATAGAGCTCACACAAGAGGGTTAAAAAGATATGGATGATGCTGAGATAGTTTCGAAATTTGTGGAGTGCGGGGTCAACCTTCACCCTGAGGTTCTGGCGGAGATAAAAAGGAGTCCAAACAGGGAGGAGGTGATAAACAGATTAATCAATATCGCCAGAGAAGAATCTGCAAGCGTTTTAACCATTGACAAACTCAGGAAAGTAAAAGAAAAGGAAGAGGTGGACTTCCCGAACGTAGGTGAAGGAAGCCGAAGGCAATCTCCAAGAGATTGTCGAGTCGTACTCAAACGCTCCAAGCGGCGACTTTCTCAGGAATACGATTCAAATCTCAAGATAAAGCGCGAGCGGGATATTACAAAAAAATCCTACTGTGAGGGGAGCATTGAAAGCTTTGTGAGCTATTTCAACAACCGCTTTGAGCGCCTTGCCAAGCTGCTCAAATCCCGCACGGCTCTCAAGGAGAGCGTGGTGATTGAGCTCATTAAAAGCTCCCGCTACTCAGGGGAGGTTAAGTTCATCGGCATGGTTACTGACATTCGCACAAGCAAGAAGGGGAACCTAATACTGGAGCTTGAGGATCCAACTGGCGTGATACCTGTGCTCATCCGCAGCCAAGATAGAGAGCTTCTCGAAGAGGCAAAGGAGATAACAAAGGATGAGGTGATAGGCGTAGCCGGGTTTATGCCCAATGGGTTTGATATGGTTATAGCAAATGAGATTTTCTTTCCAGATGTGCCGGTGAACCGCGAGCCCAGGAAGAGTGAGGAGCCGGTGGCGGTGGCTATGATCTCGGACATTCACGTGGGGAGCACTCAGTTTCTCGAAGACACTTTTGCGCGTTTTATTAAATGGCTTGCAGGAGAGCTGGGCACGCCTCGCCAGAGGGAGCTTGCCTCCCGGGTTAAGTACCTTGTTATCGGCGGCGATCTCGTCGACGGAGTGGGAATCTATCCAGAGCAGAAGGATGAGCTGGTTATTAAAGACATACACGAGCAGTACGCTGCTTTCACCAGGTTTATTGAGCGCGTTCCCGAGCACATAGAGATAATCATCACGCCCGGAAACCACGACGCTGCAAGGCAAGCGGAGCCGCAGCCGGCGATCGAAGAGGAGTTTGCTCCCATGCTCTACGAGGACCCTCGCATCCACATGGTGGGTAATCCCTGTTTTGCCACCATTCACGGCGTTGAAGTTGTGAGTTATCACGGCAGAAGTCTTGACGACATCATAGCGAGTATACCCGGGCTGAGCTATTCCTCGCCAGCCAAGGCGATGCAGGCGCTGCTCAGAAAGCGTCACCTCTCGCCAATCTACGGCGGTCGCGTTCCCCTTGCCCCAGAACTCTTCGACTACCTCTTACTGGAGGAGCCTCCTGATATACTCCACGCGGGGCATGTCCACACCACAGAGGTGGCTAACTACAGGGGCACCATTCTGGTGAACTCGGGCACCTTCCAGGAGCAGACCAGCTTTCAGAAGAAGATGAACATCCACCCCACGCCTGGGAGGATACCAATCATAGACCTGCAGAACATGCGCACCACTATTATGAGGTTCAGTTAGGGAGTACTATGGAGATAGATGAGTACTTTTCTCTGCTTGAGGAGAAGGTTAAAGAGGGGTTAAAGATAGCGCGGGAAGCAAGAAAGCTGGGCTATGACCCCTCGTTAGAGGTAGAAATCCCCCTCGCCAAAGACATGGCAGAGCGCGTTGAGGGATTGGTAGGACCCAGAGGCGTGGCTCCGCGCATCCGCGAGCTTTGCTCAAAGATGAGCGCTGAGGAGGCGGCGATAACCATAGCCAGGGAGATAGTAGAGGGCAAGTTTGGACGCTTCGATTCGAGGGAAGCTGCGGCTGAGCAGGCGCTGCGCACAGCTCTTGCTATTCTCACCGAAGGTATAGTGGCCGCGCCCCTTGAGGGCATAGTTAAGGTGAAGATAAAGAAGAATGCTGATGGAAGCGAGTATTTGGCGATTTACTTCGCTGGCCCAATACGCTCGGCTGGCGGCTCTGCTCAGGCATTGGCGGTGCTCGTGGGCGACGCCATAAGGCAGGCTCTCGGTCTTGAGCGCTACTTAGCGACTGAAGATGAGGTGGAGCGCTTCGTGGAGGAGGTTGACCTGTACCACCATGAAGCTGCTCGCCTGCAGTACTATCCCAAGGCTGAGGAGGTGCGCAAGGCGATTCGCTCTCTGCCTGTGGAAGTCACGGGCGAGCCCACCGACAAGGTGGAGGTAGCAGGCTACCGTGACCTGCCACGCGTTGAAACCAATCAGCTTCGCGGTGGAGCGGTGCTCGTTCTCGCAGAGGGGTTGCTCCAGAAGGCGCCGAAAGTGCTCAAGTATGTGCGTAAGCTTAATTTTGAAGGCTGGGAGTGGTTGGCTGAGCTAGTTTCGGGTAAAATGGAGAAGAAGGAGGAGAGCGGCGATACTGAGGTAAAGCCCAACTTTAAGTATATTAAAGATCTGGTCGCGGGAAGACCTGTGCTTGCGCATCCCTCAGCGAAAGGTGGCTTCAGGCTGCGCTACGGCAGAAGTAGAGCCTCTGGCTTCGCAAGTATGGCTATTCATCCAGCGACGATGGTTATAACTGGTGGCTTCATAGCCATTGGGACGCAGATGAAAACAGAGCGCCCAGGCAAGGGCACCGCTGTAACGCCGTGCGACACTATCGAAGGGCCTGTGGTGAAGCTGCACGACGGCAGTGTTGTTCGCGTCTCCACCATTGAGCAGGCTCAGGAGATTAAAGACCAGGTAGAGGAGATTTTATTCCTGGGCGATATCTTGGTGAACTATGGCGACTTCCTGGAGAACAACCATCCTCTTGTACCAGCGGGCTACTGCGAGGAGTGGTGGGTGCAGGAGCTGGAGCAGGCGTTGAAGGGCGAAGAGCACGCTGAATACAGCCACTTCCTCGACCCCTCACATGTGCCCACCGAGGAAGAGGCGCTGGAGCTAAGCCAGAAGCTGGGTATACCCCTGCACCCTCGCTATACCTACTTCTACCACGACGTTACCAAGGAGGATTTAAAGGCTCTCGCTGAGTGGCTTTTCACAGGGAAAACCCAAGGCGACGCTCTTGTCCTGGAGATGAGCCCAGAGAAGCGCGTTTTAGAGCTTCTTTGCATACCTCACCGCGTTGTTGAGGGCAAGGTTGTTCTCAACGAGTACAAGGCGCTTCTCTACTGCCTGGGCTCAAGCCTGGAGCGCTTTTCTCAAGCGTATGAGCGCGCGGGCAGCGTCATGGAGCTGGTGAATTCCTTTGGCATAAAAGTGCGCGAGAAGGCGCCCACATACATCGGCGCGCGTATGGGCAGGCCAGAAAAAGCCAAAGAGCGCAAGATGTCTCCTCCGGTTAACGTTCTCTTTCCCATCGGGCAGCACGGAGGCAAGACGCGCGATGTGAAGAAGGCTGCCCAGGCTGGTAAGATAAGTGTGGAGGTCGCTTACCGCGAGTGCGAAAGCTGTGGAGAGGTGAGCATCTTCTCACGCTGCCCCCGCTGCGGAGGCAATACGAGGCTTCGCAGGGTTTGCTCCTCCTGCGGCTTTGTCGCAGAGGATGAGCGCGACTCCTGCCCGAAGTGCAATGGAAGGCTGGCATACTACTCTGAGCGGGAGATTGAGCTGAAGAAGCTTCTTGCCGAGGCGGAACGCCGCGTTGGAAGCACATCCAACGACCTGAAAGGCGTCATAGGCATGACCTCCAGCTACAAGATACCGGAGGCTCTGGAGAAGGGCATCCTGCGCTCCAGAAATGAAGTTTTTGTATTCAAAGACGGCACAGCGCGCTTCGACGCCACGGACGTGCCGGTAACCCACGTTAGGCCTAGGGAGATAGGTGTAAGCGTTGAGAAAATGCGGGAGCTGGGCTACACTCACGATTATATGGGCAAGCCACTGGAGAGCGAGGAGCAGATTGTGGAGCTATTCCCCCAGGATATAATTCTGCCTGAGAGCGGTGCTGAATACCTGCTGCGCGTTGCTAAGTTTGTGGACGAACTTCTCGAGGATTTTTATGGGCTTGAGCCCTACTACAACGCCACCACTAAAGAAGACCTGCTTGGCCACCTAGTTTTTGGCCTGGCTCCCCATACCTCGGCGGCGATACTGGGGCGCATCGTGGGCTTCTCCCGTGCCAGCGTGGGCTATGCTCACCCATACTTCCACGCAGCGAAGCGTCGCAACTGCGACGGCGACGAAGATAGCGTTTTTCTGATGATGGACGCCTTTCTCAACTTCTCTCGGGCCTTTTTGCCAGCGACGCGCGGCGGTACGATGGACGCCCCTCTGGTTCTAACCACCCGCCTCGACCCCAGCGAGGTGGATGGCGAGGCGCACAACATAGACATAGTGGAGCGCTACCCCATAGAGTTTTACGAGGCCACGCTGCGCCTTGCTAAGCCCCAGGAGTTTGAGGGGGAGATAGAGACGGTGAGGCAGCGTTTGGGCAGGCGAGAGGCGTACTACGGGCTGCGCTTTACCCACGATACCAGCGACATCTCCGCTGGCGTTACCGTCTCAGCGTACAAGACGCTAAAGGAGATGGTGGACAAGCTGGAGAAGCAGCTTTCTCTTGCTAAGAAGCTGCGCAGCGTAGACGAGCGTGACGTTGCTAGGCGGGTGATAGAGAGCCACTTCTTGCCAGACCTGGCAGGAAACCTGCGCGCCTTTGCCACGCAGAAGGTGCGCTGTGTAAACTGCAATGCGAAGTATCGCCGCGTCCCTCTGCTGGGGCGCTGCCGTCGCTGCGGTGGTAAGCTTGTTTTAACTGTGGCGAGGGGAAGTGTTGAGAAGTACCTCAGCGTAACCGAGAATCTTCTGGATAAGTACGCGCTGGAGGACTACCTGAAGCAGCGCGTTAAGATACTGCGTATGAGCATTGAGAGCATATTTATCGATGAGAGCGTGGAGCAGAAAAGCATAAAAGATTTCTTCACGTGAGCCCCCACTCCGCGAGATTCCTGGCAAGTTTAAAGTTATCCTCCTCGCCTATGAAACGGTTCGCCAGCGTGGCGTCATCGCCTAAAACCAAGATGTAGCCCTTTCCGTAATTCGCCATACCAATGAGCGCAAACTTGCCCCGAGGCTCGCCCTCCTCCCAGACACCGTTAAGATTCAAATCCTCCCAGGCTCTGGGGGAAGTGAAGGCATAGCTCTCGGGCGCGCGCACAGAGAAAGCGCCGTAGAATGAAAGCGAGCCCACGCCCTCGAAAAGCTCTCCTTCTCCTACGTTCCTAACCATGAAATCCTGGGCTCTACCTAGGGTGTTCTCATGCTCCGCCACCACCCAGCCCAGGGTAATGTTGTACTCCTCTAGAAATTTCCTTAGCGGCGAAGCGATGTGCACCAGCACAACGACTTTACCGCCCCGCTCAACGAAATCTCTAAGTGCGCTGCGCTCCTCCTCGCTCAGCTCGTTCATGGGTCCTGCAAGCAGGTACACCTTGGCTCTGCGCAGCTCCTTAGCGGTGAGAGGCTCTGAGATAACCCTGACCTCGTAGCCAGCTTCCTTAAACACCGTATCAAGCGTAGCATACCCAAGGTCTCGGGGATCTAAAGGCGGGAAAATCTCGCCATGGGCGTAGTCAACGAGAAGCAGGGGCTTCTCTTCCTGGAAGCAACCCGGGATAAGCAGTAGAAGCACAAGGACAAGGCGCTTCATGCATCATCGCTCAGGCATAACGAGGTAAAGGCTTGTTACGTCTAGAAAATGGGAAGGAATACAAGATTTTCTGCAATCTTGCACAAATAACTTAGTTATTTTTCAGAAATTAATCAACATAACTCTCCAGGTTCGCTGCCACTCGCTTAACCTTTTCGAGATGTTCCTTAGGCGCGTAGATCCCCAGGCTCCAGTGACTCTTCTGCGCAACCTTGAGCACACCCACGAGGGGAGAGACCTCTTCGATGCGCTTTATCTCGCCCTCCTCAGCAATCAGCGCGTCAAGCTCGCGGTAGCTGGGCTCAGGTGGCACGTCGAGAAGCACGTAGCCGTAGTCTATGCCAGCGTCCTCGGCAAGCTCCCTCTCTATGCGCGAGAGCTTCTTCACCTCATGGCGCAGCGCAAGCACGTGCTCCCGCAGCGTGGGCGTCAGGTCGTGCCAGCCCTTCACCAGAGCCTTCTTGAAAAGCCTGCGCTGGTCAAAGCGCTCACCAATATCGCGCACATAGCCGCGAGAAGAGCGGAAGAAGCTCATCACCTCGTAATCGTCCATCCTTATCAAGCGCTGAAACTCAAGCTCCCCCTGCTCTATCGCCACCTCAGTTGCCTTCAAAAACATGGCGTCGGCGATGCGCGAGGCGTGGTGCAGGTAAACTGTGGGTATCATCAGAAACCTGGCTACGAGCAAGCCTTCAACGGCGCGCAACCCACGCTCATTAACCACAAGCAGGTTGTCCTTGATTTCTATGGTGTTTATCAGCCTGTCTAAATCTATAATGCCGTAGCCCACACCGGTGTGGTGCGCATCCCTCACGAGGTAATCCATCCTGTCGATGTCAAACTCCCCGCTCACAATCCTGCTTAGGTAGCTTGCGTCGCCTGAGATTATCTCCACAATGCGTTCCGGGTTAATCCCTGCTTCTGTGAGCACCTCCGCGATGGTGGAGCTTTTTATTGTCTCAGCGGTTATGCTCTCGTGGGAGGCGTTGAGGTACCTCGCGAGAAGCTCCTCGCTTGTATGCGAAAGCGGCCCGTGACCCAAATCATGTAGCAGCGAGGCTATGCGCACAAGCGTTGTCTCCTCCTCGCTTAACCTGAGCCTTGAAGCAAGTCTTCCAGCGAGGTGAAGGGCACCCAGGGAGTGCTCAAAGCGCGTGTGGTTGGCGCTGGGGTAAACCAAGTAGGTCATTCCCAGCTGCTTTATCCTGCGTAGCCTCTGGAACTCTGGGGTATCTACAATCCTCAGTTCAAGCTCTGTAAGGAAGATATCTCCGTGAATCGGGTCACGTATAACCTTTGTTGACATACAACTCGAATATAAATTCTCTTCAGCCTTTTTAAGCTTCTCGGAGGCTTAGGCTTTCACTACGCTGACCAGAAAGCTCCTCTGTCTTGGTCCATCAAGCTCAGCGAAGAGAATGCGCTGCCATGTGCCCAGCGCTGGTTTTCCTTCAATCACAGGAAGGGTTACGCCGCTTCCGAGAAGCATGCTGCGCAGGTGCGCATGGGCGTTGCTGTCTATTCTATCATGGGCGTAACCCCCGTGCGCAGGCACGAGCTTCTCGAGGAGCGTGAGGTAGTCTTGAAGAAGCCCGCTTTCAGCCTCGTTTATGAATATCGCCGTTGTGGTGTGCTTCGTGTAAACGCTGGCTAAGCCATGCTCCACTTTAGCCTCGGCAACCGCCTCAGCGACTTCTCTGGTAATGTCGATGAGCTCCACATCTTTCCTAGTTCTTATTGTATACCTCTTAATCATCGAAGCAAATTTATTCTGGGAAGTATTAAGCCTTTCCATGCTCTACGACGTGGCTGTGGTTGGTGCTGGCGTCGCCGGCTCGTGCGCAGCCTATGCAGCGGCGAAACGCGGGCTTAGCGTTGTGCTGCTTGAGAAAGAGGCGCTGCCCAGGTACAAGCTGTGCGGCGGCGCTGTGACGCGTAAAACAATGGAGCTTCTAGCCGGCGAGGGGATGAGGCTCCCGACAAAGCTGTTCCATGAGGTCAGGAAGGTTAGGGTGAAGATACCCGGCGCAGAAAGGGAGATAGACGTAGCGAGAGGTGATATCCTCACTACTTATCGAGATGTCCTCGACTACGCCTTAGCGAAGGAAGCCGAGCGTGCAGGTACTGAGATTAGGGACGCCACGCGGGTTAGGGGAATAAAGCTGGAACATGGTAAGTGCCTTCTTGAGACGGAGCATGGTGAAGTTAGCTCACGCTTTGTGATAGGCTGCGATGGCGTGAGCAGCGTCGTGAGAAAGCACTTCTTTGGATGGAGGTTTCCCTCACGCGAGCTCGGCGTGGCAGCGGAGTATGAGATTCCCGGGCTGGGCTTGGATGCCATGGAGATCCACTTTGGGCATGCGAGCTTCTCCTACACCTGGGCCTTTCCCAAACGTGAAGGCGCCACCATAGGCGTTGCAGAGCTTGCATCTAGGCTGGGGGAGAGCATAGTCTCCCGCCTGGAAAGCTTCGCCTCAACGCTTCCATATGTCAAGGCTTCAGAGCTCCCACCGGCGAAGGCGCACCTCATACCCATGGGCGGCATAAGGCGTAAAGTCGCCGCTCCACGTGCCGCCCTCGCAGGCGATGCTGCCGGCTTCGTGGATCCCCTCTCGGGTGAGGGCACTTACTATGCCGCCCTCTCAGGCATAAAAGCGGCGCAGTTTGTTAGCGAAGTGCTAAACGGCAAAGAGAAGAGTCTGCTTGCCTATCAGAGCTTCTGCGACCGCGAGCTTCTGCCAGACCTCAGGGCAATGCTCTACTTGGGGAAGCTCTTCTACTTCAACTTGGACTTTTCCTACCACCTCTTTAAGAACAGCGATGTTCTGCTAAGCGTCATCTCCGCCCTTGGCGGGGGCGAGCCAAGGCCGAGGGTAATCCTAAGGCGTGCCCTCGCGTTCAGCCTCAGGAGTCTCCCGAGCTATGTGGTGAAGAGGATTGGGCGGCGGGCGTAACCAGCTCCGTATCCTCATGCGAGTATGGCGGAGAAGAGGCGCAGAGTATAACGAGCTCTTCATTGCCTGTGTTCACCACGTAATGCCTCGCTCCTGCTGGAATGAGCACCACATCTCCAGCCTGCACATAGGCTTTTTCTTCGTTGATGTACATCTCTCCCTCCCCGCTGAGGATGTAGTACACCTCTTCACTAGTGCGGTGGAAGTGCTCTTTGGTTGCGCTTCCTGGCTTGACCACTGCCTCTGCGATGCTCAGCCTCCGCACTCTGGAATTTTTCGGATGAAGCAGCTCGTAAACCTCGGAGCCGTCCTTTGTAACAAAAGCCCTAACCATGCGGCGGTTTCTCAGAATCATACCCCTATGCAAAACTCCCCAAATTTCTCATGCTCCAGCAACTCTTCAGCTTTGCCCTCAAAAACAACTCTGCCGCTGGCGAGCATGTAGGCGTCGTCGCTTATTTCCAGTGCCTTTTTAATATTCTGCTCAACAAGGAGTATTGTGAGCCCGAGCTTGTCTTTTAAATCCAGTATTTTGTTAAAAATATTGTTTGCAAACTTTGGCGAGAGCATTGCAGTGGGTTCGTCGAGCATTAGAAGTTCCGCCTTCCTTATTAAGGCAGTGGCAATGGCTAAAAACTGCCTCTCCCCCCCGCTAAGAGTGCCAGCCTTCTGTTTAAGCCTTTTCTCCAGTTCTGGAAAGACACTAAGGGCAAGCTCTCTCCTGTCCTCATACTCCCCATTTTCCAAGGTGTAGCCAGCTATTTTAAGGTTCTCTTCAACGGTGAGATTTGTGAAAACATTCTCAACCTGAGGCAGGTATGCAATGCCCATCTTGGTTCTGTCATGAGGGGGAGTGGGCGTTATATCCCTTCCCTTGTAAACTACCTTCCCCGAATGAATAGTGGCCAAACCAAACAGAGACTTTAAAAAGGTGCTCTTGCCACTGCCGTTAGGGCCTGCTATGGTTGTTATCCTGCCCTTCTCCACTTTGGCGTTTATGTCGAAGAGTATGTGAAGCTCCTTGTACCCTGCAGAAAGATTCTTAGCCCTGAGCACCCAGATACACCTCGATAACTTTTGGATTTTTAAGTATTTCGTCACTTTTACCCTCTGCAACAATTCTTCCGTTTGCCATGACGTAGACCCAGTCTACATAGTCTAGGATTATATCCAGCCTGTGCTCCACGATAAGGAAGGAAATACCACTTTTTGTAAGCTCTTTAAGTTTTTTGAGAATGCTGTGGGACAAGGCAGGGGCAACTCCAGCAATGGGTTCGTCCATAATAATCAGTTTGGCATCACACATTAAAGCCCTGCCTATCTCAAGGAGTCTAAGCTGACCACCACTGAGATTCATCGCCTGCTCGTCCCAGAGGTGTTCTATCCCCAAAAAATTTAAAATATCAAAGGCTTTTTTGACCAGCCTTTCCTCTTTGTCGACCCATCTTCTGGTAAAGCTCTGAAGAACACTCTCTCCATAGCCAGGTTCTGCTATTAGCAGGTTTTCAAGAACTGCTAATTTTTTAAGGGGATGGGGGTTCTGGAATGTCCTGACAACCCCCATCTGGAATATCTCGTGGGGTGGTTTGTTTGTTATGTCTCTGCCCTCAAAGACTACTTTACCATCGTCGGCGCTGAGAAACCCTGTAACCACGTTTATCAGCGTAGTTTTGCCGCTTCCGTTGGGTCCGATCACAAGGGTTATGCTTCCCTTGGCTACATCTATGCTCACCCCATCTAGGGCTCTGAGTCCACCGAAGTTTTTTGTAAGTCTCTGCGTAACCAGTGCACTAGCTCCACTCGATGGAGTTGGTTGCGAATTTCCATACTCCAACTTCAGTCCAGCTTCCCTCCTTAACTGCGTAGATTCTGTACTCAGAACCGACTCTGTCATTGTACTCATCGAACTTAACCTCGCCACTCACCGGCTCTACGCCATACTCGCCCTTACTGTACTTCTCAGCGACCTCAGGGATAGTCTCCGCCATAGCATCGGCGTCGTACTTACCGAGCTTGTCGTAAACTTCAGCAAACGACAGGGCTAAGACCCAGGCGGCATCGTAGGCATTCAATCCATAGCTGATTGGAGTCTTGCCGCCGGTACGCTCTGCGTATACCTTGCTGAGCTCCTCATAGGCTTTTCCACCTCTTGTCTCTGAGACGGTGCTGTAGAGCATGATTTTACTCGCCTTGTCTGGTACATCCTCCACAACCTTCTTGCTCTTAGCAGTGCCGTCGCAGCCAATCCATTTTACGCTGAGCAGCACGGAATCGCTCTTGACCTGTGCCAGCATCGTCGCAACTTCCTCGTAGCCGAAAGTCACCACTGCAACCTCATCCTTGCTGTAGCTCTTTAGAAGGTCGTTTACCGCCTCTTCTACAGTGGCTATATAGGGCGTAAAGTCAGCGGGTGGCGGGTCAGGATACTCCACAGAACTCCTAACCTCTATTCCAAGCTTTTCAAACTCTGCCCGGCCGAACTCCTCTAAGCCTTTGCCCCAGGCGTTGCCGATGTAGGTTATAACCACTGCCTTAACCCCGAGCTCCTGGGCAAGCTTGGCGATGGCTTTTGTCTGGAAGGAATCAGTAGCCACGAACCTGAAGACATACTTCTTTTCCTCTGGGGAGGTAACGCCTATGTACTTGGGGTCCGCCGTGGAAGACGGGGAGGCTATGATAATCTTGTTGGATCTCACATACTCAATAACGTTCTTCACCTCTCCACTGCCCATTGGACCCACGATAAGCTTAACACCCTTGCTGTGGAGAGCCATGACCTTGTCTAGGGCTATCTTCGGATCCACCTTCGTGTCTTCTACGTATATCTTGACCCTGTATGGCTTGCCAGCCTTTTCAAAGTGCTCATTTATCTTCTCGCTGGCGATGGTGACGGTAGTCTTAATGTCCTCACCATAAGTTGTTAGCGGTCCGGAAAGATCAACAAGCACCCCCAGGGGAATATTCACCTCTGTCGGTGCAGGAGCAGCCGTTTCCTGAGGTTTTTCTGCAGGTGCCGGAGCAGCTTTCTCCGCTGGCTGGGTGCACCCAGAAAATAGAATCGCCGCAATCAGTAAAATACCAAAAAGTTTAAACCAGCCCCTGTTCATAGTCTGTACCTCCTCTTTTAGATTTTTAGAATCTCCATCATTCTGTTTTAAGATAAAGTATATAAACTTTAAGGTTGATGAGGTATCCATGGCTGTTTTGGAAGGAGCGATTGTTTACTCCAACCTCCTGGTTCTTCTCAGCATCGGTTTAACCATCACTTACATAACTACTGGCGTACCCAATTTTGCTCAGGGAAGCATGGCAATTTTTGGGTCTTTCGTCTCCCTATCCCTCTGGCTCCTCTTCAACATCCACCCGTACTATTCCCTTCCCGTATCCTTTATCCTCGGAGGAGGCCTTGGAATTGCAATCTATACCCTAGTGCTAAAACCTATGATTAGAAAGGAGGCAATGGTAGTCACGCTGATGATAGCAACCCTCGCTGTAGATTTGATTCTTTTGGGAGTGTTGGGAGCATATTCAGACACTCTGGCAGGGATAACCAGCAAGGGAACAAAAAAGTTCATTTTTACGCCAATGGATTTTAAGCTCGCTGGCTTGGATGCGATACTCGTGGTTTCAAGCGCAGTCATTCTCCTTATACTTTTTGCATTGTTTCTACTCCTTTATAAGACTAAATTTGGAATTGCTCTGCGCGCCTCCATGGAAAATCCTGCCCTTGCTGAGATAATGGGGGTAAACGTGGAATACACCCGCCTCTTTTCTTGGTTTCTCTCTGGCTCCCTCGCCGCGGTAGCTGGGAGTCTGCTTCCCTTCCGGCAAGAGATTGTTCCTGCAACTGGGGCGATAATAATAGTTTCAATCTTTGCCGCAAGCATAGTTGGAGGGCTGGGAAGCATATACGGAGCCTTGATTGGAGGTTATATTATAGGGATGTCTGAATCACTAATAACCTTCTACCTTTCAAAGCCACTGGGTCCCTCTATACTGCTATATAGCAAGGTTGTTTCCCTCATAGTACTTATAATCGCCTTAATAGTCAGCCCCAAGGGAATCGCAGGGCTGGATATATGGAGGAAAATGACATGGCGCAGGAGTACCTCCTCCTAGACATAATCCTCTGGTTTTCCATATATCTAATAGTGGCTTTGAGCCTTAACATAGAGTACGGCTATGCCGGGATACCAAATTTTGGTCGCGCTTTAGCTGTGCTCATTGGTGCCATAGCAGTTGGAGGAGTGGTTAACAGGATTCTCATCCTACTATTAGGAATCGAGGGGAGAGGAATTATAGAGACAAGCGGAACTCTCAAGAGTACAGTAAATGCGATGATCTCACAAAATCCCCTGCTTGGGCTGGGTATTCTTGTTTTGTGTTTATTGATAGCGGCGCTTATGGGCGCTGTTACCGGCGCCCTGTTTATTCTTCCCAGTGCAAAGCTTCGCCAAGACTACCTCGCGATAACCCTCCTCGCAATAAGTGAGGTTTTATTCCTGGTCTCAAACTACAACACTTCCATTATAGGAGGATACTACGGCGTCAGTATTCCGGATGTGCTCGCCTTCGTGCCTGGGGAGAGGAGGTTCTTGGCGTTTGCCCTTCTTGGCGTGGGTATCGCCCTGCTGGTCTACCTCTTTGTGGAGAGGCTCCTCACCTCGCCTTACGGCAGGCTTTTAAAGGCTATGAGGGAGAACGAAGATGTGGTTAAGGCTTTTGGAAAGAACATACTTGTGCTGAGGATAAAAACTGTAGCATTGGGCTCTGCTATTGCAGCCATAGCAGGAGCCTTTTACTCCCTTTACAGCGTTAACGTCATAGCCTCCACATTCTTTAGGGTTGATTGGACATTCTTCCCATTCCTCATGCTGCTGCTGGGGGGCATGGGAAATAACAGAGGCGTTGTCCTTGGTGTGTTTTCTTTTGTCATTGTAAAGGTGCTACTTATTGTTTACAAGTTTGAAATAAAGTCTACGCTGCACCTTCCCTTCGAGGCAACGTGGCTTGAATACATTCTCTTTGGGGTGCTCATGCTGCTCATCCTATACTATAAGCCCGACGGGCTTATAAAAGAGAAGCCAGTAACGATGACGCCTCCGATAAAGCATGCACTTAAACAAAAAGCCAAAGAAACATCGGGGAGATGAAACTCGAGCGTAGAGGCTGGATTGACAGGGGAAATTACAGAAAGCGCATTCTCACTCAGGGAGAGCTTGGAGAAGGCATCCTTGTGCAGGTTGTGCAGGTGCCAGCAGGAAAGGCGGTGGGGGAGCATTACCACAAGCGACAGACGGAGTTTTACTACATCCTCCGTGGAAAGGCAAAGCTGAGAATAGGTGAGGAGGTTTACGAAGCTAAGCAGGGAGAAGCTTATGTGTGCCGTCCTGGAGATATACATTCTGTGGACAACAGGGCAAGCGACGAAGCTTTTGAGCTGCTTGTGCTCAAGCTCAACTACCACGGCGAGGACAGCGTGTGGGTGTAATGATGGAGGTCGCTTTTCTCGGCGTGGGTGAGGCTTTCGGGGCGAGCGCTAACACAGCGCTGCTCGTAAACCGCGAGCTTCTCCTGGATTGCGGACCCCACGCTCTGCTCCAGCTCAGAAAGCTTGGCGCGGATCTGGCGAAGATCAAGCTGGTGTTTATCAGCCATTTCCACGGCGACCACTTTTTGGGCTTGCCAGCGCTTCTTCTTGCAGCGCGAGAAGATGGCAGAGAGGAGCCTCTAACCCTTCTCGGTCCAGAGGGGCTTAGCAGAGTTACCCAGGAGCTTCTCTACCTCTCCTACCGCAAGAGCTTGGAGGAGCTTCCGTATGAGGTTAACTTTGTTGAGGCAGGGGAGAAGGTTAAGCTGCATGGCTATGAGCTTGAGTTTGCACCAACACAGCATTCGCTGTCAGCGCTTGCAATTTCAGTTAAGAGGAGGAAGAAGCTAACCTACGTGGGCGACGGAGCACCCACCGAAGAGTTGGCTAAGCTTGCCTCCGGCTCAGACCTTCTGGTGGCTGAGGCTTACGGAGGAGGTGCTGCCACGCATTCTTCGCCTGTGCTTGCGGCGCAGCTTGCAAAGAAAGCGAAGGTTAAGCTTTTGGCGCTGGTGCACCTGTACCGCGGGCTCAGCGAAGAGGAAGTTGAAAAAGCCAGGGAGATTTTTGACAGCATACTCGTGCCTGGAGACTTAGAGACGGTGAAGATTTAAGACCACTTCAAGATGTTAGCCAATGCCTTCTCTGAAAAGGTTTCCTGGTGGTAACGTGAGCGACGAGCTTCTGCGTATAGTGGAAGAGGCGATAGAGAGCGAGAAGACCTCCCAGGAGCGCTACAGGAGGGCAGCGCAGGAGGCAAAAGACCCCGAGACCAAGGTTTTCTTTGAGCAGCTGGTCAAGGATGAGGAGAGGCATGAGCAGCTTCTCAGGGAGAGGCTCAAGACGCTGAAGTTGCTCAAAGGCTTTTGAGGGTGAGGAGGAACATCAGCGAGGTGAAGAGGAGAATTAACCCCAGCGAGGCTGCCATCTCAGCGGTAAACCTCTTTTTCTCCTTTCGCGCGGTGGCAACCGCATGGGTGAAGAGCACCACCGAAGAGGAGAAGGCAGTCAAAGTTATCAGAATAACCCCCGGTGAAAGGGTAGAGAAGACTTTTCCTGCGAGAATCTTCCATGAGTTGAGGGTGTAATAGAACACAACAATAAACTCAATAAAGCCCGCGGCCACCTGGAGGGAGATGCTCTCATGCTGAAGTTCTATTGTCTCTCTGCCCCTTTCAATTGAAATCTTCATTCTAATCACATCTATGGCGTTCTTCACCTTTTCCTGAGCTAGGATGAAATTCTCCCTCTCGTACATTAAAACATCAAGAGCATAGGCGTAGCTATTTAGTCTCTCTGAAAAAATCTCATCTTCGCCTGTTATCAAGCCCTTAATCTCCTCCTCAAGCTCGTGTATATCCTCTCTCAGTGTTGTTATTGTTGAGCTCACCCACTCCAGGTACTGGGCAAGCTCAATGTAGATGAAGCTCAGCTTTTCAACAACCTTCTCAAAAGCCTCCAAGTCGCAGCACTTCTCACCCAGGAGCTGTGAAGCCTCTTTTTCAAACTCCTTCCTCTTCAGCCTTATTGCCTGCCGTTGCTCAAGAAAAAGCTCTGCCTCCCTGGAAATCTTTCTGCTCAGCAGGTCAATATAAACAAATTTAATGAAGAAGTCCTGCTCCGGCAGAGGAGATAATAGAAGGTAGCTCTCCCTGTCCTTCTCTCTTTCCAGAAGGTAAAGCTCTCCCTGCAAGAGTTCACATTTCCTCCAAGTAATGCCCCCATATAGCCTCTTTATCTTTTCCTTATCCTCTGAGATAAATATGACAGTCTCGCCGAGAAATAGGGACATCTCCTCCAAAGCGGCGTCTTTCAGCCTTTTTGATAAACTTATGTCCTCCTCAGGGGATAATATGAGGATCTGGAGCACAACCACATCCCCACGGATGTAGAGAGAGGCTTTCGCCCTCGGGGCATGAAAGGCTCTCACCAAAGTTAGCTGGTTGTACTCCTCAAAAATCCTCTCCTCCCGCCCTTCTTTGAGCAGTTGTGTTATCGCGTGCCAGG
Organism: Candidatus Pyrohabitans jungbluthii; assembly: GCA_002010065.2. Taxonomy (GTDB): domain Archaea; phylum Hydrothermarchaeota; class Hydrothermarchaeia; order Hydrothermarchaeales; family BMS3B; genus Pyrohabitans; species Pyrohabitans jungbluthii. The sequence continues at coordinate 141,407 of MTMD02000002.1, read as the reverse complement.
TGTTCTTAATCTCATCGTCTTTTTCTTTAATAAAGTAGAGAAGGTGGGCAACAGCCTCTTTGCTGTGCATGATTTCGCTATCCCTCCTCCCCAAGTGCCTCTAACACAGCCCTACGCATGGCTTCAATGCTCGGCTCCACGCCAAGCCAGATTCTTTCCGCCTCAGCGCCCTGATGAACCAGCATGCCCACGCCGTCTATAGCCTTGCACCCCGCCTTTTTTGCCTCCTTCAGAAGCAGGGTTTCTCTGGGGATGTAAACTATATCCATTACCGCCGGCTGAGAGGTGAGATGCTCCGCCCTGAGAAGCGTCTCCTCAGCGCGGGGATGCATGCCTACAGGTGTTGCGTGTATCACTATCTCGTGCTCCTCCACGGTGCTGCGCAGGTCTACTTCAGCGAGGCTCTTGGCGCTGACCCTCACCTTTCCGGCGCGCTCCACATCTCTCGCCAATGCCAGAACTTTCGCCTGGGTTCTGCCGAGCAGGGTGATGCCAGCCACCCCTCCACGAATAGCGAGGGTCATGGCTATTGCTCGAGCGGCACCACCAGAGCCCAGGATAAGCACGCGCTTACCTCTCGGCTCCACCCCTGCCTCTATTAGCGCGTTAAGCGCTCCCACGCCGTCGGTATTGTGCCCTATCGCTTTGCCCTCGCGGAACTCTATGGTGTTGACCGCACCTATCGCTCTAGCCTCTTCGCTCACCTCGTCCAGGTAGGGGATAACCTCTTGCTTGTGGGGCAGCGTAACATTAACGCCCCCGTACTTAAGCGCCTTAAAGCCTGCGATGGCGTCGCGGAGCTCATGCCCTTCCACGCGGTGAGCCACGTATATGCAGTTTAGCTTGAGCTCTGCAAAGCTAGCATTGTGCATTTGCGGAGAGAGGCTGTGCTCCACTGGGGAGCCAATGACGGCGAAAACCTTTGTCTTTGCGTCCACCATCTACGCTCCACCTAACGCTGAGAGCATCTGCTTCAGCTCCTTAACACTGAGCTGTCCCGGCGCGGTTTCGCGATTCACATACCCGTAGGTTATCGCCGAGCCCAGCATAGGTGCTGCGATCCTTGTAACCCTCCCAAGCTCGCCAAGGGAAATGGTAACTATTGGCACATCAAGGCGCTCGCTCATCTCCTGCGTCACCTTCAGCAGATTCACCACGTCGCGTTTGGATCTTGCGGTTACTGCAAGTTTTGCTATATCCGCGCCAGCATCAACCTCCTCCTCAATTATTCCGCACATCGTATCCACTTCTGGTGTCTCGTTAAAGTCGTGGAAGGAAACTATAACATCAACGTCGCTGCTTTTAGCCAGCTGAATTATCTCGTCGCGAAGCTCTAAATTCATGCGCAGCTCCACATCCACGGCGTCAGCCTGCCTCAGCCCTTCCTTCAAGCACAGGGCGATGTCCTTCTCGCTACCAGGAAAAACTCCACCCTCCTTTTCGCTTCGTATTGTTAGGATTATAGGGAGTTCCGTCTGTAGGCGAACATTTTTGAGAAGTCTTTTAACCTCGGCTTCGTAAGCTCTTTCGCTTGAGCTCTCAAACTTCAGCCCATCGGCGCGAAGCTCAATTATATCAGCATCCTTGGCTAAACGCACTGTGTTTAAAAACTCGTCCACTGAGTGCTCTATTATCGAAGCGCATACTGCAGGCGTTCGCTGGAGTATTCTTGCCATTTTCACCCACCTCATTTTATTACTGGGCGAAAGGGTTATTTAAAGTCTCACCTCTCCCACTTTAATCGCAACTTGCAACTCCGCACAAGCGCTACCCTTAAGTTTTATCCTTACAAAACAATACCAATGAGCCTTGAAGAATACCAGCGGAAGCGCGACTTCTCCAAAACGCCTGAACCAGAGCCTAAAGAGAAGGCAAAGCATGAGAACATCTTTGTTGTGCAGGAGCATCATGCGAGAAGGCTTCACTATGACCTTCGCTTGGCTATGGACGGTGTGCTCAAAAGCTGGGCGATTCCAAAGCCGCCGCCCACTGAGCAAGGCGTGCGCAGACTGGCGATTCAAACAGAGGAGCACCCCTTAGAGTACGCAAACTTCGAGGGGGTTATTCCAGAAGGTATGTACGGCGCGGGTGAGGTGAAAATCTGGGATCGCGGCAGCTATGAGCTGGAGAGCAGGAAGGATGAGAAGATAGTATTTCACCTAAAGGGCGAGAAGCTGCGGGGACGCTACGTACTGCTGCGTTTCAAGAAAGGCGGCGAAAACGCGTGGCTCTTTTTCAAAGCTAAGGAGGAGAAAGATTGAGGCGAGAGAAGAGTGCGGGTGCGGTTATATTCAAGAGGAACTCGAGGGTAGAGTACCTCCTGCTCAAGTACGGCGCAGGCCACTGGGATTTTGTGAAGGGGCATATAGAGGAGGGGGAGAGTGAGATTGAAACGCTTCTCCGGGAGGCGGAGGAAGAGACCGGCATAAATGAGCTGGAGATTATCCCCGGCTTCAAGGAGAAGATAGAGTACTTCTACCGCTCGGGCAGGGAGCTTGTATACAAGGAGGTGGTGTTCTACTTGGCGGAGGCTAAAACCAGCGAGGTTACGCTGAGCTATGAGCACGTGGACTATGCGTGGCTTCCATTCCAGGAGGCATACGCCAGGGTTACGTATGCCAATGCCAAGCGCGTGCTCAAGGCGGCGAGGGAGTTTTTAGTGGAGAGGGGGATAGAAGTTGGAGCTGACTAAGGTAAAGTTCACCAACCTCAGCAAGGAGCTTTTTCCGGGTATTACCAAAGCGAAGGTGATTGAGTACTACATCAAGGTAGCGCCGAAGATGCTGCCCTACCTTAGGAAGCGAGCTGTGGTTATGCACCGGTTTCCCGATGGCATCGCAGGCAAAGGCTTCTTTGAGAAGGACGCCCCTTCGCATACCCCAAGCTGGGTGAAAACATTTAGGCGTTATTCAGAGCACGCAAAGCGCTATGTTAACTACATCGTGGGCGACGACCTGGACACGCTTTTGTGGATGGCTAACCTTGCAAGCTTGGAGATAAACGTCACGCTATCAAGGGTGGACGATTTTGAGAAGCCTGATATAGTGCTCATAGACATAGACCCGGCTCAAGGTTCCGGCTTCGCCGAAGCTCGCGAGGTGGCGCTTCTGATTAACGACAGGCTGAGGGAGCTTGGGTTAAGGAGCTACGTTAAAACCTCGGGCAAGAGGGGACTGCATGTGCTCATTCCCATTGTGAGGGAGTACTCCTTCAAGGACACTCGAGCATTTGTGCGCGAGCTTGGGCGCTTCGTTGCCAAGCTCAGAAAAGAGGTTAAAATAGACTATGCCCAGAACGCCGTGGGCAAGACCATGGCGGCGCCATACTCACTGCGCCCCCTGGAAGGGGCGCCGGTTTCAACGCCTCTCGCCTGGGAAGAGCTGGAGAAAGGTTTATCACCTGTGGAGTTGAATATAAATACTGTACCTGAGAGGGGAGACCCCTGGTGCGGGTTCTTTGAGCCTCAGAGGCTGGAGGTGAGGTATGGAGCTTAGCGCTAAGCCGCCAAAGCGGGCGATATGGAGCGGGAGTATAACGGTGGGCCTGGTCAACGTGCCCGTAAAGCTCTACCCCATGATTCGAGAGAAGGTCTTCTCCTTCCGCATGCTTCACCGCAGAGACAACGCGCCAATAAAATTTAAACGGGTGTGTAGCAAGTGCGGTGAGGAGGTCCCCCTGGAAGAAATAGTTAAAGGTTACGAGGTGCGCAAGGGTGAGTATGTGGTCTTTGAGGAAGAAGAGCTTGAGGCTATTAAGCCGGCTTCGAGTAAGAAGATAGCCCTTGAGAAGTTTGTTGACCTTGCCAGCGTTGACCCGATATACTTCCACACCTCCTACATCCTCACCCCTGATAAGAGCGAGGAGGCGTATGCCCTGCTCTTATATACCCTTCAGCGCACGGGCAAAGCTGGGGCGGGCAGGCTTACGCTCCGCTCTAAAGAATATCCAGTACTGGTACACCCCTACAGGGGTGCGCTGATCGCGACGACGCTGCACTATCCTCATGAGGTTGTAAGTCCACAGGACATGGAGGAGCTCCAGGGCATAAAGGAGCCCCCTGAGGAGGAGCTGGAGCTGGCGGCGACGATAGTGGACGCGCTTTCGGGGGAGTTTGACTTAGCGAGCTACCGCGATACCTACGTGGAGAGGCTTCAGGAGCTTATCAACAAGAAGCTAGCGGGCGAGGTCGTCGTGGTGGAGGAGGCGGAAAAGGAGGAGGTTAAGAGCCTAATGGAAGCCCTGCGAAAGACTGTGGAGGAACTCAAGGCAAAGCAGGAGTAGAAGATGTTTATTAAACCGATGCTTGCAAAGACAGCAAGAAAGCCCTTTTCTTCGCCCGATTGGATTTTTGAGGTTAAGTGGGATGGGATTCGCGCCATAAGTTATATTGACACCAAGCTGAGCATAAGGAGCAGGCGGGGTAATGAGCTGCTCGAAGCCTTTCCGGAGCTTACGGAGCTCAAGGAGCTGGTCTCCAGCAAAGCGATTCTCGACGGCGAGATTGTGGTGCTTCGCGGGGGCAAGCCAGACTTTCAGCTTGCGATAGAGAGGCTCAACGCCCCGCAGGAGCGCGTCGCCTACCTGGCGAAGCGCTTTCCAGCGAGCTACGTGGTGTTTGACATCTTGGCTTATAGAGGCGAGTCGCTACTTAACACGCCCCTCATGAAGCGAAAGGAGGTGCTGAGGGAAGCGCTGAGGGAGGGGAAACACGTAGTCATAGCAGACTTCGTTGAGGAGCACGGCGAGGCTTACTACGAGGCTGTGCTTAAACTTGGCCTCGAGGGCATAGTGGCGAAGCGGAAGAAGAGCATCTACGATCCTGGAAAGCGAAGCAGCGATTGGCTCAAGATAAAGCGGATTAAGAGTGTGGACTGCATTATTGTAGGCTTCACAAAAGGCAAAGGTGAGCGAGAGGAGAGCTTTGGGGCGCTCCTACTTGCGCTCTATCATGGCGACGAGCTGCGCTACGTGGGCAAGGTGGGCACAGGTTTTGACGAAGCCACGCTACGTAGCTTGAGAGAGCAGCTTGAAAAGCTTCGCGTGAACTCTCTGGAGCTGGCTGGCTATGAAGGTGTGAAGGAGGCGAGCTTTGTAAAGCCAGAGTTCGTAGCTGAAATAGCGTACGACTCGGTGACCCGCGATTTAAGGCTGCGCATGCCCCGTTTCGTGAGACTCCGCTTAGATAAGCCCGCAAGCGAGTGTAGCGTGGAGCAGCTTGGAGAATTTTAAATATTTTTCAGAGAATATCTTTGCGGGTAAAGCAATAATGGATGTGAAAAGCGAACTCTTAGACACAGGCAGGTACATCGTAATAGGGCTCATCCTCGCTATTGCCTTAAACTTTGGCCTGGGCTTAGTGCTTGGCGCAGAGAAGCCGGTGATGGCGGTCGTGAGCAGCAGCATGGAACCGACGTTCAGCAAGGGCGACCTTGTGGTTATAAAGGGAGTAGAGCCAGAGGATGTGAAGGTTGGGGACATAATAGTCTACTACAACCCGTTTAAGCACATACCTGTAGTGCACCGCGTCGTGGCGATTGAGGAGATAGACGGAAAGCTGTACTTTATAACCAAGGGCGACAATAACCTCACGAATCCCTACCCCGACCAGGACCCCCGCGTCATGCTAGCCCCGCCGGTGAGCGAGCAGTACCTCCGCGGGAAGGTGGTGTTCTGGATACCCAAAGTTGGCTGGGTTAAGGTGCTCTTCACAGAGCTTGCGGCGAAGTATGGTCTTGTAAAGGTTCTGCTGCTTGTTTTGCTGCTCTTCATCACCTTTGGCATGGTGGAGGATTACATAAAAGAAAGGAAGAAGAGCTCATCTTAGCCTACCACCTATGCCGCGCAGGAAGCGCTCCACCTGTGCAAAGTCGAGGTCAACGCCAATCACGCGGAAGGTAACGCTTTTCATTCCCTGGGGAATCTGCTTTCCGCGGTAGATGTCTATGACCTCGCAGGTGAGTGCTCCACGTATGCTGTGCCGAAGGAGCGATGCGATAAATTTCTCATCCGCACCCTCCGGCAAAACAACAGAAAAGTCCCGCCTTTCCTTTGGCAGGTGCTCAGCTTTGTAGCGCAGAAGCTCCTCCTCGGGCAGAAGCTCCACATTGGCTATCTTGAGGGTTACCTTTTTCTTGCCTGCTATGAGCGTAACCTTCTCCGGGTCAACCTCCACCACCCTGCCCATATGCACCGCTCCAGAGTAGAGGTGGCGGAGCGCAACCTCTTTGCCTATGCTCTCCTTGAGCTTTTTGAGCTCCTCGCTCAGCGCGTGTATAGCTTTGTCGCTGCGCCCCATCGCCGCCTCGACGTCGCCCATGTGACGCGCTGCCTTGGCCATGAGGTCAACGAAAGCGCGCTTGTCTTTGGCTGCGACTATCCCACGCAGCTTGGAAGCCTGCGATATGAAGGTGTCGTGCACCTTCGTGGCGAGGGGGTTGTGCATCTGTATGCTGGCGTAGAGGTGGGGGTTCTGCCCCACAATGCGCGCGATAAGGTCCAGCATCAGCTCATAAATCGGCGAGGCAAAGCGGCGGGAGTATTTAACGTCAATGCCAAGCTCGCGTAGCGTTGAGGCTACGCTTATGTAGGTGAAGTGGGTCAGGCACTGAACAACGCTCATTATTCTGTCGTGCTCCTCTGGCGTGGTTACTATCACCCTCGCCTTGTGCTTCTCCAGCCACTCGAGAAGCCAGCGCTTCCACTTCTCTCCTCGCAACGGCGTGAGGATGAACACCAAGCCTTCGAAGCTGGTTACGCGGGGTCCGAACATAGGGTGGGTGCCTATAATCTCCACGCCTCGCCTGGCATGGGCGAGCATCGCTTTGCACGGCTCCACCTTTACACTGGTGACATCCATTAGAAGCGAGCCCTCCCGCACGTGCGGCGCCACCTGCTTTATAACCTCGACAGTGTTGTCTATGTACACGCTTATTATCACTATGTCCCCCCACTTCGCGGCAGCGACGTTATCTCGCGAGAAGCGCACACCTATCTCCTTAGCTACTCGCTCCCCCTTTGCCTGGTCTCTGCCCGTGATAACAACCTCGTGCCCCTCCTCGGCGAAAACTCTCGCAAAAAGTCTGCCAAATTCGCCGCTGCCGCCGATTATCGCAACTCTAACCATGCTAATATTTAGCACGCCTTAATATAAAGCTTTAGGGATTGAGCTCGTTACAATGCTGTGCGTAAGGGGAAGAATCATGAAGAAGAATCTCGTACTCACAGGATTCATGGGCGCTGGAAAGAGCACAGTGGGCAAAGCTCTGGCAGCTAAGCTCGGGCTGCGCTTCGTGGATACCGACGAGGAGATAGAGCGCAGGGCAGGGATGAAGATTGCGGAAATTTTCCAGAAGCACGGCGAGCCACACTTTCGGGAGCTGGAGCGCCGCGTGGTGGAGGAGGTTTCAAAGCTCGAAGGCTGTGTGATAGTAACCGGCGGGGGGGTTGTGCTCAACAAGGAGAACATCTCCAACCTCCGCAAGAATGGAGTTATAGTGTATCTGCACGCTGAGCCCGAGGTGATATACCAGCGCCTTCGCGGTGATACCTCACGACCCCTGCTTAGGGTAGATAATCCTCTGAGAAGGATAAAGGAGCTCATGGAGCAGCGCGCCCCTTACTATGCGAACCACGACTACATGGTGGACACCAGTAAGCTAAGCGTAGAGGAGGTCGTGGAAGGGGTGGCTAAACTTTACGCGAGAGCTTGCGGGAACAATTCGAGGAAAACTATATAAAGAGCAGCGTGCAAGCTTGTGCGATGAGAAGCAAAGGAAATAAACCCGAGAAGAACTCCCGCCTTTGGCTGTGGTTCATCCTTGTTATAATGGTGGGCGGCATCCTGGCGAGCGGTGTTGTTTTCAACCTCTTTGGCTCAAAGCCTGAGGGGGAAACACTTCCGGAGGAGGCGCCTGAGTCTGAGCCCTTGCTGCCCCCAATAAAGCTTCACCACAATGTGGAGAATACCACAGTTATGACCCCCTTTGGCATGGTGATGATCTACACCAATGGCACACATGCCTTCATAGACAATAACCATCCCCTTGCTGGCAAAACGCTCACCTTCACTGTCAGGCTTCTCAATATATCGCGTGAGGGTGTGGCTAACCCTAAGGTGGCGCAGGAAGGAGACGTCGTAACTGTAGACTATATAGGGAGACTTGAGAATGGCCAGGTCTTCGATACGACGATTGAGGAAATAGCGAGGGACCAGAGTATACCTAAGGCGCAGGAGTTTGACCTCCGTGGTAGCTATAAGCCCTTCACCTTCACTCTTGGCAGTGGCGAGGTGATAAGCGGATTTGAAAGAGCGGTGCTCGGGATGAGAATAAACGAAACAAAGACGGTTACCCTTGCCCCGAGTGAGGCGTACGGCGATGTAAACCCTGAGCTCGTGACGGTAATCCCTATATATGACGAGATCCCCCGCGTGGAGTACCTGAAGCGGTTTGTTGTGGTCTCAAAGGAGGAGTTTGAATCAGTTTTCGGGGCTGCCAGCGAGGGTGATGTGGTTGAGCTGCCGGGCATGAATATAAAGGCAAGGGTCTCCGAGGCTGGTGAAACCATTACGCTTGAGCTTCTTCTAAAGGCTGGAGATACCGTAAGTGTGGGATATCCGTGGAACTCCACAGTTGTTTTCGTTGGTGAGGACAAGATAGCAATACGCCACGATGTCTTGCCAGGCGAGGTTGTGCAGTTCAGCTCCCTGCCCTGGAACACCACTATTTTAGAATGAGCTACCTCATAGAAAACCTGCAGCCGCAGTAGTTCTGCCGGTAGAGATTAAGCTCTCTGCTTATCCTGACACTCTCTTTAAACCCATCCTTCTTCTTGAAGTCAGACTCAAGGTAAGCGATGCCGTGTCTTTCGCCTGCTTCTTTACCTATGGCGTTTATTTTCTCCGCCTTCTTGTGGGGGCTTATGGTGAGCACTGTTGCAAAAGCCTCGCATCCAAGCTCCTTCGCAAGCTTTGCCGTCTCCTCCAAGCGCAGCGAGTAGCACACCTCGCAGCGCTTGCCCCCTTCTGGCTCATCCTCAAGGCCTCGAACTGCGCTGAACCACTGCTCCACGTTGTACTCCCCAACTATTAGAGGGAAGTCCCAGAGCTTCGCAAGCCTCTCCACCTCGTGCAGGCGCTTCTGATACTCCTCCTCTCCGTGGATGTTGGGGTTGTAGAAGAAGGCGATTACCTCGTACTCATCTTTGAGTCGCTGGTAGGGCACAGTAGCGTCTGGAGCGCAGCACACATGCAATAGAAGCCTCTTTTTCATCTCAGCTTAAAATAAGCTTGCCTTCCATAAAAAATCTTTCCTGGGTTGAGGATGTTCTTTGGGTCAAGGGCGCGCTTTATCTCGCGCATTACCTGCGTTGCGTAGCCGTGCTCAAGCTCGAAATACCGGCGCTTCTCGGTGCCAATGCCGTGCTCTCCCGAGAGGGTGCCCCCGAGAGAGAGGCACTCCCTGAACAGTTCCTCTATCGCAGCGCTCACCCTGCGCATCTCCTCCTCGTTCTCTACGAGAAAAGTTGGGTGCAGGTTGCCGTCTCCAGCGTGACCAAAGGTGGCGATTCTAATGTTATGCCTCTGGCCAATGCCGCGAATTCTACGCATCATCTCGGGCAGCGCCGAGACGGGCACAGTGATATCTTCGAGCAGCAGTGTGCTTGCGAGGCGCGCCAACGCTGGAAGTGCAGCCTTTCGAGCACGCCACAGGCGAGCGATCTCTGCCTCGTCGAAGGCAAGCTCCACCTTCGCCCCTCTCCGGGTGAAAACCTGCGCAATCCTGCGAATCTCCTCCTTAACGTTAGCGTCAAAGCCCTCAACCTCAGCTAAGACGAGAGCCTCGGCTGAGCCCAGGTTTATGCCTGAGAAGCTTTCCACGGCTTCCACAACCAGGGAGTCCATAACCTCCAGCACAGCCACGTCAAGGCGCTTTGCCATAGCTTGGGTTATAGCCTTCCCAGCTTCTGTGAAGTCGTCGAAGTGCGCAATCATAGCCGCGTGGTGGTTTGGCCTAGGTATCACGCGGAGCCCTATCTCTGTAAAGAGCCCCAGCGTCCCCTCACTCCCAACGAAGAGGCTTTTGAGGTCGTAGCCGGATGAACTCTTCTTGTACCTCCCGCCAAGCTTAACAACTCTGCCTGTGCCGAGCACAACCTCAAGCGAGGCAACGTAGTCGCGAGTGGTGCCATACTTCACGGCGCGTATGCCTGAGCTGTTCATTGCCACCATGCCCGCGATGGTGCAAACGCTTCCGCTTCCAGGGTCAGGTGGAAAAAAGAGCCCGTGCTTCGCCAGCTCACGGTTAAGCGCCTCATACACCACGCCGGGTTGCACAGCAACAAAGGCGTTGACCTCATCCACTTCAATAATCTCATCCATCAGCGAGAAGTCCACCACAATGCAGCCCTCGCAGGGAAGTGGGGCACCGCTCAGGCTCGTGCCGGCACCGCGAGCGACGAGAGGTATTCGCTTTCGTGAAGCCACCTTTACGATTTCCACAACCTCTTCTGTGCTTACCGGCCTAACCACGGCGATGGGATACCTTCGTGAAGGCGTTGCGTCGTAGGAGTATAGGAGCAGGTCTTCCTTATCAACGAGAACGCGCTCCTCAGAGAGGAAGGAAAACAGTTCCCTCATGGAGATAATTTGGCGAGGAGGCTATTAATCCTTTGCCCTGCAAGCTGCTTAAAGCTCAGGCTTATTGCAAAGGGCTTGACCTCAGCCAGAAAATCCTCTACGCTCTCATTAACCTCGTAAAAGGAGAAAATCACGGGCTTGGGAGTCAAGCCCTTCAACCTGAGCCCAAGTTCCACCTCAGGCTTAGCAAGCTTAATGGCGATGGCATCGCAGGCTTCCGCATACTTCGCGACCTTCTCTGCGTCGCCACCCTCGAGAGACTTTATCACATGGCACCCCAGCTTTGAGCGTAGTTTTTTGAGGTACTCAGGCTTTTCGCTTCCTCTAATTTCGAGTGCGTGAGGGGCAGCGAGCTCATAAACGCGCATTGCTTGAGCAGCAAATCTCGGCTCAATCTCAGCCACGGTGTATAGGAAGATAGGAAGACTTGCGAATATCTCCCTTGCCGCAAGGATGCTCTCCCTGCTGTTAACATCTACGCTAACCCCTATGGCGCTGGCAAAAGGCACAGCATGTCTCGCCTCCTCCTTGGAGGAGACAGTCACCTTGAGCTTTGTCATTCCAATCCCTTTGCCTGGGCAATGAAGCGCCTGACCTTCTCCGGGTCCTTCTTTCCAGGCTCAGCTTCGACGCCGCTGGAAACGTCCACTGCGTATGGCTTGACTATCTCAATAGCCTCGGCAACGTTCTCAGGGGTAAGCCCTCCCGCAAGTATCACGGGCTTGGGTATGCTCTCCACTATTTTTCGCGAGACCTCCCAGTCGTGGGTCCTGCCTGAGCCTCCCTGCTGCGGAGAGGGGGTGTCCAGGAGTATCGCATCCACGTAGTTGACGTAGCGCTTAGCTTCGGAGATGCTTTCCTCGCCCTTGACGTGGATGGTTTTGATTATGTTGCACGACACCAAGCCGCGAAGCTCCCGCACGAACTTTGGAGACTCGTTGCCATGCAGTTGAAGGAAGTCGGGGCGAACCGCCATGTACATGTTCAAAGCTTCTTCCACGCTCTGAGGCATTATAACCATAACGCCAGCGGTGGTAAAGGGCATCTCCTCCATTATCTTCTCAGCCTCAGCTAGGGTAATCTTCCGCGGCGTATCCACGGGCACCTCAACTATAAAACCTGCGAAGTCTGCACCTAGCTCAGAGACCAACTCAATGTCAGCGATGCTTGTGTTCCCACATATCTTTACCTTAACCATTCCTTTCAGCCCTGCCCAGCGGCAGAAGAAGGCGGTAGCTTCTCGTCAGAAAAGTTTGAAACTAGCTTTGCCTGCTCGCCTCCACAAGAGCTAAGAGCTTCTCATAGGCTCCGCCGGAGTCTATGCTCTTCTCCGCTTGGTCTATAGCTGAGTCGATGCTTTTCGCCTTACCCCCAACGTAGATACCCGCCGCCGCATTGAGCACCACTATATCGCGCCTCGCTCCCTCTTCGCGATCTTTTAGCAGCGCCTTAGCGATTTCTGCATTCCCCTGAGCGTCTCTGCCAGCGAGCTCCTCGGCGCGGGCGCGCCTTATTCCGAAGTCCTCTGGAGAAAGCGTGTAGGTCTCCACGCTTCCATTTTTGAGCTCCGCCACTAAGGTTTCTCCGCAGATGGAAATCTCGTCCAGGCCTTCTAAGCCGTGCACCACCAGCGCATGCTCCACCCCAAGGCGACCAAGAACCTGCGCGAGAGGCTCCACCAGCGCGGAGTCGAAAACCCCCAGGACCTGCGCCTGGGCGTTGGCGGGGTTTGTAAGCGGACCAAGCACATTGAACACCGTGCGGATGCCTATCTCCTTCCTCGGGCCTATCGCATACTTCATGGCCCCGTGAAAGGTGGGAGCGAACATAAAGCCTATGCCTATGTTTTCTATAATGCTCTCTACCTGCTTTGGTGAGAGGTTTAGGTTCACCCCCAGCGCCTCGAGCAGATCTGCACTCCCCGCCTTCGAGGTGACGCTGCGATTGCCGTGCTTGGCTATGGGCACGCCTGCGCCAGCGACAACGAAGGCGGCTATGGTTGAGATGTTGAAGGTTTTCACCTTATCTCCACCGGTGCCACAGGTGTCCACAAGTCTGCCGTCAACACGAGGGTTAATCTGCGCTGCAAACTCGCGCATAACACGAGCGAAGGCAGAGATTTCGGTGATCGTCTCACCCTTCATGCGAAGGGCGGTAAGAAAGCTTGCGATCTGAGCAGGCGTCGCCTTGCCGCTCATTATGAGCTTCATCGCTTGCGTAGCTTCTTCTTCGCTTAAATCCTTGCCTTCAACAACCTTTGAAATAAACTCCTTCATTATCGCCACCAGCAGAATGTGCACAGGGTGACGACGATGACAAAATTTGAACATCATGGCACAAGGATTTCTCCCCGCAGGAAGGTGGTTGCGTAGCCACCAACTCTCACCCTTCCATCCTCGCAAGGCTCTGCATAAATCTCCCCCTCCCTTCTCAGGACTTTACCCTGGGATATTATAAGCCTCCTGCCTTTGAACGCGCGATAGCGCAATAGATATGCGAGCAGCGCACCTGCGGCGGTGCCAGTGACCGGGTCCTCATCTATGCCACAGAGGGGCGCAAAGAACCTCGCTTCAGCTTCATTGCCTGAGAGGGCGAAGGCATAGATGCCAGCCGCCTTAGCCCGAGCGCACGCCTGGGCGATGCCCGGAAAATCTGGCTTCAGCCTTAGAAGCTCCTCTCTCCGCGAGAGATGCACAAGCAGCGCCGGTAAGCCAGTGGAAACTACCTCTATTGGCAAGTCTCCAAGACTTCGCTCGCTTATTCCCAGCAGCGACGCAGCCTCACTTTTTTCTATGGACGCAGGAGTAAACCTTGGCTCTGCTTGGGTGAGCCATACCAGAAAGCCATCACTGCGTCTCTCCACCTCCACCTCAAGCACGCCCGCAAGGGTTTCAAGGGTTAACTGCACCTTATCTTCGGGTTTAATTATCCCCTGCTCTACCAGCACGTGAATGCTTGCGATTGTGGCGTGCCCGCAGAGGTCAACCTCCTGCGTTGGCGTGAAGTACCTCGCCTTAAAGTCAGCCTTCTCCGAGGTAGAGAGGAAGCAGGTCTCTGTCACATTCGCATCGCGCGCTATAGTGAGCATGGTATCATCGCCAAGCGCTTCAGCGTTCAGCACCACTGCCGCGGGGTTACCGGCGTAGGGCTTCTTGGAGAAGGCACTCACCTTGTAGAAAGGCAAAAAGCGCATGGTTTAAGTTGGGCTGGGTGGTATATTAATCATGCCCATTACACCCTTCCACCTTGGGCCTGCGCTACTCATGGCAGTGCTTTTCAGGGGGAGGGTGAGCGCAGGGTCTCTGCTTATAGGAAGCGTCGTGCTGGATGTGCAACCCTTTGTGGTGCTCTTTCTGGGCATGCCCTTTGCGCTTCACGGGCTGAGCCACACGTATGCGGTAGCTGCGCTGATCGCCGCTGCCTTAGCACTGACAATGCACCTGCTTAGAAGGGAGCACCTCCCAAGCCTTTACCTAGGCGCCCTCTTGGGAACCTGGTCTCACGTGCTTCTGGATTCCCTACTCTATGAAGATATGACGCCATTGTTCCCCTTTGAGAGCAATCCCCTCCTCTATATCCTTACCCCGGGGCAGGTTTACCTGCTGTGCACTCTGGCTTTTCCTCTTGCCGGTGGGATTTACATGCTAAAGAGGAGGTTACCCCAGGAAGCGCTTTAGTCTTGCTAGGAGCATCTGCTTTGGCATGGCTCCGACCATACGATCCACGGGTTTGCCGTTCTTGAAGAGCACAAGCGTTGGTATGCTCATCGCCTGGTACTGCATCGCCGCCCTGGGATTCTGGTCCACGTTTATCTTTGCAAACACCACCTTGCCTTTAAGCTCAGCGGCGAGTTCGTCGATTATGGGCGCGAGCATTTTGCACGGCTGGCACCAGTCGGCGTAAAAGTCCACGAGCACTAAGGGATACTTCTGCACAGTCTCAGCGAGGGTTGCCTCGTTCACATACACTGGGGAGGAGGGGTACTCCACCTTAGGCTGAGATGCGCGGAGGAGCATTTTCTCAAGCTTCTTCCTCTTTATCGCCTCTATCTCATCCATTGCCATCACCTCATCAGCGCTTCTAAGGTTGCTACCAGCTGGGGTTTTGGGGTGTAGCCCACAAAGGTTTTTACGGGCCTACCCTTAGAGTCGAAGAACATCATTGTGGGCGTACCGCGAATGCCGTAGTGGGAAACAAGCCTAGGATACCTGTCCACATCCACGTAAACAACGTTCACCCTGCTACCATACTCCAGCTGAATCTCGCCTATGATCGGCTTTTCCAGCTTGCACGGATTGCACCAGGTGGCATAAAACATCACCAGCGTGGGCTTGCCCGAGTGCAGCGCCGCTGCAAGCTCCTCCTCGGCATTGCCTCCTCCGCCTTTGCTGGTGCATCCGCTTGCGAGGATGAGCAGCACAAGGCTTATCGCTAGAAGCTTCTTCATTCAATCACCTGCGATAGTTATATATCCTTTCATCACGGAATTATTTTCAAGAGTTTAAATATATTGTAACATGTTCAACAAATTTGAACATAATATAGGGAACAGAGGTCTGGCGATGTTTGAGGCGAGAAGCTTGATATGCTCGGGCGAGCCCAGTGTTGACTTTGTAATGCAGTGTCTGCTCGGGCTTCGCCCCCTGGAGGCTGAGCTTTACTTTGAGCTGCTTAAGGCTCCCGGTACGCCAGTTGAACTCAGCGAGCGTATAGGCAAAAGCCGCAGCTTAGTGCAGCGTGCCCTTCAGAATCTGGTTGGCTATGGCTTAGCCTATCGCCGCGTGGTTACACGGGAGAGGGGAAGAGCATACCTTTACGAGGCAGTGCCCAAGGAAGAGGCAAAGAAGATTTTGCGCAACGCCGTTAAACAGTGGGTCAACGCTGTGGAAGAAGCAATCTCTAAATGGTAGTTGGTGAGTGAGGATGGGGTAATAGGGGCGGGTGCGGCGCCCCTACTCAGTGCGCCTCAGGCATCTCTTTGTCTTTAGCGCTGGGGTGCACCACTTCCTCGGCTTCTATCGCTATAGCAACCTTGAGGAGAAGGGTGTACACCAGAAAACCAAGAGCCCACACGGCGAGGGTTATCATTATCTCCATAAGTGTGGGATAGTACTCCCATATCTCGCCGATGGGCGTGGGTATAAAGCCTGGTATTATGAGGCCCATACCCTTCTCTGTCCATATGCCGAGGAAGGCGAAGATGCAGGCTATGTTGAGCGTTGTGAAGTTCTTGCGGGTCTTCGGGAAGAGCAGCAAGATCGCGGCGATTATCTCCATTGTAATCGCTGCCCACATGTATGGCTGAAGTTTGCCATAGTGTACGCCGTTGTGCTCCAGGCCGAAGAAGAGGTACTTCAGCGGCGCAAGGTGTGAGGTTGCGGCGTAGCCCACGGTG
This sequence comes from Candidatus Pyrohabitans jungbluthii, assembly GCA_002010065.2. GTDB lineage: Archaea > Hydrothermarchaeota > Hydrothermarchaeia > Hydrothermarchaeales > BMS3B > Pyrohabitans > Pyrohabitans jungbluthii. The sequence continues at coordinate 125,376 of MTMD02000002.1, read as the reverse complement.
TAAATCTCAGAGCCAAGGAAGAACAGGTTGACCAGCATGGATATTAAAGCGATGTGCGCCAGGGTGAAGAGCGCTCTGTCCGTCACAACGAGCTTACACCCGGGCTTGCCAATGCATGTGTAGCGCCTGACTATCTGGAGGATAATTATCATCAGTGCGGGTCCTGCTGTAAACGCGCTTGCAAGGAATCGCGGAGCCATCACGGCGGTGTTCCAGAAGGGTCTCGCGGCTAAGCCACCGTAGAGAAACGCCGTAACTGTGTGGATGCTTATCGCCCAGGGTATGGAGATGAGGATGAATATCTTAATCCACTTTCGTGGAGGCTCGCGAACGTAGGCTTTGTACAGCAGGTAGCCCGGGATTAGCAGGTTCAGGAACAGGTAGCCATTGAGCACAATCACGTCCCAGGTGAGCATGGACTGAGGCCAGTTTGGCGTACCTGTGAAGGGCAGGATGTGGAGCATCCTGTCAATCCTACCGAGGTCAATAAGCACGAAGCTCAGACACATTGTCAAAGCTCCAACAGCGAGGAGTTCGCCGAATATGGTGATATGTTTGAATTCCTTGTAGTTGTAGATGTACGCAGGCAAGACGATCATCACTGCCGCCGCTGCTACGCCAACGAGGAATGTGAAGTTGGCGATGTAGCTACCCCAGCTCACTTGGTCGCGGATGTCGGTGATTATCAATCCGTATTTGAGCTGGTAGTAATATGAAAACGCTCCGAAGAGCACCATTATGAGCAGACTCGCCAGCCATGCGTAGTACTTCTTGCTTCCTGTCAGGGAAACCTTTATTGAGGTTATCACGAAGTCGATTAGCTTGCTCATCTCCATCACCTCAGTCCATGAAGTAGAAGAATTTCGGCTGCGTTCCGAGTTCCTCTTTCAGCCGGAAGACGCGCTTTTTCTCCAGCACCTTCCTCACATCGCTCTCTGGATCAAGCAGGTTGCCGAACTTCCTTGCACCCACTGGACAAGCTTCCACGCACGCGGGGTAGCGCCCCTCTCTGGTGCGCTGTATGCAGAAGGTGCACTTTTCCACAACGCCACGCATGCGGATACGATTGCCCAGGTAGTGCATCTTGGGGTTGATCTCCTCCTTGGGTAAATATGGATCGCTCCAGTTAAACCTGCGAGCCCAGTAGGGGCACGCGGCGAGGCAGAATCTGCAGCCAATGCACCAGTTGTAGTCCACCACGATTATTCCGTCAGGCTCCTTCCATGTAGCTTTTGTTGGGCACACCTTCACACAGGGTGGGCGCTCGCACTGCTGGCACTGGATAGGCACGTAGAATTTATCCTCCTCTGGCACATGCTCCGGGTTGTAGTAGTGCTCATTCTCCTCTAAGTTGACGCCCGCAATAATCTCGCCAAAGCGAGTACGGAAGTCTTTGCCTTCCTCGCCAGGGTGAATCTTGAACTTCTCTATCTCAAGCACGCGGATCCACTGTATCTCGCTTTTAGTCGGATCCTTAGGTGAGGCTCGAGACTGGTTGTTCTCCCGCATGCAGGCATAGACGCAGCGCCTGCAGCCGATGCACTTCTGTATATTGAGCGCGTAGCCCCAAACAACGCCTTCCTTTGGTGGCGTCGTCTTTATCTCAGCGTCTATACCGTACTTCTCCTTGTACTCTTTCTTAAGACGCTCTATAACGCGCTTCTTGTCATCGTCACTCATCTCTTTGTAGTGTTTCTGGAAGAACTCCTCGAGGGTTACGTCAATTACTGGGATACGCACGTTTGCGAAAGGAATAACAGCTGCGGTTGCACCAGCAGCCGCTTTTTTGAGGAAGTCTCTCCTGCTCTCGTCAACCATCTCTCTACCTCCACGCGGCGTACACAGCAAGCAAAAGGCTTAGTGCTAGCACTATGAAAGAGTATACCGGATAGTTGGGAATCTCCTTTGAAGCTGGAGGCTTCTCCGGCGGCTTCTCTGGCTTAATCGGTTTGAACTCTGGATCATGCGGGTTGTGGCAATCTGTACATATAACATCCGGCTCTGGGCTTTCGATACTGCCAACCCACCTGCCGTGGATGTGGTCCTTCCACTCTTGGTAAATCACGCCATGGCACTGGGCGCATAGTTCAGGAGCATCCTCAAAGGGGATTTCGCTCCCGTTGAAAAGGCGAAGGGTGTCGCGGTTCACAGGGTTGTGGCAGGTGAGGCACCAGAACTTGCCGCCGCCGTGGTTGAACTCAAACCTGTGGTTGGGCTCTCGCGGAGCAGCGCTCAAGTCCCGGGGCGTGGGGTTGGGCTTGAACTGGGCATGGCAGACGTTGCACCTCCCCCCTGGCTCAGGCTCTCCTGCTGGAAGCTCGCCGTAGCCTTCGAGGGTGCCGTGCTCCTTGTAGTACTCTCCCGCAGGTCCCAGTTCAGGCGGACCATTGGGATGGCAGACAACGCAGCTTTCGCCAGTCTTTTCCGCATACTCTGGCTTGGCATGAGCCACGGAGAGCATGCTCAAAAGGATAACAAGAATTACCAGACCCTTGGCAATGCTTACTTCCTTCATCCTCTCAATCTCCTGCAGAGCTTTTTGTAATATCAGATTATCGGAGCGGGCTTCCACTAAGCCACCTGTGTAATTAATTTAATAAATATTTAAAAGTTTTGTTCGGTATCCTGCGGTGGAGGTTTTGTTAAAATTAAGGTTAAACTATATATTTTCCACGTGAACCTCTCCTTTGTTGACTATGAAATTGAGCGACTTCGACTACGCCCTGCCAAAGGAGCTTATCGCCCAGGAGCCCCTTAGAAGGAGGGATGCCTCAAAGTTAATGGTGCTGCGAGGCGACAATATAGAGCACCGCATCTTCAGGGAAATAGTACGCTACCTTGAGAGGGGCGACCTGCTTGTTTTCAACAATTCTCGCGTAATTCCTGCGCGCCTTAAGGGGAAGAAGAGCACTGGCGGCAGGGTGGAGCTTCTTCTGGTGAAGGAGCTTGAGGAGAACCTGTGGGAGTGCCTCTTCAAGGGCAAGCTGAGGGAGAGCATGGAGATAATATTTCCTTCTGGAATACATGCTCGGGTTGAGAATAAAAGCGAAGGTAAACTTGTGGTCCGCTTCAGTGGTGGAGATATTAGACAGGCGATGTGGAAGATAGGTGAGATGCCAACCCCGCCGTACATAAAGAGGAGGGTAGATAACCCGGAGGAGTACCAGACGGTTTATGCAAGCAAGGACGGGAGCATCGCCGCACCCACCGCAGGGTTTCACTTTACACAGGAGCTTTTAGCTGAGCTCCGCAGCCGCGGCGTGGAGTTTGCTTTCATAACACTGCACGTTGGTCTTGGCACGTTTCTGCCTGTGAAGGTGGAGGAGGTGGAAAAGCATCGAATGCACGAGGAGCATTTTGAGATACCCCGCAATGAGGCAGAGAAGATAAACCGTGCGCTGGAAGAGGGGTGCAGGGTTTTCGCCGTGGGTACGACGACTGTTCGCGCCCTGGAGAGCGCCTTTCAGGACGGAGGAGTTGTTCCGGGCGTTTCTACGACTACGCTCTTCATCTACCCTGGCTACGAGTTCAGGCTGCCCTATGCCGGGCTAATAACCAATTTCCACCTCCCCCGCTCTACGCTTCTAATGCTCGTGAGCGCCTTCGCAGGGAGGGAGCGGATTCTCAGGGCTTACCAGGAGGCGATTAAGCACAGGTACCGCTTTTACAGCTTTGGGGATGCGATGCTGATATTCAGGTGAGTCCTCTTAGTCAAACGCATAATTTTTCAATTCAGATTATATATAAAAACCTGCGCAGATAATTAACTCACATGAACCGCCTTGAGAGAGCCCTTGAGGAGCTTAGGAAGAGAAAGGTGAGCACAGGTATAGTGCTGAAGCCCCAGAACATATACTACCTCACCGGTTTTTATCCCTCAGCTTTTGCGGCCCTGCTTCTTGAGGACAACCCAAGACTTCTCGTCTCGCCAATGGATGGGAAGCGAAGCGAAGGCTCAAACGTAGAGGTGGAGGTGGTCAAGAACTTCAGACGAAGGTTAAAGCAGATAAAGGGTAAGCGAGTTGGCATAGAGAAGGGGTACGCCAATTATGAGTTCTATGAGAGGTATCTTAAAGGGAGGCAGGTGGCTAACCTAGGGTTCTTGGAGGATATGCGGAAGGTGAAGGAGAAGGAGGAGCTGAAGAGGATAAAAAAGGCGGCGCGGATAGCAGAGCAAGTAATGGGGAAAGTCGCCGAGAGGCTTACCCAAGCCGAGAGTGAGAAGGAACTTGCCGCCTACGCTGGGTACCTGTTGGAGAGGGAAGCCGATGCTGCCTTCGATGTGATCATCGCCTCAGGTGAGAACTCCGCTATCCCTCACCACACGCCAAAAGCGGTTCCCCTTGAGCCTTCTTCGATTATTGTCGACCTGGGGGCGAGGTTTGAGCACTACGCAAGCGATATAACGCGCAGCTTTTCCCTCGCCGAAAGCAAAGCCTTCCAGGAGATTTATGAGGCGGTGCTCGAAGCTCAGAGGGCGGCGATTGAACATTGCGTTGCCGGCAGCCTTGTGCGTGAGGTTGACAATGCTGCCCGCGAGGTGCTGCGGGAGTATCGCTTAGAGAAGTACTTTCTGCATTCCACGGGACATGGGCTTGGATTGGAGGTGCACGAGGCTCCTACCTTAAGCATGCACGGGAAGGAGGAGCTTCGCGAGGGAATGGTGGTGACAGTAGAACCTGGGGTTTATAGGGAGATAGGTGTAAGGATTGAGGACATGGTTTTAATAGGAAAAAAGCCAAAGCTGATTACCAGCTTCAGGAAGTGATTGCATGCTCATGAGCTTCAGAGGGATTTCACCGAGGTTGGGAAAGGATGTGTTCGTAGCTCCATCTGCGCAACTAATTGGCGACGTGGAGATAGGCGATTTTTCTAGCGTATGGTACAACGCAGTTTTGCGGGGGGATAGGGATAGGATTAAAATAGGCAGGTACTCCAATGTGCAGGACGGCGCAGTTATCCATGTCTCCAAGGGCTTTCCAGTAGAGATAGGCGACTTTGTGAGCATAGCCCACGGGTGCGTCATCCACGGGTGCAGGATTGGGAGCAATTCGCTTATAGGAATGGGCGCTGTGGTGCTGAATGGCGTGGATGTTGGTGAGAACTGCCTTGTGGGCGCTGGCGCTGTGCTCACAGAGGGCAAAAGCTTTCCGCCAAACTCGCTTATCCTTGGTGTGCCGGCGAAGGTTGTGAGGGAGCTCAGCAGGGAGGAGGTGAAGGCGATAAAGAAAAACGCCGAGGTTTATCACGCTTTGGCGAAAGAGTACATGCGTGAGCAGCCATGAAACTCTTGCTTATAGACCCGAGCGTCGCCGGAATAAGCGGCGATATGTTCATCGCCGCACTTTTGGACTTAGGTGCCCCCTCTGAAGCCCTGGAAGAGGTTGTTAAGCTCATTGAGGGCGAGACAGGGAAAAAAGTTAGATTCGAGCTTAGAGATGTGAACAGGAAGAATATCAGGTGCAAGCAGGTGGTGCTGAATATAGAAGAAGATTTTGAAGGGTTATCTTACGATGACATCAGATACTATATGGAAAAAATCCTTGAAAAATGTCAGATTAGCAGGGAGGCAAAGGACTTTGCCAGGCGATGCCTTGAGACCCTCATAGAGGGCGAGGCACGCATTCATTGCGACCAGCATGCCCACCTCCACGAGCTTGGGAGTGTGGACACCCTATTCGACATCCTTGGTGCTGCTTCGCTGCTCGACGCTCTGGGCGTTTTTAAAGATTTTAATGTAATCTCCACGCCTGTAAATGTTGGCTCTGGTGTGGTTAGAACCTCGCATGGTGAGCTTTCTGTGCCCCTGCCCCTGGCTGCGGAGATTCTGAGAGCTAAAGCTGTGCCCTTTTTTAAGAGACACAAAGGCGAGCTTACCACGCCAACAGGACTAGCGATTCTCGCTTGCCTTGTGGAGGAGTTTTCAGAGGAGCTTCCTGTAGCCAAGATTTTGAGCATAGGCAGAGGCGCGGGTACAGCTCAGCTCAGCAGCGCACCGAATGTGCTCCAGCTTTACCTCTGCGAAGCGCCCTTGCTGGAGAAGGAGCAGATATCGCTGCTCGAAACAAGCGTTGACGACGTCTCTGGCGAGGTTCTGGGGAATGCGGTGGGAGAGCTCTTCAAGGCGGGAGCGCTGGATGTGCAGATTATACCCACAGTAGCAAAGAAAAACCGCCCCGGCTACGTGGTCCAGGTGATTTCGCCTCTCGGCGAGGAGGAAGTGCTCGCTCAGCTGATGATGCGCGAACTGGGCACCCTGGGGGTGAGGTACTCCAGGGTCAGCATGCGCTTTGCCCTCAGGAGAGAGGTCAGGAAAATCAGGGTGAGAATCTCAAACTACGAGGGCTATGCGAGGGTGAAACTGGGCTTGGACGAAAAAGGCAAAGTTGTGACCCTGAAGCCAGAGTACGAGGATGCAAGGCGCATCGCCGAGAAAACCTCGCTACCCATTCGCGAGGTGCTGAGCAGGATCGCCTGCGAGGCGAGGGCTAAGTTTTTCTAAATAGGGGCGCCTTCCCCGCCCCTATCACCCCTTCCGTACCATTGGCGCCTTCCTGCTCATTTATGAGATACTCTCTGTCTAAACTTCGCAGCACGGTTCGCTATGAGCGCCGCCACTACACCTGCGCCGAAACCGTTGTCTATATTCACCACCGCTATGCCGGGGGAACAGCTCTGGAGCATGGCAAAGAGTGCCGTCTCGCCCTTGCCGTGGATGCCATAGCCTGTGGAGACGGGCAGGCCTATAATTGGTATGTCCACAAGACCTGCGACTACGCTTGGCAGAGCACCTTCCATGCCAGCCGCCACTATTGCCACGTCAACGTCGGCGCTCACAATCTTTTCCAGCGCGGGTAGAAGGCGGTGTATGCCTGCTATACCAATATCGCGGAAGGAGAACACCTCGCATCCCATCTCCCTCGCGATCACCTCCGCCTCCTCAGCGGCGGGTATGTCTGAGCTTCCTGCGCAGAGCACCGCTACCCTGCCGCCTGTCTTCTCCAGCTTAAAGTCTTTCGCCTTGAGCACCACCAGCCTGGCATTGGGATAAATCTCCACCTTGGCTCTGCCCTCAAACTTCTCTTTAAGCGCCCTTATCTTCTCCTCATTTAGGCGGGTGACTATGCACCTCCCCTTTCGCTCAATAAACTTCTCAGCAATTTTAATTATCTGCTCAGCGCTCTTACCCTCGCCGAACACCGCCTCGGGGGCACCCGCTCTCGCTTCTCTGTTTATATCCAGCTTGGATAAACCGGAGATTTCCTCCAAGCTGAAAAGCTTGATCTTCCTTTCCGCTTCCTCCACGCTGAGCTTCCCAGCTAAAAGCTCCTCAAGCACTTTCCTGAGATGCATGAATAGAGAAGATAGGAGATAACTTAAAAATTTATCCTAACTTATAAGGAAGTACAGGTTCTTTCCGCTTCTCGACTCCTTGCGCAGGTACTTGTAAAGCATGTGGTAGCGTATGAACATCTTTATATTTCCAGGGTTGACATCGTAGCCACGCTCACGGAGTCTTGTTACTATCTCATCCCCGGCTAGCTTCTCCCTCCCCTCAAATACCTCGAGGATTGCCTTAACCTTCTGAGCGGTATTTGCAAACCTCTTCATGTTCACCTCACCACGTTCTAATAATAGTCCCGGATGAGTGATATAAAATTTTTCTGATAACCATTTAGACATGCTCATAAAATAAAAGTGTTTTAAAAACCTTTTTGTTTCCTTTTGTTTTACAATGTTCCTTTCACCGAATAGCAGCTAAAATTTACTCCTTGTCGTTACGGAAATTTCCATATTGGATGTAACGTTTTCATACGTTTTCATATGGAAAATCATGGCTTCTTTGCAAGATATATCTTGTTTCTTCTACCTACCTGCTCCTTCCTTATGGCTCCTCTCTTTTCAAGCTCAGATAATATCTTACTTACCTTTGTTTTAGAAAAACCTGTAATTCTAACAATGTCTCGCTGGTCTATGCCTTCATTCTCTATTATCAGCTTCATTATCTTCTGTTCATCCTCTTTGAGGATTTCTATCTTCTCTTCAAGCCTCTTCTTTCTGTCGAGCAACAACCTAATAGATATCCCCTTCGCCTTTAGATACTTGTATGTAAGGAAGAGTATGATTACAGCGGCGATTAAGAGCAAAGCTATGTAAATATAATCTCTCGCCTCGAAAAGGTTCTCATAAATCACAATAACTCTGAAATCCTTAAACTCTGGCGGTATAGGTTCGTGGAGCTCCCATTTTAGTATAACTCTCCTCCCATCAGAGGTGGGCTCACTCTCCGGGCTGACTCCGTTCTCCACCACACCGTAGCCAGGTGGTAAGGCTATGGTGAACTTGAAGTTCTTTACATTTGCGAAGAGGGAGTGGGTTACGCTCAGGATGTAGATATTCTCGTGCCTCTCCACGATGTGTTCTAGGGTGTAGCGGTAGGTAATTTCGTAGGTGTCGCCGAAGCGCAGAGGCTTTGGCAGGGTTGTCACGATGTAGGAGCGCTCACCTCTCTTCTCTACCCGGAAGTTAAGCTCTTCCTCTCCGCTCCTGACCATCACATTTCTAAGCTTTCCGGAGAAGGGGTATCGAAACTCGGTAATGGTGATGTTCTGGTTATTGAATATTGTGATCGTCACTTCCTCTATTCCATAATCGTTGGATATTTCCAAGCTTGCCACATAGTTTGTGATTTCAATTCCATGCACGGGGGTGAGCAGTATCAGGAAAAGCACCAATACTAGCGAGGGTCTCATCACAGCATCCTCTCCAGCGCTTCCCTACCTTTCATCCCTCTCCTTATGCCAAGTGCTTCCGCTGCACTAGTGACCTCTGCAACCTCTTTTTCGAGCATGTCCTCGAAAGTGTTAACCCCTCTCACAACCGCCGCAGCATCGCCAAGCTTCTCAGCCACCTCTATATTGAGGTAGCCGCACATAAGGTAGCCTTTTTCTGCCTTAATTACTATAAGCGGTGCTTTCCCGAGGAGGATTCTCAATCCAGTTGCTGAGCCTTTTTCAAGGTTGATTTTTTCTATCTCCATGGCTACCCCTAGCTTCGCTCTTAATTTCTCCTTAAGAATATTTAACATTTCCGAAAAGAAGTTTTAAGTCATGTGGTGTACTCGGCGTTTATCCTGATGTACTCATAAGTTAGATCGCAGCCGTATGCTTCGCCCCTGCCTCTGCCAAGGTTAAGCTCTGCGGTGATGTAAATCTCCTTTTGTCTAAGCACCTCCTCCGCTGCTTTAAGCTCTGCGGTGCCCTCAAGAGCGAGGGGTTTCCCCTTTTCAACCAGGCACACCCTTCTCTCGTCGCCTTTTGTACCCACGTACAGGGTTATCTTTTCAGGCACGACCTCAGCGCCCGAGTAGCCTAAGGCGGCGATTATTCGCCCCCAGTTTGGGTCGCCCCCAAAGACAGCGCTTTTCACTAAATTTGAGCCAACCACTGCTCTAGCGGCTAAATTTGCGTCGCTATCGCTCACAGCACCCAAAACGCGCACCTCTATGTACTTCGTCGCCCCTTCTCCGTCTCGAGCGATGCTCTTTGCGAGCGTCTGCGTAACAAAATTCAGTGCCTCCTGGAAGCCCTCGATGCTATCGTTAGCTGCACTTCCATTTGCGAGCAGAACAACAAAGTCGTTGGTGCTTGTGTCGCCGTCCACAACCACGCGGTTGAAGCTCTGCTCCACCGCCTTAGCTAGCGCTTCGTCCATCTCCTCCTTTTCCAGGCGCGCGTTGGTGGTGAGGAAACAAAGCATCGTCGCATGGCTGAGCTTTGGCGCGATCATCCCCGCGCCTTTGGCTATGCCCCCTACCTCGTAGCGGGAGCCGTCGCTGAGCTCAACTTCGACTGAGCAGATCTTTGGAAAGGTGTCGGTGGTCATTATAGCTCGAGCCGCAGCCTCGCTTGCCTTTGGCGAGGTTTCCAGCGAGCGAGCGGCTTCGTTAGCGAGCCTCTCAACCGTAGCCAGGTCAAGCCTCCTGCCTATAACGCCGGTACTTGCCACGAGGTAGTTCTCCGCTTTGCCCCCAAGCAACTTTGCCGCGAGCGAGCACATCTCGCGGGCATCCTCCATGCCAGCGTCGCCGGTAAACGCATTCGCGTTGCCAGAGTTTGCGATTATCCCGAAAATATCGTTGTTCACATGCTCCTTGGAGACCAACAGAGGCGCCGCCTTAACCTTATTTGAGGTGAGCATAACCGAGGCCTTCGCAGGGGCTTCGCTTCTGATAAGGGCGACGCCGTACTTTCCGCGCTTAACCCCAGCTGCCATAAACCCTGGAACGCAAACGCCGCGATTTGTAACCTTAAGCTCTACCAATTTCTACACCTCTATCTCAGTGCCTCGATGCTCGCCTCCGCGCAGCGCTGCCTCAATGCGCTGGAGTTCGCCCTTAACTACCACAGTTTTAATTCTGTGCTCTTTTATTATCCTCACTGCCTTGGGGTCGAGGATTGCTGAGACGCCTGCCCTGTGCTCGTTGCCCACAAGCTTAATTAACTCCTCCACGCTTATCCTTTCGTACTTCTTTGCCTCAGGATTCTTCTTCGGATCGTCGCTGTAAACGCCGTCTACGTTTGTAGCGTTTACCAGCAGCTCTGCGCCCAGCCTCGCTGCAAGCATCGCAGCTACGGCATCGGTGGTGTGTCCTGGGGTAGTACCCCCCATAACTATAACCTTATCCCACTCCTCTATCTCCTCAATGCTCTCGGGCACATGCTCATACGCTTCATTCCCAAGCGCAGCTATAACCAAGCGTGCGTTCATCCTCGTGGCCAATATACCCAGTTCATCGCAGAAACTCTCACTCGCTCCAAGGCCGCGAGCAGCTTCGATGTACTCCCTCGCCACCCTTCCGCCACCTACCACTATCGCTAGGTGATACCCCTCGCGTCGAAGCTTAGTCACGAGCGAAGCAAACTCTCTAATAAAATCCAGATTTATGCCAGGCGACGCAACTATGGAGCCACCCAAGCTGAGCACAGCCTTCAAATATCTCACCATGTTAACTTTGCTACCTGTGATTCATCAGGTACATATTTAAACTTTTAGGCGCAAAGTTTAAAAATAAACAGGAAAAAAACAAAAGGAAAGACTTCCCTTCTTTTCGGGATATTTGGTGATATAATGGCAAAGGCATCCTCGGTTGAGCTGCACAGGCTGAAAAAGGAAATAGAGTTTCTGGAGAGCAAGAAGGGCAAAGGCACAGAGCTGATTAGCCTTTACATCCCGCCGGATAAGAACTTAGCCGACGTCATGGCTCAGATGCGGGAGGAGTACTCCCAGGCGATGAACATAAAGAGTGCGAGGACGAGGAAGAATGTGCAGTCTGCTTTAGAGGTTATAATGCAGCGCCTCAAGCTGTTCAAGCGCCCGCCTGAGAAGGGTATGGTGTTGCTCGTGGGCACTATCCCCCACGGCACCAAGGATAAGATGGAAGTTTACATAATAGAGCCCCCGGAGCCCATAACCACCTACATCTACCGCTGCGACTCCCAGTTTCTCCTAGACCCCATAAAGGAGATGCTTGAGGAGAAGGGCACCTACGGCTTGCTTCTAGTGGATAGGAATGAAGCTACAATAGGCCTGCTCAAGGGCAAGCGAATAGAGACAGTGCGCAGGATAATCTCCAACGTGCCCAGAAAGCATGGTCGCGGCGGTCAAAGTCAGCGCCGCTTTGAGAGGCTTATAGAGATCGCCGCCCATGAATACTTCAAACGCGTGGGTGAGCAGGCGAGCGAGATTTTCATGAACGTGCCAGACCTGTTGGGTGTGCTTGTGGGCGGACCTGGACCGACGAAAGAGTTTTTTGTGAACGCCGACTACCTGCACCACGAAGTTAAGAAGAAGGTTATAGACATAATAGACACCTCCTATACCGACGAGTTTGGCTTAACGGAGCTGGTGGACAAGGCTTCTGGCGTCTTCGAAGAGCTGGAGATAGTCAAGGAGAAGAAGCTGGTGCAGAAGTTTCTCAGAGAGGTGGTCAAGGATCACGGCTTAGCGGCATACGGTTTGAATGAAGTCAGAGAATACCTTCAGATGGGCGCCGTGGATACGCTGCTCTTTTCCGAGGATGTGGAGAGCTACCGCGTTACCATCGCCTGCTCAAGTTGCGATTACAAGACTGAGAAGACGGTCAAGGATTTAAAGACGCTGGAGCAGCAGCTAAATAAGGAGCAGTGCCCCAAGTGCGGAGAGCGCTCCCTATCTATTGAGAGCTTTAAGAGCACTCTGGATGAGCTTAAAGAGCTGGCAGACGCGACGAACGCCAAGGTTGAAGTGATATCCACAGAAACAGAGGAGGGTCAGCAGCTACGCAGCTTCGGAGGCATTGCCGCGATCCTCCGCTACAGACCGAGGTAGGGCTATGCTGAGCAAGGTGAAGAGGGAGGCGAAGGAGCTACTGCTCAAAGCTCTTGGCGATGTTGAGGCTGAGGTTACCCTTGAGGAGCCAAGGCAGGGGTATGGCGACCTAGCCTCGCCGGTGTGCTTTACCCTTGCAAGGCAGTTAAAAAAGCCTCCTGCCAAGATTGCGGAGGAGCTTGCTTCGCGTATCGATGTGGCTGGGGCGAGATTTATAAAAGAGGTTAAGGCGCTCAACGGGTTCATCAACTTCTACTTTAACTACGAAGCCCTCGCTGAAGCGCTTGTAGAGGAGATTCTGGAAAAGGGCGAGGATTATGGAAAAGGGGAGGCGAAGGGGGAGAAAATTATACTGGAGCACACCTCAGCTAACCCGGACGGTCCCCTCCACATAGGGCATGGGAGAAACGCCATACTGGGCGATGCTCTTGCGAGAATACTGCGCTTCGCTGGTTACGAGGTTACAACCCAGTACTACCTGAACGACATGGGGAAGCAGCTCGCCGTCGTGGTGCTGGGGCTTCGCACGCTTGAGCTGGACAGGGCTAAAAAGCCAGACCATGCCATAGCGGAGGTGTACGTTAAGGCTAATAAAATGGTGGAGGAGAGGGAGGAGCTCCAGCAGGAGCTTTCTTCGCTGATGCGCGCCTACGAAGCAGGCGATGAGCGCGTTGTGGAGGAGTTCAAATCTGCGGCGGAGTACTGCCTGCAGGGAATCACTGCGACGCTGGAAAGGCTGGGCATTTCGCATGACATGATCACCTGGGAGAGCGAGTTTGTGCGTCGTGGTGATGTGGATGAGGTCGTAGAAAGGCTGCGCTCCACAAAGTACGCTCGGGAGGACGATGTGCTCTACCTTGACCTGGAGGAGTTCGGGATAGAGAAGGAGCTGGTGCTGCGCAGGAGCGATGGCACCTACCTCTACGCCACCCGCGATATAGCGCATCACCTCTGGAAGGCGAAGCTGGGCAAGCTTATAAACGTGTGGGGCGCGGACCACAAGTTGCTTGCGGCGCAGCTTAGCGCAGCCCTCCGCATCCTGGGCGAGGAGGAGCCGGAGTTTATAATCTACGAGTTCATCTCCCTGCCCTCTGGGCGAATGTCCACCCGGAAGGGTGTCTTCATATCCCTGGATGAGCTTATTACCGAAGCGGTCTTCAGGGCTTATGAAGAGGTGGCGAAGCGTCGAGGCGATGCCAGCGAGGAGTTCAAACGCAGCGTGGCTGAGAAGGTTGGAATCGCCGCCGTTAGGTTCAACATAGTTAAGGTCTCACCCGAGAAGGCGATGGTTTTTCGCTGGGAGGAAGCCTTGGATTTCGAGCGTCAGGGTGGACCCTTCCTGCAGTACGCCTACGCCAGGGCTACAAGGATTCTTGAGAAGGAGTCCCCACCGGCGAGCTTCGAAGTTCACGAGCTTACTGACAACGAGCGCGCACTTGTGAAGCTTCTCGCCGCCTTTCCCGAGGTGGTGGAGAGTTCGGCAAAGCAGCGCAAGCCGAGTATGCTCGCCTCCTACCTTCTCGAGCTTGCCACTGCCTTCCACCGCTTCTACATGTTTGACCCCGTGCTGAAAAGCGAGTTTAAGGATTTCAGACTCAATCTTGTTAATGCCACGAGAACAGTGCTGGGCAATGCTATGAAACTCTTAGGCATGCCAGTGCTTGAGAGGATGTAGCCCTCACCCCCGCAGCACCATCTTAATAACATCCTTAACGTAATTCTCGTCCACCGCGCCCTGCAAACCCTGCCTCTTTATGCACCTCTCCGCCTGCCTTGAGAGCAGCGCCAGCTCACGTGGAGTCTTCTCTATGCCCTTCCACTCCTTGGCAATCTCCTTCTCAAGTTTTGCTCTATCCCAGTTCTCATAGCTCCCGTTGGAGCGGCGAACGCTTATTGGCCCGTGAAGGAACCAGAGAAAACGCTCCGCTAACGATTTGTCCTTCTCGGCGAGGCGCTTTGCAGCGAGTTCAGCGATTTCGTCGGTGGTTATGCCCTCGTACAGGTTCTCAGCCACGTAGAGCGCCGCATCAAGGGCGTCTTCCACGCGTATGCCAGCGTCCAGCAGATCACGCACCAGGATGCTTGGATGGTACTCGCTTTCATTGCCCGCGCTGTCCACCACCTTAACCTTCACTGTGGGGTAAAACTTGTCGTTCACAAAGCCTGTATCAGCGCCGGAGGCTATGCGGAGAAGGCACTGGGGCGAAAGGTAAATGAAGAAGTCCGCTACGGAGTAGTAGGACACTGGCCTCTTTCCGGGCTCATGAACAATACGCTTCTTGAGAAGCCCTCCCTTAACTAGGTCGTCTAGGTAGTTGTACAGTGTGGACCTGTTGAGCTCAGGCATGGCTTCTCTCAGCTTGCTGAAGGGCATCTCCCCCTGCCTTGCGAGCATCTCTATAATCCTTAGCTTCTCCTCGGTGCCCGGGGATAGGCTCGCAAGCTGCTTTACAAGCTTTTCAAGAGTCTCCATGCTTAAATCCAGCGCACCTAACATTGACCATGTTTTTAAAATGAATGTCCATGATATGTGAGTTTCGATGAATGTATCAATTTTTGAAACATAGTCGCTATATATATAAAACACATATAAATGTTTATAAATGTTAAATACTACCTTAAGTAATGTACAAAAAAATTAAAAGATGGAGGTGCTATATGGAGCGCGAAATGCAGCTCTTTGTGGACTCACTAAAGAGGAACCTCACAGCAGAGGATATAGTGAACCTAGAAGCATGCATAGGCTGCAAGAACTGCGGCGAAGCCTGCGCCTGGTACCTCACCACTGGCGATGAAAAGCTGCATCCCACCTACAAGACCGACTTTATACGAAAGATCTACAAGCGCTACATGACGCTGGAGGGCAAGATAAAGGGTGCCCTCGGTTTAATGGAAACGCCTACAGTGAAGGACCTGAGAGAGAACATGGAGTACTTCTGGAAGTGCACTGCCTGCGGGCGCTGCACCCTCGCGTGTCCTCAGGGGCTGAGCACTAGGCGAATAGTTCGCTTAGCCAGAGCAGCCTACAGCGACGCTGGCTTGAGCGAGGAGAACCCCACGATTAAGTCCATAGTGGAGAACACCCGCAACCTGCGTCACTCCTTTGGCTTAACAAGAGAGCAGGTCTTCGGGCGAGTGGGCCTATTCCTGTACACCGACGGCACAGAGCTTCCTGTCGAAGTTAAGGGCGCGGAGTACCTCTTCGTGTGCCCAGCTGCAGGCAACACAAAGATACCTGACTACGGCATAAAGCTGCCCAAGATTCTGAACGCCGCCGGAGTGAGCTACACAGTATCGCCAAGAGTTATTGACACGGGTACAGAGATAGACCACATCGTGGTGCACCACGAGCTGAGCAAGCAGATGCTCCTTGAGTGGGAGGCTGAGGCGGAGCGCCTCGGGGTGCAGAAGGTGCTCGTCGTGGAGTGCGGCTGCGACGTGCGCACGCTTTACGTCGAGGCGACTGAAACACTGGGCAGACCCTTCAAGTTCCCGATTGTAAGCGTGGACTCGCTGATGCTTGAGCTTATAAAGTCTGGCAAGCTTCCGGTTGAGAAGATTAAACAGAAGATAACAATGCACGACCCGTGCTACGTCACTCGCCTAGCTGGCATGGGCGAGATGGAGCGCGAGCTTCTGCGCAGCGTCGCAGAGAATTTCGTGGAGATGACGCCCAACAGAGAGTACAACTACTGCTGCAACGCTGGCTCTGGACCGATGCGCCTGCCCGAGAACACTGAGCTTCGCAGGAAGGTTTCGAAGATAAAGGCGGAGCAGATAAAGAACACAGGCGCTGAACTTGTGACCACGCCCTGCGCTGTGTGCATGCTCAGCATCGAGGACACCTGCAAGGTCTATGGCTTGGCGCCAGAGAACAAGCGCATGTCGCTGATGATGTTCGAGGTGGTGTACGAGGCTATGGTTAAGGCACTTGAGAAGCGCGGCGAGCTAGATCGAATGCGAATGCCAGCTGAGCTCAAAGGCAGAGACGAGGAGTTCTTCATGAAGCACAGCATCTCTGGCATAATGGCGCAGATGATGCAGAACCCAGACTTCCCGAAGCTCATGGAGTGGCTGGAAGGCGATGAAATTGTGCAGCGCTACTTCCGCGATAACCCGCATGCGTTTGAGAAGATGCAGGAGCTCAAGCAGATGATTGAGAAGAAGTTCAAGCAGGAGGTTAAGGCGAGATGAGCATCGAAGGATTTCTCAACGTCTACGCCTACATCGCCTTTACCCTGTTTTTCCTGGGCACGGCGCTCAAGCTTGGGCGCTTCGTGAGGGTGGCGATAACCAACCGCAAGCCCCGTGGGAGAACACCCACAGCCTTAGATGCACCAGAGCCCATGCCTACCTTTGAGGCGATAAAGAAGGTACTCTTTGGACCAATAACCCACTTCTACCTCAAAGCGAACCGCACGTGGGCAAGGGGCTACATGTTCTACCACGTGGCGATAATCACCATCCTCTCGGGCTACGCTCTGTCTGCGCTCATCTTAGCGGTGAGGATACTCAGCGGCTCTCCAGTGCCTGACGTGGCTCTTGGCATACCAGAGTCTTACAACTACTCGCCTGCTAATTTACTTGCGATAGTCTTCGGCAACGCAGAGCACCTGCAGGCGCCCTACCTCTTCGGAAGGCTCGCGGGCATCTTCATCGCCGTTACCTGGGTAGCAGTACTCTTCGGTCTCTATGGCAACACCAACCTGCTCATCACCATCCTTCGCAAGAAGAGCGGCGCGGTGATGGACGACCTTGACCCAGCAGCACGAGGCATACGCACGCCCGGACACTTCTCCTGGGAGCATCTCTTCGTTACCCTGCTGGTCTTCTCCATTATTTGGACAGAGATCCTTGCGAGACTGGAGCTGGTGCCGGGAATAGTGTACTACCACGCAGCGCTTGGTTTGACAATCTTTGCAGTGTTCCCATTCACATACCTGTTCCACATGGTCTACGCCTTCATAGCGGTGTACTTCGCTGTGCAGAGGAGAAAGAACAGGACAATTGCGTGAGTTCCTCTTTTTCTTTTTTATTTTTCAAGGCTCAAACAATCAGCGTAAATCCCAGGGCAAAGGTGTCTCCCAGCCCTACTGTTGCTTTTGGCTTCTCCACGTACAACGCTGGCACCACCACTAAGCCTTTCTCAAAGCTGTGCTTGAGAAGCTCTCTCCTTGCCACTATTCCAGCGCGGCACGGCTTTGGCGGAGAAAAACGCTCAAGCTCTGCCATGCTCGGCACTCTGCCGTGCTTTGCTCTGAAGGCAGCGAGCAGAGAGCCAAACTGCAGTGCTGCTTTAACCTGCTTGGGGTAGTCGTCGCTCAGACAAAGGGAGTAGTGGGAGGTGTGAAGCACCGCCCGCTCAGCATAGCTGGAAACCTCCTCAAGCGCCGGGATGAGCTCGTCCTCACCGGTGAGCTGGCATAGCTCTGCCTCGTCGAAGCCCACGCTGTCCACTATCGGGAAAAGGCGCCGCCTCACCTCTAGCAGAACGCGTTCGCTGTGGTACTGCGCCATCTCAAGGTGAAGGAAGAGTTCAGGGTTGAGCTCCTTCCACTCCTCTATAATCTTCTCCACCTCTCTTATTCTCCCGGCGTTCTCTGGGCTGGTTAAATGGAAGCCTGAAATCACGCCCTTGGGTATGCCTCTAATCTCCTCTCTGATAAGCTCTACAAAGGCATCGTCTATGCTCAGCTCAGCCACGGGTGGGTCGTAGGAGGCAATAAAGCGCGTTGCCTCCGGCACAGCGCTGCCAAAGTGCACATCGCCCTTTTTGAACTCAATCACATAGTGCATCGCTGGCGTACACTCTTCGGTAAGCTCCTTCGCAGGAACGAAGCCATCTTCGCCTGGTACAAAAACACGCTCATCCAGAAGCTCACCTATCAGCCTGCACCTCTTGGCTAAGTGCAGGTAGCTCTCCACGCCCAGGCGAGAGGCAGCTAACGCAGCCTGTCCGCCCTGCCCGCCTATGGCGAGGTAGTCGTAGCCCAGATTCTCAAGAAGGAAATCCAATGTGCTTCTGCCCACCACAACCTCGCGCTGCTCTCCCGTGGCAGCGCACTCTCTTAGCGAGCTAAGCTCGTCTGGTAGCTCAAGGGCGTCTAGTTCACCCGGCTTTGCAAGCTTTACGGCATCGACGTTGACGTTGAATCCCAGCACAACCCTTCGCGCCATGTACGCTTTAGCCTGCTTAATTCCGCAGCGGTAGTATGGCACCCGCCTGGCAGAGCTCCTATTATCCAGTAACCTCACCTCCTCACAAAACCAAGCTCCTCGCCATTTTCGCGCACCAGCATGCTGCCAAGTTGCACTACCGCAATCTCATCCTTCACCGGTGTTATTATGCTCAGCGTTCTGCCGTCGAACCCCTTCACTATCCCCAAGCCAAGAACCTCGCCCTCCTCATTCGCAAGCCCTATGAGCAGGTTATGCTTTAGCCTTCCAATAGCATCCTCCACCTCACCCTCCTCGTTGTGTGCGCTCACCCTCTGGAATCTCACAGCCTCAACCTCAAGCCTTCGCTCCACCGCGGAGCTGAAGTACCTGCGAAACGCCTCTCTGCGAAGCGCACGGCGCTCCTCAAAGCTCTTGGACTTAGCCATAGCAGAGACCGGAAGCCTAAGGCAGTGCACATGTGCATAGCTCCGCAGCAGTGGCTCAAGCTCCGCATCGCGCTGCAGTGCGATTAGAAGCTCAGGCTTGAGCAGCTCTATCTTGAAGCCCTTCAAAGCGAAGCCCGCGTTCTTCACAAAGCCCGTGGTGTTTACCACAGCAACTGTGCCCTGGGCTTTGTCGGCAAGAAGCTTTGTGCCCACCAGAAGGGGCAGGAGATGCCCTCGCGGCGAGGTTGAGCCCACGAAGTACATCGCCCTAACCTTCCCCAAGCGAAGCTCGTAAAGGTACTGAAATTCGCCTAGTGTAACCGTCGCCGGCGGACCTAAATCCTTCTGCCCAATATCCGCATCGATTAGTGAGCAGGTTAACCCTTCCCCAAGCAACGTCCTGAGCAGGTAATTGATGAAGGTGCTCTTGCCCACGTCTACATCGCCGAGAACAAGAATCCTGCGCGGCTTCTCCTCAGCTATGCACCTCGCCGCTTCCTCCCACCCTTGGGGGAGATCAATGTCCATGTGGTTATGTTCACAGAGGTAGAATAAAAAAGTTACAACCACAAAATCAGCACAATAAAAAATCGAAAAAGGAAAAGAGTTGAGCCCTTAGAAGACGGGCTTCACCTTGTACATTGTTATTCCTGCTTTGCGCAGGAGCTTCATCGCCTTAACGCCATCTGGCGGGAACACGTGGATGGTGGCGTGGAAGGGCGGGACGGTCATCACCGTCTTGTACTTTATGGGTATCTTGTTCTTCTGGAGAATCTCATAGGCGCGGTGATAGTCGCCGTTCATGTAGTCAACGCGTATTGGTATGCTCACGTCTGTGCCGCCAGGCACGTCATCAACGATCAGACCCTGCCTCTCCTTCTCCTCCCACTCGCGGATATCGTCGTCGGTAAGCTCCTCCTCAAACTTTCCGGGGAACTTCCTAGAGCTTAACCACGGAGCCTCAAGCGGATTCATTCCCATTCACTTCACCTCACATAACAGTTTTTTATTATATGTATTGCAGCAAGAATGCCGCTGACCATTATATGCACCTCCTGATATATAAATATTTGCCTTCGTCGGGATGAGAAAAGAATATATACTCGCCCCGGATATAATAATTATCTATTATGGTGATAGCATGGAAGGAGTAGGCATACTCACCGAAAGGCAGGCGCAGGTGCTGCGCTACGCTGCCATGGGCTACACCCAGGAGGAAATCGCCAAGGCTCTCGGAATATCCCAGCCCCGTGTTTCAAGTGCGCTGAAGGCAGCGCAGGAGAAGATAGCCTTAGCCAGGAAAACCCTGGAGTTTTACGAAGAATTAAAATATATAAAAGAGTTGAGGGAGCGCGGATTTCGCGGTGATGCGGTGCTGAAGTAATCACTTCGCCAGCTGCGCCTCCATCACGAAGTCGTTGGCGATTTCCCACAGCACGCACTTTATCTCGTGCTGAAGCTTTTCCATATCATCGCGCTTGCCGTAAAGCGCGGGTTGCAGCGGCTCCATCAGTATATCCGCCGCACGCAGGGCACGCTCTCGCGCGTCGAGCTTTCTATCCTCCAGCACCTCCTTTGCGCGCTTAGCTACGTCGCGGATAAACTCTGGCACTTCTTGGATGCCTATTTGGCGAAGCTTCTTCTTTACCTCCTTGTCATCCGGGTTAAGGAAGAGGTCAAGGGAGTAAGAGATCCGCTTCGCAGCTTCGATACTCTTCGCCTGCCTCTCCACCCAGTCCAGGTTGTACCTAACCACGCTCAGCCTGCGCATCGCCTCTTCAACAATAAGCTTCTTTATCACCGCAGGCAGCTCCTCAAGCACCTGAAGCTCAGCGAGCAGGGCTTCAGCCTGGTTTATCCTCTCCTCAGGCTTCTTGCTACTATCTTTAAGCACACTCTCTATCTGCGCAACCTTCTCTCTCGCTACTTCGGGCACATCCTCGATGGTTAAGCCCATCGTTTTAAGCATCTCTTTGGTTTCCTTGTCCTTGCCAACAAAAACCTTCAGGTTCTCGGCAATCATCTCAAGCTCTCTATCCACAAAGCTCTCGGGCAAAGCATTCACCTCCTGCAAAAAATTAATCTCCCACAGGCGCTATAAATACTTAACTTCGGCAACTGCAGACAGTTGCATCATCAGATTGCGGTATTTCGCTAATGCTCAATACCGCTATGTCTCACAGTCTAAAATGTGGTATCGAAGGATACCACATTATGTGGATGCAACCAACTGTGGCTGCGGAAGCTTCAGAAAGTTTGATCATCAGATTGCGGTATTTCGGTCAAAACCCTTCGGGTTTTTCCCTCGTCACCCTCACTTCGTTCGGGCAACTCGCTTCGCTTCAATACCGCCATGTTTCCTTAGTGTTTTCTCCCGCATATCCCTAGGGGGAGGGGTTAACCTAAGGGGAGGGGGACACCCCCCTCCCCTGGCCTGGTTTTATAATTCTTTTACTATGGGAAGGTGCATGTAGGGAGTGTCTTTTTATCTGGAGGCACAGCGATGGCAAAGCTAAAGCCAGGCAAGATATACCGCATACCCAAGAAGAGGCTTTATACACGAAAGGAGTACATAGATAGCATACCCAACCCCAAGATTACCATCTTCGACATGGGGGATGTGAGCAACCCTGACCGCTTCGAGGTTCAGCTTTCACTGGTTGCCAAGGAGGCTGCGCAGATCACCCACAACGCGCTGGAGGCGAGCCGCATCGCAGCCAACAGGTACATAACAAAGCGCGCCGGTAAGAGCGGCTTCTACATGAAGTTCAGGATTTACCCCCACGTGGTGCTCAGGGAGAACAAGATGGCAACCGGTGCTGGTGCCGACAGAGTGAGCGATGGCATGCGCCGTGCCTTTGGCAAGCCAGTAGGGTTAGCTGCCGTGGTAAAGGAAGGGCAGCGCATAATAACGCTGCGCACCAATGCAAACTACTTCAACGACGCCAAGGAGGCGCTTCGTCGCGCTGCAATGAAGCTCCCCATGCCCTGCGGCATTGTCGTTGAGAAGGGGCAGGAGCTGGTCAGGTAGCTACATTATATATTCTGTGCTCGACCTGTCGAAGTCGGGTACGTACTCTACTTTTCCAAGCCTCTCCAAATTTTTAAGGAGAGGGATTAACTCTTCCATCTTTAGCGCAAGCTTCGTTGCCGCGTGCTCTTCGCCAAAAACTGAGCGGGTTATATTGTAGGTGTGAAGCCGCGTCTGAGCCTCGTCCAGCACGCCAAGAGCGTGCAGATACTCGTGGAGCAGCACATTGAAAACGTAAGCCTTGAAAAGTTCAGGTGCCTCTCTGCGAAGCCTGCGCAGCACGCTCCTGTTCATCACAATCGTATTGGAGCCAACCGGGTAGTAGGCACCCACAAAGCCATAGTCGCTGCTTCCAAGCTCTGCAAGCACCAAGGTTAAGCCTGCTCTGCTTGTGCCCAGGTGCTTCAGAACAGCTTCTTTCACCAGCTCGAATATGTCCGCGATGTTCTCGCACTTCTCAAGCCTTTCCGCAAACTTCATTCTTGTACACTTTCCTAACTTTTAGTTAGAAAAGTATTTGTGCCCTCCATAAAGGATATTAAAACCCCCTACTCCTCCCTGAGCAGCGCCAGAATATCTCGGAGCTGCTCCACGGTGTAGCCCTTATCCTGCCAGTCTGGTTTTATCTTCTTTATCTCCGCTATAAGGCGCTTCCTCTCCTCCTCTTCATCTTCCTCTTCTTCCTCCTCTTCCTCCCGCCTTGCCCAGGGTACTGAGAAGCCGTCGATAATCATGCCTGGGAGTATGCCTATTGAAATAAGCGCTATCCCCAGCCAGAGGATGTTCACAAGGGGCTCAATCTTCACCGTAAGCGGGATTTCTATTTTCCCCTCTGAATGTCCGCCTATGCCCTGAAATATGACGTAGACGTCAGCATCTAGATTGCGGTTGATGTACACCTTCGTAACCCTTCCGAATTTCAGGTTGTTTATTGTACTCGCCGCACCTTCGCCGATGTAACGCCCGTTCTTGTAAACCTTTACCAAGACCTCGCTGGTTAAGTATCCTTCGTAGTTCTCATACACGTTTATCCCTGCAACCTCAACCGCGTAGCCTGCGCCCACATCCTTGCGCTCGCTCACTATACCCTGGTTGGGTATGAATTGGAACACCACATCGCGCTGTGAGCTGAAGCTTGTGCTGAAAATCGCCCCAAAGATTATCATGGCAACGCCTGCATGAATGAGATAGAAGCCCACCAGCTTGGCTTTTGGCATGGGCTTAGCTCTGCTTGTGGCGAGCTGTGTGGTGCGCCACACAGATATTGCAAAGGCATAGCCCAGCACAGGAAGAATGAAGTCCACCATGGGCTTACCAGTCACGCCCTTTAAGGCAGAGATCGCACCCATTGCGAGAATCGCAACTGTGCCGAGGAGAAGGCTGCGCTTACGCATTAAGCCATAGCCCATGCACAGCGCAATGGTGACGAGAAGGAGGATGGTAAAGGGATAGCTCCAGGTGTTAAAGAAATCTATCTCTACCTTAATCTTCACATCCTTGAGCGCCTGCATCAAAAAGGGGTAGCTCAGTCCCCAGAAGGATACAAAGCCAAGAATGAGCAGTGAGATAATAGCGAGGTAAAAGAGGTTTGTGCGAGTGAAGAGCTGCACACTCTCCGAGGTAGGGGTCTCCTCAATCTTTTCTCCATCTTCTGAGAAGCGCCTCCTAAGGAGGGGGAAGAGAGCACCGGTCAAACCAAAAATTACAAGTACCTCCTCAAAACTCGGGAGCTGGCTGCCTTGGGTCACAGCTTTATAAACCACCATTATGCCCTGAGCGAGGAGAAAGGCTACAGAGAGCGCCTTTGCCTCAGCGCTGACCTCCCGCTTCTTCCTTATCAGGTAGTCAGCCACGAGTATCGCGGGAATTATCGGGATGTTCACGAGAAGAAGAGCCAGGTAGGGTCCCGTTGTGGTTTCCCCAAAGGCATGCACAGATTCCCACAAGCCTGAGCGCGTTATGAAGGTAGCATAGGCCACGAGGAAGAAGGACAAAACCGCCAGCAGCGGGGTGAGGAGCGGAAATTCGCGCTTCCTCAAGTTCTGCACAGTTGCATGAAGCAGAGCGGTGACCGTAAACCAGGGTATAAGGGAGGAAGTCTCTACAGGGTCCCAGGCCCAAAAGCCACCCCAGCCCAGAACCTTGTAGCTCCAGAAGCCGCCCAGTGCTATGCCGAGGGTAAGGAAGAGCCAAGAGAGCCTAGCCCAGGGTTTGGAGATGCTGAGCCAGCGCTCATCCCTGCGCCAGAGATGGGCAAGGGCAGCGGCAAAGGGTATGGTAACAGCGCCGTAGGCGATGAAGATAACCGGGGGGTGGGCAGCCATCCACGGGTCCTGGAGCAGTGGGTTCAATCCATTACCATCAGGAGGAATAAAATCTTTAGGCAGGTCAGGATAGAGGTCGTATATCTTGCGGAAGGGCGAGACAAGCAGAGTCATTGTCAGGAAGAATAGCCCAATCAGGTGAGTTACTAGGTGGACCCTCCTTGAAAGGTAGTCCTCGAAGCCCAGCCTCTCACTCGCCCAGAGCGCCGAGGCATAGATAATAAGCGCCCACAGCAGGAAGGTGCCCTCCTGCCCTGCCCACACCGCAGAAGCCTTGTAGTACCATGGCAATGCTCTAGAGCTATAGCTCCACACGTACATGTACGTGAAGTCAGACTTCAAAAAGAGGTAGGTGAGGTAAAGCGTAGCTGCTGCGAGCATCCCCATGGTTATCCAGGGAAAAATTTTAAGCCTCGAGGCGAAGGGGACGCGATAACCGCGCTCCTGAAGGGTTACCGCTATCAGCACTACCGCGCTTGCAACGAAAGCTATGAGAAGCATGAAATTGCCAACATTCCAGGAAAAGCTCATGGCGACGCACTCCTGTTTCTTATTCTCCTAAGCTCTTCTTCTATCTTTTGAAGTGTGTAGTTATAAAGCTCCAGGCTTATTTTATTTTCCAGATATGCTTGGGTTATCTCAGCTTTTTTGGCTTCCAGCTGCGCTATCCTGTCCTCTACGCCGGGGGATGCATTAACCGTAGCCGGAGGCTCCTCAACCACAGGTTCCTCAGCGGCGGATATATTAACCGCCACCTTCTCAAGGTACTCCCTGAATATCTCCTGTCCCTCCTCCACCAC
Source organism: Candidatus Pyrohabitans jungbluthii (assembly GCA_002010065.2). Taxonomy (GTDB): domain Archaea; phylum Hydrothermarchaeota; class Hydrothermarchaeia; order Hydrothermarchaeales; family BMS3B; genus Pyrohabitans; species Pyrohabitans jungbluthii. Next base: position 100,247 of record MTMD02000002.1, on the reverse strand, counting down.
TCGATCTTTAGGCAGGTGCACATCCACCATAACAAAGTAGTTGCCAAGCGCAGCTTCGCCGTGGTAGCAGTACAGGTCGTCTGCAATATTCGCGACTATTGCGTCGCCTCCGCTAAGTGACGCCTCGTTAAAGGTGGTGTCCCAGAAGATGTGCGAACCCTTCACCGCCCAGCCAGGCGGGGTTACCTGTTCGAGATAACCTTCCCATATCCACATCTCCTTACCAGAGGCGTTGAACCTGAGCTTGTTCCAGTTCGTTTTGTAAACCTCAAGCGCCTGCCTCGCATAGCTAGGGTCTGGGAACAGGTAAGCCTCAAAACTCACCACCACGCTGGTCTCCTCCCCCTCTATATACACCGCTCCGAATTTATTCTGAATCTTGTCAAGGATGCGGTTCGCAACGTCTGGGGCGAAGTTAGATACGTCGTTGGGCATGGTTATCGCCGCCTGAGGCAGGGCGATTAGGCCAGAGAGGTTTTCCACAAACACAGGTTCAAACTCCGGTGGCGGCGAGGCTCGAGGAACCTGGCTTAGAGGGATGTAGCTGAACTGCTGAGGTGCAACCTCTGGCTGGAAGGGGCTTGGCGCTGTGCTCTGCGGCTGCTTCTCGCCTACGCAGCCTGCGCTCAGCGCTAATGCAACAACCAAAAATACAAGAAGCCACCTCATGAGCTTCACTCTGCACTTACCTTTGCCTCATACTTTGAGGGACACTTTACAAGCAGCTTATTTGCTATGAGTGTATCCCCGCGGAGTGTGCCTATGGCAACGACGTCTATCTGCGAGTTGGGATCAAACTCCTTATCCAGCGGGAAGGTTGCGGGTATAACACCATAGTAGGCCACCTTTATGCTCGCCTTGCCGTCGGTGAGGGTGAAGTTCAGATTCTTGGGCACCCAGCTTACTGTGCCTTCAACCACATAACCCTGAACCTGGACCTGCTTGCCCTGGTAGCTCTGGGCGTTATTAACAACCTCGCTCACACTCTTGTAGGGGTTGACAAAGCTCTCGCTCGAAGTCGTGCTGAAGGCTATTCCAACAAAAACCAGAACTACCGCAACACCCACAAGGTACTTGAGATTCTTTGCGGTCTTCTTATCCATACCTTCTTACCTCGATTTTAACCTATTTATTCTTTTTTCCAAATCTCCAATTCGCCTGTGAAGGTACGCGAGGTAAACCACCAGCGCCGCCCACAGCGAGGTTGCAACGAAGAATATGCTCTGATAGTTCTCCATAATCTACCCCCTAGTAACTTTTTCTTTTAGCCTTTCCAGCCTTATTTCCAGATAAACGAGGTTGAGGAATATTATTATAGCGGCTGTTATCATTAAGCCAAGCGTCATGCCCATCTTTGGCTCCAGCTCCAGCCCCAGCGTTGGGGGGTGAAGCGAGGGGAATATCCGCGTTGATAGCAGGGTGAATATACCCGAGGCGTAGCCGAAGATGCCCAGCACTGCGCTTGCCCTTGCTCTTGGCTCTCCAGCTGGCATAGCCTCGCGGAGTGCAAAGTAGCCCAGGTACACGAACCACATTATTAGAGCCGTCGTCTCCCGGGGGTCCCAGTTCCAGTAGGTCCCCCACGCTGGCTTTGCCCACACCATGCCGGTAAGCAGGGTGAAGGTGGTGAAGAGCACCGCAATCTTCGCAGCTTTGCTGGCAACCAAGTCGTAGCTGAGCTTGCGCGTTCGCAGATAGAGGATACTCGCCCCAAGGGTTATGGTGAAGCCAAGAAAGGCGCTGGCGTTTATTGGTACGTGGAAGAAAACATTGCGATAGAGCTCCTCCATGGGCGGGTTGGCAGGCGAGGATATAGGCGGGAAAACCAGCAGTGCATTGTAGGAGCCGTAGATGAACAGCACCCAGGCGATTGCCAAGCTGAAATAAATCTTCCTCATATCTATTCCTCTAAGGCGAAATCGAAGGTTAGCGCAGCTATTACACTCATCACCACAGCATAAGCTAAAATAATTTTAATCTCTCCAAGAATATTTAAAAATCCTTCACCACCGACGAGCACGCGGTTCAGTGCAGAGACCGAGGTTACGATCACCGGGAACAGTACAGGTAGGAGAATCACCGGAAGGAGAAGCTCTCGCGCTCTGGCGTTGAGCACCAGCGTTGAGAGCGCCGAGCTAACGATGACGAAGCTCAGGTTGCCCAGGGTGAGCACACCAAACGCCAAGGCAACGCTTCCCTGGATGGGAAAGTCGAAGAAGATGATAAATAGGGGGAAGATTATGCTCTGTATCCCCAGCATCAGCGCGAGGTTGTATATCGCCTTGCCCGCGAGAATCTCCTCGCTGCTCATGGGCGTGAGCTTCAGCCCGTCGAAAGTGCCCAGCTCCTTCTCCTTGACGAAAGCCCTGCCCAGGCCCAGCATGCCGGTGAAGAGGAAAACCAGCCATAGCAAGCCTGCGCCCATCTCAGGTGCCGCAGCCACGTAGTTGCCAGCTATGCGGGAGAAGAAGATTACCGCCAAGCCTGAAAAGAGGAGCATGAAGTTTATGGTGTGCTTTGTCCTGAGCTCTGCCCGTATATCCTTGCTCGCCAGGTTGAACACAGCTTTAAGCCCCATTTCCCTCACCCGTGATGCGCAGGTACGCCTCCTCCAGGCTTTCCACACTTTCCTTGAGTTCATCCAGCGCACCCTGTGCCACTACCCTGCCAGAGTGAAGCACCGCTCCGCGGGAGCAGAGCCTCTCAGCCTCGTCCATGTGGTGGGTGGTCATGAGCAGAGTAGCTCCCTCGCCAAGAAGCTCTTCAAGCAGGGTATAGAAGTCCTGTCTGCCTTTTAAGTCCAAGCCTGTGGTGGGCTCGTCTAAAAGGAGCACCTCAGGCGAGTGAAGTAAGGCACGGGCTATGCTCAGGCGCTGCTTCATTCCCCGCGAGAACGTCGCCACCAGGTCGTCTTCGCGCTCAGCCAGGTTAACCCTCTCCAGCATTTCATCCACACGGCTCTGTGCTACCCCGTAGGCGCGGGCATAGAACTCCAGATTCTCCCTAGCTGTTAGCTCCTCATAGAGAAAAGGGTTGTGGGAAACCACACCTATTCTACGCCTCACCTCCCGCGCTTCCTCACGAATGTCGTAGCCAGCGACGCGCACCTCACCCTCATCCTGCCTCAGCAAAGTTGCCACTATTCTTATAAGCGTGGTCTTTCCAGCACCGTTGGGACCAAGCAAGGCGAAGGCTTCGCCCTTCTCTATGCTGAGAGTGACACCACGAAGCACCTGCAGTGCGCCGAAGCGCTTCTTCACGTCGCGGAGCTCAATCGCATGCATGCATTCAGGATTCTCCTGAAAGGTTATAATAGTTTTTGCCCCGCTTCCACGCGCGGTAGGCAAGGAAGAATAAAAGCAGAGAAGCTGCGAGAAGCGCTATGCTCAGAGCTAGGTAGGGCTTGGTCGTCCTCACTGCCTCAGCGACTGGTGTTTCCATCGCTTTTGGCGCGGCTTCAAACGTCACTCTGCTTTCTGCAACCTCTCCCGCTACGCGAAGGTATTTTAAACCCGTGAAAACCCCGCCGAGCAGCGCGAGCAGCGCGGAGCTGAGAAGCACGAGAATACGGTGCCTCTCCTCCGGATGGAGTATCCCCCTCGCTTTGGGTGTGAGGTGGTAGTACACCCACTTTCTTCCAGCGTCGCGCTTTTCCACTAAGCCAGCGTCGGCAAGCTTCGCCAGGTGCTCATGTACCGCCGACTTGGCTAAGCCAAGCTCCCTCGCAAGTTCGCTGAGCGTCATGGCGCGGCGGTCCAGCTTTTTTAATATGGCGATGCGCGTCTCTGACACAAGCGCCTCGAACACCTGCCTGGTCATACGTATCTCTTTATCCAAGGAGCATCACCGCTACCTTTTCTTCCTCACCCGGCGGAGCAAAGCAAATAGCACAGCTGCCACTGCTGCGATGGGGAGTAGATAACCTATTGCCACGATTAGCGCGCGGGTAACAGTCACAAGGCCCTTCACAGCATCGCTTATCACACTTCTCAAGCCAAGACTTTGAGCTATTGGCTCCGGCTCGAGAAGCTCCACAGTTATTGTGGCGAATTCTACGCGGTTGTTCAGGTAGCGTAGCCTTCCCTCGAGGCGCTCAATCTCGCCTCTCACGCGCCCAAGCTCACGTTCCACCTCAAGCACATCCTCAACGCTCTCCGCCCTGTCCAGAATCTCAAGCAAGCGCTCTTCTTGCCTGCGAAGATTGCGCAGCCTCGCCTCTAAATCAATATACTCCTCTGTAACGTCTCTGCCCGACGAAGAGTAAGACACAACTTTGCCCAGCTTTCTTATCTCCTGGATAATACTTCCAAAGCTACTCTCAGGAACGCGAATTGTTATAGTGCCTCGTCTGTGGTTGCTCGGCGTGACGTAGGAATTGGACTCAGAGATGTAGCCCCCTGCTTCATAGGCGAGCCTTTCAACTTCGCTGGCCGCAGCGTCGAAATCGCTCACCTCGAGTTTAATATACGCGGTCTTTATAACCTTCCTATCGATCTGAGGCTCGGCTGTAGGCTCCGCCTCTGTGGTCTGAAATTCGGGGAAACCTATCCCCCGGCTTTTCATCGCTTCTTCCCTCACCACCTCCCCGCCTACCGCCGGCTCCGGCATAACCGCCATATCCTGCTTTGGTGCTTTTGCTGCGCAGCCTGCGGCAAGTATCAGCAGGATGAGCACGACAACCCTCACTCTCATATCTCCACACCTCGATGTTACCTTGTGCCTATGGTTATATAAACCCCGCGAAATTGTTCACCGCCAGCCGAACACTGCCAAAATATTTACACTTGCGAAGCTTTACAATTAGCAAGCAAACGTTTACAAAAGTAAAGTTGTGAAGCCATGACAAGTGAGAAGCAGCTTCAGGTGCTGCGTAAACTTTATGAGAGTGCGCGCAGCCTCAAAGTTCATTCAACGCATAAAACCCAGGCGGAGCTTGCGGCAGAGCTTGGCATAAGTAGGCAGGCGTTAAGCGCCCACCTTCGCGAGCTTCGCGAGCGAGGTTTAATACGCACGGGCAGAGGTTTCATAGACCTCACCGACAAAGCCTTGGCTGAAATCGGCAAGTTTGGCGAGGAAGCCTTTGTGCTCCTCAGGGTAAAGCCCCGCTACCGAGACGAGGCGTACCGCAAGCTTCGCTCTCTGCCTGCGGAGCGCGTATACCGCGTGGCTGGCGAGTACGACGTCATCGCTGTCGTAGCTGCGGCGAAGCTTCGCGAATTCCTTGACGGCGCTTCCAGGCTCAAAGGTGTAGAAGAGACCTCTTCCCACGTGGTAATAGAGATGTATCAGGTGTGAGCATGGGCAAAATAACCATAAATGAGAAGTACTGCAAGGGATGCAATATCTGTATAGAATTCTGCCCCATGAAGGTTTTCGAGCCGGCAGAGGAGCCTAACGAGAAGGGGTACTTTGTGCCCATTGTAGCCCATCCAGAGAGGTGCACAAAGCTCAAGGTGAGTAAGCATCTGAAGCGCAAGGTTTGCTCGCTATGCCAGGACATGTGCCCAGACTTTGCAATCGACATAGATATTTACGCAGAGGAGGAAGATGAATAATGCACATGGCTGGAGTGCGCTTCCTTCAGGGTAACATCGCCTGTGCTGAAGGCGCTATCGCCGCTGGGTGCAGGTTCTTCGCCGGCTACCCAATAACCCCGAGCACTGAAGTGGCAGAGTGGCTGGCGCAGCGCTTACCCAAGGTGGGCGGAGTTTTCATCCAGATGGAGGACGAGATTGGTTCAATCTCCGCGATAATTGGAGCGCGATGGGCAGGCGTCAAGGCGATGACTGCCACCTCCGGTCCTGGGTTCTCGCTGATGATGGAGAACATCGGCTTCGCCGCCATGACTGAGACGCCTATCGTTATAGTAAATGTGCAGCGCGGCGGGCCTAGCACAGGGCAGCCCACGATGCCCGCGAGTGGCGACATAATGCAGGCGCGCTTTGGCTCTCACGGCGACTACGCAATAATAGCGCTCTCGCCCAACAGCGTGCAGGAGATGTTCGACCTGACCGTTGAGGCCTTCAACCTGAGCGAGCGCTACCGCGTTCCCACCTTCTTAATGGCAGACGAGATCGTCGGTCACATGCGGGAGAAGGTGGTGCTTCCCGAGGAGGTGGAAACCTTCACTGCGCCTCTGAGTAAAAAGGGCGCGAGATACTACTTCAAACCAGACCCCAAAACGCTGGTGCCCAAGATGCAGGTGTTTGGCAGGGGCTATAATGTGCATGTCACTGGCTTAACCCACGATGAGCGTGGCTATCCTGCGACGAACGATGCGAAAGTGCATGCGAGGCTTGTGCGCAGGCTGGTGGAGAAGATTGAGAAGAACGCTGATAAAATTATCAAGGTGGAGGAGCACCACCTGGACGACGCAGAGGTGGTGCTCATCGCTTACGGCGCTGTGTCTCGCTCAGCCCTAGCTGCGGTGAGAGAGTTGAGAAAGCGCGGGATTAAGGCAGGACTCCTACGCTTGGTAACCCTCTTCCCGTTCCCGGAAAAGCTGTTGGCGAAGCTTGCGCGCCGCGCAAAGCTTGTGGTGCTGGAGATGAACCTCGGGCAGATTCTCAGAGAAGTGCAGCGCTGCGCTAAGCGAGATGTGCACTTCCTGCCCAAGATAGGCGGGGAGCTTCACACTCCGCGAGAGATTGTTAAGTTTGTGGAGGCGCTGAAATGAGCATGCATCCTTCAGAGCCACTGCTTCGTCGCGACCGCTTGCCACATATACTCTGCGAGGGCTGCGGCGATGGCATAATAGTCAACGCGTTGCTCGAGGCGATAGTGGAGCTGAACTTGCCTAGGGAAAAAATTGTATTCGTCTCTGGTATCGGCTGCTCTTCACGAATACCTGGCTACCTGCTCTTCGACTCTCTGCACACCACCCACGGTAGACCCATCGCCTTTGCCACGGGTATAAAGCTCGCCAACCCTGAGCTCAAGGTTATAGTTATAACAGGCGACGGCGATATGGCGAGCATAGGTGGCAACCATTTTCTCCACGCTGCTAGGCGCAACATAGACATGACTGTAATCTGCTCCAACAACTACACCTACGGCATGACAGGCGGGCAGGTCTCGCCTACTACGCCGCGCGGCTGGCGCACCACAACCTCGCCGTATGGCAACGCCGAGCCTCCGATGGATATAGCAAGAGTCGCCGTTGCTGCCGGGGCGAACTACGTGGCGAGGTGGAGCACCGCGTCGCCGCTGCAGATTAAGGAGTCGATAAAGAAGGCTCTGACCAAAGAGGGGTTCACCTTAGTAGAGGTGCTCACCCAGTGTCCTACCGCACTTGGCAGGAGAAACAAGCTGCGCACCGCCGTGGATATGCTGCGCTGGTACAAGGAGAATACTGTTGCGCTTCACCACGCCCAGGAGCTTGAGGAGCAGGGCGTTGACCTCTCCGCAAAGGTTGTGGTGGGCGAGTTCGTGGACCGCGACCGCCCTGGCTTGGTGCGCCTATTGGGGCTGGTGAAGGAAGAGGAGAAGCGCATTGAAAAGAAGGAGGAGAAGCTGACGCCTGAGCAGCGCGCAGCGAAGCGCAAGGAGGAAGAGGAGCGCCTGCGCGAGGCGAGGAAGCGCATCCTTGAGGTTATAGCAAAGCTGGGCTCGCCCAAGATAAGGCGCATGATAGAGCTGGGCGGCGATGTGGAGAAGATTGAGAAGGAGCTGGTGAAGCATGAGGGTTGAGGTTCGCTTCTCAGGCTTCGGTGGGCAGGGCATCGTCACAGCGGGTATAATCCTTGCCAGGGCGGCGAGCATCCACGACGGCAAGAATGCTGTTCAGACTCAGAGCTATGGTCCTGAAGCGAGAGGAGGCGCTTCCAGGAGCGAGGTGATAATAAGCGACGAGGAGATACTCTACCCCAAGGTTCTGAACCCGGATATCTTTGTGGTTATGTCGGGGCAGGCGATGCAGAAGTACATACGGGACCTTAAGAAGGATGGCACAGTTATCTACGACTCCTCGCTAATCAAAACCCCACCCGAAAGGGGCAAGGCGTTTGCGGTACCTGCAACGTTGCTCGCTAAGCGCGAGCTGGGCAAAACCATCGTCGCCAACATAATAATGCTTGGGGCGCTAACCTCTATTACGGGGATAGTCAGCAGGGAGGCGATAGAGAAGGCGGTGCTGGAGAGCGTGCCCAAGGGTACCGAAGAGCTAAACAAAAAGGCGCTTCATATGGGGTTTGAGCAGGGGGATGGGCTGCTAAGATAAGAGCCGAACAACCGCTGATGTTTTTATCAAGGGATAACCTCGCAGTCGTTGTTTATCTCCGGGTAGTCGAAGACTCTGGCTGAAATCACACCATCGCCTATCAGCTTCTTAATCTCGGGCAGCGCTGCCTCAAGCTCATTAACAAGGTGGCGCACAGTGGAGCATATTAAGGCGTAGCCCTCCTCGCCCACCCACTCTTTCGCCAGGTTTATGAAGAGGCAGCGTCCGCCGCACACCCAGAGCAAATCGCAGCTAGCGCATGGCTCGCCCGGCGAAGCGCAGTTGTGCAGCTCCTCTGGCGCAGTGGTGAAGATGCTGCCCACGCGCATGAACTCGTACTCCGGCGTTACTGGGCACAGGGTTATCTCACCGCTTGGCGAAATTGCAAAGAAGTCCACGCCGGCGCCGCAGCGCAGCTTCGTTGGCTTCCGGGAGAGCAGAGTCTTTGTAATCCCTATGAATGGCACGAAGCCGAGCACCTCGCCGCGGCGCATCTCCTCAACCCATGCATGAACCAGCCTTGTTATGCCGGAGTTATAGCTGCGCAGCCACTCCCGCGTAGTCTCGCTTCCACCGTCCCAGAAAAGCTCAAAGTCAAGCTGCCAGTGCACGTGGTCAAAGACGCCCAGCTTCGCCAGGTGAAGCGCATCCTCATAGATGTCGCTTCTAAGCGAAGCCACCATTCTTGCAATAAGGTCTCCGCTGAAGTGCCTCCTTATCCTGCGGGCGTTTCTTATTATCCTGTCATAAACTCCCTCACCGCGGTACGCATCAGTAACCTCGCGGCGACCGTCTATTGAGATTAAGATGGTGTGGAACCTGCGCAGGTAGTGTGGTTTAATCCTGTGGAGAAGGATCCCATTGGTGTGCAGGATGTACTTCGCTGGTATGGTATCCATAACTTCCTCCACCAAATCAACGCGAAGAAGGGGCTCGCCGCCGTAAAAAGCGATCACAGGGTCAGGGTCCTGAGCGATAAAGCTGCGCAGCACCTCCAGGGGATACTCCATCTCCATGTGCTCGGCGTCATCGCGAGTGCCACCGCAGTAGCTGCACCTAAGATTGCACCGCTGGGTGAGCAGCAGGTGGTAGTGCATGACTTTTTAAATCAACCCACACCTGGGCAGAGATTTTTATTATGTGAATATACATTCACAAAAGTTTTAAATATGTGAAAGTATATTGAATATTATTACTATGAGTGCGTGCACGTCCATAGGAGGGGGTAGTGTGAGCAGAAAAATTGTAGAGGAGTTTATGGACAAGTTCAGAGAGGTTGCTCTAACAGTTGGGCTGCTGCCGGGCATGACCGTGGTGAGGGTGTCGGAGGAGTGTTGACTCACCCCAGCTTTGCGGCATCGCCTCTAACCAGCGCCCTAAAGCGTTTGTGCACTTCAAGAGTGAGCTTTAGCTTCTCGTCGCTGGCAGCGGGGAACAGCGTATATTCCACCTCATCATCTCCACTGCTTTGAAGCTTGCGCGCCGCCTCAAGCGCCTCGCTTCTGCCACCAGAGGCGAAGGCGTCCATAACAGGGAGAAGGGCACGCAAATCGCGAGCAGCAATAGCGACGTCGCAGTATGGCAGGGAGTATTCATTTCCATTAAACGCTATGGCAATGCCCCCGCCGCTGCTTACCTCGCGGAGCATCTTAAAGTCGGTGATGCTGTCGCCTATGGCTGCGCAGTCGCTGAGCTTTGCGTTATGCCTTTTAAGAAAGCCGAGCATAGCCTCAACCTTGCGCCTGCCTCCGACCACGCGAACCTCGTTGAAAACTTTGCCAAGCTGTGTGCGCTGAAGCTTGTTAAAGAAGAAGTCGTCCAGAGTTGCGACGATCTCATCGTCGCGCATGCGCGGGTAAAGCTTTTCAAGGATAGTCTTCTCCACCTCTGCAACCAGCTCCACACCAGCGGCGTTGCGATATTTGCTCAGCTCAAGCTTTGTGCACGCAACGTCTTCTCTGGCGACGCCAAGCTGCTCCGCTATGTTATACGCGTGCTGCTGATAGCTTGTCGAAATTATGTGCACCTTCCAGCCGGCTTCGCGCAGATGCGCTATTGTTTCCTTTGCTCCATTCACCACCTTTGCGCGCTTAGAAACGCGCTCTATGTCTTCCTCGGTGATGCCGTGATATATCAAAAAGGGTACGATCAGCTTGAGCGTATCGCCAGGCTCATACCCCTGCCTCTTCGCCAGCGTGAGTAGATCGTCGTACCTGCTTATAACTTCAAAAATCTCCTTCCCCCTATCCACGAGACCCATAACTTCGTACGCGTTGTCCTGCGGCGAGAGTGGCCCCTCAAGATCGAAACAAGCGACTGGCATGGGGAGAGTTTTGCGCTGTGACTTTTAATATTTTCTATTCAAGCACCCCACCCAGCAGGAATTGCAGGTACTGCATTCCCAGCTCCGGGTAGCGGGGGAAGTAGTAATCGCGGAAGGAGCGGAAGTGCTTGTTGAGGAAGTCCACTATGCTGAGCGCCTTTCGCGCGTCGTCGCGGGTAACCTCATCGCTTGAAAGCAGCCTTGCTAAGTAGTCGGCGACGCAGGCCACGCCCAGGGTCCAGAAGTAGGCTGAGGGCAAATCCCAAGGTCTTGCTAAAGTCTCCATGAAGCTCTGCCTGGTGTGCATGGCAAGCAAGCGCTGAGCTTCAGCGGATATAGGCTTGGAGAAGAGCCGGGCGAAGTCCTCGTCGAACTCCAGCTCCTCTGCTATACCCAGTTTCTTCGCCGCGTAGCCAGGGTTAATCTCGTACTCAAAGAGTTCATCAAAATAGTCGTATATTGTAAGGATATCCACCGCCACCTGTGCCTGCGCCTTTACTTCGCGGAGCAACGCCTCCCTCTCCTGGCGATACCGCGCCTCGAAGCTTTCCAGGGCTGAGGCAGCGTCGCTTTCGGAGACAAAGCTCTTCCCACCCAGGTTGCTGCCCAGGTGGCGCACCGCAGCGGTGAGCAAAAGCAGGGTATCGTAGAATCCCTCCCCAGCAAGGGCTTCGGCTATGCCTGAGTGAAGCTTCACAAGCGCTCCCCACGGGATGCGCTGCCCGCTCGGGCTGTGCAGGTAAACCACCTCGCCTCGCTTTATCTCCTCTGCTCCGCCTTTGAGAAGGTCTTCCAGAAACTCTTCTCTAAGCAGCGCCTCGGTTATCTCCTCTCCACCCTCAAACCCCACGCCAGGGCATGTCCACTTCACGTCGACGATTACGCTCCCGTTGTCAAGCACGCTCGCCGAGAAAGGATACTTGCGGCAGGTCATGAACTTCTTGGCTTTGCCGTGCTCCCTGTGAAGAGAGCACAGCTTGTCTTCAAGGAAGGTGCAGGGCTTCTTTATGAAGTATCGCCCGCTCCGTGCCTCGTAAAAATCCTTATACCCCAGCGCCTTCACCCGCTTTATCTCCTCGATGGTAACCGGGATGTCCTCGAAGAGGGAGCAGCAGGTGAAGCAGCTCTCGAGTGTGCACGCGTAGCGCAGACCGCGGGGGAAGGTGGTGATTATCTCCATGCCCCCGCGCAGGAGGCTAACATTGGAAAAGTGCTATCTCGCCCTTGCCACGAGGATGCCGCCTATGATCAGAGCAGCGCCCGCGTAAAACGCTGGAGTGAGCATCTCATGCAGGAGTAGCGCAGAAAGTGCTATCGCAACCACAGGCGAAAGAGCAAAAGCTATGCTAGCTGCAATAGCCTTCGCCCTCGCGATGCCCCGAAAGTAGAGAAGGTAGGCAAGGAAGGTGTGCACAGCCCCCATGGCAAACGCAATCAAAGCGCCGTTCAGGGTTATCACTGGCGAAGCTGCGGCGAAGGGTAGCAACGCGAGCGCAGCTATAGTAAAGACAAGCAGGAGCACTTCCTCCTCGCGAAGCGAGGCAAGCAAACGTGAGGCAAGCACAGTGAAGAGCGCCCAGGTTAGCGCCGCCAGAATTGCAAGGGTGTCGCCAAACAGGTTACTACCAGAGGCGTGGGAGTAGAATATAAGCGCTGAGCCTGCTAAGCTCGCGGTTATGGCGAGGAGCTTGCGCTGGCTCAGCCTCTCCTCCCGCAGAAGGTAGGCGAAGAGAGCAGCGAAGGCTACGGAGGTGCTTTCCAGCACCTGCGCCGCCGCCGCAGAGGTGTGCTTCACAGCCAAGTGGTAGAAGAGGAAGTTGGCGGCTAAGCCTAAAAGCGCGAGGGCGAGGAGCTCTTTACTGAGGAGGTGCTCCATGCGAAAGCTGCGGAGATAAAAGGCGAAGAGGAGCGCGCCCACGACAAGCCTCACCTCGACCAGCGCCAAGGGTGAGATGCCCTGAGCATACGCAAGCTTCGCCACTATGGGCGTGGTTCCCCATATCAATGAGGCGAGGATAAGGTAGAGCATGCACCAGAATGTTGACTAAAGCTGCTTAAACCTTTCCAAACAATTTTGCGATGGGAAGGAGCAGCGTTATTCAGGCGAGGAGAATGATTTACGCAGACTACGCCTCTTCTACTCCTGTGCTGCAAGAGGTAAAGCAGGAGATGCTTCCGTACTTCGACGAGCTCTACGCGAACCCCTCCAATCTGCACGACTTTGCGCTCAAAGCGAGGCGCGCTGTGGAGGGGGCAAGGGAGAAGGTAGCCCAGCTTTTGGGGGCGAGGAGCGAGGAGATAGTCTTCACCTCCGGCGGGGCGGAGGCAAACAACTTAGCGATTAAAGGCGTGATTCAGGCTAATAAGGCGAGGGGGAGGCATGTGGTTATCTCTGCGGTGGAGCACTACTCCATAATGCATCCGCTCCAGAGCTTAGCCCGCGAGGGGGTGCAGGTTACCCGCGTGGGCGTTGACGAGCACGGCCGCGTTAACGTGGAGGAGCTTGAGAAGGCGATTCGCGACGACACGATTTTAATCTCTGTGCAGCACGCCAACCACGAGGTGGGCACCCTCCAGCCGATTAAGGAGATTGCCGAAATCGCCGAGGAGCGGGGGATAACATTTCACTGCGACGGCGTCAGCGCCGCTGGCATAGTGCCCGCTAAGGTGGAAGAGCTGGGCGTAGATATCTACACCCTTTCGGCGCACCGCTTCTATGGCCCTAAGGGTGTGGGAGCGCTTTATTTAGCTCGTGGAGTAAGGCTTCTGCCCCAGATAGAGGGCGGCATACAAGAGCGCGGTTACAGAGCGGGCACCGAAAACGTCGCAGGAATAGTGGGCATGGGAAAGGCAGCAGAGCTGGCTGAGAGGGAGATGTCGCAGCGCCTAGAGAAGCTGCGCACGCTGAGGAGCAAGTTTATAGAGGCGCTGCGCCGTGAGGTGCCCGAAGCCAAGATAAACGGGCACCCGAGCGAAGTTAACCCCATGTATGTGCACATTAGCGTCCCTGGGGTAGAGGGCGAGGCTGTCGTGGCTGAGCTCAGCTCACGAGGAATATACATAACCTCGGGTTCGCCCTGCATGGCTCGAGCAGCGAAGGCGAGCCACGTGCTTGCGGCGATGGGCTTATCCCAGGAGCTAATCCGCGGTGCCATGCTCTTCTCCTTCGGCATCCCCACGAGCGAGGCAGACGTAGCGCGGGTTGCGCAGGAGGCGGGGGAGGTTATAAACAGGTTGCGGGAGAGATGAAGGCAAAGCTCAGCGTGGACTGCGTGGGTATGCACTGCCCTGTGCCTCTCGCAAAGGCTGGCGAAGCTTTGCAAAAGCTTGCCGTCGGGGAAGTTCTGGAGATAGTTGCAGACGACGAAGATATAATTGAAGACCTCCCTGCCTGGTGCCGTGTAACCGGGAACGAGTATCTTGGCTATGCGCGAGAAGGCGGGATAATAAAAGCGTACATAAGGAGGAAAGTTTAAGATGAGGAGAGTGTACCTCGACTACGCCTCGACTACGCCGGTGGACGAACGCGTGGTTGAGGCGATGCTGCCCTACTTCACTGAGAAGTACGGCAACCCAACCAGCTTTTACTCATTTGGGCAGGAGGCAAAGGCAGCCGTAGAGGAGGCTCGAGCTAAGGTTGCTGAGCTGATAAACGCCTCGCCCGAGGAGATAATCTTCACCTCTGGCGGCACAGAGGCGTGCAACCTTGCCATAAAGGGGTTTGCGCTGAAGAATAAGAACAAGGGAAAGCATATAGTTGTTTCCAAGATAGAGCACTTTGCTGTGCTTGAGGCGTGCCGTTGGCTCGAGAAGCAGGGGTTTGAGGTTTCTTACCTAGATGTGGACGAATATGGTCTCGTTAAGCCCGAGACGCTGGAGGATGCAATTAACAGCGATACCATCTTAGCCATAATCAACCACGCAAACAACGAGATAGGTACAATAGAGCCCATAAAGGAGCTTGCGGAGGTGGCGCAGGATAAGGGCGTTGCCTTCTTCAGCGACGCGTGCATAAGCAACGGTCAGGTGGCGATAGACGTTGAAGAGCTTGGCGTGGACATGCTCGCCATGAGTGCACACAAGATGTATGGTCCCAAGGGCATAGGCGCCCTCTTCGTAGCTAGGGGCACAAGACTTGAGCCCCTGTTTCATGGAGGCGGGCAGGAGAGAAAGCTGCGCTCCGGCACTGAGAACGTCCCCGGCATAGTTGGCTTTGGCAAGGCAGCGGAGATAGCGAAGAAAGAGATGAAGGACGAAACGGAGCGCCTGACAAAACTTCGAGACGAGCTTATTAAGGAGGTGCTGAAGATACCGCGCACCCGCTTAAACGGGCATCCCAAGCAGCGCCTCCCCGGCAACGCGAACTTCGCCTTTGCATTCATAGAGGGCGAGGGGTTGATACTGGAGCTGGACTTCGAGGGCATAAGCGCGAGCACAGGCAGCGCGTGCTCCTCGCCAACGCTTGAGCCGAGCCATGTTTTAACGGCGATAGGGCTGAGCCACGCCGAGGCGCATGGTTCGCTTCGCGTCACGCTTGGCAGGTTTTCCACCCGCGAAGATGTGCAGCGCCTGCTTGAAGTCCTGCCCCGCGTGGTTAAGCGCCTGCGCGATATATCGCCATTTAAGGACAGCTTTGAGGATTACGTAGAGGGAACAGAATGGAAAGGAGGCGAGCACTGCCATGTATAGCAAAACCTTGATAGACCACTTTAGAAACCCCAGGAATATGGGGAGGATGGAGAACCCCGACGGCGTGGGCAAGGTGGGAAACCCCGCGTGCGGGGACGTGATGTACATCTACATTAAAGTCGGGAAGAACGAAAAGGGCGAGGAGATAATCGAGGACATAAAGTTTGAGACCTTTGGCTGTGCCGCAGCAATAGGCACGAGTAGCATGGTGACGGAGCTTGCCAAGGGCAAAACCCTGGAGGAGGCGGCGAAGATAAGCAAAGAGGATGTCGCCGACGCGGTTGGCGGGCTCCCGCCGATAAAGATGCACTGCTCGCTTCTCGCCAGCGATGGCTTGAAGGCAGCAATCGAGGACTACAAGAAGAAAAAAGCGGGGAAGGGAGATGCCTCTGAGGGGTGAAGAGGTCGCTCGAATACTTCGCGAGGCTAGGCATGAGGGCATGCTGAGCGATGCCAGCGGCGTGGGCAAAGAAGTACACCCCCTCTGCGACGACGAGGTGGAGTTTTACATCAAAGTTGAGGGTGACGTGATAAAGGAGGCGCGCTTCCAGGCGTACAACTGCGCCGCCGCCATAGCAAGCAGCGAAATACTGGCAAGCCTGGCAGAGGGTAAGAGCGTGAAGGAGGCGGCTGAGCTTGGCTTAGCCGATATAGAGCGCGCCGCGGGGGGCTTACCTGAGATAAACAGGTGCTGCAAGGAAGTTGGCGTGCGCGCTCTGAAGAAGGCGATCGCCAACTACAGGGGGCAGGAGTATAGCTAAGCTTGAGCGCAGGATTGAGAAGCTCAAGGAGGAGCACAACGCCATAATAGTGGCGCACAATTTTCAACCCGGTGATGTGCAGGACTTAGCGGACTTCGTGGGGAATAAATTCGAATGTGCCCTTTTTGCCCAGAAGAGCAATGCAAGCGTGGTTGTGGCGTGCGGCATTGATTTCATGGCGGAGCTTATTGCGATTTTAAATCCTGACAAGAAGGTGCTCATTCCCAGCGCTGAGGCGCGCTGCCCCATGGTGGCTATGGTGAGCGTGGAGCAGATCGCGGGCATTAAAGAACGCTCACCCGAGGCGAAGGTTGTTGGCTACATTAAAGCCAGGGCAGAGCAGTATGCTGCGTGCGACTACATATGCAACCACAGCAAAGCGCTTCGCGTGCTCTCAGAACTCAACGAAAAGGCGATATTCCTGCCCGACCAGTACGTGGGGAGCTATCTCCGCAACACCAGCGGCAAAGATTTAATCATCGCTGAAGGGTACTGTCCGCCCCATGTGCGTATTCTCGCCAGTGAGGTCTCAAGGCTTAAGGAGGCTCACGCTAATGCAGAGGTGCTCGTCCATCCTCAGTGCAGGGGCGACGTGATTGCGCTCGCGGACCACGTGCTTGACACACAGCAAATGGTGGAGCACATCAGAGCCTCGCCCAGCGAGGAGTTCATCGTCGCCACTGAGATAGGAATGAAGCACCGCCTTGAGAGGGAGTTTCCTGAAAAGCGATTCTACTTCCCCAGTGAGCGCGCAAGCTGCAGCAACCACAAGCTGACCGACGCCGCCAAGGTGTTGTGGTGCCTTGAAGACCTCGCACCAGAGGTTCGCGTGCCTGAGGAGATAGCTGAGAAAGCACGGCGAGCGATGCGTGCCGGCGGGATGATTGACTAGCGCATAATATTTTTATTCTTAATTGCTCAAACCTTTAGAAGAAGTTATTATTTCGCACCTCCACCTGGTGTAAGACAAATGAGGTCTCAGATGGACACAGAAACAAAAGGTAAAATCATTAAAACTGCCCGGAGACTTTTCACAAGAAAGGGGTATTTTAACACCTCCATTCGGGACATCTCGCGGGAGGCTGGGCTAAGCATAGGGGCGATATATCACTACTTTGACGGAAAAGAAGATATTGCGGAGTACCTCTACAACGATACAGTACAGTTTCTCATGAAAAACCTGAAAGAGGCACTCGGCGATGAAAAAGATGTTAAAGAGAAATTCAGGAGGATTATTGAAGTATTCTACAGGCTTACCGATGAGTACCCAGATATTATGGAGTATGCCCTGTATGTAAAGCACAGAGAAATCCTGAGGGACAACCGCACTATCTGTTCCTCTAAACCATTTGACTATATCATGGAAATAGTATCGGATGCCATTGTAAAGGGGGAAATCAGGGAAATGGACCCCCTGCTGGCAACTGCAACTTTAATGGGGCTTCCAATCAGGCTGATAACCCTAAAGCTGGACGGTGTTATTCGGGACAGCCTTTTAAATTATGTGGATGAGACTCTTGATTCCTGCTGGAGGGCGCTGAGAAGGTAGTTTCAAGTTGTTTTTCACAGGTTATTATTCTACAATAGAACGAACGTTCGTTCGATAGGAGGAAAAGATATGAAGAGACTGGCAATAATTGTAAGGGAAGATGCATACGATAGAATTTTGACCCCTCTGGCTTTCGCCTACCTCGGGGCCGCCTCTGACATGGAGGTTGACATACTGTTCGTAAACTGGGCTGCCAGAGTACTGACAAAAGGTGGTGCAGAGAATCTGAAGGTCTCAAAGGAGCATGAAGGCAGCGATGAGATGATAAAGGCTAAGGTGGCTGAGGCTGGGCTTCCCACAGACGTGTACGAGATTATCAAGGCGCTGAAGGCTACAGGGAAGGTAAGGATGTACGTGTGCAGCCTTGCTGCGCAGATTTTTGACGTTACCAAGGAGAACCTTGTGCCTGAGGCTGAGGACATCGTCGGAGCAACCTGGTTCCTCCTGGAAAAGGCTCAGAAGGCAGACGTCGTCCTTACGTTCTGAGGGTGAGAGGCTTGATAGAAGCTGATGAGGTGCTGGATGTTTCTGGCATGGCTTGCCCCATGCCAATTTTTAGAGTCAAACAGGCATTATCCAAAATGGAAGCAGGGAAGGTTCTAAAGGTCATAGCCACTGATTTGGGCACCAGAAAAGACATTCCAGCGTGGGTTAAGCATACTGGAAATGAGCTCTTAGATATGAGTGAAGAGGACGGGAAATTTATCTATCTAATTAAGATCAGAGAGAAAAGTTAGCTCGTTAGGTGATGCCATACCGCGGGTGAAATACATGAACAAAGTCATCGTTTTTTCAGATTACTCCTGCCCATTCTGCTATCTGAGCAAAAAGGCGCTGGACAAGCTGGTGGAGAATCATGACGTTCAGCTAGAGTGGATAGGATACGAGATTCATCCGGAAATACCAGAAGGAGGCATGACGCTTCTGGAGATGGGTTTTGATGAGGATTATATAGATGTTATTGTGGGTGAGATAAAAAAACGTGCACTTCAGCTCGGTGTGGAAATAAACATCCCCGAGAGGTTCAGCAACTCACATCTTGCCCTTCTTCTTACGGAGCTTGCAAAGGATAGGGGAGTATTCAAAGAGTTTAACGACAGAGTATACCGGGACTACTGGGTTAGGGGGATCGATATAAGCGATAGGGCAAGACTTTACGGCTACCTGAGGGAGCTTGGAATATCCAAGAGTGAGATAGATGCTTTCCTCAAAAACACTGCCAGAGAGAGATTCGAAGAGAATCTAAAACTGGCAGAGTCTTATGGAGTTTATGCCGTTCCCACTTTTATTATCAATGGTAAACTGCTCAGCGGGCTCCAGACCTATGAGGATCTGGTAAAGGCTCTTGGCGATTCCCCAGCTGAAACAGGCAAAGCTACAGGCACCTGCACAAAAGAGAGTTGTGAGCTTTAGCTGCTTCTATAGATTGAGGTTGTTATTTTTTGGCATTATTCTTAGCGCCGAGGTGACGGAGTGGTAACGTGGCGGACTGCAGATCCGCTTTTCGGGGGTTCAATTCCCTCCCTCGGCTTCTAACCTATTGCTATTAAGAGATTTACCAATATCGGGGCTATAAAAATGGCGGGGAGCATGTTTCCCACTTTTATCTCCTTTATTTCCAGTATGTTTATACCTATCCCTGCAATTAACAAGCCCCCGGTTGCTTCCAGCTCTCTCACGGCTTCCTCCACCAGAAACTGACTCAAAGAACCTGCCAGTAGCGTAATCAACCCCTGGTAAACAAACACTGAGATTGCCGAAAACATCACCCCTATGCCCATTACCGAGGCAAAGGCGAGCGCCACAACCCCGTCAAGCATCGACTTGGTGTAAAGTAGGGTTGGGTCTTTAAGAAGGCCATCCTGGATGGAGCCCACTATCGCCATTGAGCCAACGCAGAATATCAGCGTTGAACTCACAAAGGCTTTGGCAACAGGATTTTCAGAGCCAGCTTCCAGTTTCCTGCCAATCCTTTCAAGAAAGCCCTCAATATCTGTGGCTTCTCCTATAATGCTTCCAAGCACGAGGCTTGTGATTACAATAAGGGGATTATGAGTCTTAAAAGCCATCTGGAAGCCAACAAGCAATACAGCAAGCCCCAATGCCTGCATTACAGTTGCCCTGACCTTTGCCGGAAATCGGTGACCTATCAGGACACCTACCAGGGAGGCAATGACAATGCTCAAGCTA
Source organism: Candidatus Pyrohabitans jungbluthii (assembly GCA_002010065.2). Classification (GTDB taxonomy): domain Archaea; phylum Hydrothermarchaeota; class Hydrothermarchaeia; order Hydrothermarchaeales; family BMS3B; genus Pyrohabitans; species Pyrohabitans jungbluthii. The sequence goes on along the minus strand of MTMD02000002.1, from coordinate 80,517 downwards.
TTGACAATGGTTCCAAGCATGGCACTATTTTTTATATTAACTATAAAAACATTAATCTCATTTTAAAGTAAAAGCTGTGCTCAGAGTTTTCATCGCTGATGTGAGCTTTTTTGTAGCTGGAGCACGCATCCCCCTGCCACTGCGATTGCTATCAACAGCCAAAAACAACTTTTCCATCCTACACCTCAAAAACCATCTCCAGCGCCCTCAGAGAGTCGAGGAAAACCAGAATCTCAGACATGCACTCCCTGTAATTTTCCCGCTCAAGCTCCTGTTCCGCCCTGTTGAGGCTCTCCTTAAGCTCCCTGAAAAGCTTTTTCGCCTCATGTTCAGCTGGCAAGCCTGCGATCGCCTTCTCCACCCTTGCTGCGTCGGCGTGGCCATGTTTTATCAGACTTTCAAGGTCGCTGTGCAGCCTCTCGTGAATCCTCAGAAGCTTCTCCTTCATCGCATCTGTAAAATCGTGCCTGAATATCTCCTCGGCAACGTTTTCAAGCTCCACTATCAGATTCCTAAACTCCAGGGCAATCGCAATATCCTCGTCTTCCACACCCTAAGCTCGAGCCTTAACATTTCCAAGCAAATCCACTATCGCTTAAAGGCGCCCTCAATCGTGTTAACAAACTCCTCCACACTGAAAGGCTTCAAGATGTACCCGTCGGCCCTCGATTTCTTTGCCTCTCTCTTCCATTCCTCATTTGCTGCAACCGTAAAGAGGTAGACGGGTATTTTCTTTGTCCTCGGGTTGCTCTTAATCTCCTGGGTTATCCTGAGGCCATCCTTGCCGGGCATTAAAAAATCCATGAGAATTAAATCGGGGTTGGGGCCCATAGAAAGCCGCACAAGGCACTCTTCCCCTGACCTTGCCACCTCTACCTCATAACCCTCCCTTTCCAGTATAACCTTTACAAGACTGCATATGTCAGCGTCGTCGTCCACCACGAGTATTCTGGCCAAGACTCCCCACCTGCAGGGGTACAGCTACCAAATTTGAGAGTAATATCACGAGGGGGGGGTTATAAATTTTATTTGAAGACAATTTCAATAAAAGTAAGTAAAATATAAAAATAAGTGCTACTTCGCTGACTTCCGGCTGGAGTCCATATTGAGAGAGGATTAGTCGGCGAGCACAACAAGTTTGCCGTACTTTCCGGTGGTAAGCTGCATTTCGCCTTTAAACTCGCCAACGTAACCGTTTTCTATCTTTAGCTTTGTACCGGGGCTGACCCTGTCTATGTCCTCATTCCACAGGCTCAGGTTTATCTCACCAGAATCGTCCTTAACGGTGGCAGTCGCAACCCTCCCGCTGCGACCGTACTTCTGGAAAGTCCTGACATCGCCAACGCTCACAACCTCAACCACAATATTAACCCTGCCCTGACCCGGGCGTAAATCTGCTATCTTCAAAGTTACATCCCTCTATCACAATCTTTACGCCCGGGCAATAAATACCTTTGCCTATAAGGGCGTGTTACTCTCTGGGGCGGAAGAGTTATATATCCTCCCGATGATTGTGTATACACATGAGAAAGCTCCTACTTCTCCTTATACTCCTATCCCTCTTTTCAGGCTGCATCAAGGAGAAGATTCCAGACACCGATGGTGACGGCTGGGACGATGCGCAAGAGGCTAGAGCAGGAACTGACCCGACGAGGGTGGATACAGATGGTGACGGACTCTGGGACCCTCTTGACCCTAACCCCCTTGACCCCACAATACCCGGAAAGAAGGAAGAAGAGGTGAAGCCAGAGGAAGCACCTGAAGCTGCGCCTCAACCAGAGGTAACTCCACCTCCCACAACGCTCCCGCCTAAAACGGAGGCTCCGCTCACTACGCCGCCTCCTGCTACGCTGCCAGCCGCTGGAAAGAACTACCTTGAGCTTGTGCTGGAAGCTTCTCCCACGCAGGTGGCAGACGTCAACCTCAGGGAGCAGGTAAGCGAGCTTGCAGCTTCGCGGGAATACGTGGGCGTTGCTGGTGAGAAGGGCTTTTACCTTTTCGACATTTACGGTAATCAAATAGCCTTCTATCCCACGCAGGCGGAGCCGAAGCATGTGGTGCTCTCGCCAGAGGGAAGTGTGGTATACGGCGCTACAGCGGCGTGGGACAGGGGTTTATACGCCATCTCCAGCAGCGCTGAGCTTCTGTGGAAACACTCCGCTAAGGATGTGATTGAGAATCTCGCAATCAGCGGCAACGGTGAGGTGGTGGGCTACTCCAGCTACAAGAAGATTTACCTCCTCCATGCGAACAACGGCACCCTATTCAGGGAGATAAAAACCGAAGTGGACATCGCAGCCTTTGCGCTTTCAGAGAATGCTAGTTACGTTGCTGTGGCAGGGAAAGACGGAACAGTCAGCCTGTACACAGGCGAGGGCGAGCTTCTGTGGGAGTGGGAGGGCTACTCCTTCAATATTGACATTCTGGATGTGGCGGTCAGCGGCGATGGCAGCCATGTAGTGGCGGGCACAGACTACTATAGAGGGCTGCTCTTTAGCTCAGATTCACCTCAGGCGCCCATTGAGATAAAGACTGGGGCGGAGGTTATACAGGTGTTCGCTGCTCCTGACGACTCCTACTTTGCCGCTGTTTCCTACGACAAGAACATCTACTACTTCAACGCAGAGGGCGAGGTGTTGCTGAAGCGGAGCTACGGCAGGGTTTATTCCAAGATAGCAGTCTCCCCCGCAGGTAGCTACGCCGCCGCCGACAACAGCATAAGGCATATTTACTTCTTCACGTGAGGTGATGATATGCGAGAGTTGAGTATGGACCACACTTTTGTTTTGAGGCTTCTGGGAAGTGCATATATGGACATAGACACCCTCTCCAGCGCCACATTTAGCAACAGGCGAAAGACCCGCAGGCTTCTGGAGGAGCTTTACAACCTCGGCCTGGTGGAGCGGCGCTGGGACGGAAGGCGCTTTCTATATCGCGCGAGGCGTCAGTAGCGCAGGGTAAAGCTCTTGTCGGCGATTTTAACCACGTTCTCCCCCTCGACCACCCTGCCAATAACCTGAGCGCGAGTGGAGTGGCGTTTGCATATATCTATTATCTTCTCGCTCTCCTCTTCGCTGGTTACGATGCAGAAGCCCACGCCCATGTTGAACGTCCTGTACATCTCATGCTCTGGCACTTTGCCAAGCTCCTGGATAAGCTGGAATATCCTGGGCGGCTCGGGCAGGGCATCCAGATAATAGCCGTGCCTCGTTATCCTTGTTAGATTCGCCAAGCCACCGCCGGTGATGTTAGCCAAGCCGTGCACATCCGCTTCAGCAAGGCAACGCATAACCTCCCGCACGTATATCTTTGTCGGCTCAAGAAGCTCCTCACCAGCGGTTCTGCCAGGGAATATCTCCTCATCTATGCTGTAATGCTCGAGAATAACCTTCCTGGCGAGGGTTAACCCGTTGCTGTGTATGCCAGAGCTTTCCAGACCTATAACCACGTCGCCAGGCGCAACCTTCTCGCCTGTGATTATCTTATCCATCTCCACCATGCCCACGATTAAACCCGCGAGGTCAAAACCCTTGACCATCTCGGGCAGCGTTGCAAGCTCGCCGCCGGGGATGCTTATGTTCGCCATTTCAGCACCCTTTGCCAAGCCCTTGGCGATTTCCCCGGTTATGCTCGGGTCAGGCTCATCGATGGCAAGGTAATCCAGGAGCACCAGCGGCTCCGCGCCCACGCAGATTACGTCGTTGGCGTTCATTGCCACTAAATCAATACCTATGGTGTCGTACTTGTTCATCGCCCTGGCGACGAGAATTTTAGTGCCCACGCCATCGGCAGATAAAGCAAGCGCGCGCTTCTCGTCCAGCTTAACCAAGCCTGCGAAGTGCCCCACTCCCAGGAGGCTCTCCCCAGCTTTGCCTTGGCGGAGCCTCAGGGTACCTTTAAGATGCTCAGCAATGGCGCGAATTGCAAGGCTCTCTTTATCTATATCAACTCCCGCTTTGGCATAGGTCATTCCCTCTTCCATGCTGAGAGGTAGGCGTGGAGGTTAATAAGGGTTGTGGACGGAGTCTTAACACAACATAGTAAAGGGGGATGAATATGAAGGGAAATGAAATTGTAATTGATGAGGAGTTTATAATTGAGTATGAATCCAAATATGACGATCCAGAAATTGGAGGTGACGAAAGAGAATATAGTGAACTAATTAAGAGAGTATCTTATGATGTTTCACAAGGAAATATATCTAAATCAACATTCAGATGCATTTTAAACTGGAAAGCAGCTCGTGTAAAAGGTTATGTGAAATTGGACAATTTTAAAGGCTACGAAGATACATTTAAACAAGTTATCAAGATGATAAAAGAAAATCCTGATAAATATTTAGAAACCATTATTCGTGATCTGGATAAGTTAGATGGTATCGGGATTCCAATAGCATCTACGATTGTGCATTTCATTTCTCCAAAAGACTTCCCGATCGTGGATAAAAGAACGGTTCAGGTACTGCAGAAAGCAAACTATCTCGATGGATCAAAAAAGTATTATCATTACCGTGATAAAATCGAAGGTTACAAAATCTTCCGGCGCGAAGTACTAAATATTGCTAAAAAGTATGCAGGAGGGGATATTCGCAAGGTTGACAGGGCATTGTTCGCCTATCACAAGATCAACTCAAAGACTGAAGTAAATCAGACAAAAAGTGAACTTTGCATTACAACTTAACCTTTATATAGACTAAACATAAACATTATGACATGCTCTCAAAGGTAAAGCAGCTAACCCTTGTGATTGAGGGAGATGTTCAGTATGTTGGATTCCGGAATTACATAGAAAATCTAGCTCATAAGTACGATTTAGCAGGATTTGTATACAATGATTATAATGAGAGGAATGTAAAATTTGTCTGTGAGGGAGAGATTTCAAAAATCGAGAGGATTTCAGAAGAAATAAGCAGATATCCCGGAGTTAAAAAGATATCATTCTCAGAAAAAATACTCCTGCCAAAGCCTGTAGGCAGAGTGATTGGAGGCGTAGAAAAAGACATTTTTGATAGGCTTGACTTGGGAGTAGATAGACTTGGTTCTATTGACAGCAAACTTGGTTCTGTTGATGAACATCTCACATCTATGGAGGGATACATGAAGTCTGTGGACGTGCGCCTCGATTCCGTCAGCACCCGCCTCAGCTCTATCGACGGCACTTTAAAGGAGAACACAGGTCTTCTGAGGGACATAAAGGATATTCTGAAAATCATCGCCGAAAAGTAGCTTCTTCTCTCAACCGTAAGATAGGGATTGAGGTAGGTCTTCGAAAACCTTATAAAAAGGCAGAGCCAAGGTAGCAGGGGTGCTGCAATGAAGCTTCTTCTCCTTCACGTGGACCACATAGAGTTTAAAGCAAAGCAGAAGACGAAGGTGGCTGAGGAGGTTAGTCAGGAGAAGCTTGCAGGCAGGGCGGAGGAGGCGCTTGCCGCGTTTATTGCTGTCGAAAAATCGGACGAGGGGTACAGCGAAGAGGTGGTGAAGCGCGCCGCTGATGAGATAGAGAAGGTTTACTCCCAAGTTAAGGCAAAGCGAGTGGTGCTATACCCCTATGCCCATCTAAGCTCATCGCTGGCTAAGCCAGACTTTGCGGTAGAAGTGCTTAAGAGCTTGGAGGAGGAACTTGTAGCGAGGGGCTACGAGGTTTTGCGCGCACCCTTCGGGTGGTACAAGGCGTTTGAGCTGCGCTGCAAGGGGCATCCCCTGAGCGAGCTTTCGCGGGAGATCCGCGTGGAGGAGAAGGAGGAAAAAGAGAGCCTCGCGCTTAAAGCGGAGAAGAAGCTAAAGAGCGAATGGTATGTGCTTACCCCTGAAGGCAAGCTAACGCCTGCAGAAAGCTTCGATTTTTCACAGCATGAAGGCTTAAAAATATTCTATGAGTACGAGACTAAGGGCACTCGCGCTGTAACCGAGGAGCCGCCCCACATTCGCTTAATGAAAGAGCATGAGCTTGTGGATCACGAGCCGGGCAGCGACCCCGGCAATTTACGCTGGTATCCCAAGGGGAGGCTGATCAAGAAGCTTCTGGAGGAGCACGTCACCCAGCTTGTGCTCGACTACGGCGCCATGGAAGTGGAGACGCCGGTAATGTACGACTTTGCTCATCCCACGCTCAGCCGCTATCTGCACCGCTTCCCGGCGAGGCAGTACGTGGTGATAAGCGACGACAAGGAATACTTCCTGCGCTTCGCTGCGTGCTTTGGGCAGTATTTAATGATGCACGACATGACCATAAGCTACCGCCACCTCCCACTTCGCCTGTACGAGCTTACCCACTACTCCTTCCGTCGCGAACAGAGCGGTGAGCTGGCAGGGCTTAAACGCCTGCGCACCTTCACCATGCCGGATATGCACACTCTGTGCAGAGATATGGAGCAGGCGAAGGAGGAGTTTCTGCGCCAGTTCAAGCTGAGCATGCGCTGGATGGAGGAGCTTGGCTTAGAGTACGAGGTGGCGATTCGCTTTGTGCGCGACTTCTACGAGGAAAACGAGGAGTTTGCGAAGCAGCTCGCTCGCCTAATAGGCAAGCCTATCCTAATCGAGCTATGGGATAAGCGCTTCTTCTACTTTGTGATGAAGTTCGAGTTCAGCGTCAACGATGCGCAGAACAAAGCGGCGACGCTCTCCACGGTGCAGATCGACGTTGAGAACACAGAGCGCTTCGACATAACTTACGTGGATGAAAGCGGAGAGAGGCGCCACCCGCTGCTTTTGCATGCCAGTATCAGCGGAGGCATAGACCGCAACCTCTATGCGCTGCTCGAACAGGCCTACCTCAAATCAAAGCGCGGCGAGAAGCCTTCTCTACCAACCTGGCTTTGCCCGACGCAGGTGAGGATAATCCCTGTGTCTGAGCAGAACCTCGGCTATGCGGAAGAGGTGCTGGCGTACTTTAAAAAGCGCAGGGTGCGCGCCGACTTAGACGATGAGGCGGCAACGCTTCAAAAGAAGATACGCAATGCTGAGAAGGAGTGGATTCCATATATCGTCGTGGTGGGCGCGCGAGAGCAGGAGGGAGGTTACCTCACGGTGCGCGTGAGGAGCACCGGCGAGCAGGTGCAGCTAACCAAGGAAGAGCTCGCCGAGCGGGTGGAGAAGGAGAATGAGGGCAAACCCTTTGCTAAGTTGCCTCTGCCGGAGAGGCTTTCTCAGAGGCCGAAGTTCAGGGGGTAACCTTACACAAACGTGAACGAAGAGTTTATTAATTCATTACCCATATTTTTTCAGTTGGTTATCTGCTTTGTAGAAGAAATTGATTTTAGTGAGGTGAAATAAAAATAGAAGATACTTTTTAATTTCTCGTATCTGTTCTATGAACACATAGAAAAAGTTATCTTCCCTGCAGCGAATTTAGAATCATGTACCTCGGCTATGAAGAACTTCTGCGCAGAATACGTGAGGAAAAGCTGCTGGAAGGCGTGGACGAGAGTAATGTTCAGGGTGCTGGCGTCGACCTGCGCATCAACAAGCTCTACGACATAACTTCTCCTGCGTCGCTGGGTAAGAGTGAGCGCAGCCTGCCGCAGCTTCGCGAGATAAAGGGCGAGCGCTATGTGCTAAAGCCAGGGAAATACTACCTGTGCACTACCCTTGAGAGAGTGAACATGCCTAAAGATTTAGTAGCCTTCATGTTTCAGCGCTCCACGCTTTTCCGCTGTGGCGTAAGCCTGCGCACCGCTGTCATAGACCCAGGCTACAGGGGGGCGCTTACGATAGGCATAAAAAACGAGGGCAGCTTTGAGTTCACCCTTGAAAGGGGCGCGCGCATAGCGCAGGTTGTTTTCGCCCGCGTGGAGGGCAACGCCATCGCCTATGAGGGGCGCTACCAGGGGGGAAAGGTGAAGTAATGCTTCTTCGCATGGCTCCGCTGCTTGTGCTCCTGATCACCGCTGCAGGCTGCGTTGGCAAAGAAAAAGCTCCGCCCGCGAACTATGCGCTGGTTGAGGTCACCGATGTGCGCGAGGAAGCCTTTGGCTATGCGGTGGTGCTGAAGGAGGTTGATGGTAAGGGCAAGCTTACCATTGTTGTGAGTAGGGAGCAGGGGGAGCGCATGCTTATGGTGCTCGCAGGGGAGAAGCCTCCTCGCCCATGGATGCATGAGGTTTTCGCCATGCTTCTGCTCAAAATGGGAAAGAAGGTGAGCTATGTGAGCGTTGATACGCTGATAGGCGATGTTTACTATGCCTCTATCCACATTCCGGGCGTAGAAGAGCTGGACGCCCGCCCCAGCGATGCTATAATATTAGCGCTGATTGAGGATGCACCCATATACGTTAACTCCGCGCTGCTTGAAGAGTCGAAGGTGCCAGGAGCTCTCGCCGTTTAGCGCAGCAGGTGCACATTGCCAAGCTTAACGTTGCGAAGGTAACGCCGCGCCGCTTCTAAGCATGCCCTCGCCTGCTTCCAGCTCGTCGTTGGAAGGTCGCGCATCATATAGGTGGGGTAGAATGCGAGCAGGGAGTAGGGTATCTCCGGGTTTAGCTCTGCGATAAAGCGCGCTATCGCCTCGACCTCAGCCTCGTCGATGTAGCCCGGCACCAGCAGGGTGCTCGCTATCAGAAAGGGTGGCGAAGGGCGCTCCTCCACAAGGCTAGCCAGGTAGGCGAAGTTCTCAATGGTATAGCGGTTGCTCGCCCCAGTGAGCACAAGGTGAAGGTTATCATCCCATGCCTTGAGGTCGAACTTTATGCACCCTCCCGATTCAAGGCTGAGCTTCGCAGCCTTCCTGAGTGCGCCAGGATGCATACTCCCATTGGTCTCGTAGCATATCCTCAAAATTTCACCTTCGCCATGGCTAAGCGCAAGCTCGCTTGTCTTTATTGAGTGTGCTATCTGCGGTGAGGGATCGCCGCCAAAGTAGCAGATGCAGCTCGTCTTGGAGTCTGCAAGCGAGGCAAGCTGCTCCGGCGTCATCCTCGGACTCAGCGTCCGAGCATTTTCGCGGTACTCCCAGTTCTGACAGAAGAGACAGTCGAAGGTGCACGCGCCGTAGAAGACCGCCAGATTCTTGTACCCGAGCTCTACCCCATGCTCCGCGTGCGAGTAGCGCGGATAGCCTGCGCCGGTGCAGCCAGCGCATACCCAGGCGGCGACACAGTTCGTCGGCAGGGCGTCGTGGTAGGCGCTCACCACCGCTTCGCGAGCGGTGCCAGAGAGGTGCACCAGCTTACCTCCGCGATTAACGCGCAGCCCGCAGAGCGAGCGCTCGCCCTCATGGAGCTCGCACTGGTTGACGCACAGGGTGCACTTAACCTTGCCACCTCTCGGCACCTTGGCGGGAAAGCCAAAGCGCCTTCGCGAGGTTGCGTGAGCCTCCTGCGCCAGCGCGAGAGCTTCCTCGGGCTTCTGCCTTATGCAGCGGAGGCACACCTGAAGCTCTGCTGAGATTTCTTTGCCCTCGGCTCCGCATATTGCGCATTTTCCTGCCATTTTCACCAAATCATAGAGATTTATTTAAATTAATAGTGTTTATTCTCATCTTATGACTATATTGTAAATATCTGTCAGACAAAATATTGTTCATCAATCTATATTTTATCATGATTGTATTTATGGTTAACTTTGCTTAGAAAAAGCAGAAAAGATTTTTCAATTCTCTAAATCAGCACCTCAACCTTGCTTTTTATCCTAATCTCCCTCCCGTCGAAGTCACAGCGATAGGCGTAGACCTCAACGCCTCTGCGATGCGCCTCTCTCAAAGCTTCGCCAAAGGCTTCGTCTGTGGCGTCGTTGGGCGCAAAAGCAAAGGCATCGCTGCGTTGGATAACAAAGACGACGGCGCAGCGGTAGCCAGCCTCTTTTGCTTTCATTAAGTGGTGGAGGTGTCTCCTCCCTCTATCGGTTGGCGCGTCAGGAAACTTGGCAACACCCTCCTCAACAAGGGTGCAGGACTTGACTTCCACAAGGCAGGGTGAAGAGTTTTCAAGCAGGAAATCTATTCTACTCGTGTCGAAGCTCACCTCTTCCTTGGCTATGCGGTAGCCTGCAAATTCTTCCAATGTGCCCTGCTCCATCGCCTCTCTGAAAAGCGCGTTCGGCAGGCGAGAATCGATGCTCACCCACACCTCGCCAGCTTTAACCCCTATGAGGTCATAGGCGGTCTTTCTGTGGGCAGCGTTGCTCTCACGCAGCAGCACAGGCGTGCTAGGGATGAGAAGCTCCTGAAGCCTGCCCGGGTTTGGGAGGTGTGCTTTTGCAATGCTTCCATCCACCTCCACAAGCGCTGAAAACCTGTTCAAGCGCTGGATAAAGGTGCCCTGTTTAAGCTTTCCGTGGATTCTCATTTTTCCTCAAAATCGTATCATTTCTTACGTATATACCTGTTGGGGGTTGGGTATCCTCCTTCCCTGGTTCAGCTTTGATTTTTATTGATAGCTCCTGCGATTATTACAATGAAGTTCGAACCTCGCTGGATAGCCTGGGAGATTACGCAGAGGTGCAACCTGCGCTGTGTGCATTGTCGCGCTGAGGCAGCGATAAAGGCTGAGAAGGGCCCGAGCACAGAGCAGGCTAAGGCGGTGATAGATGACATCGCCAGCTATGCCAAGCCTGTGCTGGTGCTCAGCGGGGGCGAACCACTGCTGCGCAAGGATATTTTTGAGATAGCCCGTTACGGTACTGAGCGCGGCTTGCGAATGGCTATGGCGACAAATGGAACTCTCGTTACCGACGAGGTGTGTGAGAAGATCAAGGATGCCGGGATAAGGATAGTCTCCATCAGCATAGACGGCTCAACCGCAGAGGTGCATGACAACTTCCGCAACCAGCGCGGAGCTTTTGAGGGCGCGATACGCGCGGCCAAGCTCTTCAAAAAGCACGGCATCCCCTTCATAGTCAATTCCTCCTTCACAAAGAGGAACCAAGACGAGATTCCTAAGGTTTACGAGCTTGCCAAGAAGCTCGGCGCCACCGCGTGGTATATGTTCATGATTGTGCCCACAGGCAGAGGAAAGGAGATAATGGAGGAGCTGATAAGCAAGGAGGACTATGAAAAGATACTCAACTGGCACTACGACATGGAGCAGCGCGAGACTGAGATGTACGTGCGCCCAACCTGCGCACCCATGTACTACCGCATATTCGCCCAGCGCGCGAAGCAGGAGGGCAAGCCCATAAAGCGGCGCTCCCTGAGCTTCTCCACGGGCGGAGGAAAGGGCTGCATAGCCGGGCAGCTAATAGCGCTCATAAATCACAAGGGCGAAGTCTACCCCTGCTCATACTTCCCCAAGAGCGCTGGAAACATATACGAGAAGAGCTTTAAGGATATCTGGGAGAACAGTGAGCTTTTTAAAGAGCTCAGAGACTTCAAGCGCTATAAGGGTAAGTGCGGAGTGTGCGAGTACCTCGCAGTTTGCGGGGGTTGCCGCGCTCGTGCGTATGCTGTGACAGGCGACTACCTTGCAGAGGAGCCATACTGCAGCTATGTACCCAGGAAGTTGAGGAAAGAGTAAATTTTCCAGCAACTTTTATTTTCGTGAATATTAGCCCCAGGAGGAAAAGAGGTTTCCTTCGAAAGGGGGAGCTTCTTCAAGGAGATGTGCATTTGTCGTCGGAGATAAGGTGTCCCTCTTGCGGTACTCTTTGTTCGCTCAACTCGGTTGTGGGAACAACCCGGGTTTACAAACATGGCAAGGCTACCTTCTATCAGGTGGTGAGCTGCGACTGCGGCAAAATCTTCAGAGGGGAGACTGTGCCGCCCCCGAACAAAGGGTACAGAAAAAAGTAAGAAAGGAGAGATGTAAAAATGGAAGATAAAACCCTGGTTTGTGTCGACTGCGGAGAAGAGTTCGTCTTCACCGTAGGTGAGCAGGAATTCTTTGCTGAGAAGGGGTTCGCCGACCCCAAGCGATGCAAAGCCTGTCGCGACAAAAAGAAAGCGGAGAGAAGGAGCAGAAGCTACAGGTTCTAGAAAACTTGTGTTTATCAGTGCGCCGTGAGGCGCCTCATTCTTTTATTTTATTAACACCTACTATTCTATCCTAGTATTACATAATTCCTCTATGTATTTGCTCAGCATGCACAGGCGAGGAGCGAGCAAATGCGGGGATCACAGAAAATAAATTATATCAAAAGGGGAATTTAATGAGCATGGCTTATGATCTGCACGTGCATTCAATTTTCAGCGACGGCGAGTTGATACCCGCCGAGATAGCGCGGCGGTATGCGGAGAAGGGGTTTAAGGCGGTAGCTATCACTGACCACGCCGACAGCTCAAATATGGAGTTCATCCTTCGCCGTTTGCAGGGCATAGGAAAAGAGCTTGAGGCTCACGGGATAGAGGTTATACCCGGGATAGAGCTTACCCATCTCCCGCCGGCGAAGATTCCCGAGCTGGCGGCTAAGGCTAAGAAGCTTGGCGCAGGCATTGTGGTTGTGCATGGCGAAACCATGGTTGAGCCAGTCGCAAGGGGAACAAACGCCGCCGCCGTAGAGTGCACTCACGTTGACATCCTCGCCCATCCCGGATTCATAACCCTGGAAGAGGCGGAGAAGGCGAGGGAGCACGGAGTTTACTTAGAGCTGACCTCTCGCAGGGGGCACTGCCTGACCAACGGCCACGTGGCGAGCGTTGCGAAGGAAGCAAAGGCGGAGCTTGTGGTGTGCACCGACGCTCATTCACCAGGGGATATACTCAGCCCAGAAGAGTTCATCAGCGTCGCTCTTGGCTCAGGGATGAGCAAAAAGTATTCAGAAATTATTACCAGTGTTAACCCCAAGAGAATATTAGGCCATCTATAGTTTTAAGTTTTATGCCCGGAGGAGAGCTCTTTGAGGATGCTGGGGACTTTCAGCCATGTAAGCAAGAGTGGGACACTTCTTTTTCGTGGAAGGGATTTTCCTCCGCTATACGCGGACGTTTTCACAAAAAATGGTGTAAAAGTTGGAAAAGTTGTTGATATAATCGGTCCTGTCTCCAATCCGTACTTCGTGATTAAACCGGAGGAGGGAGCTTTCGAGAGGGCGCTTAGCGCTGCAAAGAGCGGGGGGTTATTTGTGTTATCCAAGAAAGAGGAGAGGAGGAGGTCCCTTGGAAAGAAAGGTAGAGTACGTAGATGAGTGCCCCGAATGCGGGAGCACGAGTTTAATGCGCGATTATGAGCGCGCTGAGATTGTGTGCAATGGCTGCGGTCTCGTAATAGACCAAGACCTGCTGGACGAGGGTCCGGAGTGGCGTGCCTTCGACCATGAACAGGCGGTGAGGCGAACCCGCACCGGAGCTCCGCTTACGTACACGATCCACGACAAGGGGCTTTCTACGATTATAGACTGGCGCAACAAGGACAGCTATGGTAAAGAGCTTTCCGCAAGCAAGCGTGCCCAGCTGTACCGCCTGCGCAAATGGCAGCAGCGCATCCGCGTTGGCAATGCCATGGAGCGCAACCTTGCTATAGCGCTCACTGAGCTGGAGCGGATATCCTCTCGCCTGGGTTTGCCCAAGAATGTGCGCGAGGCTGCTGCGGTGCTCTACCGCCGTGCGGTGGAGAAGGGCTTAATCCGCGGGCGGAGCATCGAGGGTGTAACCGCCGCCGCTATCTATGCCGCTTGCCGGCAGTGTGGCGTTCCCCGCACCCTTGACGAGATTGCCGACGCCGCCAAGCTGAACCGCAAGGAGATAGGCAGAACCTACCGCTTCGTTGCCCGCGAACTGGGGCTGAGTCTGCGCCCCACCACGCCCGTGGACTACATCGAGCGCTTTGGCACCGCTCTGGGGTTGAGCGGTGAGGTGAGGAGCAAGGCGAGGGAAATTCTCAAGAAGGCGATGGACAAGGAGCTCACTTCAGGGCGTGGACCCACTGGCGTAAGTGCTGCTGCGCTTTACATAGCGAGTGTGCTGCTTGGCGAGCGCAGGACGCAGCGCGAGGTTGCAGAAGTGGCTGGCGTAACAGAGGTAACCATACGCAACCGCTACAAGGAGCTGGCGGAGAAGCTGGACATAGAGATAACCATTTAATTCTCGAAATAACCTTGTAAGCACTGAATTGGCAAGTCTATAAAGCTGTGGCGAAAAATTTCAGTTTACTCTTTGAAAAATTGGAGAGCGTAAAGCTTTTATAGTTTGAAATACAAGTATTTAACTAATTTGAGTATGTAAGGAGAGAAAAGTGAAAAAAATTATATTAATAATCCCATTAATTGTAATGAGCTTAATTAGTGTAGCTCAAGCTCAAATAACCCCTGGAACTTCGTCATTTTCAGGTAAATATTTTACATGCACAAAAGATTGCCCGCCACCTGAGCCAGGCTATATTTTGATTGGGTGCAAATAACTATTAATCATGCCGTCGCCTATGACGAAGGAAGATGGGTTCCATCGAGTTCGCCAGGTGGTTATGTATACATTGCATCGCAAACGGAGTCAACAGTCGATGAGGAAACTGGAGATATCACCGTAGAATATGATGAAATTCTGGCATGTGAGTACTGGAAAAAAGATAAACCTCTTCCACCAAGTATGGAAGAAATATTGGAACAGATGGAAAAGGAAGAGCTTGAAAAGGAAAAATTATCTGAAAGCATCAGCAACTACAACCAGAATGTCAATTACTTGCCGGGTTTTGTCAAGGGCCTTTTGGGGAATGAGAAGCTGCATATTTATATTACACATCTGGATGGAACCAAATCAGAATATGCTTCAATCACAGAAAATGGGGTAATAGTAGAAGGAAACACCTGGTTAGACCAAGACAGCAATGGGATACACGACATCTGGCAAAAGCAAGGAATAAAACCGACAATGGCCCTTTATATTGATGAAAAAGCAATAGTAGAAATAATAAATGCAGAGGATCCATTTGCGGCATTTAAACAAGCGTGGGGCAGTGGAATTAGATATGAAGGGCTAACATTCGCTTCAAAAGTTAAAAAATTCTTTTTGGATATTGGAGTTAAAATTGCAGGACTATTTTGATAACTGAAGAAGAATAAACCTCACTGTATTACATGTAGGAGTGTGTTGGTGGGACGGGACAAATCTAACGCAGAGTTTTGAAACAGTGGCTTAAGGAGCAATAGCGGGTTGCATTATTTAGGTGCGGATGTATTTAGGTGACGTTAATCTTCTCTGCGCTTATTGAGATGCTTGAGAGAGTGCTGGGCAACAAGTACCTTGTACGTGTGCGTGAGGGCGATGTTGGGGAGAATGAGATAGGCTTTGCGCGGGAGCATCTCAGGGGTAGCGAGATCTCAGCTATGGACGAGGTTATTATTTATCGCTTAGGCGAGGTTAAGCCCTATTTCTTGAGGCAGCGCCACTTCGTGGTGGAGGTGGACAAGCGGGTACACTACGGCTACGCCTTAGCGCGCCAGGGCTACGCGCTGCTCTCGCCGGAGAGTATGGAGAAGCTGGAGCTGGAGAGCGAGGACAGCGTTATCCTCGACCCGGTTACGCCGAAGCACGACCTTGGCGAGCTTCTCTCGAAGGTAAGGCGGTACCTCAACCAGTAGCTACTCCCCTAAGAGCTGTACCACAACACGGCGACGTCTTGCGCGGGTGTCAAAGTTAATTACGACGATCTGCTGCCACGTGCCTAGGGTGAGCCTGCCGTCGGTGAAGGGCACTGCTAGGCTGGGGCCCAGAAGCGCCGCCTTAACATGGGCACTGCCATTGTCGTCACCCCAGGTGAGGTGGTGCTCGTAGCTCTCGCTTCGCGGTGCTATGCGCTCTAAGGCGCGGGGGATGTCCTTCTTTAGTCCGGGTTCGTACTCCATCGTTGTTACTGCGCCGGTGGAGCCCACGTTGAACACCACGGCGATGCCGCGCTTCATCCCGCTTTTTGTAACAATCTCCTGCACCTGAGCGGTGATGTCTGCGAAGCCCTTCTCCGCCTCAAGCTCCACCTCTATGGTATAGCTCTCCACGCGCATTTTTTCACCTTAGGGATAGCGCCTTTATTTTGGTGAAGACGGGTTGATAAGGGCGGGTGCGGCGCCCTTATGTTCCTATTTTCTTGTCACTATCTTAATTATATCCATGTGTTTTAGCGGTGTGTCGCTGGCGATTCTTCGTTTGGTGCGCGCATCTATGGCGGCGATAAAATTCTCCCCTATTTCCGTGTGGATTTTATACGCTAAGTCGCGAGGAGTGGCGCCCTCGTCGAGAAGGTAGGCGTCCGGTAAAATATTCCCCTCGCCGTCACAGTAGCGATTCTCATCTTCGACAGGGAAAACCACAATCTTCCTGAGCACGTCCAACACAGCGACGTTAATCGCCTGCTGCACGCCCGTGCTCCCGTAGCGCTCGAGCACATTCTTTTTAATTATCTCCAGAGCCTTCTTCTGCTTGGGCGAGAGCTCAGCGGGCTTTAAAATTTCAAAGCTGCTCTCCCCGGGCACATAGCTTATTACCCCAGCCTCCGCAAGATTCTTCAGCATGAGCTCCGCCATTGCGCTGGTGGGGATTACCTTCGTATGAGAGAACTCCTCCTTAAGTCTGGCTATGTTCTCCTCGGCTATACCAACGTCCGCCTTGTTTGCAGCAACGATTATGGGCTTCGCCAGCCTGCGCAGGGTGCGGGTGAAGGAGAAGAGTTCCTCCTGGCTCCACTGTGCCGGTTTCTTAGGGTCTAAGCCTGTCTCTCTGAGCGCAAGCTGCACATGTGCCTCGCGTATCCCCAAGCCGGCGAAGAGCTCCTGGAAGAGGTGCTCAAAGCTCTCGCCAGCGAGCTGAACTCTGCGGGAAAGCTTCTCCCAGTTTCGCTGGAATATGCCGAAGAACCACAGCTCAATCTCCTCCTCAAGGAAGCGCACATCCTTGCGAGGGTCGTGCTCTCCTGGCTTTAGCGGATTTCCTTCCTCGTCCGTCGCACCGCAGGCGTCGACGACATGGATGAGCGCCCCCGCCTGGCGCAGGTCGTCCAGAAACTTATTTCCCAAGCCTCTGCCTTCGTGCGCTTTTGGCACCAAGCCCGCGACGTCTATCATCTCCACGGGCACGAAGCGATAGCCTCCCATAGTGAGAGAGTTGCGCGGGTTTGGCGTAACTCCAAGCTCCACCGCGGGCTCGGGAACACGCACGAAGGCTACCGCTTTGTTTGCTTCAACGGTGGTAAAGGGGTAGTTAGCTATCTCCGCCTTACTCAGCGTGGCAGCACTGAAGAAGGTGCTCTTGCCCACGTTTGGCTTGCCCACAACACCAATTTCCATGCCCAAAGGTATGCGCTCTCTTTGTATTTAATACCTGCCCTGGCAAAGTTCGTCACCCGCAACACAGTTGCGGGTAACCTTTATTTGAGCAGCGAATCAATTTTTAGTCAATGAGATTCATAATCCTCTTCCTACTGCTCATACCCGTAGCTGCCGCTCAAGAGTACCACTTCAGAGACTACACCATATCGATTGCGCCTGATTACCAGGGCAACGCCGTAGAGGAGGTCTCCTTCACCGTTGTAAATCTAAAGGGCAATATCTCAGCGGTGGAGTACGCGATTGCTGCGATGCCCTCGCAGGTAGAGGTGTACGACGAGGAGGGCGAGCTTGAAGTTTTCATTGAAGACAATACCCTGGTGGTGCCCCTGCGTAAGAAGCTCCAGACGGGCGAAAGCCAGAGGCTGCGATTTGTCTTTACCCTGCCTGAGGTGGTATCCAGCTACCGCGGGGATAACATACTTACCATGAGCTACGTGCCCGAGGTGAGGGTGGTCAACTTTACCTTTATGGTCAAGCTCCCTAAGGGCAGCGTTCTCGTGTCGGAGCAGCGGGGCACCGGCGAGGCGATAGCCGCGGTTTATCCAACGCCGGAGAAGATTCTCACCGATGGGGAGCACATAATAGTGATGTGGAAGAAGTGGGAACTTTCGCCTCGCGAGAGCTTCAGGATTTTTGTGATGTACACCACAGTTAGGCAGGAGCAGCGCTCAGCCTATGCCTTGGCGTTCTTGGGACTTGCCTTGGGAGCAGCGCTTACGTATGCATATTTCGCTTACCAGAAAAAGAGGCGGGGAGAGGAGCAGAGCAAAATCGTCAAGCTAGTGCTCAGAGAGGATGAGCAGAAAATATACGACCTCCTGGCGGAGAAGGGAGAAATACTGCAGGAGGAGATTGTCAAGCAGACCGGCTTTTCCAAGGCGAAGGTGAGCAAACTGGTGCGAAACCTGGAGGAGAAGGGGATAATAAAAAAGGAGCCTTACCGCAAGACAAACAGGCTTATTCTAAAAAAAGAGTTTGGAGGGAAGGGGTAGGTTCGGGAAATTACCTGCCCCAGCCTCTTCTGGTACTTCCGGCACCCTCTATCTCAATTTCTACTTCCGCCTTGGGCTTCTCCCTGTGCTCTTCCTCTTCTTCCTCGATCTCTACCTTCACCTCAGACTTCTCCTCGCTCTCTTCCTTCTTCACTTCTATTTCCACCTTCGTCTCAGACTCTTCCTCTTCAACCTCGACTTCTGTCTTCATCTTGGTCTTTGGTTTATGCTCTTCCTTTTCCACTTTAAGCTCCAGAAGCTGCTCCACTTCGTTTGGCGTTAACCCTGTGATGTTTGCTATCTCTTCCACTATCTCATCTCTCTGCGTTGTGTTCAGTGTTAGCTTGTACTCCTCGTCGGCGAGCTCCACCTCAACCTCGGTTACGCTGCCCTTGACCTCCGCCTTTATCTTGCCCTCTTCACCATGTCCATCCTTCTGCTTCCCTGCTTTTGCGCGCTCCTCTTTTGGAATCTTGGACTCAAGCTCTATCTTCACGCCCTTCTTGCCCACCTTTATCTCCAGCTCGCCGGCGTTGGTCTCGAACTTCATCTTTATCTTCTCATGTCCCCTCCGCGAAACGTTGAGCGCGTGCTCAATCGCGGGCTTCGCCTCAGGAGGCACAAGCTGATAAACCCACTGCAGAACCTCGAGATGCTTTGCCGTAGCCTCGACGGCTTTTACCTTGATCTCCGTTACATTCTTGCCCTTTTTCTCTGCCTCCTCAATTTCCTTTTCCACCTCTTCAATCTCCTTCTGGTATTCATTGCTCAGCTTTACTATGACCTTGGTCTTGTTCTTCTTCTGCATCAGCTTAATCTCTGCCAGCCTCTCCTCTGCATGCTTCAGGCGTACCTTTATCTTTGCCTCCTCGCTCAAGGCGAGGGCAAGCTCAAGCTTCTCAAATAGCCTGTCGAATAGGTACAGGAAGGAGTCAGGGGCTATGCCGGCCTCTTCCTCGCTCACTGTGTCGTTTGCTGTATCGCCTGTGCCAGTTTCCTGTGCGAGAGCACTGGTCGGCATCAAAAACATGATTACCATCCAGAGCATTACCAACCTTTTCATTCTGCTCACCTCCATGGTTTACATTTGGGCATAGGGGGATTTAAAATATCCTTAAAAATCGTTTATATGCGATAGATAAAACCCACGAAATGTATGTTATTCCGCAATAAACGCAAGAATTTTGTTTATTTCAGTTTTTTAGCTATCTCACGACAAGCACGGGGCATGGTGCGTGCTTAACCACCTGCTCAGAGACGCTGCCCATGAGGAGTTTCTTTAAGCCAGTTTTGCCGAGACTTCCTATCACCACCAGCTCATACTTCCCGAGCCTTGCCTCCTCAACGATTGCCCCACCAACATCGCGTGAGATGAGCACCTTTGTTTCCAGTTCCATACCCCTCTCAGCGGCAGCCTTCTCAAGGCTATGAAAAATCGTTTTAACTGCCCTAGCCTTCTCAGCGTCCACTTCCTCTGGCGAGAGCCTCTTTGGAGGCTCGAGTTTTAAAACGTGGAGCGCCGTCAACCTTGCCCCAAGCTTCTCAGCTAAGTACAGGGCATACTCTCCGGCAAGCTCTGAAAAGGCGGAGCCGTCCGTGGCGAGGAGTATCCTGGATATCATTGCAAAGCCTCACAGGAGGTATATATATTCATGTATATAGGCAAAGGGCTTAAACATTTCCCCCTTCCCAGAGTAGAATCTGCGGAAGAACTCCAGCCAGTGAAGGCGCAGCGATTGGATGAAGACTATGAATGTGCTTGAAGCGAGGATAAAGGCAGCGCCAAGAGCGAAAAGGAAGGTGGCGATGATTACCCCAACCACTCCATCCTGTATGCTTTCTACCACCCCCATCAGGAGCCTCGCCATGGTAACGTGAATCACCGCCAGTGCACCGACTCTTGCGTATGATATTATGTTAGCCGTAAGGGCGATGAGCTCTTCTATTGCCTCCAAGCCCTTATCTCTTGCGAGCAGGGCGATGCCTGCGATGAGGATTAATGAAGAGGGAGCCTTGAACTGGGGTAGTGCCAGGTAAACCACTGAGCCCCAGAGGATAAAGAGCAGCGAAAGGGGGTAGCTCACACCCCTCAGGGATACCACTCTCGAAAGGAGACTTATGGAGATGTGAGTAATGCCTAGGAGGAAGGAGAGCGCAAGCAAAAGTTGGATGTTCTGCATGTAGCTACCAAGGAGGGGCTTAATTTCCAGAAGTCCGCCGAAAAACTCGCCTGCAAGCAGGCCGAAAAATACAGAAGCGGTGCCAGCGTAAAAAACTATGAGATTTATGTCCTTCAGCACCCTTTCACGGTGGGTGGTGAGAAAGTAGAGGATGAGGCCGAGAAGGCTAAGCGCTAACCCGTAGCCAACATCAGCAAACATCATTCCAAACATCGCAGTGAAAGTTATCGCGAGGATAGGTGTGGGATCTATGCCGTTGTACTCCGGCAAACCATAGGTGGTGGTCAGCACCTCGTAAGGTTTTATAATCCGCGGGTTTTCCAGGAGGATGGGCGGTGATTCATCTTTACCAGGAGGATAGAACTCCAGAATTGCAAGACCTCTGGCAGCTTCTTCAATGGCGCTACGTACGCGCTCCCTGTGTTTTTCAGGTACCCAGCCAGCAAAGATGATGATGCTGCGCGAGCGTCCGAATTTTTCCAGAGCCTCTACTCTAATCTTGATGTTCTTTAGCCTCTCCTTCAGGGCGAGAAGATGCGAGTAGCTCTTCTTTTTAAAGAGGGTAAGCTCAGCCTCAGCCTCGTGCAAGCGCCTCTCCTTTGCCTCCCTCTCCTGCCCAAGCTCTTCGTACCTCCTCTTTAGATCACTGTCCTCTGGCAGCGCCTCTATGTCAATCGCCTCCCTCTTTACCCTGCTTATCTCCTCCTCCACCTCTTTTAGCTCGCGGTGAATCTCAGAGAGTTTCTCACAGAAGGCAAGGTAGGCTCTCTCAACCTCCTCTACTTCCCTCTCTATCTTATCGAAACTCTCCCCCCTCTCAATTATCTCCACGGGCACAACCTTTGGGCCAATGAGCCTCTCAAGAAAGCTTGCCCTTGCCTCAGACTTTAAATCAGCGAGCAACACGGAAATTCTCTCCTCGAGGGCGAGAATCTCCTTCTTTCTGGTATCAACTGGCTTTAGAAAGCGGAAGTGCTCCCTCACATTGAAGAACTGCACACAAGCTAAATGCTGAAGCTGCTCCACCACCTGCTCAAGGGTGGATTCATGGATTATGCAGAAAAGTTTAAGCATACGCGCAGGTTTGAACATCCTGATTAATATATACGCGGGAGTACTATAAAACAGTAGGGAGCGCTGAACATGGATGTGGAGAGGTACAAGGCTGGTGAGAGAGCTTCGCTGGTTGGAATCTTTGGAAACCTCTCTCTTGCGGCGATGAAGTTCGTGGCGGGAGTGTATTCAGGGAGCATGGCACTTGTGGCAGATGCCCTTGACTCCTTTTCTGATGTGCTCTCCTCCCTGATCACCTGGATAGGGATTAAGATAAGCTATAAGCCTGCGGACGAAAGCCATCCTTACGGTCACTACGATGCCGAGGCTATAGCCGGGCTAATCGTCTCTCTCATGCTTGCCCTGCTCGCGTATGAGTTTGCAAAACACGCGGTTGTGCGCCTTTTCCATGCACCTGAGCAGGTGAAGCTCGTTGCCCTGCTTGCAGTTGGTGTTAACCTTATGGGAAAGGCGTTTCTCGCGGGCTACACCAAGAAAGTTGCGGAAAAAATCAATAGCCCTGCCCTTGCAGCAAGTGCAGCCAACTTCAGAGTGGACATCTATACCTCCCTAGCGATTCTCGCAGGCATTGGAGCGAGCAGGTTGGGCCTCTATGCCCTCGACCCTCTCGTTGCTCTCGGCATTACCCTGCTCATCTTCAAGGTTGCGGTGGACATAAGCTGGAGGAACATCCAGCGCCTTATGGGTACAGTGCCCTCGCCGGAGATGGTGGAGGAGATTAAAAGGCTAACCAGGGAGGTGGAGGGCGTCATTGATGTGCACCGCGTAAGAGTGCACGCGATGGGTGCATATAACAAGGTGGACCTCCACGTGTGCGTGGATGAGAATATACCCCTTAAAAAGGCTCATGAGATAGCCCATGAGGTTCAGGTGAAGATAACCGAGAACATGCCAGAAGTTGCTTCAGCACTTGTGCACGTGGAGCCCTTCGACGAGCATCACCGCAGGATGCATTTTTCAAAGAAGGAGTAAGCTACCTGGTCACCTTGGCTATAGTGAGGTTCCTCTCCGCCTCAACCCAGTCGCTTATTACCTGGGCGAAATTCTTAAGGGAGTCGCGAAGAGTGAATATTGTGAGAGCGCCTACAATAATCCCTCCCGCAAGGAGGATGAATTCCAAGCTTACTTGGGCATCTTCGTCGGTGAGCAGAGTTTTCATTATTTAAATATGGGATGGGGCGGAATATAAAACTTATTGCGATGGTGATGGGATACCACATTTCTTTTATGACTCTCTATAAGTTTTTATAACTCAAAAGAGAGTTAATTTTTATGAGGTGTCTCATTACCCTTTTGCCAATGGAAAATTTTAAATCCTCCCTCTCTTAACTCCCTATTCAGGAGGCTAGCTGTGAGCGAGGAGTACCTTTTTCTGCGCGCATGTCGTCGCGAAGAGGTGGAGCGCACCCCGGTGTGGCTGATGCGCCAGGCGGGGCGCTATATGGCAGCTTACCAGAAGGTGAGGGCAGAGCACTCTTTCTTAGAGATGTGCAAGAATCCGAAGCTTGCGGTGCAGGTGACGCTTCAGCCGGTGGAGAGGCTTGGCGTGGATGCGGCGATACTCTTCAGCGACATTTTGGTTCTGGTTGAGGCTATGGGTATGAAGCTTGAGTTTCACGAGGGCTTGGGACCACGTTTGCACGAGCCGGTGAGAAGCCTCGAGGGTGTGGAGAAGCTGCGGGTTCCAGATGCAGAAAAAGAGCTTGGCTACGTGATGGAGGCGATTAAGCTAGCAAGGGAGAAGCTCCGCGGGAGGGTGCCGCTGATAGGCTTCTCGGGTGCGCCCTTCACGCTGGCGAGCTACATAATCGAGGGACAGGGTTCGCGAAGTTTTCGCTTCACCAAGGAGATGATGTTCTCCCAGCCCGAGACCTTCCACGCGCTAATGGAGAAGATAGCCGATGCTGTGATTGACTACCTCAATGCTCAGATTCACGCGGGTGCGCAGGCGCTGCAGATATTCGACTCCTGGGTGGGGTGTCTTGCGCCGGAGGATTATGAGCGCTACGTTCTGCCCCACATGCAGCGAATCTTCGCAAGCTTAGATGCGCGGGGCGAAGTGCCTGTGATTCACTTCGCCAATCAGGCAGCCACATTTCTGGAGAAGGTGCGAGCCGCGGGAGGCGACGTTATAGGCGTGGACTGGCGCATACCCCTCGACGAAGCTTGGAGGCGCGTGGGTTACGACGTCGCGATACAGGGTAACCTAGACCCCATGGCGCTCTTCGCACCCCTCGAGGAGATAGAGCGCAGGGTGCGCGACATCCTTGCGAAGGCTGAGTCACGACCAGGTCACATATTCAACCTGGGGCATGGGGTGCACAAGGATACGCCCGAAGAGAAGGTGGTCGCGCTGGTGAGGATGGTAAAGGAGCTGAGCGCCAGGTAGCGCTTGCTCAGCTTGCTCACTCCTTAAAAAGCGAGGAAAGCTCCCGCTCTTTTTCTTCGGCGCGCTTCTTAACTATCTCCTCTATCTTCGCCACAATCGCCTCAAAAGCTTCTTTAGCAGGTCCCTCGTTGCTTGCGATGAAGGGCTCACCAGAGTCCCCCGCCTCAGCTATCCTCGAGTCGAGGGGGATACTTCCCAAGAGGGGAACGCCCAGCTCCTTCGCAACCTTCTCACCGCCCCCGCTCCTGAATATCTGCGTAACCTCGCCGCAGTGCGGACAAACGAAGCCGCTCATGTTCTCAATCACGCCAATCACAGGCACGCGCATTACCTTTGCCATGTCTATGCTCCGCCTCGTGTCGAGCACTGCCACCTCCTGTGGCGTTGTGACTGTGATTATCCCGTCTAGATCAGGAATAAGCTGCATAACGCTCAGTGCTTCATCGCCGGTGCCCGGAGGGAGGTCTATGAGCAGGTAGTCCAGCTCCCCCCAAACGATGTCGCTAAGGAACTGCTCAATTACACCCATTATCACAGGGCCACGCCAGATTATGGCCTGGTTATCATCAACCAGGAATGCCATGGAGATTACCTTTACCCCCTTGGCTTCAGGAGGGAATAGCCCGGCTGGCGTTGCAAAGAGCTCCGGGTTGGAAATGCCCAGCATCTTCGCCACGTTGGGCGCGGTTACGTCGGCGTCTAAAAGTCCCACCTTGTAACCTTTGTTCGCAAGCGCAAGGGCAAGGTTCACGCTCACCGTGGTCTTGCCCACACCACCCTTGCCGCTCATTATCGCAATCTTGTGCTTCACATTCTTCATGCGCGCCTTTACGGCTGCGAAGGTTGGGTCAACAGCAGCCTTGTTATCGCCACCAGCGCTGCATGCGGAGCATGCCTCTCCCGCACTGTCTGTGGAACAGGTGTTGCACTCGTTGTTCTTTTCCATTATCATCCCTCGCCATTTTTTCAATCTGTGGAAGGTTGTCGGTGTAAAAGATTATGAAATTATTTTTAGAAACTAACCTTCTAGGTTAGCACCATGCGACCTAAGGACCTGCTCCTCTCAGCTTTTTCCCTCTCAGCGTCAGCGCGCGTGCCGGCGCTGATATTTGGGGGTGGCTTCTGGGCAGCTAGGCGAGCGGGAAAGAGCTTTCGCGAGCTTCTGAGGAGCGGGGATGACTACGCTGAGGCTGTGCTTGGAATGCAGCGTGCCGTTGAAAGCGACATGGTTTTTGTGGGCTCGGGCTTGAACAACCTCCTGTGCGCCGCCCTTGGATGCGAGGTGAGGATGGAGCAGACATCGCTGCAGGTGCTCACTCATATTGAGCCGGAGAAGGAGCTAGTCGGTAAGGTAAACGAGCTTAAGGAAATTGCCACGCTGAGGCAGGGGTTTGAGGTTGTGAATGAGGAGATTGGTGACCGCTACCTAGTGGCTGTTACGAGCTGGGGCCCCTTCACCCTCGCCGCGAACCTCGTCGGCGTGGAAAAGCTAATGACAGACCTGTATATGAACCCCAGGGCTGCGAAGCAGGCGCTGGAGCTAGCCACCCTCGCCATAGAGGAGTTTTACTCGCCCTTTCTCGACCTTGGTTTAGAAGCCGTGAGCCTCGCTGAACCCTCGGCGTCGGGCAACCTCATATCGCGAGAGCATTTCTTAACCTTTGCCCTGCCCTACCTCTCTCACCTGGTGGAGCACTTTAAAAAGCGCGGCGTTGTGATTTACCTGCACCACTGCGGGAGCACCGAAGACAGGGTTAGGGACATCGCTGCCATAAAGCCGAGCTGCCTAAGCTTGGGGCAGGAGGTTAACCTTCCGCTGGTAAAGCGCGAGATCGCTAGCGTAGCCTGCGTGGCGGGCAACATAGACCCCATGCTGCTTCTTAAGGCGAGCCCAGCGCAGGTGGCGCGCGAGGCGAAGGCACTGCTTAATGCTATTGGGGATACCTCAGGCTTTGTGCTCTCTCCTGGTTGCGACGTGCCTCCAACGGCGCCGGTGGAGAATCTGAGAGCACTTCTCAGCGCTACCCAAGCCCAGCGCTGAAAAACCACGCCCCAAAGAAGAGTAGCATTATTCCGAGAAGGGTGAAAACAAGCTCATGTACCCTTGCGCTGAGGAGCTGCTTTGAAGCATGGGTTGCAAGGGAGACGAAGGAGTACCACACGAAATCGCAAGCTTCATGGAAAATTATGAAGAGCGCCAAGCCAGCGAAACCAAAGCTCGAGGCTTTGGCTACGAGCAGCGCGCCTGCGGTGAGCCACCAGAGGTAGAAGTAGGGGTTTGCAAAGCTCGTGGCAAAGCCTGCGAATGTGGCGCCGTAGGGCAGGTCTCTCCCTCTAAGCGCCACCTCTCTGCGCATGCGGAGCATCTCTATACCCATGTAGAAGAGCAGCGCGCCTCCGGCGATGGAGAGCACCTTTAGCGGCGCGCCCTTAATCGCCGAGGCTACACCCGCGTAGATGAGGAGTATCAGGGGCACCTCAAGCAGGGCATGCCCCAGGGATACCTTAACCCCTGCGTACTTATCTACGTGCCCCTTGGCTATACTCACCGCCAGCACAGGGCCGGGCATAAGCACACCGGAGAGGGAGATAACCACCGTCGCAAAGAGGAAAAAGCCCAGGGAAGCGTTGTCTATGCTTGAAAGCAGGCTTTGAGATATCTCGCTGAGCATACTACTTCCTCACCACTATGGTTAATATATCCTCATCCTCCAGCACATGCTCCAAGCCCACGCGCTGCCCCGGGAAGCGTACACTCTTGCCCCACACTTGGGCGTACCTGAATCTCTCCACGAAGTCGCGGTGGAGCTTTTGACAAACCTCAGCGACGGTGGTGCCGCGCCTCACAATTAGGGGCTCCTCCAGGTCAGCCTCGCCCCGCTGGGGCTTCATGTACACGCGTATAAACCCGAGCTTGGAGTATATCCTCTCCTTTAGCTCCTCTATACCTATGCCTTTGCCGGCGGAGATTGCCACAAACTCCCTCCCGAGCCTTGAAGCCACCTCCTTCAGGTACCCATCGCCTACGAGGTCTATCTTGTTCAGAACCACGAGGGAGGGGATGTAAACGCGGTTGCCAGCGATAGCGTCGATAAAGCGCTCTTCGTCTAAATCTTCATGTATCACTACGTCTGCGTTGTGAATCCTGTACTCGCTGAGTATCGCCTTTATTGTCTCCTCGGTAATGCTCTTTAGCTCCACTGTGGAGCTTACCTTTATCCCACCTTGCGCTTTCTTGGTTATCTTCACCTTGGGTGGGGTGGCGTCAAGGCGAATGCCGGCGTCGTGAAGCTCCTTAACAAGAATGCGGTACTGCTCAATGTTGAACACGTCTATGAGAAGTAAAATTAAATCAGCGCTCCTTATAACAGAGAGCACCTCCCGCCCGCGCCCTCTGCCACGAGAGGCGCCGCGTATTAAGCCCGGAACGTCGAGTATCTGAATCTTTGCCCCGCGGTACTCGAGCACCCCAGGCACGACATCGAGGGTTGTGAAGTCGTAGCTTCCAACCTCGCTCTCCGCATTGGTGAGCATGTTGAGAAGTGTTGACTTGCCCACGCTGGGAAAGCCCACGAGGGCAACAGTGGCATCGCCGCTCTTTCGCACCGCGTAGCCTCTCCCTCCCCCCTTAGCTGCGCCCCGCTGCTCCGCCTCCTCGCGAAGGCGCGCAAGCTTTGCTTTAAGCCTTCCTATGTGGTGTTGCGTAGCCTTGTTGTAGGGGGTGCGGCGTATCTCCTCCTCAAGCTCGCGTATCTTCTCCTCAATGCTTGGCATCTCTTAAATAACAACGCTTCCCATTAGAAAAATAATCGACGGGAAGCTTGGAGCTTATACCATGCGCAGCGAGGAGAAGCTTGAAAAGCTTGTGGAGTGGTTTCGCCAGCATGGCAGCGTGGTAATCGCCTTTTCAGGCGGAGTGGATAGCAGCGTGGTAGCAGCGGTGGCGCGCAGAGCGCTTGGAGATAGAGCGCTGGCGGTGACTGCAGAGTCTTCCACGCTCTCAAAGCGGGAGCTTTCAGAAGCCAAGCGTGTTGCCCGCGAGATAGGCATACGCCACCTGGTTATTAAAGAAGACGAGCTGGAGGATGAGCGCTTCGCTGCCAACCCAGAAAACAGGTGCTACTACTGCCGCTCCCGCCTTGCGCTTGCGCTTAAGGAAATTGCCGAGCGCGAGGGCTATGCGGTCATCGTCGACGGCGCTCATCTCGGCGATACTCGCGAGCATCGCCCAGGCTTAAAGGCGCTTAAAGAGCACGGGGTGCGAAGCCCGCTGCTGGAGCTGGGTTTCGACAAGAGCGACGTGCGCGAAATTGCGGCACTGCTCGGGCTTTCTGTGAAGGACAAGCCTGCGATGGCCTGCCTAGCTTCTAGGATACCATACGGGGAGCGCATTACCCGGGAGAAGCTGGAGATGGTGGAGAGGGCTGAAAGCTTCTTCTTTGAGCAGGGGTTCACCAATGTGCGCGTTCGCGTGCATGGCGAGCTTGCGAGGGTGGAGCTTCCGCAGGAGGAGCTTTTTCTGGCTCTTGAGCTGCGCGAGGAGATAGTTGCCCATCTCAAGGGGCTGGGCTTTGCTTACGTTACCCTTGACCTTGAGGGGTACCGTCCGGGGAGTATGGATGAGGTTCTTAAGAAAAAAATAAATATCACCTCTCTCCAATAGTCAATAAAAATCAGAAGGAGGTCTCAGAAATGACGGAGGACAACGTGGTCTACGTGGGAAATAAGCCAGCGATGAATTACGTGCTTGCAGTTAGCACCCAGTTTACGAGAAACGCCAAGGAAGTGGTGATAAAGGCGAGGGGAAGGGCAATCTCCCGCGCAGTGGACGTGGCAGAGATCGTCAGGAACCGCTTTATACCAGAGGCGAAGGTGAAGGATATTAAGATCGGCACCGAGGAGGTGACCACAGAGGACGGCAAGACGGTGAGGCTGTCCTCAATAGAGATAGTGCTGGAGAAGTAGGATGGATTTTACCTCCCTTCTCGATTTTCTTGTGCGTAGAGGGATGAGCATAAACGTGCTTATGGGAGAGGAGAGGATACTTGAGCTCAAGCCTAAGGCTGAGAAGAGTTTTGAGGTGGTTATCCACAACCCTCAGGCGTTGAAGCGCCTCCTTCAGGAGTTCGTGTAGATGAGTCTGGAAAAGCTGCTCGCGCTTGCGAAGAGGCTGGAGGAGAAGGGCTACGCCATAGAGGTGGTGCACGAGGGCAGGGTTATTTTAAAGCTGGGCAAAGGCGCAAAGCCTGGGCTGTTCAAGGCTCTTGGTCCTGTGGAGGTTAAGGATATCCGTGCGGTGCTGGGCTTTATAAAGCCATGAATCTCGCCGTCGTCGTTGAGCGCAGGCATGCAGAACGCGTGAGGCGCCACCTTCTGCGCGAGGGACTTCTGGACAAAAGGCGCCGTATTCTAGCCAAGGGGGATAGGGTTGAGCTTCCTGTGGTTGAGGCGCCGCCCTCGCTACCCGTGCCCTTTACGCTGGTAGAGCAGACTTCGCCGCAATTTGCTTCTCCGCCTATGAGCTTTGCCCAGCTCAAGCGGGAGCTTCGCAGGCGCATAGGCAGCAAGGCAGAGCTGCTGCGCGGAGGCTGGGAGCTTATAGGGGATGTTCTCATTATAAACATCCCGGCTGAGCTTTATCCCCTGCGCCATGAGATTGGGGAGTTCCTCCTCAGCTTTCACCCTCGCGCCAGGAGCGTTGTCGCCAGACGCGGCATAAGCGAGGAGCTGCGCTATCCCGAGGCAGAGGTTATTGCAGGAGATGCTAACACAACAACGCTGCACCGCGAGCACGGGTGTGTGTTCAAGCTTGACCCCTGCAGGGTGATGTTTTCAGCGGGTAACATGGAGGAACGCAAGCGCATGGCGCAGCTTCCGGCTAAGGGTGAGGTTGTGCTGGACATGTTCGCAGGCGTGGGGCAGCTCAGCATACCCCTGGCGAAGCATGCATCGCCGCGAAAGGTGCTTGCGATAGAGAAGCGCCCTGAGACCTACGAATTTCTGAGGGAGAACATAGCGCTTAACCGGCTTGAGGGGATTATGGAGGCAAGGCTTGGCGACTGCCTTGAGATCGCACCTGAGAACTTCGCCAACCGCGTACTAATGGGCTACTTCTTCTCACCCGAGAGGTATCTGCCAAAAGCCTTAGCCGCACTGAAAGGGGGAGAGGGGGTAATCCACTACCACACCCTAGTGGCGAAGGAGGCGCTGGATGAAGAAGGTGAGGCGCTGGTTAAGCGCATCGCAGAGCTCGGGTATAAAGCGAAGATAGCGCACCGCAGGATAATTAAATCCTACGCACCTAAGCGCTGGCACGCGGTTTACGATGTGGTTGTGGAATAGCCCGAAAGCCTTTTTATGCGCTCCCGGCAATAAATATTCATGACAAAACTGCAGGAAAAGCAGCGCTTTGTTCTGGACACCACCGCGCTAACCAGCGTTGAGCTGCGCGAAACTGGGGAGAAGCTGTGCGAGGCGATAAAGCGTATGCTCACACTAATAGCTGAAGCTAGGATTAAGCTCAACATCTCCTGTCACATTCCTTTTCCTACAGTTTACGACGAGCTAATCCAGTTCATGAAGCGCTACGAGTGCGACGAGGAGCTTTTCGTGGAGGTAGACACGTGGCTGGTGAAGAAGACACCAAACCGCTTTGAGGTGAAGATCCCCGCGGAGGTATTCTACGAGTACGTGAAGGACATGCGGGAGCGCATGAGTCGAGGGATGAAGATCGCAGAGAGCAGCATCTGGCTGAGCGCCAGCGAGGCGATCAATTTAACTCTAAAAAACGTAGATCGCGAGACAATAAAACGCGAATCCACAGGCTACATTATTAAGGACTTCCGTGCCAAGTATCGCAACGCGTTGCGCTATGGCACACTGGATAGCGCCCCTGATCTGGACGTGCTACTCCTCGCCAAGGAGATGGATGCAGGCGTCGTGGCGAGCGACGAGGGGATTAAGAAGTGGGCTGAGCGCCTTGGGCTGCGCTTTGTCGAGGGGGCGAGCTTCCCCAAGATGCTGGAGGAGTATTTAAAGCACATAAGGTGAATTTTAGCACTGTGAAACAGCCAGAGGTTTAATATTACAGAAAAGGTTATATTGGTGTTCTTTTCCCGGCATGAGAAGAGGGTTTGGCCATGATGACTGTGCTTCACTATCTGGGCACTATAACGCTCAGCATGGGTCTGCTGCTCCTCCTGCCCAGCCTCGCAAGTTTATTGCTCAGGGAGTACAGCGTTGCTCCAGCTTTTCTTCTGCCGGCGATTGCCAGCATGTTCGCAGGTTTTCTACTCCAGAAGCTTGCGCCAAAAAAAGAGCTTGACCTCCGTTTAGCTTTTATCATCTCCGCCCTGGGCTGGCTTTTAATCGCTCTCATAGGGGGCACGCCCTACGTGCTCGCCTCAAAGGCAGAGCTCCTCGACGCCTACTTCGAGGCAATGGCCGGCTTCACCACGACGGGCATCTCAGTCTTTACGCCAAGCCAGCTTCCCAAAAGCGTGCTCTTCTGGCGAAGCTTGACAGAGTGGATTGGGGGCGTGGGCATAGTGGTGCTCTTCCTCGCCATCTTTGCTCCCACCAACGTGGCGGCGAAGCTCTACGTGGCAGAGGCGAGGAGTGAGCGCCTTGAGCCCAGCATGGCGAGGACTGCGCGCAAGATATTCTACATATACTCCTACTTAACCCTCGCCGCTATACTGGCACTCTACCTCAGCGGCGCCAGCGTTTTCGAGGCAGTAAACCACGCGCTAACCGCTTTATCCTCAGGTGGTTTCTCGCCCAACGATGACAGTTATATGGGAATCTCTCCCCAGGTGAAGCTGGTTACGATGCTCTTCATGCTCCTCGGAGGCATAAGCTTCGCATTACACCAGCGCTGGATGGAGGGCGACTTCAGGAAGTTCTTCTCAAACATCGAGGTTCGGGCGATACTCGCCATCGTTGTGGTGTTCTCCCTCCTTCTCTACCTCGACGGCGTGCCGGCGGTGGATGCGGCGTTCACCACAATCTCCGCCCTCACAACCACGGGCTTCGCAAGCATAGATGTCTCCTCGCTTAGCGAGCTTTCCAAGTACTACCTGCTTCTCCTTCTGAACATCGGCGGTGGCTACGGCTCAACCGCGGGCGGGATGAAGGTGATAAGGTTCGTCATAATTCTCAAGGCGATAGAGTGGTTTATTCGCAAGATAACCTCCCCGCGAAGGCAGGTGATACCATTCAAAATCCAGGACAAGGTTTTCAGTGAGGAGGAGGTGTTCTCCACCCTGCTCTTTGCCCTGCTCTACCTCTTCTTCCTCACCCTGGGCACCTTTATTTTCATACTCTTGGGGCATGACCTCATGGACGCGCTCTTCATGATATCCTCTGCGCAGGGCAACAATGGCTTGGTGGTGCTTACCCAGTACACCCCCATTGAAAAGGTGGTGATGATATTCCACATGTGGATAGGCAGGCTGGAGATTATCCCAGTGCTAACCCTCTTAACAGCCCTGAGAAAAAGCTGAGCTAAGCCCTCTCTTTAATAAGGTTTGCCACCTTCTCAACCACGCCCACCTTCGCGAGGATTGTGAGCCTGTCCCCTGCCTTGAGTACAGTGCTTCCTCGAGGTATAATAAGCTCACCGTTTCGATGGATAGCGGCTATCGTCGAGCCTTCGGGCATTCCTATCTCGCGAATCTCCTTGCCCACCACCAGCGCATCCTCGGGTATTGTAATCTCGATTATGTCCGCGTCTTGCATGGTGGTAAGCACGCTCTTAACCCCTGGACGGAGTATCAAATTCCGGATGTACTTGGCTATAGTCCTGCTGGGGTAGATTATCTGCTCCACTCCAACTTCTTTAAAAATCTCCTCATGTTTAGGGTTCTGGGAGAGGGTGATTCTGCGCTGAATGCCGAGCATCCTGGCAAGTTCGCACACCATTAAATTTACAGCATCATCACTTGTGGCGCTGACAATAACGTCCGCCTTCTCAGCCCCCGCCTCCCTGAGCACATCTATCTCAGTTCCGCTCCCGTTTATCACCAGAGCGTCTATCTCCTCGGCTATCTCCTTTGCCTTCGCCTCGTCCTTCTCCACCATAACCACATTGCTCTTCTCCTCTATGAGGAGCCTAGCAAGGGCCAAGCCGATCTTGGAAGCGCCAACTATTATGATGTACATGCTCTACCTCTTGTCTTTCCTCTTCCTGACTCTTCTAGTTTTTCCAAAGAGGTGCTCCACAATTCTTGCATACGCAGGGCGGGTGATGAAGACTCCAATGGTTACGCCCATTATCGTGGTTAGAGCGAAGCCCTTCAGTGCCGCCATGCCTATCATGAACAGCGGCACCATGGCAGCGACGGTGGTGAACCACGCTGAGAAGATTATGAAGAAAGCTCGCTTTATGCGGGAACGCATGGAGTATGTGCGCTGGAGCAGCACCTCGTCGGTTATAACAATCTGGTCGTCAACGCCAGTACCTACGGCGGCGATTATTCCAGCGATTGCGGGAAGGTCGAGGTCCCAGCGTATCAGGGAGGCGATGCCTAGGATTATTATCACCTCAGATATACCCGTTGCGATTATGGGCAGCACTATCCCAACTTCGCGGTAGCGCAGGAATATCACCAGGGCGACGGTGATAACCGCGAATATGCCCGCGACCATAGCATTTTTGGCAAACTGCAAGCCAAGCTCTGGGGGCACATTTGAGACTGAGACGACCTCAAGCTTTATGGGCAGCGCGCCTGAGCGGAGCACCACCTCAACGCTCTTCGCCTGAGCCTCAGCCTCTGGGTCAGAGCCGGTTTCAAGTACCAGATCGCGGGGTGCCTTGCCAGCGACGATGAACTCCTGCCAGAGGCTACCACCTATGGGCGCGCTGTTCACCAGCATGTCGTCGAGGTACATCTCTACCCAGGGGACGCGCGGGTCGTTGGCAAGAGCTTCGAAGTTGGTAACACTCGCCGGGTCTATACCAGCGTCTTCAAGCGCCTTAATGGCGACCTCACGGAAGCGCTGCGCTGCATCTTCGCTTATGGTAAAGGGCACCTCCCACTTTCCTGTGCTCAGGCTTTTCGTGTACGGCGCAATTCGCACGAGCTCACTGCCCGTGAAGGCGGTGTAGTTGCCCACCTTCACCACCAGCTTACCCTGCCTTTCAACAAGCTCCCTCGCTTGCTCCGGGTCTATGCCCGCGAAGTCGATAATTAGATACTGGTTGCCCCAGGGTGAGATTGAGAAGTCCTTTATGCCCAGCCCGTTCATTCGTTTTGTCATTATCTCCACGATGAGCTCCATGGTCACGGTGGTGCCGTCAGGCGTTACATAGGGTAAGGGTTGCTCAGTCTTCACCTTGAGCTCGCTGCCACCGCTCAGGTCCCAGCCTAAGGATAGAGGGGGGTCATGGGCGAACATGGAAAGCAGTGAGAGAATCACAAGGGCTAGAAGAACCTGCACCCTACGAATCCTGAATATCTCCTCGAAGCTCATGCTCTCCGCTCCACATACCAGCGAAGTATTCCCACATTCTGAATCCATGTGTTGATTATGTCAACGAGCATGCCTATCATTATCACCATCGCAACGTCGTCCAGCACTTTGGATGAGGAAACTAAGAAAAGTACAAGCATGGCTGTGAAGGTGGTTATGCTCATGGTCAAGCCTGTCTCCATAGCGCGCTTAATCCTCGCTACCAAGTCGCCCTCTCTGTGCACGAGAACGCGGGTGGTGAGCAGTATGTCCGTATCCACAGAGTAGCCCACCAGAAGGAGGAGGGCAAGTAGCGAGCCCTTGGATAGCTCAATTCCCAAGAGGGACATCATCGCCAGGGTTACCACGATGTCTGAAAAGGCTGAGAGAACCACCGCTATGCTAGGCACAAATGTCCTGAACCTTAAGAAGATGGTGACCGCCATGAAGGCGAAGGCGAAGAGCAGCGCGTAGATAGCCTGCCTGAAGAATGTTTCTCCCAGCGAAGGTGAGATTATGTCGCTGGCTATGCTCTCCTCGCCTATCCCATAGTGTGAGAGCACCTCCCTTGCCCTCTTAACTTCCTCGCTGCTCAGCGCATGGTTTATGAATATCTCCAGCTCTTTGTTACCGAAGGCGTCGCTTACCACCCGGGTTTTGACCTCATACCCGAGCTCTGCCGCCAGCTCCTCTGCAATGTTCTCAACATCTCCCTGTGCAGGGGCGATGAGCAGCGTCCCGCCCTTGAAGTCAATGCTCATGGGAAGCGTACCCGAGGTGTAGCCCGTTATGACGATTACCAAGCCCGCGAGGAGCATGCCAATGGGCAATACCATGAACTTCCTTATATCCATGGCAAGAAATTCATCAAGCTTTGACATGTTAGACCTCCGGAAATAAGAAAGAAATCATAGTCATTAAATACGCAGTTGTATAAAAAGCTTTGGTGGGTAGCATGAGGGAAGAGCTGATAGGCATGGGCATCCTTCTGGTATTCATAGGTATGATTCTGATATTCACGGGCATGCTGAGCGGCGTTATCAGGGGCGGCGAAGGCAAGGCAGAGGTCCGCGGCGGTGGCGTGGTGCTTATCGGCCCCTTCCCCATAGTTTTCGGGAGCGATGCCCAGAGCGTTAAGACTGTGCTCCTCCTAACCATTGTGCTTATCTTAGTTGTTTACTTCCTGTTCTACAGAGGAGGTTTTAGGTGAAGCTGCTAATAGACAAGCGGGGTAAGAAGTACCTTTTGCGAGAGGATGTGGAGGAGTTTCACACGAGCCTAGGGGTGGTGAAGCTCAGCGATGCCAAGCCTGGAGACAAGCTGCGCTCCCACCTGGGACATGAGTTCTACCTGCTGGAGCCCACTGTAGTGGACTACTATGACAAGCTCCCCCGCGCTGGGAGCATAATCCTCAAGAAGGAGATAGGGCCGATAATCGCATACACCGGCATAGGCTCTGGCTCGCGCGTCGTCGAGGCGGGCACAGGTACAGGAGCGCTTGCAATCTACCTCGCCCACATCGTGGGCAGCGAGGGCAAGGTGTACACCTACGAGATACGTGAGGACCACCTGGAGATTGCCAGGAAAAACTTCGCCAAGGCTGGCGTAGAGGATAGGATTGAGGCGAAGCTCGCTGACGTGCGTCAGGGTATAGAGGAGCGCGAGGTTGACGTTGTAGTTTTCGACATGCCAGATCCCTGGCTGGCGATTCCCCACGCCTACGAAGCGCTGCGCCACGGGGGCTTTATTGCGGTGTACAACCCCTACATAGAGCAGATACGCAAGGCTTACCTTGCGATGCAGGAGGCGAACTTCAAGGACAAGCGGGTTATAGAGATTCTGGAGCGGGAGATTGAGGTTAAGAAAGTCGGGACTCGCCCGAAAACGAGGATGCTGGGGCACACCGGATACCTGGCCTTCGGGAGGAAGTACTGATGAAGATTACGGCAAAGACGCGCGTTTATGAGGTTTACAAGCACTATCCCCGCGCCGCAGAGCTCCTCAACCGCTACGGTATATGCGAGTGCGACGCCCTCTCCACCATCGAGAAGCAGGCGAAGCTGAGGAAGCTCGACCTGGAGAAGCTGCTGGAAGAGCTTAACGCGGTGGCTTCTGGTGACCGCTAAGCTGTAAATACCTCTAACATGACCATTATATTTGTTAAATTTATATACCAACACACCCCATATAATGGTCATGCAAAGAGACATTGAACAAAAAGTTATAAAGTTGCTTCACCGTCAGAACCCCTGGTGGGAGACTGCCAGCGTGCCTAAGAACCTAACAAAACCATTTAAAAGGCGTGATTTTTACGTCATCAGAGATAAAAGGTTGGGTGAAGGGGAGATAACCGCCATAATTGGACCGAGACAGGTTGGAAAAACAACCATGATATACCAGCTGATTGAACACCTTATACGTGAGAAAAAAGTGAATCCAAAGCGTATTCTTTATGTCTCCTTTGACTACCCGTATCTCACCACTATTATGGATACCCCGCTGAACGATATCCTTGAGATATACTCCACCCAGGTTCTTAAAGAACCCATTTCCAAGCTTGGTGACAGGATATATGTATTCCTCGACGAGGTTTGCAAGCTTGAAAACTGGAGCCATGTCCTCAAGGGTTGGTATGACCTGAAGTACCCAATAAAGTTCATAATCTCAGACTCCTCAAGCGCAAACATTCTACAGGGAAGTTCTGAATCCCTAGCGGGCAGAATAACCATTCAAATTATGTTTCCTCTGAAGTTTCTGGATTTCCTGAGGTATCACATGCCCAAGAAGGACTCTATTTTTAAGATGGTCAATAGGACTCTTAGAGACGCTTTTGTTGATTCTATTAAAAAATCTAATCCCAGCCTGTTTTATAGTGCGCTGAGAGAGTCCTACTCAAGCCTTGTACCATATGAGGATGAAATTAAAATTCATCTACAGACGTATCTTCTCAAAGACGGTTATCCCGGACTTTTAGAGATTGAGTCACTAGATGAGTGTGCTGAAAAGCTCAGAACTTACCTAAACCTTACAATATACAAAGACATTATCAGGATTTTCAATCTGCGCGACCCCAGAGCGCTGGAAGAGCTTGTTATTTTGATAGCCGACCAGTCCTCTCAACGGGTTGATTATTCGAGTTTATCCGGGACATTGGGACTAAAAAAAGACACTCTGATAAAGTACCTGAATTATTTAGAATCGGTGTTCCTTTCGAGCAGGGCTGAGTTTTATTCTAAAAGCAGGGCATCCAGGATTAGAAAAGCGAAGAAGCTTTACCTTAGCAATGTGGGACTAAGAAACGCCATTGTTGGTGAGTTGCGTGAGACGCTTCTCGAAGATGCAGCTGAACTCGGCAAGATCGTCGAAACTATTGTTCATGACCACTGCAGAAGGCTCAAATTCAACTTAGAGCCGGGAAGCAGGCTGGAGCTATTTTATTGGAGGACGGCGCAGGGTAAAGAGGTCGATATAGTTTTTGAGGTATCCAGAAGACCCGTGGCCATAGAGTGCAAGTACAGAAATGAAATACGCAAAAGTGAACTTAAAGGTATAAGGCAGTTCCAGAGGGAGCACGACAAATGCTTGGGCATCGTTATAACAAAGGATGCGCTGGACTACAGGGATGAGATTGTTTTCACACCCCTCTGGCTTTTCCTCATGATGTGCTAGCGTCCAGCCAAAATTTATATACCCGGTGCCGGATTTTTTATGAAAGGTGAGTGCTATGAATCTCAACCGCGAGGCTTGTGAGATTGCGCGAGAGATGGTTCGTCGCCAGGAGGAGCTGGAGATAAGCGTTGCCGAGGTTGGCGGCGCTACGCTGATAGACTGCGGAGTTAAGGCGAAGGGCAGCTTTGCTGCGGGAGTGCTCTTTGCGGAGGCGTGCATGGGCGGTCTGGGAGAAGTTAGGCTAAGCGCACGTGATTACGGTTCTCTTACCTTGCCTGTCGTCGAGGTTACAGCGCGAAAACCGGCTATAGCGTGTTTAGCCTCGCAAAAGGCGGGGTGGAGCATAAAGGGCGAGGGATTCTTCTCTCTGGGCTCTGGACCCGCGAGGATACTGGCGAAGAAGCCAAAGGAGACCTATGAGGAGCTTGGGTACTCCGAGGAAAGCGAGGAGGCGCTCATCGCGCTGGAGGCGGGAAAGTATCCTGACGAAGAGGTCGTGCGCAGCATCGCCTCGCAGTGTGGAATTGAAACCGAGAACCTCTATATACTCATAGCGCGCACTGCCTCGCTGGCAGGGGCGGTGCAGATCTCCGCTCGCGTTGTTGAGACAGCGCTCTACAAAGCCCAGCACATTGGGTGCGACACCACAAAGATATACTCGGCATTCGGCACTGCACCAGTGGCGCCTATTGTTGGAGGCGACGCCAAGATGATGGGCGTCACCAACGACATGATAATCTACGGCGGCGAAGTCTACCTCGCGGGCGAAGGCATACCCGCCGAGAAGCTCCCCTCCAGCGGCTCGCCGGCGTACGGCAAAACCTTCGAGGAGATTTTCAAGGAGGCGAACTACGACTTCTACAAGATAAACCCTGCGATATTCGCCCCTGCGAAGGTGATTGTCAACAACATTGAGGAGAAAAAGCTTGCAACCGCCGGTGAGATTAACGTGGGGGTGCTGAAGAAGAGCCTGGGGTTAGGGTAATGAAAAAAGTGTACCTCGTGGGCGGG
This sequence comes from Candidatus Pyrohabitans jungbluthii, assembly GCA_002010065.2. GTDB lineage: Archaea > Hydrothermarchaeota > Hydrothermarchaeia > Hydrothermarchaeales > BMS3B > Pyrohabitans > Pyrohabitans jungbluthii. The sequence goes on along the minus strand of MTMD02000002.1, from coordinate 41,567 downwards.
GGTCCTGGGGACCCGGAGCTGATAACCGTAAAGGGTATGAAGCTCATCCAGAGCGCCGACGTTATAATCTACGACCGCCTTGTGAGCAGGAAGCTCCTAGCTTATGCAAAGCCCGGGGCGGAGCTGATATACGTTGGCAAGCAGGCGGGCAAGCACACCCTTACCCAGGAGGAGATCAATCAGCTGCTCATAAAGAAGGCGGAGGAGGGCAAACTCGTGGTTCGCCTCAAGGGAGGCGACCCCTTTGTCTTTGGCAGAGGGGGCGAAGAAGCTCTGGCTCTGCGCAAGCACGGCATTGCCGTAGAGGTTGTGCCCGGGGTGAGTTCCGCCATAGCGGTGCCTGCCTTAGCCGGTATACCAGTTACTCACCGCGGCATAGCCTCAAGCGTAACGCTGGTCACTGGCCACCTTGCCGAGAAGAAGGAGGAACGTCTCGACTACGCCTCGCTTAAGGCTGAGACTGTGGTTATCCTCATGGGCGTCAAGAACCTGCCGAAGATAATAGAAGAGTTCAGGAAAACCCGCCCACCAACAACGCCTGTTGCAATAATCGAGAAGGGCACGCTGGAGGAGCAGCGGGTTATCACTGGCACGCTTGCCGACATAATAGAGCGTGCCCAGGAAGCGAAGCTCAAGCCTCCGGCGATTACTGTAATAGGCGAGGTGGTCAAGCTCAGGGAGGACATAGCCTAATGCACGCCCTTATCGTGGCAAGCACTCGCCCAGAGGTGATAAAGCTCTCCCCCATAATGCGAGAGTTGGATTCCCGCGACATCGCCTATACCTTCGTCACCACCGGGCAGCACTACGACGATGAGCTGTTCTGGAATTTTATTCGTGAGCTTGGGCTTCGCAGGCCAGAGTACAATGTGGAGGTGGGCTCCGGAAGCCACGCATACCAGACTGCGCGAGCACTTGAGGCACTGGAGGAGATAATCCTCAAAGAAAAGCCAAGCGTAGTTATCGCTGAGGGCGATACCAACTCGGTGCTGAGCGCCGCTTTAGCTTGTGCCAAGCTCCATGTAGCGTTTGCCCACGTTGAGGCAGGGTTAAGAAGCTTCGACCGCACCATGCCGGAGGAGGTAAACCGTGTGCTGGCTGACCACGCCAGCGATGTACTTTTTGCACCAACCGAGAAGGCTGCGCTCAACCTCATCAATGAGGGCATTTTGCCTGAGAAAATATTCATCGTTGGGAACACCATCGTTGACGCCACGCTTCAGAATTTCGAGATAGCAAGGCAGAATTCCCGCATTCTTGAAGCTTTGCCGGAGGATTTTCTCCTACTCACACTGCACCGCGCTGAGAATGTGGACCGCAAAGAGAGACTCACCGGCATAATTGAAGCACTCCTGGAGCTTGAGGAAGAGATAGTGTTCCCTGCGCACCCGCGCACACGGCGAAGGTTAGCGGAGTTTGGGCTTCTGGAGAAGGTGGAGAAGAAGCTTCGCCTCCTTCCGCCGGTTGGCTACCTGGACTTCCTCATGCTGCTGAGCAGGGCAAAGCTGGTGCTCACAGACTCAGGTGGGGTGCAGGAAGAGGCGATAGTGCTCCACACGCCATGCATAACCCTGCGAACCTCGACGGAGAGGCCAGAAACCGTCGAAGCTGGAGGGAACGTCTTAGCTGGAGTTGAGAAAGCTGGGATAGTCCGCACGGTAAAGCGCGTTCTCGGCGACCAGAGCGTTTACCAGGCCATGAAAGCAGCAGAGAATCCCTTCGGCAAGGGCGACTCTGCCAAAAAAATTGTGGATATACTTCTTAAACTTGAGGAAGAGGGTAAACTGAAAATAACCCCACCCTCACGGGTGCTGCGCGAGAAGAGGCGCGAGTTCATAAATGTTGACGCCTCATTAGCAGGAAAGCGCATCGCCGAGCTTCCCTTTCAGGTTGTCAGGATTATTGAGGCCGGTAAAGCAAAGTTTCCATCTCCCGAGCTTCGCCTGCGCCAGGGACAGCTTATTGAGGTTTTGAATGAAGACTAAAGCTCAAGCGATATAAACCTCTCTATTGCCCTGACAAAGCGCTCCTTTTCCAGAAGCTGCATGAAGAAATCATAGGGGCGATCGGTGTCGGGATACTGGACCATGAGCGAGGCGATATCCTCCTCAATGGCTATTTTAAAGAGTGCGTCCAGCTCTTCATCGCTCAGAGAGTCGAATATCTTCCTTATCAGCTCGTGCACCTCAAGCTCCCTTCCAAGCTCTGCCTTCCACGCCTTCTCATAATTCTCCCGGAAAAACTGAGAAGAGAAGTTTTTCTCCTCAATTGCTAAGCAAGCTGCTTTCGCAGCAAGCCTTGCAGAGATTCCTCCCGTGATAACCCCTCCGCCGGTGCTTGCCTTGACAAAGCCTCCCGCATCGCCGACGAGAAGCACGCGTTCGGCGAAAGTATCCTGCGGCGACGCTACGGGAAAGCCGCCCATGTTGTACTCAACCTGGCTCCTGCCAGTGATTTTCTGCTTTGCAATGGGGTGCTCCCTCATAAACCTCTCCAGGTAAACACGGGGCGGATACTTTCCCTGGCGCACGCCTACGCCCACTTCGTAAACCTCACCCTTGGGTAAAAGCCACGCGTAGAAGTTGGGAGCCCACTCTCTGCCGAAGTAAAGCTCGGCAACATCATCCTCCACGCGCGCGCTTTCCACCTCGACCTGGGCGGCGGCGACTATTTTCCTTGGAGTCTTGAGTCCAAGCAATGACGCCACACGGGAGCGCACCCCATCGGCAGCGATAACCACCTCTGCTTCAACCACCTCTCTTTTTCCACCACTTTCCAGTACCACTTTCGCTTTATCAGCTATTCTTAACCCTATTGCCTTTGTTTTCAGCGTTATTCTTGCGCCCGCCATCGCTGCCTCTTTCGCTAACTCCTTATCAAACAGCCTGCGCTCAACCACATACGCGCGGTCGAGCTTTGAGTATGCCTCAAATTTTTCTCCGCCCGGAGAGAAAAAGCGCCCTCCGCGAATAACGCCCGCGATTGCCCTTTTTGGGAGGTTTACCTCGAGGCGCTTAAGCCCGCGGATGCTGAATAAGCCAGAGCACTGCACGGGTTCGCCTATCTCGGGATGCTCCTCAATAACGAGAACCTCATGGCCATGCCTTGCCACATCGCGTGCTGCAATTAAGCCAGCGGGTCCCCCGCCCACTACTAGAACGTCTACATGCATGGGAGATTATCGGCATAGCAATTATTAAAATATTATTCCAAGGTTAAAACCCCCGCAATCAGGTATGATTCCCGTCGTGGACCAGCGCGCGTGCATAGGCTGCGGGAAGTGCGAGTTGCTCTGCCCGGGGGTATTTAAGCTTATAAACGGCAAGTCCAACGTGGTTAATCCCGACGCCTGCGATGAGTGCGATTGCGAGGCTGTAGTTGAAAACTGTACCCCGCGCGCAATAATGGTGTACGAGGATTTCTAGCTACGCATGCGCTAGAGGTCTTGCAAGAGTGTGCTGCGTAACATGCGCTGGTAGTTTAAAGGTTATATCCGCGGCGATGCTCAGTTCCACAACCCTCGCCTCGCCTTCTGCAAACTCCGATTCTGAGATAATCAGGTTATGATAAACCGCCTTGCAGGAGGGGCACTCCAAGTTACTTCCGCTGTACTCGAGAGCACCCCCACAGTTGAAGCAGAACTTTCCGGCTTTCATATTCTTCCACCTACTTTAAGCTTATAAGGGTGCATAAATATCCCTTATCCGAGAGCGCCGGAAAAGTGATTGAGGAAAGGGTTTATATCTTCTCCACAACCATCTTTATACGGATGTCTGAGAACAGTGACGCTAGGCTAGAGGCCTATAGGGCGAGGGCAGAAACATGGAAACTTCCCATCGGCTCCGCATTAGATGAAATCCTCTCTGGAGGGGTGGAAAGCAGAATCATAACCCAGATTTATGGCCCACCTGGCGTGGGAAAGACCAACCTGTGCCTTCTGTACACTGTGAGCGCTGTGAGGCATGGAAAACGCGCCATATTCATAGACACCGAAGGGGGACACTCGCTGGAGAGGGTGCGGCAGATCGCCGGCGAGGATTATGAGCGCGTGCTTGAGAGGGCTTACTTCTATGAGGCGAGCACCTTTGAGGAGCAGTGCTTCATAGTGGAGAATATAGAGCACGTGCTAAGCGAGGATTTTGGATTGGTTGTTCTCGACTCTGCGGTTTCCCTATACCGCCTTGACCGCGACGACGACACCGCAAGCATGCTCAACCGTGCGCTGAGCAGGCAGATGGCAAAGCTCTTAGAACTGGCGAGGAGGTTCAACCTTCCAGTTATAATCACCAACCAAGTTTACTCAGCGATGAACGGCGAAGGCTTTGAACCAATTGCTGGAGATGTGCTGAAGTACTGGAGCAAGGCGATTCTTGAGATTAAGCGTCACGGCAATGTTCGCGAGGCGATACTGCGCCGTCATCGCTCTCTACCAGAGGGCTTGAAGGCGAGATTTGTGATAACAGAGCGGGGGATAGCAGACATATGAGCATGAGTGAGGTTTACTTCCTGGATTCCCGCGCACCGGTGAGGAGTGTTGAGCACTGGGCGAACAGGAGCTATAGCTTAGTCACAAGGCTGGAGAAGCTCGCCTTTGAGGCTGGGCTGGAGAATTTTATCGAGAAGGGCGACGTGGTGGCGGTAAAAACCCACTTCGGTGACCATGGCACCACTCGCACGCTGCGCAGCGTGTATGTAAGAAAGGTTGTGCAGCTGGTGAAGAAGCTCGGGGGCAAGCCTTTCGTCACCGAAACCACCGGCTTGGGCATGAGGTACGACCGCAGCACTGCCCATGGCAGGATTAAGATTGCCCGGGAGAACGGCTACACCTTCGAAACCCTCGCTGCGCCAATAGTTATTGCCGACGGTTTGCTGGGCTTCGACGGCATAGCCTACAAGCTGGAGAATGCAGCGCTCAGGGAAGTGTACGTGGCGAAGGCGATTCTCGAGGCAGATAAGGTGATTGCGCTTACCCACTTTACAGGGCACTTCAGCTCCAGCTTTGGAGGGGCGATTAAAAACATAGGCGTGGGGTGCGTGGCTAAGCCAACGAAGTATGACCTCCACCTCGACGCGGTGCCGAGTATAGATGCCGCTAAGTGCACGCGCTGCGGCGCCTGCGCCAAGCGCTGCCCCGGCAGAGCAATTTCGCCGCCTGCCATAGAGGCTGCGAAGTGTATAAAATGCAACGGGTGCGTGGAGTACTGCGAAGAGGATGCAATTATACTCAAGTGGACGAGCAACGCCAACTTGAGCAAGCGTATAGTCGCCGCAGCCAAGGCAGTGCTCGAAGCCAAGGGCAGGGAAAACTTCCTCTTCTTCAACTTCCTTCTGGACATAACCCCCCACTGCGATTGCTGCGCTTTCAGCGATAATCCTATTGTTGCTGACTTAGGCGTGCTCGCTTCCAGGGATATCTTAGCAATAGACAGGGCTTCTCTTGATTTAATAGAGGCTTCGCATGGTCTGGACAATACGCTCCTGAGCGAGGAGGCGAGAGCAGCTAAGGCTAAGAAGTTTGAGTCCCTGTTTGAAGACCTGGATACCAGGGTGCAACTCGAAGAGGCGGAGCGCCTTGGCTTGGGCAGCGCAGAGTACCGCCTGGTTGAGGTTTAGTCCAAAGAGTTATTAACTTCTTTGGAAAAATACTATGCTAGGGAGGTGATAAGGATTACATTCGAAATTTTCCAGGCTTTTCCTGGGGGAGCTATGATAGAGCGGGAGGAGCTTGAGGACTTTCTTAGGGACGGCAGGCACATTCTCACCCTGGCTACCCTAGATAAAAATGGTGGCATCGACCTGTCGCCGGTATGGTATCTCTACGAGGGAGGGAAGATTTTTATCCTAACCCGAGAGAACTCTGCTAAGGCAAAAAATGCCGCTGAGAATCCTGAAGTTGCCTTTTGCGTGGATCTGCGCCAGCAACCCTATAAGGGCGCCGTGGGGAGGGGTAGGGCGGAACTCAGCCACGACCCGGAGAGGATAGGCGATGTGCGTGCCAAGATCCTGAAAAGGTATGTGGGAGACCCGGAGAGTGACCCGGCAAAAAGATACCTGAAGACCACAAACGCACCCCGGGGTGTTCTCCTGGAGATAACCCCAGAGAGCATCTCCACCTGGGACTTCGGAAAAGAGTCCCATTGAGAACCTCACTCTCTAAGGTATGCGTTCGCGCCGCAATAGAATAATACTCCACGTTGACATGGACAGCTTCTTCTCTGCGATAGAGCAGAGGGAGAATCCCGAGCTTAGAGGCAAGCCCGTCGTTGTGGGCGCTGACCCAAAGGGAGGTAAGGGCAGAGGGGTGGTGAGCACCGCCAGCTACGAGGCTCGCAGGTATGGCGTTCGCTCCGCAATGCCTATATCCCAGGCTTACAAGCTCTGTCCCCACTGCGTGTTTTTGCCGGTGCGCCACGAACTCTACTGGAGGGTGTCGAGGAGAATAATGCAGATACTGCGGAGCTACGCGGTCAAGTTCCAGCAGGTGAGCGTGGACGAAGCTTACTTAGACGTTACCGGCATCGCTAAAAGCTATGCAGAGGCTGCTAAGCTCGCGAAGCGCATAAAGGCCGAGATCTACGAAAAGGAGAAGCTAACCTGCTCCATAGGCATAGGCCCAAACAAGCTCGTTGCTAAAATCGCATCTGACCACCGCAAGCCAGACGGCTTAACTGTGGTTGAGCCGCAAGAGGTTGAGAGGTTCCTTTCTCCGCTACCTGTCCGAAAAATTCCAGGTATTGGGCCAAGAAGCGAGGAGGTGCTGAAGGAGCTGGGAATAACCACAATTGGGGAACTTGCAAACTGCGATGTGCAGAGGCTAATCCCGGCTTTTGGCAGGTGGGCTCACCGCCTAATTATGCTTGCCCGTGGCATAGACGACCGCGAGGTAAGGGAACGCTCAAAGGTCAAGTCCATAGGCAGGGAGAGGACGTTTGAGCATGACTTAGGCGAGGAGGAAGCGCTAAAATCTGCGCTGGAGGAAATCGCTGAAGGCGTGCACCGCGATTTAGAGGAGGAAGGCTTCCTGTTCAAAACCCTGACGTTAAAAGTGAGGTTTGCCGACTTTGAAACACACACTCATGCTAGAACCCTGAGCAGCTACCATGGCGACCTGGATACAATAAAGGAAGTGGCTGAAGCCCTGCTCTCAAGCTTTCTTCGCGGGAGAAAGGTACGTCTCCTGGGTATAAGGCTTTCAAAGCTTAAAAAGAGGCAGGCGGTTACGCTGGAGGACTTTATGTAGCTTAATAGCGTGATTCAGCGTCAGTTAATGAGAATGAGAAAATATTTTAAATGAGTGATTAAATAAAATTCAGTATGGATATTAAAGAAGCAAAGAGGAAGAAGAGAAATCAGGTATTACAGATGTTTGTTTTAGCTATAATATTTGACCTATGGTCCTACTACATAATTAAAACTGCTCCTGCTGAAACCAAATGGGAGTTGATAAAATATTTATTGTCTGGCGTCGGTTATGGATGGGCCAGAATGGCACCAGGTATTATTGTAATCTTGGGAATTTTTTCTACTCTCCTGTTTTTGTGGGAACTCAAAGAATACTTACAAGGAAATTATCAAATTTGGAGGAGTTAAAAAAAGTAATAGAAAAGGCTTAAAAAAATCTTGTGGTAGGATGGGCAAGAATAGTGAAGGATGAGAAATCCAAACGTAAAAAGCTGAAAGAAACAATTCAATACATGATTCTCTCAATCTTATCATTGCTCATATTATCCTTTGTAGTTTTAATGAATGTAAAATTGGAGGGAGCCCCCTTTCCATGGGAAGACCCTTTGGGTTTTATCTGGCATATAATAGCATACCCGGAGCCTGAGAGAGGTTCAGTCCCTTGGGCGTTTATTTATATGATTTTTCTGTTACCTTTTCTATTCTGGATAGTGTCTTTATATGAATATTTTAATGGAATATACGAGGTAAACAAATTCAGTGACTTGGGCGAAAAGGTCTTTCTGGCGTGGATTGCAATTACTATTCTGCTGATTGTAACATCTCTCTTCGCAGCACCTATTGTTCACTGGGGATTGAAGGACACTCTAATAGTATGGGGTATAATTTTAGCGATTATTTTGATAAGCACATTGAAGGATTATTTATCATAGGATCTACAGGAATTACAAAAATTAAGTGGGGTAATAAACTATGGGAGCCCTTAGGGGCATATTCAAATTGGATACCCTCAGAACCATTAAGGAGATGTTTAAAGTAGAGACTCTCAAGGACTTAATTGAGGACCTCGCAAGGGTTGTAGTTGAGGATTTTAATGGAGAAATAATCTGGATTGGAATTCACCCTAAAAATACATCTAAGATGACTACCGATGCCAACAAGCATCAGATGCTCAAAGCCAAGCTTCCGCATAACTGCGAGTTTATTGGAGAGACTCTATCCTACTCAACCCCTACAGAAAATTACTACACTCTCACCTTTATATGGGATGCAAAGGATGCCAATCCAAGAATAAGAAATTTTGGAGACCTTAAAATGGGATTTAGTATCAAAAAAGGATTCTACGTTAAGCGTATTTTAGGGAAAAAGTTATTGATTTTAGACAATACTGAAGATGTCCCTAAGTTAATACAATTTTTCTCAAATAAAGTGAATTCTTTACTTGAAACATTTGAGAGACCTGATATTTTTAAAGCCTTCTGGAAAGGGCGTCTTAACGATAGAGAATTAAAGCTTGAAATAGGAGAGATTTCCCAAATTTACTGGGCTGTAGGCAACAGGAAAGAAAAAAGACGCAGGCTTCTGAGAGAGGCAATAGACTTCAACCTGAAATTTTTTGAGCTGCTGCAGAGCTATTGATTGGGGGAATGGCATTGCTGGAGAAGGTCAGAAAGGCGATAAAAAAGCTCGGCTGGAGGGATTTTATAGAGCACTGGTTTGTCATCCTTGTTTTCTCATCGCTGGTGCTGACATATTTTCTGCTGAAGCCTCTCTCTAATCTTTACTTTGAGTACGGCATCCCGAAATGGGTAGTAATCCTGCTATCCACTCTACTGTATTTAATTGTAAGCCTAATTATAACAGTGCTGTTTGTGGTTTTTGTGGAGAGAAGCGAGCCACCAACTTACAATATACCAACCAAAAAGGAGAAATGAGAATAATTTTATCTGTTGTCATACTTAAAGAGGATGTACCCATAGGGGAAGTGAGGAATGCCATTAACAAAATCATCCTTGCTAAATAGGATGAAACGCGTACTGCTACTTGATCAATCGGTATATAAAGAGGTGAGAGATGATGAGGAAATGTTGAAATATGCTATCCTTATTGTACTACTAAGCGGATTTCTTCCCGCGTTAGGGAACATTTATGTAGCATCAGTATTTCAAAAATATACATTATTTAAAAATCTATCAGGTCCATTATTTGGTTGGATAGATATAATATTTATGCCGACTTTTATGTTAGTAAGCTGGTTAGTTTTTACCATCATTGCTCATATTCCTGCAAAATTTGTAGGTGGAAGAGCAAGTCTTATAGGATTCCTTAGAGTTGCCGGTTTTACTTATGCTCCTCTTATGTTAGGAGTAATACCACTGTTTGGAACGGTGATTGGTGATTTATGGAGTATTTTATGTTTCATTTTTGCAATTAGATTTGCTCATGAATTATCATGGAGTAAATCTATTTTAGTGATTATACTCTTTTTTGCTTTTTTTGTTTTACTTGGGATATTATTAGCCTATTTCGTACCATCTGATATTTTCATGTGATACACACTTTACTTACACTTTTTCACTATTTATTGTATTTGTGCTATATTTTTTGGTTATTCCAATTTTTTAGTTTGATAAGTAGACTAAAGTAATCCTCTGCAACAAATTGAAATCAGGCTAATCTATAGAAGAAAATATTTAAAAGTTTGGTCGCAAAAATAATTTGGTAGAGGAGTGGTGGAGAAATAGAAGCAAATTATTGGGGATGTAAAATGGAAAGTAAAGAAGAATTTAGGAGAAGAAAGAGGAAAGTAGTTATACAGTATACATTCGGTATTATATTTGCTTTATTTTTTATGATTTTTGTAATTCTTAAAGACGCTCCGGCTCCGTGGAGAGACCCATTAGGTTTTATCTGGTTTATATTAACCCAGCCTGAACCTGGCCCATGGGGCGGAATTTTCTTACCAAATACTTTCTGGGTAATGTTATTTATTCTAGCAATATATGTGTGGTGGATATCCCTATATGAGTATATAAAAGGGAGAGAAATATATTACGGAAAATTCTTTTTAATATGGGCTCTATTAATCATTCCATTATCAATAATATCCGTAATGCTACAAGATTATGCATATTATGGGCTTTCTGACACATTAGTAACAGTAGGAATGATATTACTGTTGATTATAATTGCATTGGTATATAGTCATATTAAAGGTAAATGAAAAACTGTAACAGAACAGAAAAATTTATACTATTTTTCTTTACAGAAAAGTTGGTATGGGGGACCCAATATTGATGGCAATCGCCGTAATACTTATGTTTTTATTTATGTGGTATGTTTATGTAGTTGCAAACGCCTTTGAAAAAGGACTTGACAAAGAAGAATTTGAACTCAATTTTTTGATTGCAAAATTTACCGTTAGCAGGACAACATTGATTATAATGTTCTTCTCAGCTACGCCCATCCTATTCCTATTAATCATCTTCATTCTCAGCGCCTTTTCGGGAGAACCAATGGAGGATTTAGCGGTATATTTTATTGATAGATTTATTCAAAATCTAAGGTAATAAATGCCTATGTTTCTACCATTATATTCTTTAACTAAAAAGAAAAATACTGGTGCTACAAAATGGAAAATAAAGAAGAAGCCAAAAGAAAAAAGCGGAATGAAATTATTCAGTTAACATTTGGAGCTTTGTTTGCGTTTATTTTTATCATTATTCTTATAGGTATACATGTCACCTTTGAAGATGCTCCAGCTCCCTGGAAAGACCCAATAGGATTTATATGGTATATAATAACACAGCCAGAACCTATCGGTCATAGCCCTGCACAATGGCCACTTATTATATGGATAATGTTATTTTCGTTTCCGATTCTGCTGTGGATAGTCTCTCTATATGAATATTTTACTGGGTTTTATAAAGTGAAAAAGGGAAGTGAATTATACGCAACAGTTGTGATTGCATGGGCTGTAATTACTATTGTAGTAAGTTTGATTTCTATAATAATACAAGATATCGCCTATTACGGATTCACTGATACTGTAATAATGCTTGGCATAATTTTAGCGATTATTTTGATAGGCATTCTGAAAGATCGCTTATCATAAATTCGGAGATGATTTCGTTTCCCTCGTCCCTTCCCGTCGTTCGGGAAGTTCCTATGCTCTCGTTACCCCACTCCTTTAGGGCAATGTCCATGCGAGTACCTCTTGGTGAAAGCTGCGACGCCTGCGGAGCCTGCATCTACGCGTGCCCTGTGAAGGCGGTTAGCCTGGTAGAAGGCAAACCCGAGATAGACTACCAGCGCTGCTTCCTGTGCTTCAACTGTGTTGAGGCGTGCAGGGAACGGGAGAGTGCAAGGGCGTCGCTCTATGAATACCTCCCCCACCTGGACTGTGCGGAGTGCAGCTTTGAGGACTGCGAAAGCTTTGCAGAGAATGTAGAAAGCGAAGAGGAGCTTGAGAGGTGCCCCCACCTGAGCGAGGAACTTCGCAGGGCGCTGCGCCTTGTGTTTAACCCGGATGCTCATCTCCCCGGGTATCCCATAGCAGAGCATGTGATTCCAACAAAGAGCGGTGTGTTTGAGGTAGGCTGCCCGGGAAAGGCTTCGCCTCTAATCGCAACAAGCGACTACCTGTACACTGTAACAAGGATTACAGCCGCTCTCTCATTCGCGGGAATAGATGCCTACCTTGCGGTGGTGCCAAGTGAGGGGTACTGCATGCGCCTCGCCTTAACGCTTGGAACTTTTAATGCAGAGGAGTTGAAGGAGACGCTCGAAAGAGAGGCTCCTCAGCTTGCACACAGGAGTGTTATCCTGCCAAGGCAGGCGAGGGTGTTGCGCCTCAACTTAGGATGGCGTACAATCTTCGGTCCCAGCAGGTTGGAGGAACTTCCTGCCTTCATAATCAAAAACCAGCTCCTATTCGGCTTCAGAGCCTATGCCGGAGATTAACTCCTCAGCCGCGATTAGCCTCGCCAGAAACTGCTCCTCCAGCGTGGCATGAGGTTTGGCTACTTTTGGCTGAAAGTCAAAGTTGTAAAGGAGGATTTTAAGGAAAACCTGCTTCATGGGTTTGCGGCTGAGCTTGGCCCTAGCTACGGTGTCCACAAAGCTGACCCACCTCTCCCACATCTCTATGTACTCCCCGGCGCACTGCTCCGCAATGTACTCGCGAAGGGTGAGCCTTCTGCCCTTTCCTATACCCGAGCAGTCGCAGTCCTTCATGAAAACCGTCTTAGCTTCGCCGTTGCACACCTTTCCCAGAGGGAAGAGCCTGCATGCAAGGGGACGGGCAGGATAAATGGAGCACCGCCTATGTTTCAGAAAAGGGCATGGGTCGCGATCCAGCATGAGCAGAGGTAAGCCGCTCTCATCGTAGAGGCTGAGAAGATACTCCTCTTCCAGCTCCTCACAGCTCAGCTTCAGGTACTCTTTGATTCTCAGAACCTCATAGGGGTTCAGAGCAATAGCATGGCCATGGCAGCACGCCAGACTACACTCCTCGCTGTTGCAGCAAAAGCAGAAGCTGAAGTCTTCGTCCACTGTAACAGCGCTTTCCAATATATTCTTATCTGTGCTCTGCATGTTTTTAGCTTTTAAAAGTTGGATATTATAAAAAATTATCTGTGGGGGCAAAATTGTTGGAGTAGCTTAAACCTCGGTTTATCACCAAATTTTTTTATATCCCTATGGAGAAGTTGGTAGCATGTTCTGGGACAAAGAGGCGGAGACTATCAAGCAGGAGGAGCTTGAAAAGCTTCAGCTTCGCAGGCTTAAAGCCATAGTAGAGTACTGCTTTCATAACTCGCAATTTTACCGTGCCAAGTTCAAAGAAGCCAACCTCTACCCTCAGGATATCCGCAGCCTCGCTGACATTGCCAAGCTCCCCTTCACAATGAAAGAAGACTTGAGGGACAATTACCCCTATGGGATGCTGGCTGTGCCACGGGAGGAGATAGTCAGAATTCATGCTTCCTCAGGTACCACGGGTAAGCCCACCATCGTGGCTTACACTCGCCGCGATATCGGCACGTGGGCGGAGCTTATGGCTCGCGTCCTGACAAGCGCTGGCATCACAAAGCGGGACACAATGCAACTTATCTACAACTATGCCTTCTTCACAGGCGGGCTGGGCTTCCACTACGGTGCAGAGCGTGTGGGCGCGGCTGTGATACCAAGCGGAGTGGGAAACAGTGAGAAGCAGCTTCTCACTATGCGCGACTTGGGAGTTACAGCCTTCTCATCCACGCCGAGCTACGCCCTTTACCTAGCGGAGTTCGCAGCCAATCAGGGCATAGACGTTCGCGAGTTTGAGGTTGAACGCGGAATCTTCGGCGCCGAGCCCTGGAGCGAGGAGATGCGCCGTCGCATAGAGGAGGCGTACGACATAGTGGCGTACGACAACTACGGCTTGAGTGAACTCTGCGGCCCTGGCGTAGCCGTTGAATGCGAAGCCCGCGAGGGCATGCACGTGTGGAGCGACCACTTCCTCCTTGAGGTTATCGACCCCGAGACCGGAGAGCCTCTTGGACCTGGGGAGAAGGGCGAACTCGTTTTTACCACCCTCACCAAGGAGGCCATGCCATTGCTTCGCTACCGAACCCGGGACATAAGCATGCTTCTCGAAGACGAGTGCTCCTGCGGCAGGACACACCCGAGGATAGCCCGCCTCATGGGGAGAAGCGACGACATGCTGATAATACGCGGGGTGAATGTGTTTCCATCGCAGGTGGAGCATGTGCTCATGTCCTTCCCGGAGGTGGCGGAGCATTACCAGATCGTCGTAGATCGACAGGGCACCATGGATGTGCTCCAGGTCAATGTGGAGGTCACGGAGAGGATCTTCAGGGGCGAGACCGAGGAGCTTCTCAAGCTGAAAAACCGCCTTGAGGCCAAGCTCAAGAGTGTGCTCGGAGTTAAGGCGAGGGTTAAGTTCGTGGAGCCGGGCACAATACCGCGGTCCCAGGGCAAGGCGCAGCGCGTCGTGGACCTCAGGAAGAAGTGAGGGATTCCTCCTATTTTGGTAAAATGCACTTCCAATTTTACTTTGATAGCATGGCAGGAACCTTAATCTAACTCTTTAGAGTCATTACTACTGCATCGTCATCCAGGTAATAGCCTTTCTTATATTTTACCTCCCTAAAGCCTCTATTGCTATAGAAGCGCCTTGCCTGGATATTTTTAGCCCTAACTTCTAAAATAACTTCATTTGCGCCCCCTCTACGAGCATATCTAATCGTTTCCCTGAGAAGACTATCGCCTATCCCCATGCGCCTGTACTCTGGTTCTACTGCAAGTTTTAGAAGGTGACATCGCCTGTAGAACTTGAAGCGCCGAATATTAATGGTAATCTCAATCCTTGCTATGCTATAGCCAACTACCTCCCCATCTACCACCGCAACAATTCTGAAGTCTGAGGGATTAGCTTGAAATTCCTGCTGGAATCGTTCCTTGCTCCAAGGAAGGCGAAAAGAGACCCTCTCAATTGCAAGAATTTTATCTAAGTCCTCCTGTTTGAGGTCCCGGATAAAAAAATGAATATCCCCCATTTTATTTAATATTTTATCTCCAAACAATAAAAAATTTGCGTCTGTCGGATTATATCTGGCGAAATCAAAAGGTGTTTAAAATTATCTTATATGGATTTGACAGCCTCTGTAAGAAAGATTTTTATATCTCAAATCCACCTGATAATTATGAAAATAAACGACGCACATTGCCATTATGGAAGAGAAAGTTTTGATGGTGCTGTGTGCCGATCCAAAATCTGGGCTAATAAAACATACGAAGCCCTTAAAAGCGATTGGGAGAAATATAATGTCGAGAAATCCGTCCTTTTTCCACAGCCATTGCCTAGCAGCCTTAAAAAATATTTGATTGAAGGAATCTTTTATCCTTTTGGTTCAAGCCTTTTGAGAGACATTTGGAAGAAATTTTTCAATTATACTGTCGATTATTCTAAAACCAATGAAGAAATTAGCAATTTACAGGATGATAAAATCGAATTTGTTCCTTTCATAAGTTCAAAATTTGAATATTCGGATTTAGAAAATTTCGAGAATATTAAAGGCGTGAAACACTATGAACCATACGGGAAACTGTCCGGAGATTTGCTCAAATATCTAAACGAAAGAGAATTGAATTTGATTATACACATATCAGAAAAAACAGAACAAAATCCAGAAAAATTCCTCAAAATTGTTGAAAAATTTGATGGAATAAATTTCCAAGTAGCTCACTGTGCAAACGGCGTTTCTGAAATTATTGAGGCGCTTGATGAACTGCCAAATTTATTTGTTGACACAAGTGCCTGCACTCTGCGGTTTTATAAAGTGGTTTTTAGGTCGAGGAATACCTCGTTTGGAGAGATTGTGTCAACAAATGTAGAAAAAGTACTTTTCGGCTCAGACGAGCCATGGGCAGGATATAAGGCACAAATAGACCAAATAAATGAGCTAGAATTAAGCAATCGTGATAAGAGTAGGATATTTTATAGAAATTATCTTTCTCTGTGGGGATAAATACACAACACCTCAGTGGACAGTCTGAGTAGAATTGATGTGCTTAAGGTTAATGTGGGAGTCGCTGAAAGGATTTTCTGTGGAAAAGCAGATAAACTCATAAAGCTTAAAAGTAAGCTTAAGCTAAGCTCAAGAGTGTTCTTCGAGAAATGAGAAAGAGTTATATCTCTCAGCGTAGAGTGAAATATCGGGAAAGGTGGTAAAATGTTCGAGCCAGAAATGGAGACAATGCCCCTGAAGGAGCTTAAGGAGCTCCAGCTTGAGCGTTTGAAGGCTACTGTGAAGTACTGCTATGAGAACGTACCTTTTTACAGGAAGAAGTTTAAAGAGGCGCAGCTTTCTCCAAGCGATATCCGGAGCTTAGACGACCTGGCGAAGATTCCCTTCACAGTTAAGGACGACCTGCGCGACCACTATCCCTATGGCATCCTGGCGAAGCCTCTTAAGGAAGTGGTGCGCTTCCACTCAAGTTCGGGCACCACAGGCATACCCACGGTGGTGGGCTACACAAAGAAGGACATCTCCACCTGGGCAAGGATAATGGCTCGCGGCTTAGCTACGGCTGGCGTAACAAGCGAGGATATTGTGCAGGTGGCCTACGGCTATGGCTTATTTACCGGCGGCTTGGGATTCCACTATGGCTGCGAGGAGCTTGGAGCGGCGACAATACCTGCTGGTGGGGGCATCACCCCGACCAAGAGGCAGATTCAGATAATGAAGGATATGCACAGCACAGTGCTGTGCTGCACCCCAAGCTATGCGCTTTACTTAGCGGAGGAGGCGAAGAAGGAAGGCATAGATCCGGAGAATGACTTCAGCCTCCGCATAGGTATATTCGGCGCTGAGCCCTGGAGCGAAGCCACGCGCAAGAAGATAGAGGCGGCACTCAACCTCCGCGCTCACGACGTCTACGGCTTGAGCGAAATCTGGGGTCCTGGCGTGGGCATGGAGTGCGAGGAGCGCGCTGGCTTGCACATCTGGGCGGACCACTTCATCATGGAGGTCATTGACCCGGAGACGGGAGAGGTGCTTGAGCCGGGGGAGAAGGGCGAGCTTGTGTTCACCACCCTGACGCGAGATGCAATGCCACTGCTTCGCTACCGCTCCCGCGATATAAGCGTAGTAGAAGAGGATTCCTGCGCATGCGGAAGAACGCATCCCAGGATGCTCCGTATTCTCGGAAGAAGTGACGACATGCTAATAATACGTGGGGTGAACGTGTTCCCATCGCAGGTGGAGCACGTACTCATGCGCATCCCTGGCATAGGAGACCACTATCAGATAATAGTGGATAGAGACATCCTAGACGTGCTCAGGGTGAAGGTGGAGGTAACGCCAGAGGTGTTCTCTGATAAGCTCGCTGAGCTTGAAGCGCTGCGCAGGCGCGTTGAGGAGGAGCTTGCGGCGGTGCTCAACGTCCGAGCTAAAGTGGAGCTTGTAGAGCCGGGCACAATTCCGCGCACCCCTGGCAAGGCGCAGCGCGTCGTGGACCTGAGGAAGGGGAAGATTTAGGAGGTTTGGCAATGGTTGTGGAGCAGGTTAGTGTGTTTGTGGAGAACAAGCCGGGAAGGCTCTCCAAGGTTACTGAAATTCTGGGCGAGGCGGGAATCAACATCCGCGCCCTGTCCATCGCCGAGCTTGGGGAGTTCGGGGTAATTCGCCTTATCGTGGATAAGCCCCACGAGGCCAAGGCAGTGCTCACCAACAGCGGCTTCACTGTAGGCGTTAACAAGGTGCTTGCGATTGAGATGGGCGATGAGCCTGGCAGCCTGGCGAAGATAGCCTCCGCCCTGGGCGATGCCGGTGTGAACATAGACTACGCCTATGCGTTCATAGCAAGGGCGAAGGAGAAAGCGGTGCTCATTGCGCGCGTCGACGACATAAAGAAGGCGGAGGAGGTGCTCTCCCGCGAGGGGATAAGGCTGCTGGAGGCGGATGAGCTGCAGAGCATCTAGCACATTTTTCCTTATTTTTCTTCCAAAGTTAGTCAATCGCCTTATTCAGAAAATTTGCCCCATGTGAAGGGGGAGCAAATCCCGGTGGATTGTTATGGCGCACATTCTCTCTCATCCCACAGAGCCTGTAGAGGTTAAGGAGCGCAGAATCAGCGAGCTTCTGGAAGCGATGGCAAAGACAGGTTTCCAGGGGCGGAAGCTGGGCGAAGCCTTCCTTGCCTGGCGGGAGATGCTTCGCGACGAAAGCTGCGTCGTCTTCTTCGGGATGAGCGGCGCCATGATTCCCGCAGGAATGCGCCGCGTGGTTGCGCACCTGATAGAGCACCGTCTTGTTGATGTTGTCGTTACCACTGGCGCAAACGTGTTTCACGACATCCACGAGGCGCTGGGAGGTAAGCACTTTCTTGGCTCGCCAAATGCGGACGATGCTCTGCTTTTCAAGCACGGCATAGACAGGATTTACGACGTTTTTGCGAGTGAGGAGGAGTTTAGAAACGTAGATAGGCTGATAAGCGAGCTGAGCAGAGAGCTGAGCGCTGAGAAGGAGTACTCCTCGCGGGAGATAGTTGCATTTCTGGGTGAGAAGCTCTCGCAGAGAGGCGCCGCCAGTGATTCCTTTGTTGTGGCTGCGCATCGCAGGCGCGTACCTGTGTTCGTGCCCGCACTGGGCGACTCTTCCGTAGGAATAGGGCTAACCCTTGCAAGGCGTTCTGGGCATAGCGTTGTTGTCAACCAACTAAAGGACGTGGATGAGATAACGCAGATAGTGGAGAAGGCTGAGAAGACAGGCGTGGTTTACGTCGGCGGCGGCGTGCCCAAGAACTTCATACAGCAGACTGAGGTAATCGCCTCGATTCTTGGCATTGATAAGGGTGGGCACGACTATGCAGTGCAGTTCACCACAGATGCGCCCCACTGGGGCGGGCTGAGCGGGTGCACATTCGAGGAGGCGGTGAGCTGGGGTAAGATCTCGCCCCATTCAAAGAAGGTGCAGTGCTTCGTCGATGCCACCATTGCTCTGCCCATAGTTGTGCACGCACTGAATGAGGTTCGGGAGGGGTTCAGAGCGCGCGTGCCTGTGTTTGAATGGGGTGATGAGCAGCTTACGCTGAAGTGGAGCCACAGGTAGAATTATATAATTTCAGGCATGAGTATTAGAAGGTGTCAGAATGGACTTAAACTTCCTCATCTACTCTTTCACAGCGCTCTTTATAATTATCGATCCCGTAGCTAATGTGCCCATCTTTCTCTCCCTGCTTTCTGGCGCCACGAAGGGGGAGTATCGCAGAGCTGTGAAGAAGGCAACGCTCGTAGCTGCGGTGGTGCTTCTGCTCTTTACCTACCTAGGCGTCTACATCTTCGCCTACCTGGGGATACAGATGTACTCCTTTCGCATCGCGGGTGGAATGCTGCTCTTCGTCATAGCGATGGAGATGCTGTTCGGAATGCGTACCCGCACCGAGCTGACGCCAGAGGAGGAGTCTGAGCGCCGGGAGGAGATTACAGTTACTCCCCTCGCCGTGCCCCTGCTCACAGGGCCCGGGGCGATAACCACAGGCATAGTGCTGTTGAGCAGAGCTTCAAGTGAGGCTGAGATGATGCTGCTCGCCCTGGCTATAGTACTGGTCTTTCTGGTCTCGTACCTCATCCTCATACACGCAAGCGCCGTTTACCGTCTCCTGGGCACCACTGGCACAAAGGTGGTGACCCGCCTCATGGGTCTTCTTCTCGCAGCGATAGCTGTGCAGTTCATCATAGACGGCATCGCTGAAGCCTTCGCGACGATAGTTGGCTAAACCTCAGCTATCTCCCGCGGAAAGCGCGTGAGCACCTCTATGCGGGAGTCGCGAAGCAGAACAGTCTCCTCTAAGCGCACCCCTCCCGCCAAAGGCGAGGCGAGCAGAGCATGCCCCACGGCGAGGCTTGCATTAGCGTCAAGCTCAAGCAGCGCATCCTCAGGGTAAGCCTCGTAGTAAGGAGCCTCCTGTACACCCAAGCCTATGCCGTGTATAAAGCCTCCCGGATAAAGCTCACCATAGCCATGTTCGTACGCAAGAAATGTTGCCTGCTTCTCCGCCTCCATCACCTTTGCCTTGGGCTTAAGCGCCTCGAGGGCAGAGTCGAGCATTTTAAGATAAACGCCATGAAGCTTGTGAAGCTCCTCCCCTGCGCTGCCGAGCGTTGCCACCCTGCTCATCTCTGCGAAGTAGCCTTCCCAGGCGACAGAGATGCTTATCACCACAGCCTCATGTTTATTTATCTTTTTACCCGTAGCTGTGCGCTCAGGCGAAGTGCTTCTCTCGCCAGAGTTCACCCCCACACGTGCAACCTCGGCACCCTGCCTGCGCAGGTAGCACTCCACCTCTGCCGCGAGCTGGGCTTCGGTTGTGCCCTGCCGGAGCTGTTCTATAGCGTGGCTCATTCCCTCCTTAGCGAGCTTTCCCGCCTGACGGAGCGCGCGTATCTCGGCGGCGTCCTTATGCATACGCAGCGCTGTGATTATCCTCCTCGCAACCTTGATCTCAAAGCCAGGCAGGGCATTCGCCAGGTGCTCCACCATGTACAGAGGTGTAGACGTCTCAGCCACCACCGCCACTCGGGGCTTAGAACCAAGGCGCGAGGCGAAGGCGTTAACCTGGGAGAGCATCTGCGGTAAGGCAGCGTAGGGCAGCGCTTTAATCTCTCCGCCGTAGCTGTGAATCTCGCTTTCAGGTAAAAGCAGCGTCGCGTCGCCCCCCTGGGGTATAAGGAGGCACATACGCTCCCTTGCCTCGCCGGTAAAGTAGCGGTAGCTTTCGCTGCTTGCGACAACGAGCAGGTCAACACCCTCACGCTGCATCAGCTGCTGCGCCCTTTCTATCCTGTATAGGGGCGCCTTCCCCGCCCCTATTACCCCTTCCGTACCATCTTTAATTCCTCCTGGAACCATAGATACACATCCATATAATAAGCAGAGAATCACAAACCCGTGTCGTGGTCTATAAACACAACCTCAAGCCCAAACTTCTCCCTGAGGTGCTCTCCTACGGCGAGCACGCCCAGCTTCTCTGTGGCATAGTGGCCCGCGAAGATTAGATTAACCCCAAGCTCCTCCGCAAGCGAGTAGGCGCTGTGCGAGGGCTCGCCCGTCAGCAGGGTGTCTATCTTTATCTTCTCTGCATCGAATATGGCGCTCCACCCACCACCAGAGACCACGCCCACGCGCTTCGCATCGCCGCGAAAGTCAATACTCCTGCACCTCGTAGCGAGGCGCTCCTCCACCAGCGCTGCGAAGCTCGCCACGCTCATTCTCTGCGGAAGCTCACCCCAGTAGCCTATGCGCTTGCCATGATACTCGCCAAACTCGCCCCTGCGCTCAATCCCAAGAACCTGCAAAAGCTGCGCATTGTTCCCCAGCTCGGGGTGCGCATCTAGTGGCAAATGGCACGCATAAAGCGATAGCTCATTTTCCAGCAGAAGCTTAAGCCGCGCCTTCAGCACGCCCCTTATGCTCTTAATACCGCCCCATACTAAGCCGTGGTGCACAAAGAGCAGGTCGGCGCCCTGCTTCACCGCCTCCTTAAACACGTAACCGCACGCATCTACTGCAATAGCAACTTTTCTCACGCTTTCTCTGCCCTCTACCTGCAGACCATTGGCGCTCTCGTCATCGGAAAACTCTCCAAGCTTTAAAAGCTCATCCAGGTAGCCAACCAGCTCCTCAAGCCTCATTCTACCTTACCCTTAATCTTCTCAGCTATGCTGCGCATCTCGCTATCGCTGAGTTTCTCTGCGCTAACCTCAATCTTCAGGTCGTCCTCTGCATAGCGGGGCACCACATGGGCATGGAAGTGGCTGACCACCTGCCCGGCTATGCTGCCCTGATTCACCCAGAAGTTGATGCCCTTTGCGTCTAAAGCCTCAAGCGAGGCTTCCGCCAGCTTACCCGCGGCGGTAAAAATCTCTCTAACCTCATCGTCACTGAGCTGGCTCAGCCTCTCCACATGGCGCTTGGGCACCACCAGAGCATGGCCCTTAGTGATAGGATTTATGTCCAGGAAGGCTAAAGCAAGCTCGCTCTCATACAGCTTGTAGCACGGGAGTTCGCCCTTCACAATTTTGCAGAATACGCAGTCTTCACCCATGCTACATCAGCTCCTTCGCAGCTTTAATCAAATGGGGGCGCTTCATCAGGATCTTCGCCAGCTTGGCCAAGCGCTCGCCATTGGCAAAGGCGACGACGTCCTCGCCAGTAAGCTCCTCAGCCAAGTAGTTGAGGTCAGCGTCGCTCAGCTGCTCAATCGCCCTGCGAAGCTTGTATATGCGGTGGAGTATCTCACCCCGCGCTGCACGCCACTCTTTGTCGTACTTCATCAGCGCCGCCTCACTCACGTCTCCTTTTTCTATCGCCTCCGCCGCAACCCTGCCAGCGATCTGCCCTGCGAAGCTCGCCTCGAAAACGCCGCCACCGTGAATTGCATTAACCTGGTGCGCCGCGTCGCCTACGATCATCAACCCATTTCCCACGAGTTTCTCCAGGGGTGCGCCCACGGGCACGCCCCCCGCGTTGACCTCAATTATCCTGCCCTCATTGAAGGGCTCATGCTTAGCGATCCACTCGTCCAGGTACTGCTTCGCCGTCTTGGTGGAAACGTTGCCCCCTATGCCTATGCCCACATTTGCGATGTCCTTACCTTTCGGGAAAACCCAGACGTAGCCCCGGGGCGCGATATCATTTCCGAAGTACAGGTCAAGCATGTCCGGCTCCTCTAAATCCACAACCATCTCATACTGGTATGCGCTGTCTATGTCCACAAGCTTCTGGGTGGAGTTTATCCCCGCCCACCTGGCAACCTTGCTCTCCACGCCGTCCGCTGCTACGACGATCTTCGCCTCCACGCTGAAACGCTCCCCGTGGCGCTCCACCTCGACGCCCTTAACAAAGCCGTCCTGCATTATTAAGCCAACAACTTCGCTTTTAGCTAGAACCTCGGCGCCGGCACGCGCCGCCTCAATCGCCAGAAGCTTGTCAAACATCTTGCGCTCAATCACCCAGCCTACCTGGTTATCGTAGCGCACACTCACGCGTTTGCCATTGGGCGCTACTATGTTCGCGCCCCATATCTCATTTATTGTCCAGCGGGGGTCCGGCTTTATCCCCAGCGTCTTAGCGCCGTTTACGCTAAAGCCTTCTCCGCAGCGCTTGGGGGCGCCTATTTCAGGGCGTTTCTCCAGCAACAGCACGTCTAACCCATTCTCCGCCGCAGCTTTGGCGGTATTGCTGCCCCCCGGTCCTGCGCCAACCACAACGACATCGTAAGCATCCTTCATCGTTACGCCTCCTTTATTGCACCCACGGGGCAGAACTTGGTGCAGCTCCCGCAGTCGGTGCACTTCTCTTCATCCACAATAAGCTTAATCCCGTGCTCTAAAGTCAGAGCCAGAAAGGGGCAGACCCCAACGCAACCTCCGCATGACATGCATAAGTCGTAGTCTACCTTCCTCGGCATAGCATCACCTTCTCTAAATATGGTGCTGAAACTTTTAAAAGTTGTGCAGGAGTGACATAAAAATCTGAGAAATCACCTGAATGCCCCGCGCACCTCCTCGGCGATGCGCTGGAATATCCCCTTCTCCCTGGCTTTTTCCAGCTCCGCTAACCTCTCGAAGAGCTCCCGTTCCTCTTTGCTCAGCTTCGTGGGCGTTCTCACCACCACCTTCACAACCATGTCGCCCCTGCCGTAGCCGTTGAGCAGGGGCATTCCTCTGCCCCGAAGGCGGAAGGTTTCACCGGTCTGCGTCCCTGAAGGGATTTTAACCGTCGCAGAATCGCCGTCTATCGTCGGGACCTCAATCTCAGCCCCAAGCGCCGCCTGGGAGAAGGTTATGGGCACTTCAATGTAAAGGTCGTTGCCCACTCGCTTGAAAATCTCATGCTCGCGCACGTGAATTACGATATAGAGGTCGCCAGGAGGTGCGCCCCGCTCGCCAGCCTCGCCCTCGCCAGCTAAGCGAAGTCTAGCACCAGAGTCAACACCCGGAGGTATCTTCACACTCAGTCTGCGCACCCTCTCAACGCGTCCAGCGCCACCGCACTCGCGGCAGGGGTTAGATACAATACTCCCCTCACCCCCACAGCGGGAGCACGTTGTAAATGTGGAATAGGTGCCGAAGGGTGTGCGCTGGGTGAAGCCAACGCTGCCCCTGCCGCCGCAGGCTGGGCAGGTTACGCGCCCGCTACCCGGCTCTGCACCGCTGCCTCCGCAGCGTTCGCAGGTTTCAAGGCGGCGGTAGCTCACCACCTTCTCTGCGCCTTTCGCCGCCTCTTCAAGGGTTATCTCCATATCGAAGCGCAGGTCAGCTCCTCGTGCAGGTGCTCGCCTCGCAGCGCCGCCCCCGAAGAATATGTCAAAGATCCTGTCTATACCGCCAAAACCAAGGTCTGCGAATATATCTTCGAAGCGCGCTGAGCGGAAGATGTCCTCCTGGGAATAGCGCTCGTCTATCCCAGCGTGGCCATACATGTCGTACAGCCTGCGCTTCTCAGGGTCGGAAAGCACTGCATACGCTTCGCTTATCTCCTTGAACTTCTCCTCCGCCTCCTTGCTCTTATTCCTATCAGGGTGGTACTTCAGCGCCAGCCTACGATAGGCTTTCTTAATCTCCGCCTGGCTTGCGTCGCGGCTTACGCCGAGAATTTCATAGTAGTCCTTCTTTCCCATCGCCTAACCCACGGGCTACTTCTTGTCAGCGTCCTCGTACTCCGCGTTTATAACCTTCTCCTCGCTTTGCCCATCGCCACCAGCGCCCTGTGCCTGCTGTGCCTGGGTTTGAGCTTGAGAAGCCGCCTGCTGGTATATCGCAGCGCCTATCTCGCTCACCGCTTTGCGGAGCGCCTCTGTCTTGCTCTTAATCTCCTGGATGTTGTCTCCCTTGACGGCGTTCTTCAGCTCCTCAATCGCCTTCTTAACCGCCTCTATCTTGTCCTGCGGAACCTTGTCCTTGAACTCCTCGATTGTCTTCTCAGAGGAGTATATCAGCGAATCTGCCTCGTTCTTCGCATCCACCAGCTCCTTTCGCTTTCTGTCTTCTTCCTCGTGCTCCTTGGCTTCCTTGAGTATGCGTTCTATTTCCTCTTCGCTTAAGTTGGTGGTCGCCGTAACCTTAATGCTCTGCTCCTTGCCGGTACCCAAATCCTTGGCTGAGACATGGAGAATGCCGTTCGCATCGATGTCGAAGGTCACCTCAATCTGGGGCACGCCACGCGGTGCAGGTGGGATACCGTCGAGGATGAACCTCCCAAGGCTGTGGTTGTCCGCTGCCATGGGACGCTCTCCCTGGAGCACGTGTATCTCCACGCTGGTCTGCCCATCGGCGGCGGTGGTGAAGACCTTGCTCTTCCTCGTGGGTATTGTGGTGTTGCGCTCAATCAGCTTTGTAAACACACCGCCCAGGGTTTCAATTCCCAGAGAGAGGGGGATCACGTCCAGAAGAAGGAGGTCGCGCACTTCGCCGGCGAGCACACCTGCCTGAACCGCTGCACCTATTGCTACGCACTCATCGGGGTTTATGTTCTTGTACGGCTCCTTGCCGAAGAAGTCCTTGACGAGCTGCTGCACCATGGGCATGCGCGTTGCGCCGCCCACCAGGATAACCTTGTCTATGTCCTCCGGCGAGAGCTTTGCGTCGCTGAGAGCCTGCTTTATAGGCTCAACTGTACGCTCCAGTAAATCCCGAGTCATGGCTTCAAACTTCGCCCTGGTAAGCGTCATGCTGAGGTGCCTGGGCTGTCCATCGCTGCCAACGGCTATAAAGGGCAGGTTGATTTCAGTCTCCTTTAAGCCCGAGAGTTCAATCTTGGCGCGCTCCGCCGCCTCTTTCAGGCGCTGCATCGCCATCCTATCCTTACTTAAATCTATGCCCTCCTGCTCCTTAAACTCCTGAATGAGCCAGTCTATTATCCTCTGGTCCCAGTCGTCCCCGCCGAGATGAGTGTCGCCGCTTGTAGCCTTAACCTCAAACACACCATCGCCAGTCTCCAGGATGCTCACGTCGAAGGTTCCGCCGCCTAAATCATAAACCAGAATCGTCTGCTCCTCATCCTTGTTGAAGCCGTAGGCGAGCGTCGAAGCGGTGGGCTCGTTGATTATCCTGAGAACCTCCAAGCCAGCAATTTTGCCAGCGTCCTTCGTAGCCTGCCTCTGAGAGTCGTTAAAGTAGGCAGGTACAGTGATAACCGCCTTGGTTATCTTCTCGCCCAGGTAGTTCTCGGCATCCTCCTTCAGCTTCTTGAGGATCATCGCCGAGATTTCCTGGGGGGTGTACTCCTTGTCCTCTATCTTAACCCTGCAGTCGTTCTTTGGACCGCGCACCACCTTGTAGGGCATGCGCTTCACATCTTCTATGGCTTCGTCGTATGTCTTGCCCATAAAGCGCTTTATTGAAAATATGGTGCGCTCGGGATTTGCCACAGCCTGCTTCTTAGCGGCCATGCCCACAAGGCGCTCACCCTTTGATGTGAAAGCCACCATGCTCGGCGTTGTGCGCCCGCCCTCGGCGTTGGGTATTACGGTAGGCTCGCCTCCCTCTATGACCGCCATGCAGGAGTTTGTGGTGCCTAAATCTATACCCAGAATGCGCTCCTTTGCCATGTCAACCACCTCGCTTCGCAACCTTTACCTTCGCATAGCGGATAACCTTTCCATTGAGGGTGTAGCCCTTCTGAAGCACCTCCAAAATCTCCCCATCCTCGCAGTCTTCCTTAACCTCTACCGCAATAGCCTCATGGTAGTAGGGGTCCAGGCAGCCCTCGCATGCTATCTCCTTCAGCCCCTCCTTTTCCAGAATGCCGCGAAGCTGAGAGTAGATAAGCTGCATGCCCTCGAGCAGAGCTTTCTTACCCCTCGCATGCTTGGCACTCTCCAGGGCGCGCTCAAAGTTGTCGAGAACCTCTAAAAGCTGCGTGATGATACGCTCAGCCGCAACCTTTGCCATCTCCTCCCTCTCGCGCTGCATGCGCTTCCTGTAGTTGTCAAAGTCAGCCTGAAGGTAGCGCAGCCTGTTCAGGTAGTCCTCCGCCTTTTCCTGAGCCCGCTTTAACTCATCCCGGAGCTTGCTGAGTTCCTTCTCTAGCTCCTCAACCTTTGCCTCAGCTTCTGCACCCTCGCTCATGCCACCACCGGGACAAAAAACAACTTCAAGCTATCTCCGAAAGCTTTGCATAACGAGATTAAAGTTTTTATAACGAAAGGTTAGAAAATACATCGCTACCTTTATCTAACCAATAGTATATTTTTAGGTGAATGAAGATCCTCCATCGCAATTTAAAAGAGGGCAAGTTCAAGCTTCGTCCCGAGAGCATCGACGACCTGTGGTACCTCAAGAGCATCATAGAGGAGGGCGATGCGGTATACGGCGTTGCGTACCGCAGGGTGCGCGACGAGGAGCGCGTGCGCGCCGATAAGGGCGAGCGCGTGCGCATGTTCTTAGGGATTAAAGTAAAGCAGGTGGAGTTCGCGCCCTATGCGATGCGCCTGCGCATTACTGGTGAGGTCTTCTCAGGCCCAGAAGATTTAATCTCCTTTGGCACACATCAAACGCTGGAGGTTAAGCCGGGCGACGAGATTACGCTGCAAAAGCAGGAGTGGCGCCGCTGGCACCTTGAGCGCCTAGCTGAGGCTGAAAAGGCTGCAAAGGAAGCGCGAGTGCTCATCGTCGCTGTGGAAGAGGGAGAAGCTGAGCTCGCCCTCGTTCGCAGGTACGGCGTGGACTACGTTGCGAGAATAGCGAGCAGCGTAGCAGGTAAGCGTTACGCGGCGCAGCACGAGGCGAGTGCAAAGCAGTTTTACGCGGAGGTGGCAAAGAAGATAGCCGAGGTGGTGGAGAAGGAGCGCGTGGAGGTGGTGATACTCGCTGGTCCTGGCTTCTGGAAGGAGTCGCTTCTGGAAGTGATTAAAGAGCGCTACCCGAAGCTGGCGAAGCGCTGTTACCTTCAGGCCACGGGCTGCGGTGGGAGGAGCGCTGTACAGGAGGTGCTTAAGCGCCGCGCTATAGAGCGCATCCTTGAGGAGAGCCGTATCTCTGAGGAGACGGCACTGGTAGAGCGCTTCTATGAGGAGCTGGTGAAGGACGGTCTCGCGGCGTACGGCATTGCGGAAGTCAGCAAAGCCATAGACTACGGTGCCGTTGATACGCTGCTTATAAGCGACGCCTTTCTCAGAAAGCATCCGGAGAGCGACTTGCTTATAGAGAAAGCCAGGGCGATAAAGGCGAGAGTGCTCATAGTAAGCACAGAGCACGAAGCTGGCGAACGCCTCGAAGCCATAGGTGGGCTGGCTGCGATTTTGAGGTTCAAGGTTGGTTGATTACGGCACCACCCTCGTGCCTATCGCCTCGCCGCGCAGCACTGCCCTTACCACCTCAGCACTTTTGCCGTTCGCAACAGTGCAGGTGATTTTATACTTCTGCAGGAGCTTTGGTAAGTATGCATCAACGCAGGTCTCGCCAAGCTTCTCCAGCTCCGCCGCTGAGATCCTGCTTACCAGCCTGCCCTCAACGTAGATTCCGTCCACGTCTGTGAGTATCACCAGTCGCTTTTCCCCAAGCAAGGCTGCGATGTAGCACGCGATACTGTCACTGGTGACCTGCCAGGAGTGGGGCAGAGGGTCGCGCTCCCGCATAAGCTGGTAGGGCAGCAAAACCGCGGGCAGGCTGCCTTCCAATGCCTGCCTCGCAGGTATTCCCGAGACGCTGGAAAGAAACTCCCCATAGGCATCCATGGCGGCGATTGCCATAAAGTGGGCTGCGCTTTCATCTAAGCTGTGCTCTCTGTACACCTTCCTCACAGCATCTGCGAAAACTCCGCCCCCGGGCACAATTAAGACATCATGCTCTCTAAGCACAGGAAGTATCTCCCTAGCATACGCCATCAAGCTTCCGCCCAGCTTAACCACGCGCATCGTCGAGCACCATGTAGGCCAAGCCAAGGCAGGGCAGATTGTCGTAAGCAGGAGTAACCTCAGCCAGGTCAACCCACGCCAAGCCTGCCTGCAATGCAGCGCGCTTTCCCAGCGCTCTACCAACGCCGGCGAGGTAGGCAATGCTTAAGCCATAACTATCGCTAACCCTGCGCAGCGCCTCAGCGATTATGCTCGCATGCCTCTCCGCAAGATAGCGGCACATCTCAAGAAGCTCAGCTTCGCCGGCTTCGTTTAAATCTGCGCACAGCAGCCGCGCCACTCTCCGTAGGGCTGCGATTCTGCTCTTCTCGCCGCCGTCTGGGGTATCGCAGGAGTACTCCTCAAGCTCCCCGAGAATTAGATACAGGTCGGCGGTTATTGCAAAGTACTCGCTGGCAGGTCTAATAAAGTAGCCGCGGAAGGGGACCTTCTCGGCTATGGTGTTCAGCGGGGTGCGCAGGTAGCCCGTGTAAACCAGCTGCCCAGCGAGAAGGCGCTCAAGGTCAGTCTTTTTGTACAGTACCTCCCCTCGCCTGAAGGGTATAACGTCGCAGGTGGTGCTGCCTATGTCCAAAAGCACACCCTCGCCAAAGAAGCGCTCCAAATAGTAGACGCTCGCCACATAGTTTGCTCCTGCAAGCTCGGTTAAGCTTTCAGGCTCCTCCACAAGCTTCTTCTCCATGCTGAGAAACCTCGCCTCAGGAAAAAGCTCTCTCACCACGCTCGTAACGTAGGCAACGCCCTCCTGCTTGCTCTGAAAGACATCGCTGAGCTCAGCGGTAAGCGTTACCGCCACCCTTTCAGCGCGAGGAGCAATACTGCGCAGGAAGCTGCGGAACTCATCCTTCCGCTTCCAGAAGGGGAAGTAGTGAATCTCGTTCCTCACCACCTCCTCGCGAGCCTCGTCGAAGAGCAAAAGCTTTGTGTTTGCTCCGCCTATGTCCAGAGCTAAAATCATCCTATCACCCTTATCACTATGCTCGCCTCGCCCACAGAGACGAATGCATTCTCAGCGCTGCCGTAAACCTTCTCAAGCTTCACCCTTCGTCTGCACTTTATCTCGGGCATAGCCTCGCGGTAGTAGTTTCTCAGCAGAAGTTCGCCAAGGTTTATTCCAAGAGCCTCGTGCAGCGCAGCTGCGGGCGTTGTGATTCGCGGATTTACCTCGATTATCCACAGCTCCTCACCTAAAACAAAATCCACGCCCACGTAGCCGGCTAAACCCGGGATGCTCTCCACCGCTTTGATAATCTCCTCCTCCATCTCGGCGTCTAAGCTGAGAGGAAGCTCCGCTCCTACATAGCTATTGCCGTTGAATTCCTGAGTGTTAACGCTCAGCACTCTCACCTCGTTGCCCACTATGAGCGAGGCGCTCATGGCTCTGCCCTCAACGTACTCCTGAAGGAGGTAGCCCTGCGGCACCTCAGCAAGCTCCTCCTCGCTGGTGATGATGCGAAGCCCCTCGCAGCCCTCGCCAAGACGCGGTTTCGCCACCAGGGGGAAGTCGAGCGTGGTGGTGCTGCGGAAAATTTCAGTCTTCGGCTGATTCACGCCGCTTAGCGCGCGGTAGCACCTGTACTTATCGCCGGCAATGGCTACGCCTTGCGAAGCAGAGCCCAGGTTTTTGGCTCCGGCATTTTCCAGCCTTCGGGTAAGGTTAAGCAGAAGGTTATCACTCTCGGGAGCGATAAGCAGTGCGTGCTCCTCACCTTCGAGCATGGCTTCAAAGCTCTCTTCCCAGTTCTCTGCGCATGGAAGCTCAGGAAAGTAGGGCAGAGCTCTACCGGTGAAAGAGGCAACCTTCTCAACCTTAGAGAAGCTATCGTAAAGGGCGCGGAACATCGCCAAGCCTTCTACAGCGATGCTCGCAGGCAGAGCTTCGCGGGTGCAGGTGGCGTACTCGAAGAGAAAGACCATGCTTAGGATTACGCAGGGCGAATTTTTAAGAGTACTGGTGTATGCTTTAAATAGCCCCCGTGTCAAAACTTCTTTCTATGCATGTTTTCGACGCCCAGTTAATAGAATCGCTTATAATCGCTTCCCTTGCAGGGGGGCTCCTGGGCATTGAAAGGGAGATTGGCAAGAAGGTCGTTGCCGGCACGCGCACTTTCATGCTCACCTCGCTTATGGGAGCGCTGAGTGTAAGCATCTCGCAGAGCCTCGGCTCTGAGCTGTTTTTAGCCTGCGTTACCCTTGGCGTAGCCCTCATCGCCCTCTTTATAGGCGTGGTTAAGAACTTTCTCATAGAGGACATTGGCATTACCACCCTCGTGGCGTATGTGCTCGCATTTATGATAGGCATTATCATAGGTGCTGGCTTCGCCCTGCAGGGCGTGGCTGTGAGTATCCTCGTGGCTGCAATTCTCGCAGGAAAGCGCTACTCTCAGGCTTTGTCTAAGGCGATGAGCTTCCGGGAGATGACAAATGCGCTGGAGTTCGGCCTCGTTGCTTTTGTACTCTACCCCCTGCTTCCAGACGCTGCAATAGACCCCTACGGCCTAATAAACCCCCGCACCTTAATTTTCGTGGTGGTAGTGGTCTCAACCATAGGCTTTGCCGGCTTCCTGGCGCTGCGCTGGTTTGGAGCTGAGCTTGCTTTGCCCGTGACCGGTGCTTTAGGCGCGCTGGTTAACAGCCAGGCTACCGTCGGAGCGCTTGCATCGAGGGTGAAGGAAGATACGTCGCTGGAGAAGCCTGCACTTCAGGGTATACTCCTCGCAAGTGGTGTGGCGCTGCTCAGAAGTCTGCTGATAGCGGCGCTTTTAAGCCAGGCAGTGGGTAAAGAGATGCTTTTACCGATGCTGGGCATGGCTCTGGTAAGCGTGCTCCCCGCGCGAATCAGGGTAGAGAGAGAGGTGTTGCGCGGAAAGAAACTGGAGCTGGCGCTGCCCTTTGCAATTGTGCCCGCGTTGAAGTTTGCGCTTCTCTTTACCGCAATTACGGCGCTTGCAAAACTTGTCCAGAGCTACGGAGACTTGGGCTTGTATCCCGCTGCCTTCTTCGCCGGCTTTGTTTCCAGCGGCGCCGTGGTGGCGAGCTTCGCTTCTCTCGCTGCGCAGGGCGAGCTCAGCGCAAGCGTCGCCGCGAACTGTGCTGTGCTTTCAGCTATAGCAAGTGTGCTCAGCAAGATTGCGCTGATAAAAGTCAGCGGCACCCCCATGCTTGCGGCGAAGGTGATGAAATACTACTCCCTCGCAATCGCAGCGGGGGTGGCGCTAATTCTGCTGAAAACCTACCTCCCGCTTTCGTAAGCGTCAAGCACAGCGCTTACGAGGGCGTCTCTCGCTTCTCTCGAAATCGGGTGAAACACATCTTTAAACTCGCCGCGCTTATTTCGCGTCGCGGGCATGCTCACCCAGAGCCCCTTCTCCCCGTCCATTACGCGCAACCCGTGCACAACATAAGCGTTGTCAAAGGTCACGCTGGCGTATGCCTTCAGGTTTCCAGAATTTTCCATCCTGTATATCTTCACATCGGTAATTTCCATCTTTTCCACCTTCTTCTGCTAGCATTTCCAACTTTCGTCGCCCGGAACTTCGTTCCGTATAACCCCCTCGGGGGTTTAATTAAAAAGGGCATGAAGGTTTTTAAACCTTTCCCCTGCGCGGCGGAAAAGTGAAGTTTCGTTTAAAAGGTGGTGCCTCCCCCACCTGTTTGTGAACCTTGGCTACGTCGCCTCTCTCACCTCTTAGGATGTGTTGGTTGAAACTTTGATGAGCATCCGATAATTTCCATTTTATTGGCAGACAATAAACAAACAATCAAAGCTTGAAACCCCAGATGTAGGAACCTTAGACTGCTACTTCGCTTCCGTCACCCTATTCACCAACCTCCCCACCTGCGGAATCTCCACTACAACCTCATCTCCCGGCTTCATTGGCCCTACGCCGGGGGGCGTACCTGTGGCAATAACATCACCCCGCTCCAGCGTCATTATGCGGGAGATGAAAGAGATAAGCTCCTCCACCGGAAATATCATGTTTTTCGTTGAGCCCCGCTGCTTGAGCCTGCGGTTCAGGTAAAGTTTGACCTCGAGCTGAGCCACGTCCACTTCATCGGGCGTAACCACGTAGGGACCAAAGGGGGCAAAGGTATCGAAGCTCTTAGCACGCGTCCACTGCCCGTCCCTCTGCTGAAGGTCGCGCGCTGTAACGTCGTTGAAGCATGTATAGCCCAGAATAAAGCGCTCCACCTCTTTTGCGGAGACATTCCTGCACCTGCGCGAGATCACAACGCCAAGCTCCGCCTCATAATCAACGCGCTTCGCCATAGAAGGGTAAACTATTGCCTCACGATGAGCAAGGGCGGCGCTGGGCGGCTTAAGAAATAGCACGGGTTCGCTGGGCAGAGGCATGCCAAGCTCTGCCGCGTGGTCCTTGTAGTTCAAACCCACGCAAACAATCTTAGTAGGACGAGAAGGGGTGAGCACTCTGAGCCTTTCCAGGGCAATCCGCCTGCCTTTTAGCTTGCCAGAGGTGACCATTACCTCGTTGTCTTCCACAATGCCCTGCAACACGCGCTTACCGTAGCGAAACCTGCCCAGAATCATTCCACTCTCGCTCCTTCGTTGTCCGCCTTTGTAAGCCAAACCCTGCGCACATCGCTGCGAGAGCGCATAGCCCTAAGAAACTCCTTTGCATCCCTGGGGAAGGCGTAAATCACAGGGCCAAAGCTGCTCAAGCCCGCGCCGTAGCTCAGCCTCTGGCACAGCGCGAGTATCTCCCTAACGTTCGGCGCCTGAAGCATAACCTCGATCTCCTTAAAGCCAAGGCTCTGCACCGCATTCACAGCCTCGCCGAAGGCTGCTATATCTTCCTCCACCAGCGCGGGCAGAAGCTTCATTAAAATCACATGACTAAGGCGCTCCACCTGGTTAATCGGAATAGGGCAGAAACGCTGGAAGATGTTCACCTCTCGTTCGCCGGAAACTCGCCGTTTAGGCTCAGGAAGCACCAGCGCAACGTCCCAGTCTGGAAAATCGTGGCGCATCACAAGAGGCGCTGGCTTTGCCCTGCTCGCCGAGGAGGGCAGAAACTCAGGCTTCTCCTGCTTAGAATGCCCGCCATCCAGGATGAAGCCTCCCCCCTCAAAGGCAGCCACGCCTATTCCAGAAGTACCACCCCTGCCCACTATGCGGGCAAGCTCCCGCACGCTCGCAGAGATGTCATAAGCTCTGCATATACCCGTAGCCACGGCTAAGGAGAGCTGTGTACCCGAGCCTAAGCCCACGTGCTGGGGATAGCCTTTCAGCACCTTAATCTCAGCCCCTGGTAGAGAGTAAGCCTCGAGCACGCGCTTCGCCGCTGCAAGGGCGCGCTCCGCAAGCTCTCCCTTTACGCTCAAGCTTCTGCTGCGCTCCACTTCGACGACCATCCCCGGCGAGCGGAGCGCAAAGCCTATGCCGCCATCTACGCGTCCCAGCGCGCCATTGAGGTCTATGAGCGTCATATGCACCCGCGAGGGTGTGGTAACCCTAACCATCGCCTTCACCTAGCAGAAGCTCCAGGTAAGAGCGCCTCTCTACTGCCTCTCTACCTATGCCCAGCGAGGCTAAAAATGCCACAAGCTCCTCTGGAGAATACGCCTCGCCTTTCTTCTCCACCTCAACGAAGGCTCCCAAATTGGCTACGCTGTCCAGCTCCACAAGATAGTCGCCTAGGCTATACCTACGCCTGAGCTTTTTAACCTGGGCAACCTCCACAAAGCCCAGTCTGAGCAGTATCTGCTTTGCAGCCTCGTAGTCATCCACACCAACACTCAACTCCTCCCGCGTCTTTGTCACAGCGTCCAGCTTCTTCCCTTTATATGTGAGGATAACCCTGCCACGGGCCCTTCTCAGGCGAAGCGCCTCGTCGGTAGCTGCAAAATCCCTGCACGGGTGATTAAAGTACGCGTCAACCTGCTCCTCCTCCCCAAGGTAGCGCGCACCCCTCTCGCGGAGCCTTGCCTCTATCGCCTCTAAGCTGGGCACACGAGCCTTTATCTCAATCTCGAGCATGCCAATAGTTATATTGCCCGCGATAAATCTTTTTTCATGCTCTCGCAGTTTCTTGAGCAGCGCTACAGCAGGCTCTTTCCAGGGCTTACAGAGGAGATGCTCACTCGCGCGCTACCACAGGCGCTACGCGTAAATACGCTGCGCATTACCGAAGATGAGCTGGTGGCGCGCTTGGAAGAGCGCGGCTTCGTGCTGGAAAAGATACCCTGGGTCAAGTACGGCTACTTTATCCGCGAGGCACCTTTCTCGCCAGGAGCTACGCCCGAATACCTCCTCGGCTACTACTACCTTCAGGACCCTGCCTCGATGTACGCGTGCGAGGCTCTCGAGCCTAGAGCCAATGAGCTCGTGCTCGACGCTGCCGCTGCTCCAGGGGGCAAGACCACCTACATAGCGCAGCTTATGCGCAACCAGGGCTGCGTCGTCGCAATAGAAGTGAACAGACAGCGAGTTAAAGCACTGCGCGCGAGCGTAACGAGAATGGGAGTGGAGAACACCATAATAATAAGGATGGATACCCGCGACGTTGCCAAACTGGGGCTGAGCTTTGACCGCGTCCTCCTCGATGCTCCATGCACCGGCACTGGCACTGCTCATAAAGCCAGGGAGGCGCTCACCAAGGATGAGAAGGACTTGGAGGTACTCCTGCCACTTCAGCGCGCTCTCATAAACGCCGTTTACGAGGTTCTTAGGCCAGGGGGTGTGCTTGTTTATTCAACATGCAGCCTCCTACCAGAGGAGAATGAGCTTTTGGTGCAGGAGGTGCTGGAGAACAGAGATGCCAGGCTTCTCAAGATAAAGCACGGCTCACCGGCGCTTCGCAAACCTTATGGTATGCCCTTGGATAAGCAAATTAAGAAAGCGAGGAGATTTTATCCCTGGGAGCACCACTCGCAGGGTTTCTTTGTGGCAAAAATTCAGAAGCTCTAGAGGTGGGCTTTTATCTTCGAAGCCAAGTGCTCCTTGGGCACGGCTCCAATGACCTTCTCAACCACCTCGCCGTCCTTGAAGAGTATCAGCGTTGGTATACTTGTTATTCCAAACCTCATCGCAGTTTTGGGATTTTCATCCACATTCAGCTTTGCAAATGCAACCTTCCCCTCAAATTCCTCTGCCAGCTCCTCTATGGTGGGAGCCACCATCTTGCATGGGAAGCACCACGCCGCCCAGAAGTCCACAAGAATGAGAGGGTGTTCCTTCACCATGCTCTCGAAGTTATCGTCAGTAGCGGTCAAGACCTTTCCTGCCATGCCATTCACCGTGTTTAAAAGCACGCGCTTAGCATATATAGTTTTTGGCAGAAAGGGTTAAAGTTGCCGGAGGCAAGGGTAATGCATGCGCATCCCGCTGCTCCTATTTGCCATAGCGCTCATCGTTGTGGCAGCGCAAAGCTACGAGAAACCTCACCCCACGCTCTGGGTGGAGGTGCACGATGTATCCCCGGGCTACGCCCTGCACAATCTTGATAGGCTTCTCCAGCTCCTCGACTCGCGTGCGGAGCGGGTTGTGCTACTTGTTATACCGAATCGCTCCGGCAGGGAGGCGATAAGTGATTATCCCGAGTTTATCTTATTTTTAAAACAGGCTGAAACGAGAGGCGCAACCATAGGGGCGCATGGGTTTACGCATGAGGGATTTGAGCTTTTTACATCCCGTGAGGACGCGGAGAGGCGCGTGAAGGAGATTAAGGGCGAGTTTGGAAAAGCTGGCTTCTCGCCACCCATATTCTACCCACCCCGCTACCTAGTAACGCCTGCCAGCTACGCTGTGCTCACAGCGGAGTTTCCAGAGGTGTACCTCTTTGATAAGATAGTCTCGGGGAATCGCACCCTGCCTTACGTTACGCGGGAGTTCACCCTGGGGAAGGGGCAGAGGTTTATTATGCCTCTGGCAAAGCTTTCTCTGCTCGCCACGAGAAGCGAGGTTTACCGCCTCAGCATCCACATGGCTTACCTTAATAACGAATCCCTGGAGTTTTTAGAGGAGTTCATCTCCTGGGCAGGGTTTGAGGTGAGGAAGAGGGGCTGCGAGAACAGGGCACTGCTGCTCCAGGAAGCGCAGCGCATGGAGCCTCCCGCAGAGGTGCACGGAGTCAAGCGCAACGCATATGCGCTTCTTTACGCTGCGAACATGTACCACGCCACCGGGGAGGAGAGGTACCTCGCCATAGCTTCGAGGCATGCGCAATACCTGCTCAGAGAGCAGCGCGGCGACGGAAGCTGGGATGAAGCAGAGGGCGAGGCAACGTCGAGCTATGCGCTTCTTGAGAGCGCCGTCGCCACGTGGGCACTCTCCCAGGCGTATACCACAGGGGTTCTCTCAGGCGAGAGGGTGGAGAGGAGCATAACGCAAGCAGGAGATGCTTTGCTGCGCAAGGCAGAGCTTCTAACATTTTTCGGCTACAGCTTTGGTTTGAAGCCAAATGCGATAGGCTTCGCAGCGCTGGGTCTGGAAAGGGCGGCTGAGGCAGCGCAGGCGATGGGCGACGTCACGAGGGCACAACGCTACAGGAGGAAAGCCGTGGAAATCGGCGAGGGCTTAGCGAGAATGCAGCTCCGCAGCGGGGCGTGGTACGACGGCCCCTACCGTCTGCCCATTTATTCATGGCGCAGGGTTAGCTCCTGGTACCAGGGCATGGCTCTCAGTGGTGTGGCTGCGGCGTATGCAGCCTCGCCCCTGGGGGAGAAGCTTAAATTTAAGGAGAGCGCCGAAAGGGGCATAGCCTTCCTCGAGACTATGAAGCGCGGCGACGGCGGCTACTACGGCGTGCTTTACGCAAATGACACCCTCGCTGGCGATGGGAGCATAATGGTGCTCCAGGCTTACGCAATAGCGGAAAGCTTCGGCATGCCTGCTGGCTGCGACGCCCTCACTTATACTGCCTCTCAGGTTAAAAGCTGGGATGCGAACTACGCCTTTGCAGTGAGCCAGCTTCTTGCTAATGAGCGGAGTGGTGGTTAGTTGCTGAGACGAAAGGGATTTATATCTCCTAGCACGATAGTAAATCAGGGGATAATAGGGGGATTTGCATGTCTTGCGTATTAATTCGTGAGAATGCACGATACGGTGAAGCAAAGGATATTCTGAATCGCATAATTATAACAGTTCTAATTCTAGTAATACTTTTATCCGGATGTGTAAAAACCGGAGAAAAAGTCGTTGAGTTTAAGGAAAAAGTGCAGACTAATGCATCGCAGGAGGAGGCCATAAATCCGAGTTTCCCGGGCATTAATATGCCTGAGGAGACGTTTTCGGAGCTCGAAAAGACCCACTTTTCCAGAGAAGGAATGTCAAAGAATGCTCACTGGGTCAGGTGGTGGATTACTTGGGGGGAAGTGGAGAAAGAATATGATGTTTATGACTTCGGCTACAGTGACCACGTGATAAGAAAAGCGGGGGAAGAAGGCATTTTGCTTCTCATAACAATAATGCCTTTTGCCGAATGGGACCAGGATAAATGTCATGGAGATGAATACTATGGAAGGATACCCATGCCTGGTGTTGTAGAGGAGTTTTTGGGGAAAATGTCCATGCCACCGGGAGGCATAGAGTATTACGGAAAAATGCCGATGCCCGGGGACGAGGAATACCACCGGGGGATGCCTCTTTCACCACCACCGCCACCTTCACCGCCCCCTGGAGGCGAGATGATAATTAAAGTGGGGAAACCCTGTAGCATGGAAGATTATAAAGAATTTTTGAAAAAGTTTGTGGAGCGTTACGATGGAGATGGCGTTGACGACATGCCGGGATTAGTTTATCCGGTAAAATACTGGGAGATAATGAACGAGCCGGGAATGCAGGGAAAAGACCCCAGCGGACTCAAGTTCTTCTACGGCACCCCTGAAGAATACCTTGAAATTCTCAAAGCAAGCTACCACACCATAAAGGAAGCTGACCCGGAGGCAAAAGTTTTGATGGCCGGGATGGCCGGCATGCATGAGCAGTTTGTGGAATTCTGGGATCCAATAATGAGCGAGGCAGGAAATTATTTTGATATAGCAAATATTCACAGCATAGATACCGATGAAAGAAGAGAAGACATGTTTGTATTAAAATTTAAAAAATTCCTGAAGAAACACGGCGTGGAGAAACCCATCTGGATTACAGAGGCTCAATTTGGTTCTCTTGGCTTTGAATGGGAAAAGAAAAAAGAACTTAGTGCTGAAGAAATGAACAGACTTATAGTTAGAGCTACTGTTTTATCCCTTGCTCTTGGGGCAGATAAAATCTTTTTCATCTCTGATAACTGGAAATCCGAAAGCACATTCAAAGTTTACGATACCCTGGTCGCGAAGCTCAACCGCTTTGACTCTGTGGAGGTCGTTGACCAGAAATATGTGGAGAACAAAGAAGAAGATGCAGGCATAACTTCCAGCTACGGCTACTACAAGTTCAGGATAGGAAATAAAACCCTCTATGTGCTCTGGGGGGAGGGAAAGCTGTCGGAAGTTATTGACGGAAAAGTTAAGGTTACGGACATCTATGGAAATGAGGAAATCGTAGATGCTGATGAGGTAATGCTCACAGCCTCGCCAATTTATGTGGAAATTGTGGAATTTTCCAAAGATAAGGAGGGGCTTAAAACAGAAGAAATGGAGATAAACGCATGCACAGAGATAACAAAGCCAGGCGTATACGTCCTTTCAAATGCCCTCTCCTCTTCTAAAACCTGCATAACCATCAGCGCTGACAATGTGATTGTTGATGGTAATGGATTTGCCTTGAAAGGTAAAGAAGGTAAATTGGAAGAGGATAAACACAAAAAAAGCGCTGGAATATTTGCTGAGAACATCAAAAATTTGACCATCAAAAACATAAAGGTTGTAGGATGGGGGAAAGGAATTCATTTAGAGAATGTAAGGGATGTGAAGCTAGAGAATATTGTTGCTGAGGGAAATGCTGGGGATGGAATCTTTATCTCTTCATTCTCAGATGTTGTGATTGAAAACTGCGTGCTGAATGGAAACGACAATGGCTTAACGGCTGGGGAAAAAGTGGAGTGTCCAACTATGATGGAAGCTCCGGAAAAATGCCCCATGCCGAAAATTTTTTCCTCAAATCTACTGATAGTCAACTGCACAGCTAAAAACAATCATATTGATGGTTTTTTCGTCTTGGGTGTAGAGAATATGACACTCCGCAACTGCATAGCTAACTATAATACAGGGGGTATCTACCCCTTCCTGTCAGTCAATGGAGTTATCGAAAATTGCACAACAAGCTTCAATGAGCTGGTAGGGATATGTATCTCCAATAGCGAGAACTTTGTTATCTCTAACTGCACAACAAGTGACAACACCGCTGGTATAAGGATGGAAGCAAGCAACATTACCGTAAAAGGCTGTTCTGTTAAAAACAA
The DNA here is from genome assembly GCA_002010065.2 of Candidatus Pyrohabitans jungbluthii. Lineage (GTDB taxonomy): Archaea > Hydrothermarchaeota > Hydrothermarchaeia > Hydrothermarchaeales > BMS3B > Pyrohabitans > Pyrohabitans jungbluthii. The sequence continues at coordinate 1,602 of MTMD02000002.1, read as the reverse complement.
CAAACTTGATGGAATATTTCTTACATACAAGTCTTATGGGAATACTATTGCACACAACTTGATTGAAAATAATAGATATGCAATTAGAGTAACAGAGTATTCTGCAGGGAATATAATAGAAAACAACACCTGCTCAGGCAATGTTGATGATATAGGTGTGAGGAAAGACCTCAAAAATATAATTAGGAATAACGAATGTACTATTAAAATTCTTACAGAGGAAGAAGCATTTAGAAAAGGAAAAAGTTGAGGAGGAGTTACTGCGTGATAGAAATAAAACACTTCACAACATGGATAAGTTACTCTACTTTTCCGCCAGCTCCCTGCCCAGCCTCACAGCCTCTATGTAAACCTCATCGCTCATCCTGAAGTTCGCTCTCACCAGTGCCTCGAGATGCTCAAGATAATCCTCGAAGGTCAGGAAATTCATTCTTAAGGCCTTCAGCAGCACAAACAGAGTACCCCTGGGGATGAGCCCGACGACTTCTGCAGCGAACCTTGCATGGCTCTGGTCGATAAGTATCTCTCTGGATTTCAATTTCAGGGCGAGGGATATCGCCTCAGCCTCGCCCCTGTCGATGCCATACTCCTCCAGCTTCTTCATTAAGGGAGCGTTCTCCACGCGTATCCAGCCCTCTTTAATCGCTTCCTCCACCAGCAGAGCATCCGCATAACCCTCCTCTTTCCCCCTCACCACCACCTCTCTGTAAACTTCTCGCGGAATGTAAACCTCAGCGAAGAATTCCCTGAGCAGGTATAGCTTATTCAGCTTGGCGAGGTATATCAGGGGTGTGGAGTTGCTCACAATCATTCCCGGGCAGCCTCGTAGTCCCTTCTGAGTTCCTCCACAGAGTACTGAAAGGGTACTCCCGCCTCAGCGGCGATCCGCATCATCTTTCTCAGAGATACTCCTGCCATTCGCGCTGCCTTTGCGAGGGTTATATTCCCCTCCCTGTACTCCTTTAAAGCCCTCTCGATTCGCCACCTCTCTATAGCCTCGCTGAGAAGACGTCTTATGACTGCCGACTTATCCAGCTTCTCCTCCCTGGCGATGCGAGCAATTTCCTTATCCATCTCCTCAGGCACCCTCGTGGTTATTGTAACGCCCATTTCTGCCACCGTATTAAATTGCTATCATTTTAATACAAAGTTAACGGCGCTTATATATATGGAGCGTGCTAAGCGCATCGCAAACCTTATATCCTCCTTCAGCATTACCTTACCAGCATGGCGGAGAAAATTGTCATTCCCAAGGACGCTGAGACCATAGCCGACACATGGGTGCACAGGAATTTAAAAAATGTCATGGGCGTGGGCTATGGCATCGTGGCGAAGCACGGCGAGGCTTGGCTTGTGAGAGGCGAGGCTGAGCTGTGGAAAGGGCTCTTTGAGACTGAGCGCGTGCCCTTTGAGATGGAGATAAATGACGAGGGTGAGATACTCAAGGTGGAAACTCACTAAAGCCTGTCCAGCACATAATCTGGCTTTATTCTGCTCTTATCCACGTCCTCGCGCTTAGTTGCGCCCGTAAGCACGAGGGCTGTGCGCATCCCCAGCGCCTTGCCCATGGCTATGTCGGTATCCAGGCGGTCGCCTATCAGC
>MTMD02000001.1 GCA_002010065.2 Candidatus Pyrohabitans jungbluthii | reverse complement strand
ACTGCTCCGACGAAGCCGCCTGCTCCTCTGCAGTAGCAGCAACTCGCTCAGATGCAGACTTCACGGTAAGAATAAGCGAGCGAAGGTTATCCTTCATCCTGCTGAATGTATTTATTACCTTGCCAATCTCGTCACTGGGATTGGTCGCCTCTATACTCTTTGTCATGTCTCCTGCAGCGGCAGCCTCAATCACTGGCAGGAAGCGTTTGATTTCGCTCTCCAGATACTCTCGCATTATAAGGAGGTCATTCTCTTTCTGCTTCATCTCACTGAGGTCAACTGCTGTTTTTATCGCCCCTATCCTCTCTCCTTTGGAGTTGAACAGAGGTGAAGTGTATATCTTGACAGGAATCTCCTCACCCTGCTTGCTTCTCAGCACAACCTCCCTGCTCACAAAGTCGTCCCTACCTTCCATCACAACCACAGAGGAGCATCTTTTGGTATGGCATGCAGGGGTTACACCCACATAGGTGGTGATATCGTAGCAGTGCTTGCCAATAACCTCCTCTCTTTTATAGCCCAATAACTCCTCAGCCGCGGGGTTAAACTCTATTATCCTCATGTTGTTGTCGGTTACATATACCGCCGCTCCGACTCCACTGATTATAGACTCCATCTTCCGCCTGTACTCCGTTAAGTTAGTCACCATCTTCTTGCAGGACTCAATTAGCTGCCCGATCTCTTTCTCAGAAACATCTAAATCTAGGGTACTGTAGTGATCTCCCTCTGAGACTTTTTTTGACCATTCTGACAGTTTCTGTATGGGTCTCACGATGTTCATGTTCAGGTTGTATGTCATTGCCGCTATAATACCTGTAGCAAAGAGGGTAAGGCCGAAAATCAGTTTTCTATTTATTTCTGCTGAATTCAGTATGATAAAACCTAGAACAGCCACAACCACAAAGATTGCGGCTAATCCCAAGTTTATTTTACTCTTTAATCCTAATTTGAGCTGCAGCCTCATTTAACTCACCATTTAATAATTCACAAATCAAAGTAATTACCCCGAACTTAAAAATTTTATTTTTCAGAAATTATATCAGAAAATGAAAGACGGAATGGGTCCTAGTTAATCATGAACCTGAATCAGTGCCTTTTTCCCGCTTCCTACTCGTTCTTCTTTACTATTTATTGCAGTGACTGATTCAGGTTGCGGCAAGATTGTTTTTCTGCTCACTCAAGCCTCTGAAAAGCCTCACTTCAACGATCTCGCCCTTCTCTATACCTTCGGTGTTTTCTGGCACAATAACAAAGCCATCTGCACGCACCAGGCTTGAGACTATCCCAGAGCCCGAGGTACGCACTGGCTCAGCCTCATAACCTCGCGGTGTGTGCTCCACCTTAACACGAACAAAATCCCGCCTGCCCAGCTCGGAGGGTATCTTCCTGCGCAGCCTTGCTTTTATCGCGGGGTAGGGTATCGCAGGCGAAAGCCCCTGCATCACCTGAAGCGCTGGGCGCACAAAGGTTTCAAAGGCAACTATGCTAGCCACCGGGTAGCCGGGAAGCATGAATACCAGGGTATCGCCTACGTAACCAAAGCCTGTAGGTTCGCCGGGGCGCATGGCCACGCCGTGCACCACAACTTCACCAAGTTCGCGCACTATCTCAGGCACCACGTCACGCTTACCAACGGAGGTTGCGCCGCTTATCAGCAGGACGTCGTAGCCTAACCCGGCTTCTACCGCATGCTTCATTGCCTCATACTCATCCTTCACAACTCCCAGGCGGCTTGCCTCTGCGCCAGTTGCCCTGCAAAGCGCAGCCAGAGCAAAGCTGTTGGTATCATAAACCTGCCCTTCTTTCAACTCTTCACCAGGCTCTTTAATTTCGTCGCCAGTTGAGATTATCCCCACCCTCGGCTTGCGAAAAACCTTAACCCTGCGCATTCCCAGCGAGGCGAGAATCGCGATTTCCTGAGGGTTTAGCACTCGCCCGCGCTTCAAGAGTACCTCACCCTTTTTATAATCTTCTCCACGCAGTGAGACGTTTTTGCCAGGGGGTACCGCTTTAATTACTTCAATCTCGCCGCCAAGTTCATTCACATGCTCCAGCATCACTACAGCGTCTGCACCTCGGGGTAAAGGTGCGCCGGTGGTTATCCGCACCGCCTCGAAGTCACTTACCTCGCCGTTAAAGCTCTGCCCTGTGAGTACCTCTCCTATAATTCTAAAATATATAGGGTTTGCCTGACCTGCGCCGAAGGTGTTCTCCCCCCGCACCGCAAAGCCATCCATTGCAGCGCGGTCGAAGGGTGGATTGTCCCTCTCCGCTACAACATCACGAGCGAGCACTCTACCAAGCGCTTCCTCGAGAAGAACCTCCTCCTCTCCCATTACGCGAATCCCTGAAAGCAGCTTCTCCAGCGCCTCACCTACGGGGGTAAGGCGGTAAAAACCCTTACCTCTCACTTGCATGTTTCCACCCTTTCTCTGAGCTTTTTGTAGTCCTCAGGCGTATTTATGTTAAGAAAGCTCAGCATCTCAGGGTCAGCGATGCGGAGCTTCTCTTCCTCCACAAAGTTAACATTGAGCAGGCTTAGAAGTGCATGCATACTTCCAGGCTCTGCCTCTGAGGCGCGTGCGAGGAGGCCTTGCCTCGAGTAGACGGCATGCAGAGGCTCGGGCATGCGATTCACCACGGGCACAGCAGCATCGTAACCTTTAACCTCTCGCATAAGGAGGCGGTATACCTCGGGTTCAAGCAGAGGGGAATCTACTGGCATGACAGCAAGGTACTCATAACTCGCATGCCTGGCGGCTGAAATTAGCGCATAAGCAGGGCCTTCTCCAGGGTTTTCGTCCAGCACCACCTTGAAATTACCCACAGCGCTTATCTGCGATGTCTGCTCCTCAGTGGCAAGGGATATGATAACCTCCCGGGCAAAGCCTGATGCGAGCCTGAGCATGCGTTCAATAAAGCTTTCCCCCTCAAGTGTTAAAAACCTCTTGTCTCTTCCCATCCTCCTGCTTTGCCCGCCGGCGAGTATAACCGCGGTGCATCGCATTTTTTCATTACGGTTGTGCATTTTCATGCTCAATTTCGCCCCGGATAAAAAAGTATATATAGGGTGAAGTATTAATCAATAAGAGGTTACAGCGAAGTCGCGTGGGGTAGTTTTTACAAGCCCACGCAGTAAGGTAACAACGGAAAGGTTGGAGGTGAAAAAGTGGTAGTATTGAGGAGAGTGTCGGAGTCCGTAAAGGACTACGATACCATCAGGTACACCACCTGCGACAACATGTGCGAAAGCGGTTGCGGGATGAAGGTGTACCTCAAGGATGGCAGAATAGTCGACATCTGGGGTGACGACGAGCATCCACAGAACTACGGCTCTCTTTGCCCGAAGGGAACGGCTAACTACCAGCATGCATATAACCCCCTGCGCGCCAAGTATCCTGTTATTAGAGAGGACAACGTAAACGGCAAGTTCAGGCGCGTCACCTGGGACGAAGCTCTCGACTTCGTCGCAGACCGCCTGAAGTACATCCGTGAGAAGTGGGGTGCCCACACCGTAGCGTGCCACCGCACAGGAAGGAGCAGCTACGGTAACAAGCTTGGTGGCTCAAGATTCCTTGCCATGTACGGTACCCCGAACATCTACGGTCAGGGTCCACTTTGCTGTGAGTCACCTGGGGCGAGGGGTCAGTATGTATTCGGCGCCAAGGAGTTCCTGCGCCTGATGAACCCCTGTCAGGATGCCATGAACAGCGACACCATATTCATCTCCGGTGCCAACGCTGCGGCGCTGGAAGTAATAACCATGAAGTGGTTCATCGAGGCCCAGGATCGCAACGGCGCCAAGATGATAGTCATAGACCCGCGCTTTAACGCCACCATGGCTAAGGCTGACCTGGCGCTACGCCTGCGCCCGACCACTGATGCTTACCTGGCGAATGCGCTCGCCCACGTGCTCATATACGAGATTGATGGAATTGACAAGGACTTCATTGAGCGCTGGACCGTGGGATTTGAGAAGTACGCCGAGCTCGTGAAGGACTATACACCTGAGAAGGCTGAGAACATCACCTGGGTGCCGGCTGAGGACATACGCAAAGCCGCTGAGTGGATCGCCTACCCGAGGAGGACCCACTTCACTGGTTGCTTAGGTACTGCGCAGCAGTACAACGCTGGTAATGGCAATGCCGCCTACCAGATACTCGTCGCAATAACCGGTAACGTGGGCGTTAAGGGAGGAGGCTGGAACTGGCTCCACAACTGCCGCCCAGTGCTCAGCGCTGGTAAGGACCTGAAGGAGTACGTTGCGAAGATAAAGGAGCCCCAGCTTGCTGACAAGATAATCCCGTGGGGCGACACCTCAAGCGCGTGCACAATTAACCCCGGCTACACCGGCAAGCCCTACCCTGTTAAGGGTCTCATCTGGAATGGAAACCACATAGTGCAGTGGCCAAACAACAACAAGGTTCGCGAGTACATGAAGAACCTGTACTGCGGTGTACACCTGAGCTTCCATCCCAACGAGACCATGAGCTGGATGCACGCCGCGTTCCCGATAACCAGCTTCTTCGAGCATGAAGGCGTTGTCCACCACGGCAACAACCGCCACGTGCAGTGGCACAACCAGATTATAGAGCGCCAGTGGGAGTGCCGCGCCGATATAGACTTCTGGGCGGGCTTAGCCAAGCGCTTCGAGTTCGCCGAGGCGTATTATGCTCCTGATGGCAAGAGTTGGTGGGCGAAGAAGGACGTGTTCGGCAACCCCTTGCCTGAGGATCCCAAGTATCCGGGCACCACCCACGAGATCGACGAGCGCGTGTGCCAGAACTGGTTCCACTCCCAGGAGAGCTTTGTTGCCGGTATAACCGTAGAGCTCATGGATCCCGAGATGTCCCCGAAGGGCGGTGTGATGTGGCCTGCCGAGACCAAGGACGAGGCCATGATGTACTCCGACCCCGAGGCGACGATACGCGGTGCTCAGTGGATAATGTACAAGGAGGGTGTGAACTACCCAGGCACAGACAAGCGCTTCCCAACACCGAGCGGCAAGGTGGAGATATACTCTCAGGCTCTGGAGCAGATCGGCTGGTATCCACTGCCCATACACATCGAGCCCAGCAATGCTCCAGTTGCAAGGCCTGACCTGTGGGAAAAGTACCCGCTCATCCTCTGCACCGGCCGCCTTGTGGCGCACTTCCACGAGATGGGTCACTGGTGGCCGTGGATGGTTGAGCTTGAGCCTCACAGGTTCATAAACATCCACACCGAGCTTGCGAAGGCCCTCGGAATACGCGACGGTGACACTGTGGTGTGCGAGAACGACTACGGCAAGGTGATCGGCCCCGCCTGGGTCAACGAGATGGTTGACGAGGGCGAGGTCTGGGGTCCAGAAGGCTTCGACAAGTATCAGCCCTTCTATCCGTACAGCAACATTAATGAACTCGTGGACGACACTGTGAAGGATCCATTCTACACCCAGGCTCAATACAAGTGCAACCTCGTCAGAGTGTACCGCCTGGGCGACGATCCTGACAAGGCTGTGGAGAAGACCAAGGAGTTCCTTGCCAAGGTCAAGCGCACACCCAAGGACTACCTCGACCCAGAGAAGGAGCCCACTGTCAACCTGGGTACCTACACCAGGTTCATCCAGAAGGGCAGCGGCATTTACTATGTAGGCGTGCCGCGTGAGAAGTGGGAGACCAAGTGAGGTGATTAAGATGGATGAGGTATTCTCAGACAAGGGTCCCCTTCTCAACCTTGATCAGGAGACCGCTCGACAAGGTCTGCAGAGGAACGAGAAGATTGGTCTCTACGAGGTTCAGGCTGCCCGCGTCTGGGGTATCCCCCCAGACCACATTACCATGTTTGTTGACCTCAAGCGCTGCATAGGCTGCTTCGCCTGCGAGACCGCGTGCAAGCTGGAGCATGACGACCCCATGGGTCCGCGCAGGATGCGCGTCATCCAGGTGGGGCCCAAGAAGGTGGGTCGCCACACCAAGGCAATGTACATACCCATGAACTGCTTCATGTGCGGCCACGCAGCGTGCGTTGAGGCGTGCCCGACTGGAGCAATGACAAAGCGCGCCAAGGACGGTATTGTCTTCGTAGACAGCGAGAAGTGCATAGGTTGCAAGCGCTGCATGCAGGCTTGCCCATTCGGTGCGCCCCAGTGGGATTCCCGCACCGGCAAGGTAATAAAGTGCGACTACTGCATGCACCGCATCGACAAGGGTCTGCAGCCAGCCTGTGTGACCAAGTGCTCCACTCACTGCCTGTACATCGGCAACCCCGCCGACATAATGACCTACTTCCGCGAGAAGGACGCGATCCGCCTCGCGAGAGTGTTCTTCAACGACAAGGCAGACACCGATCTGCTCACCTCGCCGGCGTACTCCTTCCCGGAGCGCGCGCTTTTCATACCCAGGATACGCCTCAAGCCGGGCAAGCTGCCTGAGCGCGTAACCGAAGTGACAAAGCCGGTGTTCCTGAAGCAGCAGAAGTAGGGGCTTTCCCCTACCCTTTTGTTTTTGATTTTTGTTTACTTTTCACAACAGGAGGATACTAAATTGGCAAAAACGAAGGGTTATCGTGGAGAGCTTGACGAGGCTCAGAAGAAGGCTCTTGAAGGTGTTGTTCCTCCCGAAATTAAGAAGAGTTTTATCAAGAATCCCAACTGGAAGTATGGTCTTACCGCTGTGAGAGAGATTCGTGCCCTTGAGACTGTGTATGCTTATTTCTGGGGAGATAAGGATGAGATAATGGTCTCCCCGGCTTCAGCTTATCCCGAACGTCACAATGTTCTGCCGGAGGATATGCTTAAACCCAGGAGGAAGGAGTAATGGTCAGCGTAGAGGTTTTTGACGAAGCTTTTAGCATGTACGAGGTTGACCAGCGTGAGCCGAGTGATAATACTGTTGTTATGCTTATCGATTTAAAGCGCTGTATAGGCTGCTTTTCCTGTGAAACTTCATGCAAACTTGAACATGACCTGAGCATGGGTCCCCGTCTTATACGCGTTATCCAGGTTGGACCAAGGAAGGTACTCGGCAGGGTTAAGACCCTCTATATCCCCATGCTGTGCTACCACTGCAACCCCGCGCCCTGTGTCGAGGCATGCCCGACCGGAGCAATGCAGAAGCGCGCCAAGGATGGCATTGTCTTTGTGGACAGCGAGGCTTGCATAGGCTGCAAGCGCTGCATGCAAGCCTGCCCCTATGGCGCCCCCCAGTACGATTCCCGCACTGGCAGAGTGGTAAAGTGCAACTTCTGCATGCAGCGTGTGGACTATCGCAGGACTTACACTAAAGAAGAGCTTCAGAAGATCTACCGCTATACATACAAGCATGGCGGAGAGGTACGCCTGCCAGTGGCGGATGAGGTTGGCAACATAAAGCGGGACAACAAGGGCAGGCTCGTCGATGAGAAGGGCGAACCCCTATCTGGGAAGAAGCTTGCAGAGGTTGGTCGTGGGGTTGAGAGCATTACCTACGAGGGTTTGTGGAGTGCCTGTGCAACCAAGTGCTCCACCGAAGCCATGACCTTCGGGTACTACAAGGATGTGAAGAAGGTCATTGAAAAGAAGGCAGAGAACAGGCGTATTATACGTGTGGGCTCTGTATACTATGCTTTACCCGGAGATGACTTCCCATTCCCTGCGCCAGAGGAGAGGCACTGATTCAGTTTTCCTTTCCCTCGTTTTTAGTTTATAATTTGAGAAGAGGTGTTAACCTTGCCGAGAGAGCCCAAGGATATATTTGAGAGGAACGATTACGTAAAGTGGTACTTTGATCCCGAATTGGCAAAGGACTGGAAGAATCTGCTCAAGAAGTATAACTATCTGTTCTGGATTCACTCCATGAATATTAAAGATAAAGACCACTGGATCGCTTTAGTAGAGAATAGGAAGCCCAACATTCAGCGCACTCCTGCGACGCCTCACGATGCGAAGAGTTATGTTGAGCTCGCCGTTGCCAGGCGAGACGCATACTTCCAGATTTTCCGCGCTTTTACAGAGATTTCTCCTGCTCTGGCAGAGGAGATTCTGAGCGGGGAGTACATGGAAAAGCTCCGCTCCGCTCTAGGTAAGATTATCCCTGAGAACCTGCTTGAGGAGCACTTCCAGGCGCTTGAGCGATTCCGTAACGCCTTCGCTGACATGAAGCCAAAGAAGTTCCGGCGTGAGCTTGAGGCGGAGCGGTTTACAATTTTCGACGACGACCTCATGCCATACATCTCGGGGCACGAGTCTGTGTATAGAAGCGAGAAGCAGATAATGGGCGATTTGACGGCTGAGGTTAAGAACCTGTACCGTGAGGCAGGTTATATTCTTGATAAATCACGCGGAAACCTCCCGCCGGACGAAGCCAAACTTGAGCTTGAGTTTGCCTTCCGCCTGCTGGAGGATGAGATAGAAGCGTGGAAAGCTGGCGACAGGGAAAAGGCACTCCTCGCTTTGGAGCGCCAGAAGAAGTTCATCCATGAGCATATGATTCTCTGGCTGCCCTACCTCTTCGACGATGTAGCCACCGACGAGTTCAAGGTGGGCATAGCGCTCAAGTATCATGGCGACGTGCGCGACGTTGAGAAATACAAGAGCGAAGAGATAGTGGAGATGGACTTTTACAGAGCTATGGCGAAGATAGCCAAGCTTTTCCTTGAGCACGAGTATAAGCAAGTGGAGGAGATGCTGAACGCGGCGAGCAATCTGAGCGGAGAGGAGCTTGGTGCCGAGTTTGCCTCTGTGAATAAAATAGACACCTCCGGGGAGAGCACCTACTTCCTCAGGGCGGAGTGAGCATGGGCAGCATTTTAATAAAAAGCGCTGATATTAGGTTTGAGCCTCACCCCAAGTTCGCTGGAGTAGAGATTGCGAAGCTCATAACGAGCGAGAAAAACTCTGAGGTGAGCGTTTCTGTACTGAAAATATCCCCTGGAAGCTCCGCCAGCGTGCACCTCCATGAAAAGGAGGTGGACTCCATCTACATTTTAAAGGGTATGGGAAAAGCTTATGTGAATGGGGAGTGGGTTGGCATAAGGGAAGGTGACTATATCTTTGTTCCGCCGGGGGAGGAGCATGGGATTGAAAACACTGGTAGCGAGGAATTAATTCTCCTCGCGACGCATTCGCCGCCGTTGTTTTAAGCACGTCACTTGAAAATCACAATCTTCTTTACAGCGAGTTCTACTTCTACCTCTCTACCTCTTTTTTTCTTTCTGACTATACCGAAGTCTTCCAAAACGCTAAAAAGTTTTGGATTAAAATTGGTTGAGGTTTAGATTGAGCAAATTTGATGGACATCAGACAATGGATAAAAATCTATGACGTCATGCTCCGCTAAGCGTCCTCTCTGCGTCCTTTCTATAGGCCTTTATCCTTCTTCTATAGTATTCAACAGTCATGCTGGCAACTATCTTACTGCGTGTGATAACAGCCAAAACCAATGGTCCAAATTTTTCTCTGATTCCAACCTTCTTATCTCTCATAAACTTTAGAAAAGCTATGAAATCAACTGCCGCAGATATTTCTCTGAGAATGTGCTTACTGCTGTTCCATAGCTCATCGGCAAGCAATAAAGCGCCATACTCAATTTTGGTTTTTATCTTTTTGCTTAGTGTGTTCATCTTCATGACATCACCTCAGTCCTCAGATTTTCCGTTATACTTAATTAGCCTTGCCTATGATTGTTCGATGTTTTGTCGAATTGTTTGAGAAAACATTTAAATAATTTATTTTCTAAGACTCTTCATATATGGAATTAAAAAAAGTAGATATAGAAGATATTCAAAAAATTCTAAAACAAAATTGGAGAATTTTAGTTGCATTTTTATCTGGGGTATCTATGGTCGAAATTCGGCGGCAAATTAGAAAAATACTAAATCAAGCGTCTGATAAAACCTATGAAAGGGAAATAGAAAATAAATTATCTAAAAATTTGAAAATTATTCCGGAATATCAGTATATAAAATCAAAACTTAAAGATTTAGAAATTAAAGTCAAAGAATCTGATATCGACTTTATCAAAGCCAGAGATATCATAAAATATGGATATTATGATCAGGTGTTAGGAGATTCTGATTCATTAATAAATAATTTAAGAATTATACTCAATTCATTTTTAAATAATAGTGAAATTAAAAACATAATATTCGATTGTAAATATGAAGACAAAATTTTTGAAAAAGAAAAAGATTTTGATTATAATACTAAAAATAAATATCCAAATTATTTAGTTAAAGACAAAACTATAATTCAAAAAATTATATCAGATAACAATATGAAATATTTACAAAAATTAGATAAAATTTGTAAAGAGCTAGAACGAAATAAGATTGAAAATAAAATTATAGATTATCTCAAAAGCAGTAGACAAAAAATGGATGTAATCACCGATCCAGAAATTAAAGAATTTGATGTTTGCTATAAAGGAACATGTGAAATAAAAAATTTAATACCAATTTTTTGTATGATTATTATATACAATGATATAATGGAAGAATTTTTGAATTACATCGGCCATTCATTATCATATGATGAATTAAAATGTCTTACAGAAAAATTAATTGTTATACAAGCTTTACGAAATAAATATGAACATAGGACATGTGCGAATATCTCTGACTCAATGCACAAGGAAAATGTAGAAAAAGCACGAGATCTAACCTTCGGTATCCTTAACATTTTTGCAAAGTTCCCGTTAGAACAGACTAATCAACCTCAAATAATGTAGCTATTAATTTGCCGTTCTCTGTTATCTCATATTGCTTCTGTCGCCTGTTGTTTTCATCCATGATCACTTTTACGAGTCCTGACTTTTCTAACTCTTTGAGATGGTAGCTTACCGTTTGCGGAGCTATGTCCAATTCTCTTGCAAGTTCTTTTGCTTTGTTAATTCTTCCTCCTTTTTCTGCAATAATCTTTAAAATCTTTACTCTAATTTCTCCGTATTTGTAAAGCGGTATTTTTGGAACGGGGATTTTTATTATAATGTCTTCAAGTCTTTCATTCTCCTGTTGTTTCTTAATATAGTATATGGTTGCACCCGTGAGATATGCTGCAGTTGTTGCACCTCCTGCCATTAGGTTTGTTCCGCCAGTTATGTTTACAAATAGTTTATTTCCTTTCTCCGCGTTTGCAATTTGTAATATTGCTGCAACGATGTCGTTGAGATTAAATGGATCGATAAAACGTTTTCTACCTTGTTCTTCAAGCATCTTTATCTCTATTTTCAAAGAAGAAAGCGTGTTTTCAAGGTCTTCTTTCAACTTAATTGCTTTTTCATAAGACTCTTTCGTTGGTATTAGGTAGAGTTTATCCACTGGCGTTTTTCCATGAACAGCCCTCCGGATATGCTCGTCACTTTGAGTCCCGATTGGAGCAATATGGACATTCATCCAACTAATATTTTTGATAGAAAATATAAAAAGCTTTATTTATTGCCCTACCTTAACCCCTTGAACGCATACCTCAGGTCTATCTTGCCATCCTTGCGTACCGGCGAATCCACTGGTTCGGGCTTCTTTGGCTTAGCCTTCTTTTTGCGCTTTATGAGCACGTCGTCTATTCTCAGAATAGAGCACGTCACCTCTACCGCAGAGCTTAGGGCATTCCTGCGCACCTCGTAGGAGTCGAGGATAGCCTTAACGTAGGCGTCGCCCATCCCGCGGCGCATCGCGTCGACGCCATAGCCCTTCTTACCCCTGTGGTGCCACTCGCGTATTTTCAGCACCGCATACGTTGCGTCCATGCCCGCGTTCGCTGCTATCGCGCGAGGAAGCTCCTCAAGTGCATCTGCAAACGCCTCTATGGCGAGCTGCTCCTTACTTTCGACGCTGCGTGCAAACCTGCGCAGCCTCTTCGCGGCTTCACCCTCTACAGCACCGCCACCAGGCACAACCCTGCCATGTTCACGAAGCGCCGCAAATACGTCGATTAAATCTTCAATCTGACGCTTCAACTCCAGCACAAACTTCTCATTCCCCCCGCGAACGAGTATCGAGGCCACACCGGGATTCTTGCACTTGCGCACATACATTATCTCCTCTAAGCCAATTTTATCCTCCTCCACATAACCCGCGTAGCCCAGCACTTCTGGCGTAACCTCTTTAACGTGGCTCACTATCTGCGCACCTGTGGCCCTCTCGAGAAGGTGCATCACCTTCTTCTCCACGTCGCGCACGCCCAGGATGCCCTTCATTGCCATGTAGTACATCGCCACGTCGGCTATGTTCTTCTGGCAGAACACCACATTTGCACCGGAGCGAGCTATCATCTCCACGGCGACGCGAAGCACCTTGCGCTTGTACTCCATGAACTCGCGCATTCTGCGCGGGTCGCCAATCTCATATTTCGCATTCTCAACCTTTCGCACATCGAACTCTGTATCTATTAGCAGGATGCGCGCGTGCTCCACCTTCTTGGGCATTGCTGGATGAACGCGCTTTCCCAGGTCTATATAGATCCCCTCGTAGAGGGTGGTGTCGCGGAGCTTGCCTCCGGGGCGGTAGTTCACATAAACATTATCCTTCTCCCCGCCCGCGAAGTCTAGTGCTGACGCGACAACCTGCGCCATAAACTCGGCATCTCTCTCGCCGAGTCTGCCCTTGAATATGGTTATCCCTACATCCTTTATTATTCCGGGGGTGACCTTCCGTGAGAGCTTATGCATCACCTTAAGCGTCTCTTCCAGCGCCATGCGGTATCCGTTGATTATTGTGGTGGGATGCAGTCCAAGTTCCATCAAATTCAAAGCCCGCTTCAGAAGTTCCCCGGCAAAGACTACGCTGCTTGTTGCGCCATCACCGTAGCGCTCGCCCATTGTTAAACCCAGACTCTGCATCATCTTCGCCGCAGGGTGCACCAGGTCTATAAGCTTGAGTATTGTACCCCCGCTGTCTGTAATCGCCACCTCTCCCCCTTCCACCATGAGCATTTTGTCCAAACCGCGAGGACCGAGCGTCGTCTTAAGCGTCTCAGCCACAGCGAGGGCAGCGACGATATTACCGCGCACAGCGTCCTTACCAATATAGCGCTCATTGGCAATAAGAGCTTCGATGTCCCGGGGACCAAGTTTCCCCTGGTTGTTATTCTGCAATGGCATCACCTCCCCATTCAGGTGGTGAGCCTCCTGTATATCTCCGGAAGCTTTCTGGGCAGCTTTGCAACGTCGTCGAGAATAATGTAGCCAATCTCACCAAACATGCGCTGTATATAGTCCCTCGCCTCGGTGTCTATGGTGATGCAGAAGGGGCGGATGTGCTTCCTCTTTGCTTCGATGAGCGCCTTCTTTGTATCCTCTATGCCGTGGTCCCCCTTGTATTCATCGAAGTCCTCGGGTTTGCCGTCGCTGAGCACTATAAGCAGCTTGATCTTAGCCGGCGTCTCCTCGAGTATTTTGGTAACGTGGCGTATCGGCGGCCCCATTCGCGTGTAGTCAAAGGCATCCATGCCGGCGATACGTTGCTTAACTTCTTCGTCGTATGGCTCATCGAAGCGCTTTATTATGTAAAAGTCGCACTGCTTGCGCGTTTTACCTGAGAAGCCGAAGATCGCATACTTGTCATCGAGAATTTCAAGCGCCTCGCACATCAACACGAGAGCTTCCTTCTCAGTCTCAATAACCCAGCCGGTGGTTGAGCCACTCAAGTCCACGAGGAAGGCAACAGCGATATCGCGCTCCTTCTTGTCGATCTTTATGTACAGCTTGTCGCTGGGTGTTACGCCTGCCTTAATGTCAGCAAAAGCTTCGACGAAGGCGTCCAGGTCTATCTCCTCGCCGTACATCTGCTTGAAGAGCCGTTTGTAGTCGGGGCGCATCATCTCAAACTGACGCTTTATAAGCGACACCAAGCCTGCGTGCTTCTGCAGCGTCTTCTCCACGAACTTATCGCTGCCCTTGTGCATCATTTTCTCCTTCAGGGCACACCACGCAGCGCGGTAGTTCCCCACCTTGTAATCCCACTCGTCGTAGAGGAAGGCCCCCTGCTTGTCCTCCTCAGTAAGCTCCACCTGGAACTCGGTAACCTTAGCCTGGATGTTTGCCCTTATCTTCCTGCCAGCGCTGTCCAGAACCTTCATCAGCATGCTGGCGTCGATCTCACCCAGCTCGCCGAGTATCTTCTCTATCTCGCGCAGGATCTCCTCCTGTATCTCCTCGGGGATCTCCAAGCCAAGGCGGAAGAGAAAATCGAGAGGCGCGCCATAGGCGAGGGGATCGGGCACCTCATTCATTGCATGCTGAATCATGCTGTCTATATCTGGAGGCTTCTCTATATTCAGATCCTCCAGCAGCGACTCCAGCTTCTCTGCCATCTCCTTCTTGGTCTTTCTCAAGCCTGCGGTTACCTGCTCTGGCTTAATAACGCCTCTAAATGCTATGTCGTTGAAGCGGTTGTATGGTGTGCCGAAGAGCTTTTCCTCAATAAGCTCGTAAATCTTATAGGTGGCGATGCAGCTGTCCTCAACGGTCGGGCGCTCCTTTTCCAGCATCTCCTTTACTATCTCGTAGGCTTTACGCGCTATCTCCTCTAAGCTGGGGTTTAGACCCTCTTTAAGCTTCCCGTAGGTCAGGAGCTGCATCAGCGCTTCCAGCACCGCCTCCTTATCGCTCAGCTTTGAAAAGCTGGGACGGCGCTCCCACTCCCGCTCTAAAAGCATGTCCATGTCTCGGGCTATGCCTTTAAACTCCTTGCGCAGATTTCTCTCCACCCGTGCATTCTCCACTATGCTGAAAATATCTAAAGCAAGCTGCTCCTCCGGGAAGAGGTATATAAAGTTCTCCAGCCCCTCGCGGGTGTCGGAGATGCTGCGCCCGTACTTCTGCTGAATTTCGTTTACAACATCCTCAATGCGCTTCAGATTTGGCTCAAGGCTGCGGTAGCGCTTCTGAGCGTAGCGATGCGCCGCTATCACCTTGTAAACCTTAAAGTTGAGCTCATTGTTCTCAAATTCTTCCACCTTCTGGGGCAGGTAAACTACGCGCGTATCTGTGTAGCTTGTGACGTCCTCCTGCACCGCCAGCTGGTCACCGCTCAGCGCGTTGATGTATATCTCCATTATCCTTGCCACATCTTTAAACTCAAGTCCATGGGAGTGGATCTTCTCAATGGTCTCCCTGGTAATACCCTTGAAGAAGTTGCGCGCTGGTACGACGCCGTACGCGTCCGCCAGCTCTAAGCCCATCTCCACCCACTTTTTGAGGTCCTCGAGGCTAAAGTGGGTCACCGCGTCCGGGGCGGTCATGAAGAAGTTGAATGCCATCTCCTTGTCGCGCTTCGCCAGCTTCTCCCCTTGCCTGTAGATCTCCCTCAGCACGTCGTTGGGCAGCTCCATCAGCGCTGGCACTGCCTCGTCTATGCTGCGCAGCCCACGGGCATAGTGAAAGCCCGTGAAGCGCACATCCATTACGTCCTCGCCAAAGGATGTCTGCCCCAGAATCTTGAACAGATTGCTCCGTACGTCTTCAAAGCTCGCCATATTCGCTACCCTAGAATACAGTGGTTATGAGCTCTCTAATAGCGCGGAGCATGTCGGCGTCGTCTGTAATCGGGTTTGCCATCGCTATTTCCGCCGCTTGTGCTGGCTCGATGCCTTCCTTTATTAGCTGACCCGCGTAGATGAGCAGTCTGGTACCTGCGCCTTCTTCTAAGCCTTTGTCCTTGAGGTTGCGTATCTTCTCGCCAAGCGTTACCAGCGCCTCAGCAGTTTCTTCATCTACTCCGCTCTCCTTCATGACTATCTTCTTCTCCAGCTCCTTGGGCGGGTAGTCGAAGTTTATGCTTACGAAGCGCTGCCTGGTGGAGTGCTTCAGATCTTTAAGCACGCTCTGGTAACCCGGGTTGTAGGAGATAGCGAGAAGGAACTCATCCGGCGCCTTAATTATCTCGCCCCTCTTCTCTATTGGTAAAATTCGCCTGTCGTCGGTGAGCGGGTGAATCACAACGGTGGTGTCCTTTCTTGCCTCTACAATCTCGTCGAGGTAGCAGATAGCACCAACCTTAACCGCACGGGTAAGCGGGCCGTCCACCCACTCGGTCTCTCCGCCTTTAACAAGGTAGCGTCCCACCAGGTCGCTCGAGGTCAGGTCGTCGTGACAGGATACGGTAATTAGGGGGCGCTTAAGCTTCCATGCCATGTACTGCATGAAGCGGGTCTTACCGCAGCCGGTGGGACCTTTAAGCATAACAGGGAGCTTGTTCTTGTAAGCGGCTTCAAAAATCTCAATCTCATTGCCCACGGGCTCGTAGTAGGGCTCTTCTGTTATTATGTACTCCTCAACCTTGAGTGTCTTACTCTCAACCATGGCTATACCTCCAGTTTTGCTCAGGTGTGCCAAGACGCAGCACTAAAACCACCGTCATCAAAATGGTTCAAAGGGATATTTAAGTTTAACCGTCAGATAAACCGTCAAACCTTATATATGTGTCCGGCTCTACTTTAATTATGCGCTGGCTCATAGTGACACTGGCGATACTGCTCACCTTCGCGCATCTCCATGCGCTTCCCTCCTACCCTGTGGATGAGGTTGTAATCGCGGTTAACACCACCACGGGAATGGAGCTTTCATTTTTCCAGTACAAAAGTGGCTATGCCTATGGCAACAACTATGGTTTAGAGAAGAAGGCAGTGGTGGAGTTGCCATACTGGGCGAACTTTTTCACAGGTGATGTTGACGGAGATAGCATAGACGAGCTTATAAAGGTGGTGAGGGAGGCGCAGGGCTCCAAGCTTGAGATATACCGCTACGACAGGGATGAAAATAAGCTGCTACGCCTCGACGTTGCACGCCATGGTAGCGAAGCAGGAAGGTGGCTAGCCGGCGACGTCAATGGCGATGGTGTGGATGAGCTTATCCTTATTCAGCCCAAGGTTGCATGGACAGAGATCTACCTTTACACCTATGATCCTGAGTATTCCCGGGGGATAACAGAGAAGCTGCGCCAGCTGGACATGCTCAAGTACCGCGAGTCCCTTGAGAACTGGCTCGCTGGCGACATTAACGGTGATGGTATAGATGAACTCATCGCCATCCAGGCTTTGCCATATGAGACGAGGCTAACCATCTTTCTTTACGACACCTCCTACATCCGCGATTTGACAGAGAAGCTTAACAAAATAGGGGAGGCAAAATATACACAGCCTTTTGCAGCCTTGCTCGCTGGAGATGTTGACGGCGATGGCAGGGACGAGCTTGTTGGGGTGGAGTACGCCTACTACGAGACCAGACTCAGGTTAATGAGGTATGAGCCAGGCTATACATACGGCACCACTCAGGGGCTGCGCACCCAAGATGTGCTTCGCCACTACAAGATTGAACCAATGATTTTTCTGGGCAATGTGGATAGCGCACTTAAGGTGCTCTCCCGGCATCCAACCTCTGAGAAGCTCACAGTAAAGCCGGGTGAGGAGGTTCGTTTTGGCGTTGAGGCGGAGCACACCGACGAGCTGAAGGTGAGCTACCTTTGGCGTTTCAATGGCATAGACGTTTCGCGGGATAGCGAATTCACCTATACAGCGAAGCTTGGTTCTGGCGTTGTGGAGTGCATTGTCTCAGCGCCTTTCAGTGAGGTGGTGGTGAGCTGGCGTGTCGACGTTACACAACAGCCGCAGAAGCAGGAGGTACGTGAGGAAGAAGAGAGAAAGAACACTCCCCCCGAGGTTGAGATAGTCTCACCAGCTAATGGAGCAAAAGCTTCGGGCGAGGTTGAGGTGAGGTGGGTTGCTCAGGATGCTGATGGAGACCCTCTCACTGTGAGGATAGAGCTTATTTCCACTAAGGGAGTAACCACACTCTACCAGGGGAGCGAAGCTGAAGGAAGCTACAGG
Organism: Candidatus Pyrohabitans jungbluthii; assembly: GCA_002010065.2. GTDB lineage: Archaea > Hydrothermarchaeota > Hydrothermarchaeia > Hydrothermarchaeales > BMS3B > Pyrohabitans > Pyrohabitans jungbluthii. The sequence continues at coordinate 123,912 of MTMD02000001.1, read as the reverse complement.
CTGGATGTCTCATCCTTTGAGGCTGGGAGCTACATGCTACGCGCCGAGGTTAGTGATGGGAAGAGCACCGCCAGCGATGAGGTTACTTTTGATGTTTACAGGGAGGAGGTGGAAAAGGGTCTTCTTGTGGTTAGCTCCATCCCTACAGGTGCTGAAGTCTATATCGATGGTGAGCGTGTCGCAACCACAGACGCGGAGCTTTACCTTCCGCCTAGAAGGTACAGGGTGAGGCTGGAGAAGGCTGGTTACATGCCCTACGAAACCGAGGTTGAGGTTTTCTCAGGGCGAAGCACAAGCGTGGAGGCGAAGCTGATAAAGAGGATCTTTGGTCTATCGCCGGCGATCTTTTTCTTCGTGGTCTTAATTGCGATGAGTGTTGCAGCCTTTCTTATTTATAAAATAGCAAAAGCTTTAAAGCAGCGCATGCGCCTTCCCAGGGAGGAATTGGAGGAATCTATTACGAGGAGATGAATGGCAGTAAGTTTGTGGTGTAAGGGATGATAGAGTACAATGAGGAGTTTAAGAGGAAGTATCCAAACCTGGCCAAGGAGATAGAGGAGAGCAATTTTATCAGGATAAAGGTTGAAAGAGAGTCTCAGAATGAGGAAGTAAAGGACAGATTTAAAGGTTATAACCCGGGTGTAATCGACTTTTTGAACAGGTGCAGCACCGAAGAGGAGGGCATGGAGATTATAAGATACCTGGAGAAGCGCGGCGAGATAAGCTCTGACTATGCTCTGCGCCTCAGAATACAGCTGTTGAAGTTTGGAATCCGCAGCTTTGGACCCAAGAGGGAGTGGGGGTATTATAAGTAAGGGCAGTGCGGTCAGTTGCTCTCGGGTTGCATGACGAGACTATCTTACGATACCGCCATGTTTCCATAGTGATTTTCCCACGTATCCCTGTCGGGGTGGGGTTAACCTAAGGGGAGGGGTATTCCCCTCCCCTGGATGGGGCTGCCCAGATTTGAACTGGGGTCCACGGCTCCCGAAGCCGCGAGGATGACCAGGCTACCCTACAGCCCCGAAAAGCTGAAAAATCTTGAAAGTTAACAACATAAATATAACCCTCATTTTCTGCAAGTAAGGCAATCGCCGTTCTAGCATATTCCTTTTGCCGAAATTGTTATATAGGCGAATGAGCAATGAAAGCAAGGCGATGACATGGGTGTGCGCGAGGAACTTTCTGTGAAAATCGCTGGCGAGGTAGTGCTCTCCTCAAAGCCGGCGATGACCCTAAAGAAGTGGCGCGAAGTGTTTGGCGTCACCCAGAAGGAGCTTGCAGAGGCACTCGGGGTCAGTACCTCTGTAATAAGCGACTATGAGAGCGGGCGTCGCCGTTCTCCTGGCGTAGCGGTGGTGAAGCGCATAGTGGAGGCACTTGTTACGCTTGACGAGCAGCGCGGCTCCAAGGTGCTCCGCGCGTATGAGCGCATGCTGGGCAACGAAATTAAAACCGACGCAATTCTCGACATACGCGAGTTTGCCACGCCTATGCGCGCTTCTCAACTCGTAGATGTGGTAGCGGGCGAGGTGGTCGCCAACAAAGAGCTTCTGGACAAGTACATCTACGGCTACACAGTCCTCGACTCTCCCCGCGCTATACTCGAGCTTTCAGCGGAAGAGTTCCTGAAGATATACGGGCTAACCTCTGAGCGGGCGCTGGTGTTTACCCGCGTTAGCAGCGGCAGGTCGCCCTTCATAGCAATACGCGTATCCACAATAAAGCCAGGCGTGGTAGTGCTCCACGGGCTGAAGAGCGTCGACGCGCTGGGCGTTAAAATAGCCGAGAAGGAGCGCATACCCGTGATACTCTCCCATCATGAGAGCAGCGATGAGTTAATAAGAGAGCTTAGAAGAAAGACAAGCTGAGAAGGTGAGGCAGCGTGAAGGTTGGTATTACAGGTTATGGGGTTTACATCCCAAGGTACAGGATAAAGGTTGAGGAGATAGCCCGAGTTTGGGGTGGCAACGCCGAGGTTATAAAAGCCTCTCTCAAGATTGCCGAGAAGGCTGTCCCAGCCCTGGATGAAGATGCCGCCACTATCGCCGTAGAAGCTGCGCGAAATGCGCTAAAGCGAGCGCAGATAGATGCTAAGAAGCTAGGGGCGATATACGTCGGCTCGGAGAGCCACCCATATGTGGTTAAGCCGACTGCAACTATTGTTGCGGCGGCGATACAGGCTACGCCTGACCTAACCGCCGCCGACTATGAGTTCGCATGCAAGGCTGGCACCGCCGGCGTGCAGACGTGCATGGGTCTTGTTGCTTCTGGCATGATAGACTACGGCTTGGCCATAGGTGCCGACACTGCGCAGGGAGCGCCGGGAGATCCACTCGAGTACACCGCCGCCGCTGGTGGTGCTGCATTCGTTATAGGCAGGGATAAGCTTGTTGCGAGCATAGAGGCTACCTACTCCTACACCACAGATACGCCCGACTTCTGGCGTCGCGAGGGGCAGGCATACCCCCGACATGGAGGGCGTTTCACGGGTTTGCCCGCTTACTTCAAGCACGTTTACAGCGCTGCCCATGGGCTTATGGCACAGCTTGGACTCGAGCCCAAGGATTTTGATTACGCCGTTTTCCACCAGCCCAACGGTAAGTTTCCCCGCGTTGTGGCGAAGAAGCTGGGCTTCACCTCTGAGCAGGTGGAGCCAGGTATACTCGTGGACAGGATAGGCAACACCTACTCAGGTTCTTCCCTGCTCGGGTTTGCGAAGGTGCTGGATATAGCAAAGCCAGGGGATAGAATCCTGGTAACCTCCTTCGGTTCAGGCGCAGGCAGCGATGCCTTCGCCGTAGTGGTCGAGGACGCGATAGAGGAGAAGCGAAGCCTGGCGCCGGGCGTTGAGGAATTCATCGCACGCAAGGAGTACATTGACTACGCGACATATGTAAAGCTCAGGAAGAAGATAAAGGTGTAGAGTATGAAGAGAGTTGCTGTTATAGGGGTAGGGCTGACAAAGTTCGGTGAACTCTGGGAGACCAGCTTCTCCCAGCTGTTTGTTGAAGCTGGCGCTATGGCGATTAATGACGCTGGCATAGATGGCAAAGATGTCGAGGCGATCTACGTGGGCAACATGTCAGGCGGGCGCTTCGTGGATCAGGAGCACATCTCCTGCTTAATTGCTGACCACGCTGGCTTAACGCCAATTCCTGCGACGCGTGTCGAAGCTGCGTGCGCCTCAGGCGGATTAGCGATACGCCAGGGAGTTATGTCCATACTTTCAGGCTTCCACGACATCGTGGTTGTGGGAGGCGTAGAAAAGATGACCGATGTGGTTACTGAGAAGACCACTCAGACTCTAGCTACAGCCAGCGACAGCGAGTGGGAGGCCTTCATGGGGATGACCTTCCCTGGCTTATATGCGCTCATCGCAAGGCGGCATATGCATGAGTACGGCACAACCAGAGAGCAGCTCGCCATGGTGGCAGTGAAGAACCACGAGAATGCCATACACAACCCCTATGCGCAGTTCCACTCCAAGATTACCGTCGAAGATGTGCTGCGCTCGCCTCTCGTCGCCGACCCTCTGCGTCTGCTGGACTGCTCTCCTATAACCGACGGCGCCGCGTGCGTTGTTTTAGCTAGCGAGGAGAAGGCGCGCGAATTTGTGGACAACCCTGTTTACATCACTGGCAGCGGCCAAGCCTCGAGCACAATCGCGCTCCACGACAGGAAGAAGATAACCGTCACTGACGCCACGGTTAACGCCGCCAAAGAAGCCTACGCGAGGGCAAAGCGCGAGCCACGCGATATTCAGGTTGCGGAGGTTCACGACGCTTTTACAATAGGTGAGATTCTTGCCATTGAAGGGCTGGGTTTCGTGGAAATTGGCAAGGGAGGCAAGGCCACAGAGGAGGGAGAAACCGCCATAGGCGGGCGTATACCTGTGAACACCTCCGGCGGGCTTAAGGCAAAGGGGCATCCTGTGGGTGCGACAGGCGTTGCGCAGGTGGTGGAGATTGTGCTACAGCTCAGAGGCGAAGCAGGCAAGCGCCAGGTTGATGCAGACGTGGGCTTGACTCACAACGTTGGTGGGAGCGGCGGCACAGCGGTGGTTCATATCCTTGAGAAGTGAGGTGATATAATGAGCAGCATACCACGCTTCTGGCGCAACATGAAGAGCAGGTACAATCTCATAGGTAAGCGCTGCACGCGCTGCGGCGAGATATACTTTCCCCCGCGCAACTTCTGCCCAAACTGCCGCAGAAGAGGCGAGCTTGAGGAGGTTCAGCTCAGTGGCAAGGGCGAGGTGGTGAGCTACACTGTAATTCGCACGCCTCCAGAGGGCTTTGAGAGGCAGGCGCCCTATGTAATGGCGCTGGTGAAGCTCGACGAGGGTGTGATGGTGACAACGCAGATAGTTGACGTTAGTCCGGAAGAGGTTGAGATAGGAATGCGCGTGGAGAGCGTATTCAGGAAGATTCAGGAGGATGGAGAGGCAGGCTTAATCTACTACGGCTTCAAATTCAGACCAGCTAAGGAGGAGTGAGAAATGGAAAAGCTGCTATGCACCGCTAACGATGAGGACTACGCAAAGGTCAACTGCCAGCGTGAGCGCGACTCGTGCAGAATGTGCTGTATATACCACGTATGCGAACACGGCTGGCGAACCCGCGAGGTCTGGCGCACCTGCGAGCACTTCCTTGCGGGGACATGTTTCTATAAGGGGTGATTTACCCCATTTTAATTTATTAGCATAGCTATCAGAGCAAAACCAGCTACCTTCTTTTTATTCTATAAGCCCCTTGTTTACCAGAATTTCAGGGTGAGATGAAAACCACATTGTCCCCGCGGATTATCACCAGCCCCAGCCTGCGCACGGGGGTGCCGTCCTTTATCTCGTCGGCATTCTGAAGCACTACGTTCATGTGCATGTCGTATCCCTTTAGCGTGCCCCTGTACTCGCGGCCTCCTTTAAGGCCCACCAGAACAGGTGAATCCAAGCTTTTATGAAGCACATCCAGCGGTCTCTGCGCCATTTTTCTCTCACTCCTTTAGAGGATTATGAGTTCACCGTGGGGATATTTAAACTTTGCGCAGGTTCACCATGAGCAGGTGCTTCCGGGCTAAAAATTATAAAGTGCGCCACCAATCTAAGCTCGTGAATCTGCTTAATCTTGCCCGTAAGGTGGGCGCAGAGCTGCGCAGCGTAGTGAGAGAGGCGCTTGAGAGCGGTGAAGCTTCTCGTGAGGTTGGTATTGGCGCAGATGGCACGCCCACAGAGGCGATAGATAAGATAGCTGAAAATGTGGTGATGAAGCGTCTCAGCGAGAAAGAAGCCTTCTTTGTGCTCAGTGAGGAAGCAGGCAGCGTGGCTCTTACAGAGGAGCCAGAGTACATCGCCGTGGTTGACCCGATCGACGGCTCCTACAATGCGCTTCACAACTTGCCCTTCTACGCCCTTTCCATTGCCTTTGCACCCTATCGCGAGGGTGCGAGTCTCGCTGATGTGAGCGTTGCATATGTGCTCAACCTCTACTCTGGGGATGAATTCACGGCAGAGCGCGGGAAGGGGGCGTGGTATAATGGGCGGAGGATAAGAAGCGTAGAAGCAAGAAAGCTGAGCAAAGCCACTGTTTGCATCTATTCCACGCCACAAAGCGTTGGGACGCTTATGCCTCTGCTCAAGCGCATAAAGCGGGTGCGCACCCTGGGCAGCGCTGCTCTGGAGCTGTGCCACGTTGCTAGAGGAGATTTTGACGCCTTCGTTGACGTGCGTACATATCTGCGCAACATCGACATAGCCGCGGCTAAGCTTGTGGTGGAAGAAGCGGGCGGCGCTGTCACCAACATGCAGGGCGCTCCTCTCGAAGCGTCACTTTTGAGGATAGAGAGGCTTAATATAGTGGCAGCGCACAGCATGGAGATGCATGGGGAGATAGTAAAGATTCTGAGGGGCTGAGCAGCGAAATTTTAAATAGCTGGAAAAACAGAACTTAATTCAGGTAGGAAGATGAAGACAAAAATAAGCTTTATCCCTGCTTCTGAGGTTCTGCCCATAAAAGAGGACGACATATGCGGTAAGTGTAGAATGCTCGGGCTGAACCTGTGTGCCTACGACGAGGTGTGCCAGATTCGCTTAGCAAAGGCGCTGGGCAAGCCTCGTGAGGAGATAGACGCCACGCTGGACGAGGCTAAAAAGAAGGGTCTCGTTAAGGTGAGGGAGACAAAGCTGCGCGGCGATAGACCGCGTAGGTTTATTAAGATCACGGAAAAGGGGAAGCTCTTCTTTGCGCTGTTGAAATGAGGAAAAGCATTGCTGCGCTCGTTGTAATTGCTGTGCTCGCAGGTTATCTGCTCAAGAGTTATACCTATGTGCTTTTCGCCATTCCTGCAACGTTTGCTGGCAGCATATTCTTTAAAAATGCGCTAGCCGCCATTGTTACAGTTTATCTGGGCACTATTTTAAGCTATCTTGAACTGCTGATTTACAGGCGAACCTCTGAAAAAACATACTCGATGCTGGACAGGCTGACAGAGCCGCTTTACGCAGTGCTCTCCCGATTTGCCACCTTTCGCATAGCCTCGCCACTCAGAGCTTGCCTCTTCTACCTGTACTTTGTCCCTTTGCTGAGCCTCTTTGCCAACCTCACTGCGATAAGCGCATTTTTCTGGAGTTTTGCCCCCGAGGGTATTTCTCAGTTTATCTCCTATCTAATGCCCCACGCCCTTTTAGAGATACCAGCAATGCTCGGCAGCATTGCGCTGGGCTTGGCAATAGCCAACAAGCTAAGAGGCGTGGCAATGCGCGGGGATGTTGAAACCTTTGAAAGGGAAATCCGCGCACTCGTTCGCAAACCCGGATATGCGCTTGGCATGCTTTTAATCCTTGTGCTCCTCTACTTCGCGGCTATGCTCGAGTCAGGCTAACCTTCGTGCTCCTTCATCGCTGCCTTAAGCTCGGCCGCAATTTCCGCAGCGCTTCTGCGTGGCTCAGCAGAGGCGTAAATTCCTCTCCCGACGATCTCGAAGTCAGCGCCCGCGCGTATCGCATCTCCTGGACGAGCGCCCTGCGCCTTAACGCCAGGGGAAATTATAACAAGCTCTCCCACAATAGAGCGCAGCCTCGCAATTCTCTCTGGCCTTGTAGCGGGAGCAACTATCCCAAAGGCGTAACTTCTTGCAAGCTCCGCTATCCTCTCTGCGACAGGTTGAATGAACTCCTTTGCCCCAGGATGGCTCATCTCCGCCACGATGAAGATGTCGAGCACCTCAGCGCATGCTTTGACCACGTCTTCGCCCACAAAGCCGTGGACGATTGCAAAGCTTGCTCCCGCCTGCTTCGCCTGCTCGCAGATGAGGCGTGAGGTATAGGGTATGTCAGCCACTTTAAAATCTGCGATTACAGGCTTGCCCAAATCGCTAAGCTCGCTTATAATCTCGAGACCGCAGGAGAGCACCAGAGGGTAGCCCACCTTCACCGCGTCTATGTAATCCACCACGCTCTCCGCAACGCTGAGCGCTTTTGTGCGCGAGGTTACATCCAGAGCTAAAATGAGCCCGTGCTCCCTTTGCAGCCTCATTCCCTGCCTCCCAGGCGTTCTTTAAGGCTCGCCACCAGCAGAGGGAAGATTATCGTTACGTCGCCCACCACCGTCACCACCTTGCCTTCCTCTCTTGTCTTGCCCCAGCTTATCCCCTCCTCCAGCTTTGCACCGCTTAGCGAGCCGGATTCTTCGCGGTCCATCGTAACCTGAATCCCGTAGTCTATACCGCCGCGAAGCAAGTTAGCTCCCAGTATGTAATGCTTGGGCACGCCTCCACCGAGGAAGAGTGCCCCCACCTCGGAGGCGTCGAAAACCATCTGGGCAAGCTCCTTCATATCCTTAACAGCGTTTAACACAATGTGGTTCCTCTCTGCGAAGAAGAAAAGCTGCAACCCCAGCATTGAATCCACCACCGCCGGGGAGAACACGGGTATGCGCCGCTCATATGCAGCCCTGAGGAACGAGTTAGCGTCGCTTATGCTCTTCCCTATCTCTGAGAGCAGCTCCCTTATTGAGAGGTTCTTCCTCCTCTCTTCGGGGATACCAGAGAGAAGCTCCTGGACGTAATCCTCAAAGGCAACAAAGTCTTTAACCCGGGTGTAGACGTTGCCTATCCTGCCCATCTCAGCGCTGTGCAGCTGTGCGTCGTCGCTGCGAAAGCTGCCCACGTAGTGCGCACCGCCTATTGCTTCGAGGACGTCGTGCACAACATTTGCTCCGTTGGTTACGATGGCGCTTACTGCACCCATTTTTATAAGCTCAGTAACTATGTTCCTCATCCCTGCGGCGATGAGGGGTCCGGCTAAGCCCAGGAATATGGTCGCCCTTGCTCTGACCATCTCCTCCAGGATGTCGCATGCCCTACCCAAAGCGCCAGCTCCGAGCACGCCAGCCTCGCTGTACTGGCGCATGAGTTCGTCAACGCTCATTCCACTGGTAACCTCAATCTGCCTTACCTTCCTCATGCCCATGCCTCTTAATCTCACTAAGCTCCTTCTCCAGCAGCGCAATCCTGCGGTCTATCTCCTCTATCTCCCTCTCAAACTTCCCTCTCTCCAGCTCATACAGCTCAGCGGTTATCTCGCCAGAGGTGAACTTCTTTCGGGCGTTCTCTATACCCAGCTTCAGCTTCTCCCTTCGTTTTCTCAGGTTTCGAATCTCCTGCGCAAGGTCAACGCCCCGCTTGACCTTAGCCACCTTCTTCTCAAATCCGTTGAAAGTCTTTCTCTTCAGGTCGCCAATCACCCTGAAATCCTTTACGCTGCTTCTTCTGCGGTAGCTTTTTGGTGTTAGGATGCGGTAAGCCTCGCTTGCGATGAATATTATAAAGAGCACTGCAAGAGCAAAAAAGGCGTACTTGTACAGGTTTATGCCTTTCGCGGGCTGCTCTACCACGACAACGCGCTGCACTTCCGGCTCCTCTTTGCTCAAGCTAGTTAAGTTCTCCTCAAAGGTAGCAAGCCTCTTCTCAAGGGTGAGCTGAATTGCAAAGTTCGCTCTGCTGTAGGCCTCCCTCGCCTTTATGCCCGCGAGCTCAAGCTCCTCTACCGCTGAGGATGCCTTTCTATAAGCCTCATAACTGTTCTTCTCAAGGATAAGCTCTGCCTGCTTCACAAGCTGGAAGTAGTTCTGGAGGTGGGTAAGTGCCTCGTTGAAGCTTGCCAACGCTTGCGACTGGTTTGCCCCGTAGCTTCGAGCATTCTCGATGCTCTGGTTTGCGTCCTTCACAGCGAGGAAGGTGTCATGCTCTCTCGCTTTTGCCAGGCTCAGGCTTTTCTCTGCAAGTTCGCGGTAGTTGGCATATTCGATGCTTACCGGGAATCCCTCATATGCGCGAGCATCGAGGTAGGTTATCCTGTAGAGAAGGTAGCTCTCTCCCCTCTCCTGTGGCTCGGGCGAGACCTCTCCGAAGGTGAACCCTGGCGGAAGAACAAAGCGCAGGTTCACCACATTAATTCCCCAGGGGTACACCCGCTTTAGAGCTTCGCCTGCGAGCAGGTAACTCCCATCGCTTCTGCGCAGGCTTTGGGGATAGGAGTAGAGTAGCTTAATCTTCACCTTTGTGGCGTAGGCATTTCTAAAATTAAATATCACCCCTCCATAGGTCTCGTCGATCTTATAATCAGCCCCGCCGGTGACCTCCACACTTATACTCTCTGCATCTGTCCCGAGGTAGTAATATATGGGCGAGGTTACTGAGAAGGGCCTGTTTTTGAGGATTATGTCCTCCTTTACCGAGACGTTCTCCTTGCCAAGAAAGTAGGTTATGTTGTGCTCTACAGCGCTGAGCTGTGTTTCTGCATGAGCGAGAGGGACAAGCAGCAGAAGAAGGATGTAGAGGCGCATAATAGCATTAAACCCCTGGTTTATATAAATAACTTAGCGCTTTCTCTCGAAAGCTCTTCGTATGCTCTCCTCGTAGGGTGGGGTGAGCACACCGGCTTCTGTTATTATGCCGGAGATGTACTCCGCAGGTGTAACGTCGAACGCCGGGTTGAGTATTTCTGCTTCCGCAGGCACAATGCGCTGGCCGTTGAAGAACTCAATCTCCTCGCGCTTCCTGTATTCCACGGGTATGTGCTCACCGCTGGGCGTCGCCAGGTCTATCGTTGAGAGGGGAGCGGCGACGTAGAATGGTATCCCGTGTTCCTTTGCGAGTATCGCAAGGGAATAGGTTCCTATCTTGTTGGCGGTATCGCCGTTGGCAGCGATTCTGTCAGCGCCCACTATAACCTTGCTCACCCCCTGGGTGCGCATCACATAGGCGGCGCTGCTGTCTGTGATAACCGTCACCGGTATATCCTCCTGGACCAGCTCCCAGGCTGTGAGACGAGCCCCCTGGAGTAGTGGTCGCGTTTCGTCGGCAAACACCTTAAGCTTCTTGCCCTGATGCCATGCTGTGATTATAACACCCAATGCGGTGCCGTAGCTGGCTGTGGCAAGGGCACCGGTGTTGCAGTGCGTAAGCACGACGTCGCCATCTTCGAGAAGCTCAGCTCCGTACTCGCCCAGCCTCTTGTTCGCCTCGAAATCCTCATCGTAAATCCTGAGAGCCTCTTTATACGCAGCTTCAGCCGGGTTTTCACTTTCCCTTGCCCTGCTCATAACCCTCTCGAGAGCTAGGTGCAGGTTTACCGCAGTGGGGCGGGTAGCCTTTATGCGCTTGTAGGTCTTCTCCAGCTCGGAAAGTACAACCTCTCTCGGCGAGTTCGCATACTTCAGCGCCGTCTGGGCGAGGGCGAAGGCGGCGGCAACGCCCAGCGCGGGTGCGCCGCGTATTCTCAGGTTTTCTATCGCCTCGGCGATGCACTCTGTGTCGATGCACTCTATAAGCTTAACTTCCCGCGGGAGAAGCGTCTGGTCTATCATTACAACCTTTTCGCCTTTAAGCTCAATTGTCTTCATATCCACCACACGCTTTGTATTGCTCTTGGGAGTTAAAAATATTGAGGTTGGTGCTGTGGGTTATTCCTTAAACTGATTGGGCTGAGTAATAAATAGTGAATAAAAAACATTTATGCTGTTATCAGATGATGGAAGAGAGGGTGATGGAGTCGTCCACCTGCACCAAAGCCTACTGAGGGCTGATGACTCCTTTTATTGAGCTGACGAGGCTTCATCAGGAGGTTCACTTCTTGAAGAACTCAGCCTATTACAAGCTTGTAGCTGTCGAGCCCTACATTCTTGTGGCCCTTGGGGGTGGTGCTGGAGCAACCCTCCGCTATATCTTCTCCGGCGCAATACCCCAGCCCTACTCAACTCTGGCTGTTAATATCCTCGGGTGCCTTTTGCTGGGCTTTCTCATGTACGAGGAGATATATATTGGTGCCCTGTCAGCGCAGAGCAGAGTTCTTATAGCAGCAGGCATCTTGGGAAGCTTCACCACCTTTTCTACTTTTATTTACGATGCTTTCAACCTTCCTTTCCTTCAGAGCTTTATCTATATCACCTCAAACTTTATTCTGGGTCTTGCTTCAGTTTACTCAGGCAGAGCTTTCGCTCTGTACCTTGCCAGGAGGGATTGAGTGAATGGAAAGCGCTATTCTCGTTGCCCTGGGAGGCTCTTTAGGTGCAGCGCTGCGCTACTACCTCTACAGAATTCCTGGATTCAAGGAAATACCCCTAGGTACTCTCACAGTGAACACTCTGGGCTGCTTTCTTCTCCCCTTTTTCATAGAAGGTAGGAATGAAGTATACTTCTTCTTTGCCGTGGGTTTTTCTGGCTCCCTCACAACCTTCTCAACTCTGAGCTATGAGAGCTTCAGGTTAGCGGAAAGGGGAAACTTTAAGGGTTTTCTTTTAAATATAACTCTTAACCTGTTCCTTGGTGCTATAGCCTTTGCCTTGGGCAAAAAACTGTCAGGAGGGATTCTGTGAAAGCTAAATGGCTTAGAATTTACATAGGTGAAAGTTATAAATACAAAGGGAAGCCTGCCTACAAGGCGGTGCTGGAGCTTTTAAAGAGGAGCGGCATACCTGGAGCAACTGTGCTCAGAGGGATAGAGAGCTATGGTCCAAAGAGTGGCGAACACTCAGTTGACATTTTAAGATTCAGCATGGACCTGCCTGTGGTTATTGACACCATAGCAGAGAGCGGTGCAATAGAGAGCGTGCTTCCAAAAATAAAGGAAATGCTGGGCGAGGGTCTGGTAATTACTCTGGACGTGGAGGTTGAGCATTATAATAAAAATAATGAATAGCTTGGAAGGCAGGAGTTAGGGTAGAAAAAAATAGAAATTAAGGGAAACATTTATATACACAACAACCCACAAAAACCCTAAATCCCAGCAGCTATGGTGGTGCCATGGTAAGGTGCGAGGACTGTGCCCTGCTGGAGAATTTGATAACTGACTACAACATGCGGTACAGGTGCCTTATGCATAACCGCTGGAATTTGAATATAGAGAAAAACAGGAGCTGCCCAGATTTTCAGCCGGGTCCGTGATGAGGATTGTTGTTTTTCAGAGGGGTGGGCGAGGAATCCACAAAATAGCTGGTATTGAAAAGTATGGCAGAGATATTGAGATAACAAAGATTTTTACAGTACCTGAGGTGCTGCCGGAGATTATAGATGAGCCCGAGGATTACATTTCCAGCGATTTCGAGGCTGAGCTTGTGCTTGACTACCTTTATCATCCTGACCTGAGTGAGTTTCTCGCCGAAGTTGCGAAACGCAAGGGGATACCAGTTATCTCTCCAGGGAGGCGCATCGCCGGCGCAATAACCCCGCCCACGTGCTGCGGTCTGGGCGAGGTGAAGGAAGCAGGGGAATACGCTCGGCGCTTTGGCACGCCGGAGCTTGAGGTTGAGGTACGCGAGGGAAAGGTCGCCAACGTAAGGGTGAAGAAGGGTGCACCCTGCGGCGCCACCTGGGAAGCGGCAGAGAAAATAGTGGGCATGCCTGTGGAAAAGGCTGTGCAGCGATTTGCCCTTGAGGTGCAGTTCATATGCAGAGCCGCCGCCGGGTATGAAGTTGCTCAGGGTAAAAAGGCTCCGCTGCACTTCGCCGGTGAGGTGCACATCGCCGCGTTTAAAAAAGCATTAGAGAAAGGGCGATAATCACCGCTCTATTACCGTCTCCTCCACTTCCATGCCGAAGTGCCTGCCCTCGCTGGCGCAGTAAATCAGCACCTCATCCCCAACCTTGAGTTTCGCCACAGAGATGGGCTTTCCGTCCTTGGTGACTAGGTTGATGGTCTCAGCGTTCTGGAGCAGTGTCTTGTAAACTCTGCCATCCACCTCCGCTTCAACCAGCATTAGAGGGCGACGCTCTATCTTCACCCTGCCCACAATAACCCTGCGGGTGTTTCCTTCAGCATCGACTGCTAAAACCTCGTCCCCTGCCTTAAGTTCGCTCAGGTAGCGCGTCTTTCCTCCCGGGGCAAGAACATAAGCGTGCACTGCCCCTGCATTCACGCGGAATGGGCGAGAGGCAACATACTCGCTCTCCAGAGTTTCTGAGTGGATAAGAAAGAGCCCAGCCGCCTGGCTTCCAACCAGCATACCCTCTCCTATCTTTAGCAGCGAGGCAGTGTCTATACACACGCGGTCGCCCATGCCCACCTGCCTGAGATTCACAACCTTCGCGCAGGTTAGCTCAAGCCTCTCCGCACTGCGCGAAACTATGCTTGAGACGCGCTTTATTTCATTAACGTCATCGCTCTCTAAGAGCACGCCATCTGTACCCACCTCGAGGGTCTCAAGCGCTAGCTTTGCATCCTCCGCGTTTTTAACGCCAGCGATTACCTTCACATCTTCCTTCTGAAGCTCTGCTATGAGGTTCTCAAGGGGGATTACCTTCCAGTCCTTCCCCACAACGATTATATAATCGGCGAGCCTTGCTAATTGCGCCGCCAACCTCTCGTGGGCTTTGCTGAGAATCTCAACGTAGGCAGCGACTTCCCTGCCCTTCTCCTTTAGTTCTCTGACCAGAGCCATATCCTCCAGTTCTTCCAGCCTTGAGGGAAGCTCCTTATCGGCGAAGCGCACCAGCGTACAATCGCATCCATCGCCCTCGCAGACCAGCTTCACCTTGCCCAGCTTGGCAGCCTTCTCTGCGTCCTCGCTGCGCACCACCACGCCAGCGGCGCCTGATTCAAGGCTGGTGGTTATTACTGCCTTACGCTCATCCCAGCTTTCGCCAGAGGTTGCATCTACCCAGAAAAACTTCATTGCACCACCTTTGCATAATCTTTGCATGAAGAGGTAATAAGGGTTACCCGTTTCGCCGTCAGGCGATAGGGTGACGAAGTTACCCGTCTCGCGAAGCGATAGGGTGACGAAGTTTCGCTACTGGAGAAGCTTCATAGCCTCATCCACACTTTTACCTTCATGCACTATCGCCGCGATGGCGCGCACCATTTTAGTTGGCGAGGTGTGCTGGAAAATGTTTCTGCCTATGCTCGTTCCCGCAGCGCCAGCCTCTATTGCGCCTGCTACCATCTCAAGCACTTCGCGGTCGGTGCTCATCTTGGGGCCACCTGCAATAACCACCGGCACCGGGCAGCCCTTGACAACCTCTTTGAAGGTATCCACGTCTCCTGTGTAGTTCGTCTTAACTATATCTGCGCCCAGCTCTGCACCCACGCGGGCAGCGTGCTTAACCACCTCAACGTCGTGCTCGCTCTCAATTTTCCTTCCCCTGGGGTACATCATAGCTAGGAGAGGTATGCCCCACTCCATGCACTTTGCGCTTATCTCGCCAAGCTGGGTGAGCATCTCAGCTTCGTCGTCCGCGCCTACATTGACATGGATGCTTACAGCGTCTGCTCCGAGTTTTATCGCCTCCTCTACTGTTGCGACGAGCACCTTGTTGTTGGGGTCAGGTGAAAGCGAGGTGCTTCCGGAGAGATGCATTATTAGACCAATATCTCGCCCATAGCCGCGGTGTCCATGTTTGATTATGCCCTTATGGAGAAGCACCGCATTCGCTCCACCCTCAGCAACGCTGTTCACCGCTGCAGGCATGTCTATTAAGCCCGCGATTGGTCCTGAGCTCACGCCATGGTCCATGGGAACTATTATTGTCTTTCTCGTCTCGCGGTTTATTATCCTCTCAAGTCTGACGCGCTTGCCAATCTCGCTCATCTTTCCACCTTCATGCTATTTGTTAGCATGCTACATAGTAGCATGATTAGGTATATAAAGGTTACGGTGAAGGCACCCTCCTCTCCTTTGGCAGGTAGTTCAGAATCTTCCCACCTTTGCCCTTTCCGCATCCTAAGAAGTAGCTCCCCCAGCGGAGAATCACATAGCCCCTAGCCTCAATCTCCAGGTCTTCGCCGCGCATCCATTGCTCCGCCTGCTCTCTGCTCACCTCCACCATACCCTTTGTAGCATTCCTCCCCACAAGATAGCACCCTTCCACAGAGAGGCGAAGACCATCTTTCTCCAGCTTTCCGAAGTATACCCCAGAGGCGAACTCCTCAATCTCAAGCTCGCATTCCCTGTAGGCGTAATAACGCCCGCTTCCGCCTTCGCGCAGCTTGAAGTCAATGCTCTCGACACCGAACTGCTCCTTGAGGAGTTCAAGTACCATTGTAACGCTCATGGCTTCACCACCTTCGCCACGAAGAAACCCTCGGTGTCATTGTCCTGGGGATGCAGGCGCAGGCACTTGCGCACCTCGCTGGTGTAGCTCTTGCCCTCAAACTCTAAAAACGCAGGATGCCTCTTAACAGGAAGCTTTGGCTCCTCAATCTCTGCATCTGTGTTCATCAGCAGGTGGTCAACCACCCCCTCATTCTCCACCGGGTCAAGGGTGCAGGTGGAGTAGACCAGCACCCCACCCGGCTTTAACGCCTCATAGGCAGCGCTTATAAGTTCCTTCTGAAGCTTGGAGTACTTTTTAGGGCGGCGCTGTCCCCATATTTTGAGGTACTTGTAGTTCTTGCGCACCATGCCAGCGTTGCTGCATGGTGCGTCTAGAAGCACGCGGTCAAAGGTTTCGCGATACCTGGAAAAGCTCCGCCCATCGCTAAGGGTAACCTTTGCGATGAGCACTCCGCAGCGCTGCAGGTTGGAGGCGAGTATCCTTGCTCGCTCCATCCTAACGTCATTGGCAATGAGACAGCCCTGGTTGCGCATGTACTGGGCTATCTGCGTGCTTTTCGCTCCAGGCGAGGCGGCAACATCCAGCACAAGCATGCCCGGCTCCACGTCTAAAACCACTGGGGGAAGCATGGACGCCGCTTCCTGAACAAAAATTAAGCCCAGAGCATGCTCCATGGTAGTACTCACTTTCTCTTCCCCTCTCACCCAGAAGCCCTCGGGACACCAGGGCACAGGCTCAAGCTCAAACCTCTCGCTGAGCCTCTCCACAACCTCTTCGACATCTGCTTTTAGAGTATTAACCCGTATGCTTGGTCGCAGAGGCTTTGCTGAGTATATGTAAAACTCGTCAGTATCGTCTATCTTTGCGTACCTCTTCACGAATTTCGGGTTGATCTCTGCAAACCTCTGGCGGATTTCTGCTACGTCCATATGCGCTAGAACTGCCTCACTATCTCTGCCTCACTCATTACTCGCTCGCAGTAATGGCACCGAAGCTTTATGGGCTCCTTCTTCTCCACATGAAACTTAGTTTTAACAGGCTCAAAGTGGGTTATGCAGTTAGGGTTGGCGCACTTCAGCACGCCCTCAAGCTTTGGCGGTATAGAGACCTCCTTCTTCTCCACCACCTGGTAGTTGCGAATTATGTTTATTGTCGCCTTGGGGGCGATAAGCGCAATCTTGTCCACCTCTTCGCTTCTCAGCTCCTTCCCCTCGACCTTCACTATGTCCTTCAGCCCCGCTTTCCGGGAAGGCACATTTATCGCCACGGTTACAGTTGTCTTCGGAAATTCCCGGGTTATGCCTATTATCTTCAGCACATTGAGCGCCTGCCCGGCGGTGATGTGGTCTATGACGGTACCGTCCTTGATCTTCCTCACCCGTATGTCTCTCTCCATTATTCAACCCCCAGCACAAGCGTGAGCAGTGCCATGCGCACGGGTAAGCCGTTGCGCACCTGCTGGAAATAGCGCGCGTGCTTTGTCAGGTCAACCTCAGGCGAGATCTCGTCTACTCTGGGCAGGGGGTGCATGACTATTAAATCCTCCCTGGCGGAGGCGAGCATCTCCCGCGTGACCTTGTAGGCTCCCTTCACCTTCTCATACTCCTCAGGGTCCGGGAAACGCTCCTTCTGTATTCTGGTAACATAGAGCACTTCCGCCTCGCTTACCGCCTCCTCTATGTTGTGGGTCTCTTTCACCTCAACCCCTAGCTCCAGAAGGTCTGCCAGTACCTCTGGCGGCATCTCCAGCCCGGAAGGCGAGACGAGGATTAAGCTGGCACCGAACATGGCTAAAGCGTGGGCGAGGGAATGCACAGTACGCCCGTACTTGAGGTCGCCCACAATCGCTGCCTTAACGTCAAGCCTGCCCTTTTCCTTCTTTATTGTGTAGAGGTCTAGCAGTGTCTGCGTGGGGTGCTGATTGGAGCCATCACCTGCGTTTATCACCGGCACCTCGCTGACCTCTGCGGCTAAGCGAGCGGCGCCCTCGCGGGGATGGCGTATAACTATCACATCCGCGTAGTTAGTGACGGTTTTTATTGTATCGGTGAGGTTTTCACCTTTCGCAACTGAGGCGACGCCCGCCTTAGAAAATCCTATAACCCTGCCCCCGAGGCGCTTCATTGCCGCCTCGAAGCTTAAGCGCGTGCGCGTGCTGGGCTCAAAGAAAAGGCAGGCTAAAATCCTTCCCTCGAGCAGGTTTAACTTGCCCCCAAGCCTCGCCTCCATGCGTGCAGCACTCTCAAGGATGTATTCAATCTCCTCCTTGGAGAAGTCGCGTATGGAGATTATATCCCTACCGGTGAAGTCCATACTCTACCCCAGTAATTATTACCCTGCAATTTTTAAAGGTTTTTGCCTCGGTAGTTTTGGCAAGCTATGAAGGTGTTCTGAATGAAGTTGGTGCTCATGTCCTTTCTCGCTGGCATAGTGAGTATCACCTCACCCTGCGTTTTCCCCCTTGTGCCGGTGGTGATGGCTGGTGGCGCTGGCTCTAAGCTTCGTCCCCTTATAATCGTCGCCGGGATGAGCATAACATTCACCGTCATGGGCGTGCTCACCTCTATTTTCAGAGAAGCTATGGGACCCATCTCTGGGGGATTGCGCATATTTGGAATCATCCTCATAATACTCATGGGTGCTATGCTTGTTAGCGAGAGGCTGAACAGCTACTTTGTGATGTACTCCACTATGCTCCTCAACAAGCTCAGTATCCCTGGCTTCACATCAAAGCAGAGAGAAGGTTATTTAGGGGCACTCCTTCTTGGCCTATCCCTCGGTATAGTGTGGATACCCTGCGTCGGACCGGTGCTTGGCCCGGTGCTGATGCTTGTAACCAGCGATGTGGTTACGGGTGGGGTTTCCCTCTTTGCATATTCAATAGGTCTGGGCATACCAATGCTTGCTGTGGCTTATCTCGGGAAGTTTGCCACCAGCAGGGTGGCGAGCGTCAGCAGGTACAACGTCTATGCAAAAAAAATCGCAGGCTGGGTGCTGATAATCGCAGGAGTAGCTTTCTTCTTTAACCTAGACCGCGTGCTTCAGGCGATGCTGGCACCGTATATGCCTGAGCTTGAGAGCAGGCTGGCTGAGTACCTCCGCTAACCTACTTTTTCAAAATCCAGAAGCTGGTGCAGGTGCCATTTTTATCCTTAAATATCACCTCGGCCCCTACGCGCTCAGCTAAGTCAGCTACAAGCTGGGCATGGCACGCTGAAGCCTTGATGTGGAGCACCTCTCCTGCCTTTGCCTTCTTTAGGCTGGAGAGCACCACCGCTGCAGGTGGACAGAAGGTTTTGTTAAGCACTATGATTTTATTGGCATGTATCTGTTTCATCGGAATACCCATGAGCTTTGTTTATGGAGTTTTAGTGATTATCTCCTGCTGCTTTTGCTGTATCTCAAGACCTTCTCTATCTGCGCATCTTTTCTGTTTCCATAGCCAGAGAGTTTAAGCAATGCCTCCCACACGGCCCACCACTCTTCGGTGTTCCACAGCTTGCTCCACTCCTTTCCCACTCCAACTTTAATGCCCTGGCTCACTTCCTACCCACCTTTTCTGCGCCGCTAGAAAAACTAGGGGTGACAGTTTGCTTATCAATATCGTCAAAAAAAGTGTCAATATTTTCAATATACCTGCGCCTAATAGAATAGCTCTTTACCCTTCTCTGTGACCTCAAGTAACTTCAGCCTACCCACCCTGACCACATTCACCAATTCCTTACCTTCGAGGTACCGTATGCGTTTTTTGGCTGTATTTCTCGCAATGTTGAACTTCTGCATAATCTCCTTAATAGACGGTTTCTTCCCTACCCTGTTCTCCATGTAAACATGCCTTAAAATCTCAAAAACCTCAGGCGGGAGTTCATGCTGCTTTGGCTTTATAATGCCACATTCCTTCCTGAGAAGCTTTGCCTGCCTCTGTGTCAGAATCTCAGGGTCTAATGAAAGAAGCAGCACACCCTTTTTCAGGAAATAAAATGCCTCTTTCATTCTCTGGACGAATTCAAACACCTTCTCAAATCCATTTTTAAGGATGAGGTAGTCCAGCTCTAAAAGCACGGCATTGTTCCAGTTTGGCAGGTTCATTATCGTAGACTCCACCTCAGAAATCTCAGGTGAGAGAGTATCTTTTCCTCTCTTCTCAGAGAGCCAGAAATACACCACACCACGTACACCTATCTCCTCTGCGAGCCTCCTTGTTATCACTGTGCCTGCATAACCACATTTTACTAGGTCAAGGAGTACATCTTTGGCAAGGTCTGGAAAGGGCTCCTCTATCAGGTAAATCCTGCCCCTGCTAACATCGTACTTCAAAATCCTCTTGAGCATCCCTTCTTCGGCTTTAACCTTGGAAGATATGTCCCTCGCTATCACAGAAAATCCCGCTGGATTACCACTTTCGTCCAAGATTGGTGAGATGGTCACATCCACATCTATTATAGCGCCGTCCTTGCTCACCCTTTTGGTCTCGTAGGATATGAACTTCACTCCCTGCTTTACCTTCTGAATAAGGAAGGGTGTTTCATTCTTAATTTCATCTGGCAGTAGTTTGCCTGCCTGCATACCTATAGCTTCATTTTTTCTCCAGCCGAACATCTTTTCAGCGGTTTTATTCCAGCTGGTAATAATTCCATCTAGGTTTACAGAGTAGATAGCATCGTTGGAATTTTCAACGATGTTTGCAAAGTATTCCAGCTCCTTCTGGGATTTCAGCAACTCTTTGGTTCTCTCCTCCAGTTGCCTGTACGCCCTTTTAAGCTCTTCTTCAGCCTCCTTTCGCTTGGTTATATCTCGCATTATTGCAACAAAGCCTATAAGCTCACCCTTGGGGTTGTAAATTGTGGTAAGCGTCTGGTCCACCAGCACCCTTCTCCCATCCTTCGCGAGCCTTATGGTCTCTATATCCCTGGCGTAGCCCTCCATAATCGCCTTTTTAAAATTCTTCCCACAGGAATCCCAGAGCTCTTCTGGCACAATGCTATTCATTAGATTCCCTATTACCTCTGCTTCTTTATACCCAAACATCATCTCCGCACCCTTGTTCCAGGAGACTATCCTCCCCTCAAGGTCCAGAGAGATTATCGCATCTATAGAATGCTCAGCAATTCCTGCGAGGTAGGCTAATCTCTCCTCAGCCCGCTTTCTTGCAGTTATATCTCTACTAACAGCTCTGTAACCCTTTAAACTTCCATTTTCATCAAAAAATGGCCTGCCGCTGGTCTCCAGTACTACAAAACTCCCATCCTTTTTCATGAAAACATTTTCCTGCCCCGAAAACGAAGTTTGCTTTTCTCTGATTTCTTTAATTTTTTTAATAGCTAATGCTCTCTCTTCCTCGGGCATGAAATCCAGCGGCGTCTTTCCCAGAACCTCCTCAGGCTCATAGCCCAGAATTTCCCTGACCTTGGGGCTGGAATAGGTGTAAACCCAGTTTTCGTCCAGCTCAAATACCCAGTCGTTGATGTCCTCTATTAGAAGTCTGTACTTCTCCTCACTCCTCTTCAGCATCTCCCTCTGCCTTGTCAACTCCCCCGCCATGTGATTAAACGCATGGGCGAGGTCTTCAAACTCGTCTCCAGTATTTATCTCCACATGGGCGTTGCCCCCTCTCATAATTCTCTCAAAGCCAACCTTCAGCCTTTCCAGAGGCTCTGTTATGCTACCGGCGACAAAAAGAGAGATTCCCAGGATGATTATCACCATATAGAGGAAATAAGCTGGGGTAAACCCTCCAGGGGTCGCAAAGCTGACAGTGAAGAGCCCAAGAGATAACATTGAAAACAGGAGCGAGATGGTGACTATTTTAAAAAATATCGGCATCCTCATAGTACCCACCCCATAATAAAAATAAATATGCCTATTGCGCAGAACCAGCCCAAATAAGCTGCGATAAGTGGGCTCAAACGTATATTCTGAATATCTCTTATATTCACAGAGAATCCTATTGATGCGAGGGTTATGGAAAAGGCTATTGTGGAGAAGGGTTTGAGCATATTAACAATATAATGTGGAAGAACAAAGCTGGTGAGAAAAGCCACAAGCAGGAAGATAACCACATACCACGGGATGTAGAACCTGTGTTCAGCATAAACGAAAGAGACCAAGAGGGCCACCAAGGCTATCATGGCTATGCGTATTCCCTTCACAGCAAGACCGTCCTGGAGAACCCCGCTGCCAAAGGGTTTTGAAGCTATCACGACTAAACCAGTCTGGTGCAGTGTGGCTCCGCTCATAAACGCGTAAATCTTGCTGCTCATTCCTAAAATGTAGCCCAGGAAGGGGTAGAGCAGAGCCCCTGTCAGCCCCACAACAGTTATTATTATAATAGCGGCCGAGAACTCCTCCTTTTTCGGTTTGATTATTGGGGAGAGTATAGCTATGGCGGAGACGCCGCATATCGCAGTACCGCATGCTAAAAGTAATGCAAGCTTCTCCCTCACCCTAAGTATCTTCGCAAATAGATAAACGGCAGTGCCCATCAGCGTGGCTGAGAGGAAGGTGAGGATAATAACCTGTGTTGGAAAGTCCCATGGAAGAGGGAACTTTATGTTTGCCCCGTATAATATTATGCCCACAGGGAGGGTTACCACGAGAGACCTCTCTGCCAGGGCTTTCATCTCTTTGCTTTCGAGGATACTCCCGAAGGCTATGCCGAAAATAAGGGCGATGAACAGGGCGTTTAGAGCAGGATATATGCTGCTTATGGCATAGGCTGCTACGCCTGAGGCAACAATCAAGATGCAGCCGAGTATCTTATTCATTTTCAGGCTCCCTTCTGGGACGGGATACATCCAATTTTCTGAGGATAAGATATGGTCTGCTTATAATAAAAATTTTGGTGCGTATGCTCTCAAGTAGTGGGCAACCATCTTTGCGATGTTTCCAGAGAAGCCTGAAAATAAACTACTCAGTTATTGCTCTCTTAATAAACTCCACAAGCCGCATAAACGCCGGGCTATCGCCAGCGCTGACAACCTCTATATCCTCACAGCTATTTGCTCCTAGCTCGAGCTCAACAGCGCGTTTTATCTGCCTCTGCTCCCATATCCCAATCTCAGCCACCCGCTCCCACTCATTGAAGCTCTTAACTATGCTCAGCCCTACCACATCTATTGCCACCCTATCCCCACTGGCAAGAATTACGTTAGTCTCCTTCACACTCCCGCTTGTGGGCCCTCCTGCCACCATACTTCGCGTTCCGTCCATTATTATTAAATCCGGCGTTGCTGCGAGGTTGATCTCTGCGATCATCTCCTCCATGTAGCGAGAGGTGTGTAGTTTGCGCCTGTCAGCGTTGGAGATTATGCCCACGAAGTTTTTCAGACTCATGGAGTAGGTCGCGTACTTATGGGTCTTAATCACAGGTAGCGAAATCAATACTTCAGCCTCGTACACCCGGCGTGGGATTGAAAAGCTCTTCAGGTAGTTAGCCTGCGGTGGCGCCATAGCCACCCACTCTTCCTCCTCGAAGAAGGCAAGCTCTGCACCAGCTTGTAGAGCAGCCTTAGCTATGCCGGTTTTCTCCATGCTCTGCTTAGTTGGCAGCCAGTATATACCGCTCATGTCTCCCACAACAACTCTGCGAGCACCCGCTTCATACAGAAGCTCGACAGTGGCGCGCACCACCTCGGGGTTTGTGGTCGCCGGATGGGGGTCGTCGCTGTTTACATTTGGCTTTACAAGCACCTCCTTCCCTTTAAGCCTGAGCTTCTTGAAGCCGCCGATTAGTTTTACAGCATTCTCAACCGCCTCCTTGACGTCCCCCACCTCCACAACTGAGACAAGCGACCTGTTGCTATGCGTGAAAACATTTTGCTTTGTTCTCACACTCACCACCCTTTCGACATCCCGCGGCGCGAGGAAGAAGTAGCGCAGAGGGTACAGATACTTGTAAGTCAGTGCCGAGCCGAGCATGGCGACAATGGTAAGCAGCGCCCTTCTTTTTATGTCCATATCTCCCATTTGTAGGTAATGATATTAAGCTTTTTAGCCCAGTCTCAGGCTTCATGAACTTGCTGAGGCGAATGTTGTTTCACTGCCTCGTTCGATATCGTTGCGCCTCGCAAAGTTTTTCCAGAAGCGAGGCCTCACAGGCTTGGCAGAGATATTTTCCCTGGGCAAGAGGAGCACCACAGGAAATGCAGTAATGGCTTGCCATGGGTGGATAAGAGGTGTATATAGTATCTATGAGCTTCGTGAGAGCATTGGAAAAGTGTGTCAAAAGAAAGAAAAGATTGTCCAAACAATGTGGGGCTTATAATTTTGGTAAAGAAAGCCTCGGGCGGGGTTTGAACCCGCGGCCTTGTGCTTACCAAGCACACGCTCTACCAGGCTGAGCTACCGAGGCGTTAAAAGTAGTCGATGAAGAAACACAAAGGGGACTACATAAAAGGTTATTGAAAGGAAGAAGGAGGTCGCCCAGGAAGGGTGGGCAAAGCCTAAGACTCCGGCAGCGTTGGGTCAGCCTGCCAGAAGATGGGAGCTCCTGGGCGATTGCTACATCTACATAATAACTTATAAAGTTTTTCCCAAATAGTATGATTATTCATAAAAATGCACAACTGATAATTAACCTATAATCTGCATGTAATACTAATGTAAAAGTTTTGATTTATAAGTATTTTTTTCTTGATATATAATTCTGGTGCGTGAGACGGTATATAAAAAATTTATAAATTTAGAGTATATTTAGAGTATAAAGCATAGGTAGCCACGGGTGAACGCGGGGTTTAATATCATTACTCCCCGTATCGAATAGCTGCGTATGGCTCTTCCTTTGCCGCGCTAAGCGCGGGATAAAAGGTGCCCAGAAAAGCCATGACCACCGCGGAGGCGAATGCTACCACAGCGGTGACGAGTAGCGTATCCAGATTGGGCCAGAAAAATGGGATAAGGAGCTTTTCGAAGGACTTGGTAACCTCCTCCCTGAAAGCAAAGAATATAGCGGTGCCGATGGTTAGCCCCAGGGTGGCACCTATGGTGGCGAGGAAACTTGCCTCATAGAGCATCAGCTTCATCACATCGCTCCTCTTTGCACCTATGGCGCGAAGCAGACCAAACTCACGGCGGCGCTCTCCCGCTATAGTTGCGAAAGTGGCTGAAATCATCAGGAGGTTGGCGAACCACAGCAGAGCGGATATAGCTATTAGCGAGGAGAAAAGTGAGACCGCCTGCGTTTTTGCATTTGACGCCATGGAGCTGCTCATAACAACACTCGTTCCCGGCACGCGCTCTTCAATTTGCCTGGCAACCTGAGTTGCGTTGCCACCGCTAACCTGCACCAGTACCGCAGAGATCTTACCCAGCTTCAGTGTGAGGTTCGCCACCCGCGGATTGCGTTGGCTCTCCTGAGCAAGGGAATACGCGAGGTCCATGGGGATAAAAATAGTGGAGTCGAAGTAGCGCAGTCCTGTTTTATGGAGCCTTGCATACACCACATACCAGTGGCCGTAGATGTACATGGAGAAGTTCTCATAAACAGGTATTCCTCCCCCGGTTACCACATATTCCTCGGGAATATAAGGAAGCTTGGACTCTATCCAGGGTGTTACCGTAAAATCGGTTTCGGGCTCATAGGCGATGAAGAGCGTCTCCATGACCTCGCAGCATATTAGGTAAGAGGAAGTCTGCAGAAATATCTGCGGCGATGCCTTTGCGACGCCAGGCACTTTCCTAATCTCTCCCACAATGCTCGAATCCATGTAGAACGTCGAGGGTTCGCCTCCCAGCAGAACCTCGCTTGCCTTCTTCTCGTAGCCCTCCGGGACCACCACCAGATCCGCGCCAAGGCGGGCAACAGCACTTTCTAAACCTTGCTCCACGCTCCTGAGGATAATAATGCTGGAAAAGAGGGAGGCTGTGGCTATTGCTATGGCAAGTATCAGTGTAATTGCCCTAAAACGCTTGCGCTTTAAATTTTTAAAGGCCAGCCTGGCTACGCTCGGCTTACCCATGCTCTTCTCTCGCAATTATGCTGCCGTTTTCCATTCTAAGGGTTATGTCGGTTCGCTTGGCAAGCTCGGGATTGTGAGTAACCATCACAAAGGTCTTGCCGAAGTCGCGGTTTATCTTCAGAAAGAGTTCCATAACCTCCTCTTCGGTTTCTCGGTCAAGGTCGCCAGTGGGCTCGTCCGCCAGTATTATATCTGGGTCGTTGATTAAGGCACGCGCAATCGCAACGCGGCGCTGCTCTCCGCCGCTGAGCTGCGAGGGTACGTTGCGCATCCTGTGCCCAAGCCCCACAAGCTCCAAAAGCTCCTTTGCTCGCTTCTCCACGTCTCCGCTTGCACCTTTTCCAAAGGCTACTGGTAACATCACATTCTCTATGGCGTTGAGTGTTGGAATTAGACTCGAAAACTGGAACATAAACCCTATCTTCTTATTCCTCAGCTCAGATAGCTTCTCGTCGCTCAGATTCCATATATTTATGCCATCTATGTACACCTTACCGTGGGTTGGTCTCGTAAGCCCCCCTATCAGCGAGAGCAGAGTGGTCTTCCCGCTGCCTGAGTGCCCCACAATGCTCACAAACTTCCCGCGCTCAATTTCAATATCCACTCCCTTAACCGCCTCTATCACCTGGTCTCCTATCTTGTAGGTTTTGCAGAGGTGCTCTGTCTTTATAATCATTCACTCACCCGTCCTTATGGCGTTGTATGGGTCGAGCTTCGCAGAGGTGTAAGCCGGATAAAGCGCACCTATTATTCCCATGGCAAGGGCAGAGATAAGGGTGAAAATGGAAATCGCGGCTACGTGCGCGGCTGTGGGCCAGATGTATGGTATCTTAAGTGCTGAGAAGGAGCTGGTTACTATGCCCTTGTAGGCATAGAAGAGGGCACCCCCTGCGGCAATGCCCAGAAGCCCACCAAGGGCTGTGAGGAAAGCAGCTTCTGCGAGAATCAGTCTAAACACATGTCTGCGGTTCGCTCCGATAGCGCGGAGTATTCCCAGCTCCTTTCTGCGCTCACTCACTATGGTTGTGAATATCGCCCCAACCATGAGCGTATTCGCAACCCACAGCACGGCAACGAGAATGGTAAGACTGCCGAATAGGGTTGCCATCTGTGCTCTTACGGTATGAAGCACGCGGGGCATGGGTATGGCGATCACCCCGGGAACGCGCCCCTCTATCCTGACCTCCAGCACGTCTGGAGATACGCCCTCCTCTGCCTTAACCAGCACAACGGAAATCTGCCCTCTCTCTATTTCCAGAGGTGCTACCTCATCCCTCTTCTTGCTCTCCTCAGCTATGTTGTAGAGGGTCTCTATAGGCACAAAAAGAGAGTTGTCGAAGTATTTTATGCCGCTCTGCCTGAGCTTGCCCCACACAGTCAGCTCGTGACCGTGCACATAGGTTTTGAATCCGGGTAGTGCAGCCAGGGAAAACCCGAGAATTGCGTCGTCCTTACCAAAGGGGCGGTCAAGCGACTCACCCACCCACTTCATCACAGTGAAATCTGTCTCAGGATCGAAGCCTATGAGGAAGCTTTTTGTAAACCCACAGCACGGAAATGCGGCGGTCTCGGCGAAGACCTGAACAGAGGTCTGCGCCACTCCCGGCACCTTTTTGACTTCATCCTCAACGCTTCGCGACATGTAAAACTTGTTTGGCTCGCCTGCAAGCAGAGATGCTCTCGCCTGGGCTTCATAGCCCACAGGTACGACCATGACATCTGCGCCGAGCATGCTTGTACTTATCTCAGCACCTCTCCCAACGCTTTCCATCATCAAAACACTGGCAAATAAAGCACCTGATGCGATTGTCACAGCTAAAATCAGCGCGAGGCTTCTAAACCACTTCCGCTTGAGGTTGCGCCTCGCTATGTAAAAGAGGTTTATCTTTCCCATGCACCACTATAATTCAGACGCGTGCTTATAAGATTTTCTATAAACCTGATTAAATCGCCGTTAAAATTTATAAGGGGGCCTTTTTTATTTAAATAAATACGAAGTCTAAACACAAGAATTTATCTTAAGATACATATATTTTATAGATGACAAAACAAAAATACTTATAAGTTGTGCGCTTGATAGCAGAACCGCAGCTACTTCTTAATTATCCATAGTTCTGTGGCAGAGCCCTTCTTTTCCTTCTGGATTATCTCTGCACCAAGCCGCTCTGCAATCGCTTCCACCATTTCAACCTGACACCTTGATGCCTTTACAAGCAAAACTTCTCCACTTTCAGCCTTTTTCAAGCTGGACGTAACCACTGCCGCTGGTGGACAGAAGGTTAAATCCAGATTTATGCTCTTGCCTGCGCACAAATGCTCCATAATAAAATCACCCAATAAGCTAAATTTTCTATTTTATCTAGATGTTTAAATATTTTTCTATTATTTATTAATCCAACATTATAACTTTTGATTTTTATGAAAGTGTGAGGAATTAAATTTCGGTTATCTTGAAACCACTTTCGAAAAATATAAATATAGGTATGGGGAACAAGATACTCCAGAATGCTCAGTACAAGCTTAAGGAGGAAAGGATGAATATGGCAGACGATGCCGATAGAAGGAGGAAATTCTGGGCTTTTTCTGTAGTTGGCATAATGTTGATAATAAGCCTGTGGTACTATAGAGTCAACCCGATCTACATGTACATCATTGCCTACGCATGGTTCGGCTTTGCCTACGGCATACTTCTGCAGTGGGGCAGATTCTGTTTCGCTTCAGCGTGGCGCGACCTCTTCGCCATCGGCGTAACTAGGATGTTCGTGGGCATAATGGTCGCCATGGGTGTGTTCAGCGTTATCATGGCAGTGCTGGCGGCAAACCAGCTGAGCACCTTCCATCCTGGCCCACTGGGTATACATGAACTTGTTGGCGGGCTTATATTTGGTCTGGGTATGGTGCTCGCTGGTGGCTGTGCTTCTGGTACGTTGTACAAAACCGGCGAGGGTAATGGCACCTCTATGCTTGCTCTGCTCGCGATATCCTTCTCTCAAGCGATATTCGTAGATGCGCAGGGATGGTTCGACAAGCTTCTGAGGGGCTACATATTCCCGCAGCCTAAGTTCACCTTGGCAGAGAAATTCTTTGGTAAGGGCCTTAGCCTTGGCGAATACTTTATAGCGAATTCGATCATCAACACCATAATACCCACGCTGATATTCCTCAGCCTCGCGTATTGGTTTGTTGCTAGGAAGGGCATTGTCAGGCGCATTATAGAGAAGAAAGCAGCAACACTGCCTGCGGACGGCGGGGATGTTAAGCTGGGTCTCAAAGACGAGCTTTACGGCTTCTGGCAGATGATAACTGCTTCGAAAAGAACAACCCTTGCGGGGATTCTAATTGGCATAATAGCAGGCATCCACGTAATGGCGATGCAGAGCCTCAGGGACAAGTTCGGTATAGAAAACTTCGGCCAGGCTCTGGTGAAGCTTGGTTTTGTGGAAGAAGTTTCTAGGAGAGGTACAGTGTTTGACCCCGGTTACTGGTATATAACCACACAGGAAGCGCAGGTGGGTGCCTGGGTGCTGGAGAAGTTCGGATGGAACATGAAGGACAATATATACTTTGGCGTAATGAACGGCATACCCGAGCCGTGGCACAACCCTGCGTTGCTCATGTCCATAGGTATAATCCTTGGTGCGGCAGCCATAGCTCTGCTCAACAAGGAGTTCAAGTTCAAGGCACCAACCAAGGAGCTGGCAGTCTGGGGCATCCTCGGAGGCACGCTCATGGGTCTCGGTGCGCGAATAGCACTGGGCTGCAACATCGGTGCATTCTACATCCGTGTTGCTGGCGGTGACCCCGGTGGCTGGCTGTTCTTCTTGGGCATGGGCGGCGGCGCATTGGCAAGCGTGAAGTTCCTCAACTGGTGGACTGAGCGCCAGCTTAAGGAAGAGGATTTTGATATTGACATAGAGATAGAGTAAGGAGGTGCAGAAAGTGAAAGTTAAGAAGCTTGAAGATGGAGTATACCAGCTGGATGTCAAGGGCTATGTATGTCCACATCCCCAACTCTACACAATGAAGACGCTGCAGAAGCTGAAGAGCGGCGATGTACTTGAAGTGCTCTTTGACAACCCCTCCTCAGAGGAGAGTATTACAGCGCTCTGCGACAAGGAAGGGCATGAGATAATAGAGAAGCGCTCCGACGGCGGTACATTTGTCTACAGGATAAAGAAGGCGTGATCGCAATGCGCGACGATATAGCGGTGCTTGCAATAGTCACCGCAATGGCGCTTAGCTTCATAGTCGGCTACAGCTTCTCTCCGGGCGTACCAGCAGGTCTCGAGGATGTAAAACCCTCTCCTGCTGCGGCAGCGCCCGCAAAAGGCGTCGCTGAAGCAAAGGAATTCACCATCGAAGCGTCGGAGTTCAAATTTGAGCCAGCAAGCATAACCGTCAGCGAGGGAGACGTGGTTAGGATAACCATCAAGAACGTTGGCTCGCAGGTGCACAACTTTGCCATAGATGAGCTTGGTGTGTATGCAGTGAAGCCTGAGGAGGGTGCTGCTGAGGGATATGGCGAGGCCGCTGGATATGGCGCTGGTTACGGTGAAGCCGCGGGCTACGGCGAGGAAACTGCACAGATGCAGGCAGGGATACAGCCAGGAGCATCGGTTACGGTGGAATTTGTCGCTGAGAAAGCGGGTGAATACACCTTCTACTGCCCGGTTAATGGGCACAGAGAAAAGGGCATGGAAGGCAAGCTGATAGTGAAGCCCAAGGCAGAAGAAGCTCAGCCCGCTCAAGCGGCTGAAGAGGGCGCAGGCTACGGTGAAGCCACTGGTTACGGAGAAGAAGCGCTTGGCTATGGCGAAGCCGCTGGCTACGGTGCAGGCTATTGAAGGCTACTGACGTAGGGACTTCCCTACGTCTTTTTATATTGGAGGTGTATTTTAGATGAAGAAAGTGCTTGTTGCTTTTGATGGGAGCGAGAGTTCCGTTAAAGCTTTGAACATGGGGGGGAAACTTGCCGAGAAGTTCGGCGCAGAGCTTTGTCTTGTATATGTAGCTCACCTCAGTGACCTTTATGACTATGAGCTTCTGGGAAAACCAGAGTTTACTGAGGTGCTGGAGAGTCTAAAGAAGGAAGGTAAGAACTTTGCAGACCTTCTCACCGAGAGTGGTAAAAAGGTGCTTGAAACGGCAAAGACCTGCCTCGAGAGCAGTGTGCTTGTGGCGAAGGAGATAGTTAAGATAGGGCACCCAGCGGAGGAGATAATAAAGACCGCCGAAGAGGAGGGCGCTGACATCATCGTTGTGGGGCCCCATTCAAAGCGCAGGACTATGCTGATGGGCAGCGTTGGTAGGGAGGTTGTGGAGCGCGCGCCGTGCAGCGTTCTTGTGGCGAGGTAGCGCCATGGCGATAACGCCTGATATGAAAATAGCCCAGATTTTCAGGGAGTATCCGGAAGCTGTGGATTACCTCTTGGAGCACAATATCTGTGAGTGCGACTTTACTACGATGAAGCGCACACTGCGAGAGGTTGCTGAGGACCGCGGGTTAGACCTCGAGAAGCTGCTTGAGGAGTTGAACAGGAGGATTTAGTCTCTCCCCCTATTTTTTCTCTACCTGCGAAATCTGCGCAGGGCCATATACATCTATGAGGGTGCGGAAGCGGAATAGCCCCTCTATGGTGGAGTTGAATCTTGCGAGAAGGGTCAGGTTGGAAACTCTCTGCTCAAGATATGCGGGCATGCCATTGTACTGCCTCTGAATTATAACCACGACCTCTGCGGAGGAGTTGCGCCTGTAGTAGGGGGGAACCTCATACTCCCAGGTGAATCTTATGGGCGAGCGCAGTATTTTTTCTTTCTCAGGCGGGATTATTGGATCAGGATTATAGATTATCTCTTTGCTCGTAAAAAGGTCAAGCATTGCAACGGCTATGCTGGGGTTGTAGCTAGTCTTTGGCGGTACCCACGTATGGACCTCAACCTCTTCAACGCTCAGGGTGTCGAGAAACTCTCCAGCATCGCGAAGATTTACAATGCTCAGTGATTCAATGAATGGCAGAAAGGCGAAGAGGGCGAGGAGAATGGAAAAGCTCATTGCGTAACCGGCGAGAAATTTCCTTGTCTCAGCGTCTTTTACCCTGCTTATTGCATAGCCCGCAAGCAGCGCCAGCATGGGGAACAGGGGCAGTGTGTAGCGTATCCTCTTTACATCCAGGAGAAAAAGCAGTAAGAAAGGCCACAAAGCTATGGCTACTTCGCCACGCCTTTCTTTTACCGCCAGGTAGAGGGCATAAATTGCGGCGAGGCTCACAAAGGGGTGAATCTGAAAGAAGAAGGTCGAGAGGTAGCTCTCACTCCACCTTCTCAGCCCTGGGGCTTGATAACTCCTCAAGAGCTCGATTTGCTCTACAAACACAGGAAGCTTTGGCAGTATAACCGCTGCGATTAGCAAGCCAGAAAGGGCAGCGATTATCGTATATATTTTAAGCGCTTTCTCCATGTTTTTTCTAGCATATATCACAAAAACCACCGCTAGCACGGAGAGCATTGTCCAGGTGGAGTACTTCGAGAAGAAGGCTAAAGCTACCGCAACTCCTGCAAATGCTGCCGCAGCGAGGGTGCCCTTTTCCAGTGCGTTTATTGTGGAGTAAACCGCCAAGGTTAGGAAGAACATCGTTGCCACGTCTACCATCATCTGGGGCACCTGAATGAGAAAGTAGGGCATGGCGAGCAGAGCCAAGCCGGCGTAGAAGCCTGTACCTTTTCCAAAGAGCACGTCACCAATTCTCATAGTTAGCAGCACACTGCTCGAGAAGAGGAGCAGATTGAATACCTGAATGTACAGCCTGGACTCACCCAGAAAGCGGAAAATTATGCCATAGATGAAGGGCACCAGAGGCAGGTCTGTCCAGGGCTTTATCGCGTACCCCCACTCCTTCACAAAGTAGCCCAAGCCATAAAGCTCGGCGTACTTGGCATAGGTGAAGTATCGCGCTGTGTCTATCATAATCTCTGGTATTGGGAGAAAAAGGACGCCTGAGATAAAGGCGAAGGCGAAGAGTACCTTCCCCTCGTGGCGCTCCTTTACTTCAATTTTGGAGAATATATAGGCAATGCCCAAGGCGAAGAGGCAAAGCAGCACAGCAAAGCTGGTGTCGCCGCTGGCAAAAACCCAGCGCCAGCTTGTAG
Organism: Candidatus Pyrohabitans jungbluthii; assembly: GCA_002010065.2. GTDB lineage: Archaea > Hydrothermarchaeota > Hydrothermarchaeia > Hydrothermarchaeales > BMS3B > Pyrohabitans > Pyrohabitans jungbluthii. The sequence continues at coordinate 91,261 of MTMD02000001.1, read as the reverse complement.
TGCGATTGTCATCATAGCTACGGAAGTGGAAGAGCAGGAGGGTTATAACCAGAGAGGCGACAGCTATGCCTCGGGTGCTCAGCAGCTTACTTTTAAGCTCATCTGTTTGCAATTTAAAACCTCTCTCCGTGATTGTCCTATATAGTATAGATAACATCCTACAAATATCGCAGGGCAGGTTAACCTGTGGCTTTTAAATGAATGAAGGAGAAGTTCATCTCTGTGATAATACCAAACAGAAATGGCTCTGCTACGCTGGAAGCGTGCCTTGAGAGCGTATTTGCTTCTGATTACTCCAACTTCGAGGTAATCGTGGTTGATGACGCGTCGACAGACGCCTCGGTAGAGATTATAAAGCGCTATCCATGCAGGCTGATAAAGCTTGAGAGGCAGCTCGGCCCGAGCGTGGCGCGAAACGTCGGCGCTGAGCACAGCAAAGGCGAGGTTCTGCTTTTCATAGACGCGGACTGTGTGCTCGCAAGGGACACGCTGAAGCTTGTGAATCGTGCCATGAGCAACGGCTCTCGCATAGTGGGCGGCACCTACACCAAGATACCACCTTTCTCCCAGGGGTTCTTCAGCACCTTTCAATCGGTCTACGTCAACTACTGCGAGACCAAGCGCGAGGAGGCGGACTACCTCGCAACGCACTGCCTGGCTATAGATGCGCAGCTTTTCAAAAGCTCTGGCGGTTTTGTAAGGGATAATCTCATGGGGCACACCACCAGCGTGGAAGATGTGGAGTTCAGCCACAGACTTAAAAGGGCTGGCTACAGGCTCAGGTTGGATCCCAGGATACAGGTGGGGCATATCTTCAACTTCAACCTTTTAAAATCCCTGAGAAACGCTGTGCGAAAGAGCATGTACTGGACGCTCTACTCCCTGCGCAATCGCGATCTGCTCGCTGATTCTGGCGCTGCATCGGTGGAGCTCAAGGTGAACGTGGCAATGTTCTTTGCCACCCTTGCGCTGCTCTTAAGCTGGGCTTTCTTTGGCACTCCCCTAGCTCTTGCCCTTCTCCCGCAGTTCCTCAACCTCTACGTAAGCCGCAATCTCATAAGGAGCTTTTATAATGCAAAAGGCGCAGGCTTCGCGATTGCTGCTACGGCTTACTTCTTCCTTGTTTACCCCGTTGCAGTAGCGATAGGCGCCGCTTTAGGCACAGGACTCTACATACTCAAAGCGAAGCTGGGGGTTTTGCGATGAGGTACTCGCCGCTGCGCCACGTGAGGCAGGTGTTTATCAAGGATAAGCCTGTGCAGCTTACCTTCTTTGTAACCAGGCGGTGCAACTCCGCCTGCAGGTTCTGCTTCTATCTAAATGAAGAGAAAAGAGGAGTGCAAGAGGATGAGCTTTCTCTGGGAGAGATTGAGCGCTTCGCCTCCAGCATGCCTGAACTTCTCTGGCTGGCTTTCTCGGGTGGCGAGGTGTTCCTCCGCGAAGATATAGTTGAGATTGCAAAGGTTTTTTACAGGCACACTAAGCCGGTGATTATGCTCCTGCCCACCAATGGGCTTCTTCCGCAACGCATCGCAGAAAAGACTGAAGAGATTCTGAAGCATTGCCGAAAGAGCACAGTAACAGTGAAACTAAGCCTGGACGGCATAGCCGAGGACCACGACACCATTCGCGGAGTCAGGGGCAACTTTGAGAAGGTGCTTGAGACATACGAGAGGCTTTCGCCTCTGCTTGATAAGTACCCGAACTTCGAGCTTGGCATAAACACCGTGTTCTGCTCCGCCAACCAGGATAAAATAGAGGAGATCTTCGAGTACGTCTCCCGCATGGAGAGCATAAAAACCCACACCCTCTCGCTCATTCGCGGCGACGTGAGCGAGAAGATGAAACGCGTGGATATGGAACGCTATCGCGAACTTATTGAGAGGATGGAGCAGGAGCTGCGCTCTGGAAAGGCTAAGGTGTACCGCTTCCCGGGGGCTAGGCTGAAGGCGGCACAGGACATTCTCCAGCGCAGGCTGATATATCGCACCGCCAAGGAGAAGCGCAGGCTAATTCCGTGCTACGCTGGCAAGCTCAACCTGGTGGTAACAGAATCCGGCGACGTTTACCCGTGTGAGCTTCTTGAGAAGAAGATGGGAAATCTGCGCGAGTATGACTACGACATAAATAAGCTACTCGCATCGCAGGACGCGAGGCGGGTGGTTGCTGAAATAAAGAGCAATGCCTGCTGCTGCACTCATGAGTGCTACTTTATAACCAACATCCTATTCAACCCACGCCTTTACCCGTCGCTACTTAAAGAGTACCTCAGCCTCCTGATGTAGCGAGCCTTTTTGTTGTTATTTTAGCAATTAGATGGGGGTATCATGTCGGTGGAGGCTCTTCTTTCTGAGGTGAAACGGGCGAGCAATATTTCGCTGCGCAACCGCCACCGCTTTGCTGTGTTCCTGTGCACCTCTGAGGTGGACACGGAGACGCTCGCCTTAGCTGCACGTGTCTTGAAGGCATGGAGGAAAATTGCAGGTAAGAAGGATAAGCTGCTCGTATTAGGTAAGGAAGAGTTTATAGACGCTGCAAAGAAGCGCTTCTCTGGTGCATTCGTAGCCTTCGGGGAGGCGCAGCGCGTGTTGGGCGAGACCTACGAAGCGCTGCTCATCGACCTGACGCAGGGATTCAACCCCAATGACCTTGGCATAGCTGTTGAAACCATCGCCGAAGGTGGAGTAATCCTCGCCCTCTCGCCTCAGCCAGAAGCATGGCGCAGCTTAATATCCTGGCTCCATGAAGACCTCGCTGGCGAAGCTCAGCGAAGCGAGGTTGTTCCCCGCTTTTACCGCAGGTTTATAGAGAAGAGCATGCAGGCAGCGGGAGCTATCTTCTTCGACTGCGACGCTGGAGAGGTGCTCAAGGGCTTTGACCTAAAGCAAACCGCTGAGAAGAAGCAGAAGCTCAGGCTACCTGAGGAGAGTGAGATAAAGAAGAAGCTGTATAAGCTGTGCGCCACCCAGGACCAGGTAGATGTGCTTCGCCGGTTTGAGGGCTTTCTCGCAGGCAAGCGGAAGGCAGCGGTTATCACTGCTGATAGAGGCAGGGGAAAGACGGCGCTTCTGGGTATACTCACGCCTTACTTAATCTCTGTGCTCAACCGCAGGCTTAAGCGCGCTGTTCGCGTGCTCGTGGTGGCACCCTCTCCGCGAGCAGTGCAGACCTACTTCCTCTTTCTCAAGAAGGCGATGATAAGGCAGGGGATGACGGATTTTTTTGTGAGGAAAAAGGGCGAACTTATAACGCTGATAAACAGCAGGTACGCCCGCGTGGAATATGCGGTGCCGCGCAGGGCGCTGACAGAAAAGGACTATGCAGATGTCATAATTGTGGACGAGGCTGCTGCGCTTGCAGTGGAGGTACTGTGGGAGCTAACCAGAGGCGAGGCGGATTACATAATCTTCTCCAGCACCATTCATGGCTACGAGGGCGCGGGTAGAGGATTCAGCATACGCTTTCTGAGAAAATTCGAGTCCTCTGGTGAGTACGAGGTTGTAAAGATGAACCTCTCAGAGCCCATACGCTATGCTGCTGGCGACCCCGTAGAAGCATGGTTATACGATGTGCTCTTGCTTGACGCCAAGCCTGCGCAGCTTACCGATGGAGACCTTGAAGCAATTAAAGCTGGGGAGCTTAGCTTTGAGCCCCTCGACAGGGACGAGCTTTACTCCAACGACCGCTTACTGAGGGAGTTCTTCGGGATATATATTCTCGCCCACTACCGCAACAAGCCTTCAGATGTGCTCATCCTCGGCGACATTCCAAAGCACTTCGCCTTTCGCGTGGTGGCGAACGGGAAAACGGTGGCTTCGCTCCACGTGGCTGAGGAGGGCGAGATTGAGGATGAGCTAATTGCTGCGATGGCTCAGGGTTACAGACCTAAGGGTCAAATTGTGCCCGATGTGATACTCAAGCACTACTGCGATGAGGAGTTTCCAAAGCTGAGAGGGCTTCGCATAGTGAGGATTGCCACCCACCCTAAGGCGATGAACCTTGGTATAGGAAGCTTTGCGCTGCGTGAGCTGGAGAAGTGGGCAAGGGAGAGGGGCGATGCCTACCTTGCCGCTGGTTTTGGGGTTTCTGCTGAGCTTATGCGCTTCTGGGATCGCAATGCCTTTGTGCCGGTGCACATAACAGCGCAGAGAAATGAGATTTCCGGGGAGCATACCCTAGTTGTAATCAAACCTCTTACCTCCAGCCTTGAGAAGAGGGTTGCGGAGATAAATGCGGAGTTTGTTAAGAGGCTGATAGAGTACTTGGCAGACGAACTGAGGAGTCTCAACACGAGCGTGGCGATGCTTATGCTTAGAAGCCTAAAGATAGATGCGAAGGTGCCAGACCCGAGTTTAGACCGCGTAGCCAAAACCAGACTTGAGAAGTACTTCTCCAACCTGAGCTATTACGAGAGCATAGGTGACATCGCCAAGCCGCTGATGAGATACCACTTCTCAAGAGCAAGGAGAGCGGAGCTTACGCCCGAAGAGGAGCTTGTTGTAATAGGAAAGTGCCTTCAGCACAAGGGCTGGGATGAGCTGGGCAACGCCTTTGGCACGCTCACCAGGGCGATAAGAAAGGTGTGGGTGTGGTATGAGGAGAATAAACTTCAACCCTGAGTACGTCGGGCTGATTCTCAGGGGCAGGAAGAGCACGACAGTGAGGAAGGGAAAGCGAAGGTACGCTAAGGGGGAGGTGGTAGAGCTTACAGTGAATCACAAGCCCTTCGCCAAGGCAAGGGTGCTAGGGAGCGAGGTGAAACGCATTGCCGAGCTTACAGATGAGGACGCCAGGCGGGACGGCTTCGCCAGCAGAGAGGAGCTTCTCAGAGTGCTGCGCCGAATTTACGGAAAGCTGAGCGAAAGTGAATTCGTAACCATAGTGCATTTTGAGGTGATGGTTGTTATTTAGGATTTCCAAAAGTATTATATACCCTCCGCACAGCAACACTTTTTTGGTGTAAGAATGGCGAGGAAGCAGCAGAAAAAGATGCCCAGGAGGAAGTCTGAGGCTGAGATTGCGTGGGAGAAGATACGCAGGAAGTATCCCAACTGCACCGGAAGCTATCCTGAGTGCCCCGAGAAGATAGAGGACAAGAATTCCCCGCCGGCTGAGTGCATCACCTGTCCGGTTTACGCTGAGTGGCGCCGCTAAGCTCTACCCAGCACAAAGAGGTGGTCCTTCTCGTAGGGCTCGAGCCTCAGCTTCTGAATAACTTCCAGTCCAGCCTCCTTGAGCTTTTTTACTTCTTTTTCAAACACCTCTTCCGGCTTCGCTGTTACATCTATACTTCTCGCCTTAATCACGTGCATAAAGTGACCGTCTTCCTTCAGGTACGCCCGCACATTCTTCAGCAAAATCTCGCTCTGTTTCGCCTGGGCGATGTCCTGATAGACCACATCCACCTTCTCTAGAAGGTATGAGTAGCTCTCGGGCTTTGAGGCGTCCGCCAGGATGGGTATGATATTCTCCCTCGCCTCGGCTAAGGCGAGAAGAGACTGCATTGCTCGGGGTGAGAACTCCACGCAGTAAACAACGCCTTCCCGCGCTATGTCGCTCACATGCGAAGCAGTCGTGCCCTGAGCGGCGCCTAGATAGAGCACCTTTGCGCTCTTGCCCAGCGGAAGCTGCTCAAGTCCAAGGCGAATAGCGGCGGCGAGCTTGCTCCTGTAGGGATTCCACAGGCGGTATTCCTTTCCTCCCCATCTCACCAGCTTCTCCCCGTACACCCTCTTGCCAGGTGTGAGATTGAGCGTGGCTATGTCCTCGCCAATCCTGTAAACTCCATCGAAGAGCTCCTGAATCTTCACCGTCTCCGCCTCCTCTTCCGCTTTGGCGGCGCTGGGTACTTTTTCTTAATCTCCTCAACGCGCCTCTCAAACTTCTCTTTCAGCTCCTCTGCAGCGAACTCTCCGCCAAATGCATCGAGGCGAGCGGCAATTGCAAGCTTCGCTGCGAGGCTTCTCGCAATCTTGCCCCGCTGCCACTTTGGCGCCGCTTTAATCGCTGGGTACTGGAATATCACCCCGTGCTTGGGCGGTCTACCGCGCCCGCGAAGGTGGCGGAACAGCGCCTTCTCGGCGCCCAGAACCTGAATTCTGCTACCCGGCATACCCGCGAGCTTTGCTATACCACCGGCAAGCGCAATAAGCTTTGCGCCTATGGTAGCGCCCACTAGATAATTAACATTTGGAGCCAGCGTCTCCATCAGCTGCTGCAGGTAGCTCTGGAGCTTATCCCTGAGCTTATAAAGCTGGTGTACATCTTTGGCGAAGGTGCGGAGCATCTCAATGTCCTCGTTTGTAAGCTCAGCCCCGGCCGAGCGCTGCGCAAGCTCCGCATAACCGGGAAGAGCTTCCCTTCTGCCGTGGCGATGAATTAGCTCAGCCAGCTTCTCCGCCTCTATATCCTCAATCTCCGGGAAGTGGATGAGGTACCACTCTTTAAGCCGAGCGGAGAGCACATTCAGGGCTTCGTCCAGCTCCTCGAGGGCAAGCACAGCCTGCTTTATGAGCAGGTCCCGCTTTTCAAGGGAGCGTTTAAGCTTCGCCTTGACAATTGCGAAGGCAACGCGGCGCAGGCGGGAGTAGTACTCGCTTCTACTCATCCCAATTTGCGAAAGAATGGCGTCCAGATTGCTCCTCAGGAACTCGCCACCTGGGGTTGGAAATTCATCAATGGGCTCAAATCTCGCATCCGGAAACCTCTCCTTCAGCTTCTTTTCCTCTTCAGTAAGTTCTGGAGAAGAAATCTTCTCTGCAGCTTCCTCTTCGGCAAAAGGTTCAAAGGTAAGAAGCTTCCCCTCCTCGGAGAATAGGAAAACCCCAAGCACAGTGCGCATAGCGTAGGTGGGCATGGTAATTCCTTTCCCGCTGGGTATTTATTTGTTTTCAATGTGACGTGGTGGGATACTACAAACAGTAAAGTATAGACAATAAGTATAAATAATATTCCAAATCTAACGAAACTATATAGGGGGTAAGTATATGAAAATGTATGTTGCAACTGGTCCGATCGATTTTTCCGAAATTCGAAAAGAAGTAAAAGAACCACCAAAAATACAGTTGAACTTAGAGAAATTCTAGACTCAATAAACAAGGAAATTAAAGCAAGCATTGAAACTGAAAGTGATGTAACCATAGAGATTAGGGGCTCTGTTACAGTCAGCGGTTCTGGTGGGCTAAATATAGGGATATTTAACTTAGGTGGAGAGGGAAATAAACAAAAAACCATCACCATATCCTTGTCGACAAAAATAAAACCAGAGAGGTAATCTGTAACCGTTCTGTTCTCTGCAGTCCTCTCAATTAATCTTAGCCATCTATTATCTATCAGTGCACCTAAGGTCGCTTTATTGGGAGATTTTTGGTTAGAACATCAATGCCGCTCCCAAAACCATTTAATATTTTCATTCTCATACCCTCATCACAGCAATCTCCACCTCTCAATAATCTTTATATACGGTACCGCATCAGTTTAGAAAGACTCGGATTTTTATCCTCTAATTCTGAAGGTGAAAAAAATGGGTGCATACAAGTACATAGCGCAGGCGTGGAAGAGACCCAGTGAAAGTTATGTTCACCAGCTAATGCGCCAGCGGTTGCCAGAGTGGCACCATGGCGCGAGCGTGGTGCGTGTTCCAGCGCCTCTTCGCTTAGACCGCGCGAGGGCGCTGGGCTACAAGGCAAAGCAGGGTATAATTGTTGTTCGCGCTAGGATTCGCAAAGGCGGGCGCAGGAAGGAGCGCCCCAACGCCGGACGTAGGCCAAAGCGAATGGGTGTGGTGAAGTACACCCCTAAAAAGTCATTGCAGTGGTTAGCGGAAGAACGTGCCCAGCGCAGGTATCCAAACCTGGAGGTGCTCAACTCCTACTGGGTTGGTAAGGACGGAAAGTATGAGTATTTTGAGGTAATCATGGTCGACCCCCACCACCCGGCGGTGCGCAATGATAAAGAGCTATGCTGGATCGCTGGCAAGGCTCACCGCGGGCGAGTGTTCCGCGGGCTTACAAGCGCTGGCAAGCGTTCCCGCGGTCTGAGGAATAAAGGTAAGGGTGCTGAGAAGGTCAGACCCAGCATAAGGGCGCATCAGCGCAAAGGAAAGTGATGAGGGTACTCAGCGTTAAGGCAAGCTGCTTCGCCCACGCAACCGAAGAGGTGGAGAGGGTAAAGCTTGCCCTCACCAACATTTTTCCCATAGAGGTGGAGGTTAAGCAGAGCCACGCGAGGGGTCAGTTTGGCAACCCCATAGCTATTCTGGAAGCAGAACTAACGAGGCAGCGCGAGATTCGCGCCTTTCTGAAGAGGCTAACAGAAGCTCTACCTGAGGAGGAGCTTAAGAGGCTGCGCGAAGAGGTGGAGCAGCGCTTTGAGCAGGGCAGGTTCTACATTCGCCTGGACAAGATGCAGGCATATCTTGGCAAGCTGCGCCTTGGGCAGGGGCTTCAGGTTGTGCTTGTGGTTACAAGCTACCCCTACAACGAAGACGAGATAAAGGAGGGGATTAAAAAACTTCTCGGGCGGTGAGGATGTTCATAGACCTGCGCGTTCATTCACTGAATTCCAAAGGCGTTGACTCTCCTGCGAGGCTGCTTGAAGAGGCACGTACCCTGGGGATAAGGCTGGGACTCTGCGATGGCATAGCTTATGACAACGCTCTCTCAGGCGTGGAGATAAAGGCGGATAGTAAGCGTGCTCTGATTAAGGCGCTCCGCACCAGCTGGCGAAACTTCGACTACGTGGTGGTGCACGGTGGCGAGGCAGCGATCAATCGCGCTGCCACTCGTGATTCGCGTGTCGATATATTGGCTCATCCCTACCTTGGAAGGCGTGACTCGGGTGTAGATGCTGTGATTGCAAGGCAGGCGGCGCAGAACCACGTGGCGATTGAGGTTGATCTCAGCAGCATAATCGCAGCCAGGGGTGTTGCGAGGGTAAGGCACCTCCAGAAGGTGCACAGAATACTCCTGCTGAGCAGAAAGTACGACTTCAATATTGTGGTAACTTCAGGAGCTAAAAGCAGGTATGGGCTCAGGAGCACAAAGGAAGCGGAGGCGGTGCTTCTGAGCATAGGCTTCACCCGCGAAGAGGCGAGGCGCGCCCTTGAGGAGGTGCCCGAGGAGATACTGGAAAAGAAAAAGCTGGCGAAGCGCGAGATTGCGCAGGGGGTGAGGTTGGTTGAAGATTAAAGCCTTGCCACCTGCGCTTAGGGAGAGAAAGCGCTACGTCGCCTTCTGCGTGGAGAGCGACCGCCCCTTCAGCAGGGAGGAAGTGGCCAGAGCAATAGTAAGTTCAGCGCTCGCCCTCTTCGGCGAAACCAAGGTGGCGGAGTTTAACCTCTTTGTGCTGGACTTCGACGAGGCCACGCAGGAAGGCTTTGTGGTATGCTCCCACCGCAGCGTGGCTAACGTGATCGCCGCCCTCAGTCTGGTGGGGGAAATCTCGGGAGACCGCGTCCACCTTCGCAGCCTGGGCGTGAGCGGTACAGTGAAGGCGCTCAAGAGGAAGTTTTTAAATAGGAGGAGACACTTTATAAATTCTGAGAGGACAGTAAAGTTTAAGGGCAAGGAGTTTGTAGTTGTTAGGGAAAGTGGAGAAAGGGTTGATGCCCTGCCTCGTGATGAGGAGCTCATTGAGAGGTTAAAGTTTCAGAAGATGAGGTTTATCGGGGTCACAAAAAGTGATTTGAGAGGTGAAGAAGATGCAACCAATGCCGAGCATGGGTTATGACAGGGCTATCACTGTGTTCAGCCCTGACGGAAGGCTATTTCAGGTAGAGTATGCGAGGGAGGCGGTGAAGCGTGGCACCACCTCGCTGGGAATAAGGTACAGCGACGGCGTTCTCCTTGCTGTGGATAAGCGCATTACCTCCAAGCTCGTGGAGGCGAGGAGTATAGAGAAGATTTTTCAGATTGATGATAACATCGCCGCCGCAACCTCTGGTTTGGTTGCCGATGCGCGTGTTCTTGTTGACAGGGCACGCGTTGAATGCCAGGTGCATCGCATAACCTATGGCGAGCCCATAGATGTGGAGCTGCTCGCCAAGAAGATATGCGACTTCAAGCAACTTTACACCCAACACGGAGGGGTTAGACCCTTTGGTATCGCCCTGCTCATCGCAGGCGTGAACGAAGCCCCGCGCCTCTTTGAGACAGACCCAAGTGGAGCGCTGATTGAGTACAAGGCAACGGCGATAGGCGCCGGCAGGAGCACGGCGATGGAGATATTTGAGAACGAGTACCGCGATGATTTAACGAAGGATGAGGCGATAGACCTTGCACTCAAGATAATGAATGAGGTCACCGATGGTAAGATGAGTGAGACATCCATTGACATGGCTGTGGTTGAGCTTTCAACGCATGAATTCAGGAAGTTCACCCCTCAGGAGGTTAAGGCGTACATAGAGAAGGTACCTAAGAAGACAGAGAAGGAAGAAGAGGAGTAACGCCAATGGTCAGCCTCGATGAGGCGGTGATAGCTCGCCTCGAGACGAGGGGCGAGCGTTTTGAGATTCTGGTTGATCCTGATCTCGCCCTTGAGGTGAAGCAGGGTAAGGACGTGGACTTTGAGAAGCTCTTAGCAGTGGACACCATTTTTAAGGATGCCAGACGCGGGGATAAGGCTTCGCTGGAGCATGCGCTTAAGCTGCTGCAGGTGAACTCCTTTGAGGAAGCTGTGCGTAAGATTATAAGGAAGGGCGAGATTCAGCTTACCACAGAGCAGCGCAGGAAGATGCAGGAGCAGCGGCGCAGGCAGATAGTTAACTACATCGCTAGGCATGCGATAAACCCGCAGACGGGCACACCTCACCCGCCCCAGCGTATTGAGAAGGCGCTGGAAGAGGCGAGGGTGAACATAGACATCCACAAGAGCGCTGAAGAGCAGATACCTGCGATAATAAAGGCTCTCCGCCCCTTGCTTCCCATAAAATTTGAGGAGCGTAGGTTCGCCGTAAAGATCCCTGCGAATTACGCTGCAAAGGCTTATCCAGTTGTTATAAAATTTGGCAAGCCCGAGAAGGAGGAGTGGCTGAAGGACGGCTCATGGGCGTTTGTGATGAAGCTCCCCGCTGGCGCAGTGGACGAGCTTTTCCGTGAACTAAACGCGCTTACAAAGGGCGATTTTGAGACGAGGATGTTGTGAGGTCTGCGCATGGAAAGAAAGCTTGTGATACCAGGTGAAGAAGTTGCACAGGGTAAGGTGAAGGTCGGCGAAGGCGTTTATCGCGACGGCGACAGGGTTTATGCTTCAGTTCTTGGACTTCTGGATACCACAAAGGGAAAGGTTAGGGTTATCCCCCTCACGGGAAGGTACTACCCCAAGGTTGGGGACTTTGTAATAGGCACAGTGGTGGGCACCGTCTACGAGACCGCATGGGAGGTGGACATAAACTGCCCATACTCAGCTATACTCAACGCCAGCGACTACTACCGCGAGGTTGACCCCTTCCGTACCCCCCTGCGCCAGGTGATGAGCCCAGGTACAGTGATCTACGCCTACGTGCGCGAGGTTACGCCTCACAGGAGGATTTACATCACTATGCGCCAGCGTGGTTGCCGTGTAATTAAGGGTGGTCGCTTGGTGGAGATTTCCCCAGCGAAGGTGCCTCGCGTGATAGGAAGAAAGCGCTCCATGATTTCTATGATAGTTAAAGAGACGGGGTGCAGGATGCTTGTTGGGCAGAATGGCTTGGTGTGGATAAAGGCTAAGCCGGAGATCGCAGACCTTGTGGAGCGCGCTGTGAAGAAGATTGAAGCAGAGGCTCACACCTCAGGCTTAACCGACAGGATAAAAGAGATGATTGTTAGAGAGAGGGAAAAGTATGAAGGTAGGTGAACCAGAAGAGTTTATTATAGATGGAAGGCGCCTGGATGGAAGGCGCGTTGATGAGCTGAGACCTTTGAAGATCGAGGCGGGCGTGCTCAAGCGCGCAGATGGCTCAGCTTATGTTGAGTGGGGTGGAAATAAGGTACTTGCGGCATGCTACGGTCCGAGAGAGATTCACCCCCGCCACGAGGCAAACCCTCAGCGAGCAGTGCTGCGCACATACTACAGCATGGCTCCCTTCTCAGTTTACGAGCGCAAGCGCCCTGGTCCGGATAGGCGAAGCATGGAGATTTCAAAGGTGACAAGGCAGGCTCTGGAGAGCGTGGTCTTCACCCACCTCTATCCCATGACTGCCATAGATGTGTTCATAGAAATCCTTCAAGCGCAGGCAGGCACTAGGTGCGCTGGCATAACCGCCGCAAGCGTTGCTTTAGCCGATGCGGGAATACCCATGAAAGACCTCGTGCCAGCGTGCGCCGCAGGCAAGGTGGGTGGACACATAGTGCTTGACCTCTTTGACATCGAGGATAACTACGGTGAGGCTGATTTGCCAGTAGCTATAGTGCCACGCACTGGCGAGGTGAGCCTGCTTCAGATGGACGGCAACTTAACCCAGGAAGAGTTTGAGCAGGCTTTTAAGCTGGCGGTTAAGGGCTGCATGCAGGTTTACGAGAAGCAGAAGGAAGCACTGAGAAAGAGATATGGAGGTAGCGAGTAATGCGACAGGAGATTATCGCTGACGTTAAGCGGGACCACATTGTCAACCTTCTCAATAGCGGCAAGCGCGTGGATGGCAGGGCTTTTGACGAGTATCGCGAGCTAAGCGTTGAGGTTGGCATAAACCAGCGCGCTGAGGGTTCGGCTTTGGTGAAGCTTGGAAAGACCCAGGTAATGGTTGGGGTTAAACTTGCGGTAGGCGAGCCCTTCCCGGATATGCCAGACTCGGGTGTGCTCACCACCAACGCTGAGCTTATACCCCTGGCAAGCCCTAGCTTTGAGCGTGGCCCGCCAGACGAGGATACAGTTGAATTAGCACGCGTGGTTGACCGCGCAATACGCGAGTCCCAGTGCATAGACATGGAGAAGCTGTGCATAAAGGAGGGAGAACTTGTCTGGATAGTGTTTATAGACCTCCACCCCCTTGACTACGACGGCAACCTCTTCGATGCCTGCACCTTGGGAGCAATTGCCGCGCTGAAGAATGCGGTCTTTCCGAAGCTGGAGGAGAACGGCAGGATAGATTACAAGACCAAGACGGAGGAGAAGCTTCCAATAGTGGACACCCCGGTGGAGGTGACCTTTGCGAAGATAGGCGGGCACATAGTGGTAGACCCCTGCCTTGAGGAGGAAGAGGTGCTCGATGCTAGGCTCACCATAGGCTACAACGAGCGCGGCGAAATAGTGGCGATGCAGAAGGGTGGGAGTGGCACCTTTACTCAGGAGGAAATCCTTGACATCGTTAGGCGGGGGAGAGAGAAGGCGGAATTTCTCAGAAAGCACATACCCGGGTGATTCTCATGGGAAGGACAAAGAAAGTTGGGTCTGCTGGTAAATTTGGACCCCGCTATGGAATGCGCTTGAGAAAGAAGTGGCTTGAGATAGACAGGAAGCAGCGGCTCCGCCACACCTGCCCAGTGTGCCAGCGACGCGCTGTGAAGCGCGTGGCTTCAGGGATATGGGCATGCCGAAAGTGCGGTGCAAAGTTTACTGGTGGCGCCTATGTTCCGCAGACAGCGGCGGCGCTTACAGTGGAGCGCGCTGTGAAGAAGGCGGCAGGTGAGTGAGCATGTACCGCTGTGGTAGCTGTCAGCGCGAGGTAGAGCTAGCGAAGGATGAGCCAGTGCGCTGCCCCTTCTGTGGCTATAAGATATTATTCAAGGTTCGCTCAAGCGTTGTGAAGCGGGTTAAAGCTCGCTGAGGATGATATTAGTTACCACCTCGCGCAAGCCATCGCCGCGCACTCGCAGCTTTAGCAGAGACGTTGCCAAAGCTATTGGTGCGGCTTATCTCACGCGGGGTAAGGCGAACCTTGAGTATATCTTCTCCCTCGTACCTAGCGAAGAAGACCGCCTGGTCATGATCAAGGAGAGGCGGGGGAACCCTTCGCTTATTGAGGTTTACCGATCCCGCTCTCGCGTGCTCGCTCTGAAGCTGAGCCGCGCGATGCTTACGCGGGAGATTAAACGCAGGTACGGCTACTCTACGCAGGGAGAGCTTGCCGCCAAGCTTGCTCATGCTCTGGGTGTGGAAGAGGGCATCGTAATGCAGCGCGGCACCTCGCTTATGCTGCGAGATGGACCGGAGTTCAACGTGGAGAAGGTGATTGAGGATGCGCTCGGGAGAGGCGAGGATTAAGATAAGCTTCGATACAGAGGCTCAGGCAGAGGTGGTGCATGCAGCGGTGCTGCCTGAGGTGAGTGCGTCGCCATCGAATAGAGCCAGGGCAACCTTTAAAAGAGAGGGCAGCAAGATAATACTCGAGGTTTGCGCTCGCGACGCCGCATCTCTGAGAGCTTCGCTCTCATCTTTCATGCGCTGGCTCAAACTTGCGATTCAGCTAACCGGAGGTTGAGAAATGGAGCAGATACCCCCACAACTTCAGCATCAGCTTGCCCAGTTTCAGCAGCTTCAGCAGCAGGCTGAGGCAATAGCCACGCAGAGGCTGCAGATTGAGCTCCAGCTCAAGGAGGTTACCCGCGCTCTGGAGGAGGTGCAGAAGCTCGGCGAAGATGCCGAGGTCTACAAGAGTGTGGGCAACCTGCTCATAAAGAGTGAGAAGGGCAAGGTAGAGGCGGAACTCAAAGACAGGAAGGAGACGCTGGAGCTCAGGATAAATACGCTAAAGCGCCAGGAGGAGAAAGTAACCTCTCGCCTCAAGGAACTTCAGGCGAAAATTCAGGAAGCCATTCGCGCCCGCGCCTCGCGCAGTGGAGGCGCTGGTTAGTCTTCAAGGGTCTCCACTGTAACCCTAATCTTCTTTCCGCTTAGCCCGTCGAACAGGTTGTAAATTAAGCGTATCTTGCCTTCTTCATCCTTGAGCGCAGGCTGATTCTCGCTCCTCGTGAGTATGCCCACAAGCTCGCGCTTCATAGTAATTAGAAGGTTGCTACGGGTATTAAATTTTTGCGTCACCCTCCTCAAAGTAAAGCTCAGTCAGGTAACCATGACTTCTCAGAATTTCGTCAGCCTCCTTTAGGGATTCTGTGTATGCGATTAGCTGAGCTATTCTGCTGAACTCAAACACATGCTTGGAAGAGAAGTAGAAGGTTACAAGCGCACAGGGTGTGAGATAAACGCTGCGCGAGTCCTTTCTGATTTTATACGCTCCGTATCTCCCCTTCCCTGCCTCAACTACCAGCTTGGAAGCCTCTGTGGCAGTTGCAGAGGCTATTTTTTCCATAATCTCCAAGTCTTCCCTCGTGGCGCCCCTTGCCCCAAGTAATGCGCCTTTTTCAATTAACGCAGCCACGTTGCGGTGAAGCTCCTCAATTGTAAGCTCGCCGTCGCTGCCGTAGCCTATTACCCCCAGAAGGCTTGGAACGGGAAGCTTCGCCAGTGCGGCGAGCATTATCCCATCCGCGAGAGGGCTCTGAACTCCGCGTTCATCCCCCTTTGCAAGGGAATCGCCTCCTACGTCTATGCCCACGACCATATCTATTCCAAGCTTTTCAATGGCGCAGCGAAGCGCCTCAGCCGTAGCTATAGCGCCGCCGTTTATGTCCAGAAGCACTACCTCTTCGCCAAGCACCTCTGAAGCTACGCTCTCCGTAAGAGGGGTACCGTAACTCGTTTTTGTGCGAGAATTTGCCAGCGCCATGGCAGTACAGATGGGGGTGCAGTTCTCCAGCTCATCTATACGCCTGGGTCCTGGCTTTGGGTCCACCACCCTCCGCTCCCAGGTGAGCCCGCCGAGTATAACCTCAACGCCCAGGAAAGAGAGGTACCTCGCTGTGGGGATGCAGCCTATTATGTCGCCTCCCCCTCCAATGCCTATCACCAGCGCTTTCCTCGCCCTTGTTGCAATCTCCTCGAAGCTCATGGGTATCGCATTATGCTAAGACGTTAACCTTAAGTATAAAAATCATGCTGACACCTGAGGTTAAGACGATTCTGGAGAAGCAGAGCTATCGCATAGTGGGCAGGCACTCTGCGGTCAAGGTATGCCACTGGACCAAAGAACGCCTCCTCAGAAAGCGTTCCTGCTATAAATCCAGGTTTTACGGCATAGCCTCGCACCGCTGTCTGCAGATGACGCCCAGCGTGGCGTGGTGCCAGCACTCCTGTCTCTTCTGCTGGCGCCCCGTGGAGCACACTCTGGGCGCGGAGATGCAGGGCGAGTACGACGAGCCAGAGTTTATAGTGGAGGAGGCGATTAAGGCTCAACGCGCGTTGCTCAGCGGCTACTGGGGCGAGAGGGAGCGTGTCACCAGGCAGGAGATGGAAGAAGCCTACTCGCCCAAGCACGTGGCAATCTCCCTCGCTGGCGAACCCACGAACTATCCGTACATAGGAGAGCTAATCGAAGCATTCCATCGACGCGGAATGACCACCTTCCTTGTGACCAACGGCATGAACCCTGAGCGAATTGCAGAGGTTCGCCCTACCAGCCTCTACCTCTCTCTTATTGCCTATAATGAGGAGCTTTACCGCAGGATTAACGCTCCGCGAGTTCGAGATGGATGGCAGCGCCTAATGCACAGTCTTGAGGTATTCTCCCAGAGCAGAAGCAGGAAGGTTGTACGCATAACCCTGGTGCGCGGTTACAACCTGGAGGCGCCTGAAGCCTTTGTCCCGCTCATAGAGCGAGCGGAGCCTGATTTCGTGGAAGCTAAAGGTTATGTGCACGTTGGCTACTCCCGGCGCCGCTTGAGACGCGAGGATATGCCGAGCTATGAGGAGGTAGAAGCCTTTGCGAGAGCCCTTGCCGAGGCCACAGGCTATGAGGTGGTCGACGCCTCGCGGGACAGCAAAGTTTTTCTTATTAAAAAGGGATGAAGCGTCATGGGTATAAAGGAGATAATGGCAGATATAAAGAAAGAGCTCGACATCAAGGATGCTCGACGTGAGGAGGTCTTTAGCTTAGGGCGGGAGATAAGGAGGCTGGCTACAAAGGCTCTACGTGAGCTTCATCGCAGCCAGTATGAAGCTGCGGAGGAGCTTCTCCACGAGGCAGAGAAGCTAATTTCCATGCTTGCTGAGGACGACTTCAGGTTTAGCTTGCTTCAGGAGGCTGTGCAGGAGTACGTGGAGGCAAGGCTTACGCTGTGCCTCCTGCGCGGCGAAGATGTGCCCTCGCATAGAGAGCTTCGCGTGCCTCCTGAGTGGTACCTCCTTGGCTTGGCGGATGTGGTGGGCGAACTCAGGAGGCGAATTTTAGACCTGCTTCGCGAGGATAGGCTGAGCGAGATAGAGCGTCTTCTTGATATTATGGATGAGATAACCCACGAGCTTAACTCTCTTGTTTATCCAAGCGCCATCGTGGCGATAAAGCGCAAGCAGGACGTTGCCAGGATGATAATGGAGCGCACTCTGGGCGAGGTTACGGTTGCGATAAAGGAGAGTGAACTCCGCAGGAAGCTTGAGGAGCTGGGCAGTAATTTCTCAGCCTAAGTCTCAATAATGAGAAAATTTTATAATCTTCTGTGTTGATATATAATTTGCATGAAGAAGTTTTTGGTTTTTCCTGTAAAAAGTAAAGTGTTTGTGTTTAAAAACATTGCAGATGGAGATAAAGTGCTTTTTCTCTATGATTCAAAACTTGATAAGCAGGAAGCGGTGAGAGCTTTTGTTAAAGCAGGTTTATCTGAAAATAAGGGTGTATTCTATTCTTACGCCTTTGTGGAGAGTGCGGTTGAGCTTGGGGTCAGAGGTAACCTGAGGATTTATGAAATGGGCATAAAGAAGTCGGTGGCAAAGGCTGAGAACACCCTTCAAAACCTTAGCAGAGCCCTTGAAAAATTTTTAATAGAGCACAAAAGAGGCGCTGCGGTTCTCGATTTTGATACTTCTCCAGGCTATCTCCTGCGCAGAGAGTTTATTTCAGTACTCGAAGATTTATTTGGCAGGTTTCCTGAAGCTACATTTGTCACCTGCTTCAATGTCGAGGCGGTGGACAGCGAATTCCTAGAACAGATTCTGAGACTATACAGCTTAGTGGTGGTTTCGGCTGATGCAGAGAAAACAGTAATCGCACCCCTCGTTGTTTCTGGAGAGGCGCAAGAAAGGCGAATCGAGATAATCTCCGCTGAGATAACCGAGAGCCTGGTGAAAAAGTTTCTGGATTTAATAATCCTTTCCATACTAATGCAGGAGCCAATGCATGGTTACAATATCATCAAAACCATATTCCATCGCTACGGTGTGCTTGTGAGTCAGGGCATGGTTTACCCACTTCTGCATGAGTTGGCTGAGGAGGGGCTTATAAAGCAGGAATCCTTCCACAAAGGGAGAGGTAAAATGTACGTGATAACGTCAAAGGGCAAGGAGGTTGCGAGGGCGAGGTTCAGGGAGTTCTCAGATTCCTTGCGCTACCTTCTCAGTGTGATTGGGGGAAGCTCTATGTCGCCATGAAGCTCGCTAAGACGCTTCAGGCGTGCGGTTATCTGCTGGATCTCCTCTTCAGACAGTGTAATCCGGCTGTTCATCTCCTCTATCTTGAGGCGGAGGCTTCTAACCTTAAAGGCAAGGATTACGTTCAAGGTTAGGCTTATTCCGAAGAGAAAGTAGAGAATTTTTAAGGAGGTGTAAACGTCCACCATGCGTATCCACTCAAGGTGCGCTTCTTGTCTTAAGTTTCAGCCCACCCAGAAGTCTCTGCAGGATGCTCTTCTTTTTCTCAGGAGTTGTAGGAGGTATGTACTCCTCGCCGAGAAGCTCTGCCGCCAGCCTGTTTATTGCAATAGCAGCCTTTGATGTGGGTGAGCTTATAACTAGAGGCACACCAATTGCAGAGGCTTTCTTAACCTCGCTGTCTTCCGGCACCACCGTCAGGATTTGTGTCTCAAGCACAGCGCCTACATGATGCGCAGTAAGGTCAAACTCATTGCCTGTTGCCCTGTTGAGTATCGCACCAAGCACGTTTGTGCCGCACATCTCAGCTACCTTTTTTGTTTTAAGCGCGTCTGATAGTGACGAAATCTCAGGGTTTACCACAAGTATGAGATTTTCTGCCATGGAGAGAGCAATGTATGCTTCCTTTCCAAGGCCTGCAGGAGCGTCAATAATTAGAATATCGGTTCTATCCACAAGACTTTCCATAACCCCAGCGAGCCTCTCTGGATTCACCCTTTTCAGCTTGCTCAAGCTTATGCCTGCCGGAACAACCTTAACTCCACCTGGACCCTCATATATGGCCTCCTCAATCTCACACTCCCCTGCAAGCACGTCCTGCAGGGTTCTGCTTTTCCCTTCCATTCCGAGAATAAGCTCCAGATTTGCCATCGCTATGTCGGCGTCGAGAATTGTGACACTCTTCCCCCTCTGTGCAAGAGCGATTCCAAGATTGGCACTTATGGTTGTTTTGCCTGTACCACCCTTGCCGGCAGCTATTGTTATAGATGTGCCCATTCGCATACCTCCGGTAGAGGTTACGTAGTCAGTGCTTATATAACTTTTTTCTCGAAGAGTGTCTCAGGTTTGGTGTCTGGGATGTTAACGCCGAGATTCTGTAGTGCCTCAGCAGCACAGTTTCGAACCCATTCGCTTTTATCATTAAGTGCCTTCTTGAGCGCCTCTATCGCCCTCTCGTCATTAATCTTGCCCAGGGCAGAGGCAGCGACGGTGCGCACCATATCATCATTGTCGTTGAGTGCCCCTATGAGCGGCTCAATCACGCGCTCATCCTTGACTCCATCCAAAGCTGAGACTGCGCAGTATCTCACAGTGCTTTCTTCATCTTTGAGCGCCTCGATGAGTGGTTCAATGGCACGCTCACCGCCACTCTTCCAGAGCGCCGAGGCGGCGATGCGCCTCACATAGGCATCTCTATCCTTAAGACACTGTATCATAATCTCCAGTATTCTCTCGTCTCTGTAACCGGAAAGCGCGGATATTATGTCCCTGCGCGCAAGTTCATCCTCTTCCTTATAAAAGGCTTCAATCAGAGGCTCTATTGCGCGTTCGTCACCGATGCTCCCCAAAGCTCTTGCGGCACTTGCTCTTACCGTGCTGTCCCCGTCGCTAAGGGTAGAGATCAGAGGCTCTATTGCGCGCGTGTCGCCAATGCTCCCCAAGGCTTTTGCAGCGCTTGCTCTTACGGCACTATCCTCGTCGCTGAGTGTTTCAATCAGGGGCTCTACAGCCTTTGGGCTCTTCAACGTGCCCAGCGCCTTTGCAGCGCTTACCCTCACATTGTTGTCTTCATCAAACAGGGCATGTATCAGGGGCTCAATTGCACGCGCGTCGCCTATCTTTGCTAGGGCGGAGGCTGCGACGCTTCTTACCCGAGCATCGCCCTCTCTCAGTGCTTCAATAAGGGGATGAAGTGCCTCAAGTTCATCCTCAGACTCCTCCAGTATAGAGCGAACTATAGCCTCGATGTCCTCATCTGTGGGTTCACGTATATTGAGTTTTTTCATCAGCTCTTCCCTGCTCAGCTCCACCTCTTCCACACGCTGGTTTTCCTCTGTCCTTTCTGCGAGGAGTTGTTCATGAAGCGCTTTCGGGAGGAATACGGTTGGCAAACCGCTGCTGTCCACGCCTCTAAACAGAGCCCCAAGGCTCACAAGCTTGCTTATCGCTGTGTCCACCTCTCCACCTAGAAATTTTTTGAGTTCACTGTAGCTGACCTTTCCGGTATCGGCTAAAAGGGAAAGGAGCTGACTGGTGGTTTGGTCGGTTCTAATAAGTTCCCTCGCTTTCTCCACCTTGGCACGCTTGAGAAATATCTGCCGCAGCAGGGCTTTGTATTCACTGCTGATTTCATAACCGCCATTGCGTTCTGTTACAAAGTCAAGCTTATCTATTGTGTCAATGGCAGCATTGAAGTCATTTTCTCCGAAGTCAGAGAGAAATACCGATAGGCTAACAATTCTCAGTAGCTCTCTCTGTACAGCCCCCTCACTGAATACCAGCATCTCAAGCAGCCCAACAGTCTCTGGGGGGAGGGTGTCAATGGTCTCACTTATACTGAAGATTTTCCTCTGGAGGTTCTTGTTGGCTACCATCTCAGGATTTGAAATAAGCGTAGAGTAGAGTTCTTCATGATTATACTCCTCTATAGACTCTATAACGAAACTGGAGTCAAGGATGTTACTGAGGGCCTTTTCTCCAAATGTGGTATACAGCCCAAGCCTTGAAAAGGTAGCAGCTCCAGCAAGTTCCCCTTGGAGATACAGGAGAAAGACATTTTCAATTCTCGACTTGGCCCTTACTATCCCAGTAAATTTTGACTTCTCAATGAACTTCTTTACCTCTTTGAGGTTTCTGAAGTGCTTTTCGAGCTTCTTACCTCTAGGGAATGAAATCTCCTTAAGCTCCTTCTCATCCTCCTCCAGCAACTTATCAAGCCAATCGTACATTTTTTATCCTGCCTTTTATCTTGTCCAGAGCTTCAGCAGCGCAGTGCCTTACCCACGCGTCCTCATCCCTTAAAGCCTCTATCAGATATGGCACAGCCTCTTTCATGCCAAGCTTGCCGAGCGCTGAGGCGGCGACGGTGCGCACCATGCTGTCCTCATCCCTAAGAGCTTTCACTAGCGAGGGAAAAGCGCTTGAGTGAGGGTAGTTGTCAAAGTAGGACGCAGCGGAGTAGCGCACCATGCTGTCCTCGTCGTCGAGTTTCCTTATCATCGGCTCCACCATGCGCTCGTCGGGAATCTTCAATAGCGCCGAGATGGCGAGCCTTCTAACATAGGCGTCGGTATCGTCGAGCATCTCGATAAGGTGTTCCACCACATCCCTGCTTCCAATCTTCCACAGGGCAGAGACAGCGAATCTGCGGATGTGCACATCTTCGCTCTTCAGAGCGTTTACCAACACATCAACCTGCTCATTGCGGAAAGCTTCAATAAGTGTTTCATTGCTTTCAAGCTCAGCCGGCTCCAGTTCAGACTCATTGAATGTGCTTAGTATGAGGTCAATTTCCTCCTCCGTCGGGTCTTTGATGTTCAATTTTTTCATCAACTCTTCTCTTGTCACTTTTGAGCGTTTCGCAACCTCTACTCGAAGCTCCTCCATTAGCTCGAGAACTTCTTCGGGCATGAAGTAGATTAACTCACCATCCCTGTCGATGGTTCTGAAGAGTAGCTTCTTTTCTACAAGCTTCAGAAGTGCAGCCTTCTTATCCACGTCCAGCTCTTCAAATTTGTCTTTTGTTAGCACGCCACGTCTGCGGCGGAGCAGCTCAACAGCTTCAATGGCATCGGCATTGAGGTTTTCTATTATCTCATCTCTATCTGGAATACTGCGGAGCAGGTAATCTCTGAACTGCTCCTGCACCTCGCTTCTTATCACCGCATGCCCATTTTTAAGGTAGATAATCCCATCTCTCTCGAGTTTCTTGATTTCCTCTTTTGCTCTTCTGTATTCCACTCCAAGCCAGCTGGATGCCTTTTTAAGCGCTTTCAGGCTAACTCTGCTATCTGCAAAGGCAAGAAGCTCCAGAAGCGTGAAGTCACCTTCAAGGTACCTCTCGATGTTAACAGACGTCTGGGGTAAGACGCTCCTCCTCTTCAACTCATAAATCTCCCTCTCAAGGCGATTGCATTCCTCGTTCAAGCCCTTGAGCGCCTTGATATACCAAAGCTCAAGCTGCTGCAGATATTTAACCTCTTCTTTCAGCCTCCTGAGTTGAGAAACCTCCTCTTCAAGTCTCGTACATTCAAGATGAAGCGCCTTTATAACCTTGAGATAGGTCTTCTCCAGCTCCCTAAGCTGGGTCACTTCCTCCAGCAGAGCTTCCAAGGGGATCATCCCTATTTCTTTTCCTTTATTCATAGCCTTATGCTTGACAATATAAAACTTTTTTCTCGCAACTATCACAAAATTTGAGATTCTATTTACTTAAGCTTTCCAATATAACGCTTTTAGATGTGCTTTGAGGCTCCACGGACTTCGTAGGTGGTGAATCAGTGACCTTAAACATCTTCACAGAATCCTCAAGCTGCTGCGCCGCCTCAGAGAGATGCTCAGCCATGGCTGCAAGCTCCTGCATCGCGGCGCTAAGCTCCTGAACAGCGGCGGCTGTCTCCTGGGTTGCGGCAGCAGTCTCATCTATCATTGCCGCAATGGAGTTAGCTGATTCAATTACGCTCCTTGCATCATTTTTAAGCTTTTTGGTGGCGAGATTTATCTCACCTATTACCCCACTGGTCTCCTCAACACTTTTTGTTATTTCGTTGAAAGAAGCAAGGGCACTGCTCACCACTTGGGTGCCACTCTCTATATCCTCAGCACTTGCCTCTATTTCGCTTACCACCTGTCCTACCTTCCTCCCTACCTCGTCGATTATGCTTCCTATTTCCTCTGCCGACTTTGCAGAGCTGTCCGCCAGCTTTCTTATCTCCTCCGCAACTACAGCAAAGCCTCGACCATGCTCACCTGCGCGCGCAGCCTCTATCGCGGCGTTTAGAGCGAGCAGGTTCGTCTTCTCCGCGATGTTGGAGATCACTTCCACGATCCTCCTTATCTTCTGTGTGCTCTCCCCGAGTTCTCTCACCATCTCAGATGTGTGAGAGGTTAGCCTTCTCATCTCACTGATCCTGCCCAGCGCTTCCTTTGCGGCATCGCTTCCCTGCTCAGCCGTCTCCCGTGTTCTAGCAGCTATGCTCATCGCTCTTGCCACGCTTTCCTCCACCCTGTTAAGGGAGCCTTCCATATTGTCCATGACCTTCATTGTCTCCTGAGTCTTTGAGGCGACAGTAGCAGAGCTCTCCGCTATCTCCTGGGTTATGCTGTTGATCTCCTCCGCCGAGGCAGTGACGTTCTGGCTGGTGGCAGAAAGCTGCTGGGAGGAAGAGGCGATGTTTTCTGCCACCCTTCTTACATCACCAATAAGCTCTCTCAGGGATTTAAGCATCGCAGAGAAGGAGTTAGCAACTTCACCTAGCTCGTCTTTGCTCTGGCTGCGGATCTCCACCGTCAGGTCACCCCTAGCAACCTTTTTGGCCTTCTCTGAAATTTCCTTCAGCGGGCGGGTAATCGTCCTCACTCCAACAATGGCAAAAATCAAAGCAAGAAGCACTGCGGCACCTGCAACAGTCTGCAATTCCTCTTTGGTGTCCTGACTTTCCTGAATAGCAGTGGCCATTGCACTGACCATTGTTTCCCTCTGCACCTCAATGAGGTTCCTGGCATTTGTTACAATAATGTCTCTGTAATTCTCAAATTCTCTCCTCCTCTCCTCTGCATAAGCTTCTTTCACCTTCATATCCTCGTAAGTATCGAAAAGCCCTGCAGCAATCTCCTCAAAATGCGTATGCTCTTCCTCTATGCTCGAATACTCAGGCAGTTCCTTTAATTTATTTCCAACCTCCCAGAACCTTTCCTTTTCCTCTTCTTCTCCGATGCTGATGTATTCATAGGCTGCCAGCATCTGCTCTATGATTCCTTCTTTAATTGCAGGACTTTCAGATGTCTCGATTATCTCATCTCCCACCTCGTGGATCTCCTCAGCCTTCTCTGAAATCTCTTCTCTTGCTGTGCTCAGTTCCTCGTATGCGCTCATCAGCGTAAGCCCGGCCTCAAAGAATTTTGGGAAGGTCTCTTTTATTGTCAGCATCGCCTCCTTTTCCTGAACATGTAGAGGCTGGGCGTCCATCTCAGCTATAAGCTCTCTCAATCTCTCTCCCCTGGTGAAGTAGCTGTCTTTAAGCTCCTTGCGCATCTCAGAATCTGCAACCGCATACTTAAGTGCAGATTCTGAAAGCAGAAAAAGCTCCTCTGAGAGCCGGGCAGAAGCTTCGGCTTTTGGCCACGCCTCCTGAGATATCCTCGCAGTTGCTGAATTAATCTCTCCGATTTTCATGTACCCGATTATTCCCACAGCGTGGGATAGGAGGGCAATAATCAGAAAGCTTCCAACAATTTTATAAACAAGTTTCATGTTCCTTATTGCCGACCCAACCTTTTTTATAATCCCGAGCATCTCAGTGCACCCTGAATTAATATTTAAAAATTTTTAAATTTATTTGATATAAACTTTTTTAGAACGAATCTTCACATCACCCCCTTTAATTGAAAAATATTTCAAAAATTTTATGCACCAATCCTCCCTATGCGTAAGGCTTTTAAAAAATGGATACCAAACTCCACAAATGAGTGTGATCTAAATGAGGGTAAGCGAGCTTCTTGACGTGCTCAGAAGTGAGTGGTATTCAATCCATGAGGATATAAAATCTCTTTCATCTTTAGAGAAACCTGCAAGCAGGGAATTTATAGACATGCTGACAGAGATAGAAAAACGCTCACTCTCGCTTCGCAGCCCTCTTATTGAGCTAATTAAGCTGATACACGAGAATTTCCCAGAGGAGCGGGATTTTGTTAAAAATACGGGGATACGCGCCTCTGAGATGCTCGAAGAATTCTGTGAGCAGGTCACAAAAACCCGTGAAGAGCTATTGGCGGTTTCTGAGGGAGAGCAGGAGCTCAAGAAGTTTGAGGAGGAGATAGCCTCCCTGGAGAAGGAGGCTGAGGAAGTTGAAGGCAAGCTGAAGAGCTGCGAGGAGGCTTATTCAAAGAAGATTGAGGAGTATGAGCGCAGTAGAGATGAGGTGGAGAGGGAGTTCTCAGCGCAAGCCTCGAGGGTGAGGCAGGCTTTTATCAGGGACATCGCCCCCTATGCCGAGGATGTGGAGATTAAGCTGGCCGGTAAGCCTGTTACCCTGGAAACTCTCCTTGATGAATACTCATCGGGGGGAGGTGTTCTTGAGATTTCTCCAAAGGGGGGTTTTGTGGGAAAGATTACCGGCAAGGCGAGTATAGGGGAGATTAAGGCAAGGACAGACCTTTTTGAGCTCAAGCTGAAGTATTTCTCCTCTGAATATGAGGTGATTAAGAGGAGAAAGCGGGAAAAGGAGGAGGAGATACTAAGGGAGTTTTCAGACCTACCCTCTCTGAAGGAGAGATGCGATAGCTTGAAGGAGCGGAAGAGGGAGATTGATGAAAAGCTCGGTGAACTAAGGAAGAGGAAGGCAGAGATCGACGCGCTGCTGGCGAGAAACCAGGAGATGGTGGAGGAGCGCGCCACGCTGTTTATCAGAGACAGACTTCTTGAAGGTTATGAGAGGGCTCATGAGAGCATTCGCGCTATTCTGGACTTCTCGGCGGAGAAGGTTGAGAAGTGGGAGTTTGCGGGCGATGATCTTGAGAAGAAGGAGATGCGCTCCCTTATACGGGAGCTAAAGCAGAAGCTCCAGGTGCTGGGTGATAAAAAGCAAGAGCTTGAAGGTAAGGTTGAGGAGTTAACTGAGAATCTCCGCGCTTCGCAATTTACCGTCGAGGAGCAGAGCGCCAGGCTTAACGAGCTGGTGAAAACCCTCGATGCTGTGAAGCAGGAGCTGGCAGAACTTAAAGAAAAACATCAAAAGCTGGAGCAGGAGTACAGGAAACTTGAGAATGAGCACAGTCTGGCAAAGGAAAAGATTGAGGAGCTTCTTAAAATTAAGGAAGAGAAAGAATTGCTCGAAGAGGAGAAGAGGGTTCTTGAGAAGGTCAGGATAGACAACGAGGCGAAGATTAAGGAGTTGAGCGAGAAGATAGAAGAATATGTAAGTAGAGTAAAGCTGCTTGAGGGCTTTGAGAAGGAAAATGAAGACCTCAAGGCGGAACTGGCTTCTGCGAAGCGCAGCATTGAAAAACTTGAGGGAGAGGTAGCTGAGCTAAAGGACAGGCTTACCACGACGCTCGCTGAGAAGGCGAGCTTGGAAAAGGAGCTTTCCCAGCAAAGGGAAGAGCTTGGCAGGGCTACGCAGGAGCTGAAGGAGAAGGAGAGGGAAATAGCCCAGCTAAGGAAAGATTCCGAGGCCAAGCAGGAGCTTGAGACCCTTGTAGAGAAGCTGAATGTGGAGAAGGCGACGCTTGAGAATGAGCTTGCAGAGCTACGTAGCGAGAGGAGTGAGCTTGCCAGCAGGGTGAAGCTTCTTGAAAAATACGAGGAGGAGGCGACGCAGGCGAAGGGAGAGCTTCTCGCGGCCAAGGATAGGATCGTCGAGCTGGAGGATACGATTAAGAAGCTTGATGCAAAGCTCGCTGAGCTTGAAGCCATGAAGGAGAAGCTGGAGGAAGAGCTTAATAGCACGAAGCAGGAGCTTGGGGCACGCGTGGAAGAACTCAAGATAACCAGGGAGGAGAAGGGCGAGCTTGAGAACCTCAGAGAAAAGCTGGAGAAGGAGATTCAGGAGCTGGTTTCAAGGATAAAGCTTCTCGAAGGCTATGAGAAGGAAAATCAGGAGCTGAAGCAGAGGTTAGCGGCGGAAGAAAGCAAGGTGGCAAAACTTGAGGCCCAGCTTGAGGCGGCGAAGGAACAAATCACCAGCCTTACCGCAGAGAATGAGAAAAATGCGAAGGAGCTTGAGGAGGCGAGAGGCAAGATTAAAGCTCTGCTGGAAGAGAACTCCCGGATGGAGAAGGAAATTGAGCGGATGCTCGCGAAGCTTTATGAATTTGAGGCCCTGAAGGGCGAGCATGAAAAGCTGAAGCAGAAATTCAGCGAGCAGGAGGCAGCGCTTTCCCAGTACAGGACGGAGCTTGAGAGCCTCACCCAGGAGAAGGAGGAGCTGGCAAAGCTTGCGAAGGAGTACCATTCGCTTCGTGAGGAGGCAGCGTTGAAAAGCAAAGCCTTCGAGGAACTCAAAGCAAAGGTGCAGAAGCTGGAGCAGTATGAGGAGAAGTGCAAGACTTTGGAAAAGGAGAACCTGCTCCTCTATGGCAGGGTGGACAGCGCCGTTAGAGAGCAGAAGGAGAGGGATGTCGAGATTGAGAGGCTGCGCAGAGAGCTTGCGAAGCTGAGCGCGGAGATGGAGATGCTGAAAAATGAGAATTCTCGCTTAAAGCAGAAGCTGCTCCAGGAGTCGGTGAAGGTTGAGAAGGAGCTTAAGGAGCTGGAGAAGGAGGTCTTCGCAGCGCTGGGGAAGGCTGCGAAGGGTGTTGAAGCCTGCTTCAGGAAGTACAGCGCAAAGCAGGTGGATATCGCCATTGAGGGCGCCTCTCAGTCTATAAAGAAGCTGTACACCCTTTCTGCGAGCGTTGATGGGATTGATGGGGATGTGGAGAGGTGCGTTTCCTTCTTGAGGGTTGCGATAGAGTACCTCGAGGATGCAAAGCTTGGCGTTGGCACTGCGCCGGGAGTCAGGGAGGGCAGAGAGGCAAGGACGGAGTTTCTTTCCCAGGCTGGCCAGCTTATAAAGAACGCCAC
This sequence comes from Candidatus Pyrohabitans jungbluthii, assembly GCA_002010065.2. GTDB lineage: Archaea > Hydrothermarchaeota > Hydrothermarchaeia > Hydrothermarchaeales > BMS3B > Pyrohabitans > Pyrohabitans jungbluthii. The sequence goes on along the minus strand of MTMD02000001.1, from coordinate 63,084 downwards.
AGCAACGGCGGAGAAGATCTTCAGCAGGATAGAGGCAAGCGCATACAAGAGCGCAAAGCAGCTTGAGAAGAAGTACTCCTCACTCCTAGAGGAAAAGGAAAAGCTGGAGGAGGAGGTTAGGGAGCTTAAGAAGCTCCTGGAGGAGAAGGATAAAGAGTTGAAGAAAAAGGGGGAGCTCCTGGAGAGGTATATCGAACAGAAGACTTCCGCCCTGAGGCGGGTCTGACTCAGGCTACCTCTTCGCCAGGTAGGCTGCGCTTCCGGCGCACAGGAGCACCGCTGCGGAGTAGGTCAGCGAATACCACAGAAGCTCCGCCACGCTCGCGCTTTTGAGTCCCAAGAGTTTTATCCAGAAGAGTGCCAGGAAGAAAGCAGCCGCCGTTGCTGCGATGGCGCTGAGGTAGAGCCTTGCTCTTCCTGCGCTCTGTGCACCTGCGTCTTTTTCCTGGGCATAGCTTGCCTTAGGCAGGACCGCTGTGGAAATTGCTACTGCGGCGAGGGCCTTTAGTATATCGCCCGGGATGAATGGGAGCACCCCTTTAGCTAGAGCCTCGCCAGTGCTCAGCTTCGCCACGTGAGCGAGCTGCACTGCGCCAAGAGTGTAGATTATCCCAACGCCAGCGAACATTAGCCCGAGCTGCGAGGCTAGGCTTCGAGAGCTTATGTAGGTGTCGGTGAAGTAGCCAATCAGGTATGAAGCAAGGATGAAGCCGAGGATGTAGCCTCCGGTTGCGCCCAGGAGCACCTCTACTCCAGCCTTACCCCCGGCGAACCAGGGTACACCTAAAGCACCAAGCGCTGCGTAGAGCGCCATGCTCAACGCGCCGTAATTCCTGCCCAGCACAACGCCGCTCAGGAGCACAAAGAACACCTGTCCTGTTATTGGCACAGGGGTGAAGGGAAGGTATAGCTTCGCCTGCGCCCCAATGCCGGTGAGCCCGGCAAAGGTAAAGGCAAGAGCAAGCTTGTAGTAGAACTCTGCCTCGTACCGCCACCTGAAAAAGTTGAGCCTTGCGTTCTCGCTTATGAACATTCCTCACCACCTTCGTTAACCTTGATTTATCCTGTGGTTAACAACACGTAAGTGGCTTATAAATTTTTCTGCTGCCGGCTTTTACTTCTCCTGTATGTGCGGCGCCTTGGTGAGGATGGGGTGATAGGGGTTGCCCGGAACTCGGTTCCGGGTGACGAAGCGGGGAAGGCGCCCTTACTGGTACGGAAGGGGTGATAGGGGCGGGGAAGGCGCCCCTATTCAGAGAATATTTTAAATACCACCGCACCCCATTATATGAAAAATTCAGACGCAGGAGGTTCAGGATGAAGATACTGGTGAGCGACCATCTCCACGAGGCAGGGATAGAGCTTCTTCGTCAGCATGCAGAGGTTGAGGTTGCAACTGGGTTAAGCAAAGAGGAGCTTATTGAGAAGATTCGCGATAAAGATGGGCTTCTCGTTAGGAGTGCCACAAAGGTTACCCGAGACGTGATAGAAGCTGCTGAGAACCTTAAGGTTATAGGCAGAGCTGGCGTGGGCGTGGACAACATCGATATCAAGGCTGCGACAGAGCGTGGCATTATCGTGGTTAACGCTCCCGAAGCTTCGTCCATAACCGTAGCGGAGCATACCATTGGTTTAATGCTTGCTCTCGCAAGGCGAATACCTCAGGCGAATGCCAGCCTCAAGGCAGGTAAGTGGGAGAAGAAGAAGTTTCTGGGCATTGAGCTTCGCGGAAAAACTCTGGGCGTAATAGGGATGGGTAGGATAGGCTCCCAGGTGGTGCGCAAGGCCAAAGCCTTTGAGATGCATTGCATAGCCTACGACCCCTACATCTCAAAGAAGCTTGCAGAGGAGCTGGGCGTTGAGGTGGTTGAGCTTGACGAACTTCTTGCGAGGAGCGATTTTATCACCATCCACGTGCCCCTGACGGAGCAGACCAGGCACCTGATAAATGCCGAAGCTATAGCCAAGATGAAGGACGGGGCGTACTTAATAAACGCCGCCCGCGGGGGCGTGGTGGATGAGGCAGCGCTTTACGATGCCCTGCGCTCAGGTAAGCTGGCAGGTGCTGCCCTTGACGTGTTTGAGAAGGAGCCACCATTCGGCAACCCTCTCCTGGAGCTGGACAACTGCATAGTTACACCTCACCTGGGTGCTTCAACCGAAGAAGCGCAGCGCTATGCTTCGCTCATTGCCTGCGAGGAAGTGCTCAAGGTGCTTCGCGGCGAACCTCCGCGCAATGTGGTGAACATGCCCAGGCTTCCGCCGGAGGTGCTGGATAAGCTCAAGGATCACCTTGCGCTTGCAGAGGCACTGGGCAACTTCGCAATTCAGCTTGTCTCTGGCAGGATTCGCGATGTGGAGGTGACCTTCTGTGGAGCCCTTGCGGAGGAGGAACACCAGGAGGTGCTCACCAATGCGGCTCTCAAAGGTTTGCTCTCGCCCATTCTTACAGAAGGTGTGAACCTGTTGAACGCGCCTGTGGTGGCGAAAAACCGCGATATACGCATTACCCAGGCAAAGCGGGAGGATGCAGAGAAGTACGAGAGCCTTATAATCCTCAGGGTGAAGACCGACGAGGGCGAGACCATGGTCAAGGGCTCAAGCGTTGGCGGCGAGGTGAGAATCACAGGCATAGAGGAGTACGCCATTGAGCTAACCCCGAGCGGGAAGATGCTCATTGTGAAGCATGAGGATAAGCCTGGGATGATAGGCAGAGTGGCGACGGTTCTGGGGGAAAAACAGATAAATATAGGAGCAATGCAGGTGGGCAGACGCGAGAAAGGCGAAACGCAGCTTATGGTGCTGAGCGTGGACCAGCCTGTAGGTAAAGAGGTGGTTAAGGAAATCGCTTCAATACCTGGGGTTTACAGCGTAAAGGAGCTGGAGATGTGAGAGCATGGCGATGGTTAAGGATTATATGACGCGGGGGGTTTACACCGTCGACATTAACGCCACGCTGAGCGATGTGGTAAGAGTTATGGCGAAGTACAGAATCTCGGGCGTTGCGGTGGTAAGCGAGGACGGCGATACGGTGGGTGTAATATCAGATACCGACGTGCTGGACGCTATCATCAAGGGCAAGGATCTTGAGACCACGAAGGTGAGCGAGGTGATGATGCCCTTTACTCTTATAATTGAGGAGGAGGCACCTTTGGAAAAGGCAGCCCGCGTGATGGAGCGCGAGAGGGTGCACCGCCTCTTTGTGGTAAAGGAGGAGAGGCCGGAGAAGGCGAGCCTCTCAAAGCCCTACCTCCAGCTCCCTGTTGGAATACTTACCTCCTCTGATCTGGTGAGGTACATTGCGGAGTGAGTTGTGATGCTGGAGAGCAAGGTTTCAGATTTCCTCAGGAAGCCACTTATCACAGTGGAGGTGGGTATGAGCCTGCGCGACGTCGCTCGCGTAATGCGCAACGAGGGCATCTCCGGCTTGCTCGTGGTGAACAATGAGGGCAAGCCCGTAGGGGTTGTTTCAGATACAGACATGGTGCGTGCCCTGAGCAGGGGTATAAGCAAGGAGGCGAAGGTTGAGGAGATAATGAGCACTAGCTTTTTTGGAATAGACCCTGATGCGACGCTTCTTGAGGCAGCGAAGCTGATGAGGGAGAACAGGGTGAGCAGGCTTTTTGTGGTTAAGGGTGCAAAAGGCAAAACCGAGCTGACTCAGATGCCAGAGGGTATAATTACCCTTAGCGACATAATATCCGCAGCAAGGAGAGGGCTAAGCTTTAAGTAGCGCCTTTGCAAATTTAGACATGGAGGCAGGAGAGAATGGGCAGGATTGCAGGGAGAGACCTGATCGGGAGGAATGTGGTTAGTGACCGCGGAACAGTTATAGGCAGGCTTACTGACATAAGCATTGAGACCGTCGCGGGCAAAGTGATGATGCTCATAGTTAAGCCGGGCAAAGATGTGGACCCGAAGTACTTCAGGCTGAATGAGCGGGGTGAAATCCTTATACCCTTCACTGCAGTTAAGGCGGTGAAGGATGTGCTCATAATCAACGAGGGCGGTATCCCGAGAGCCTGAGATGGTGGAAAATAAAACTCTTGCTGTAGTGATAGTAGCCTTTGCGCTTTTAACCGGTGGGTTGCTTTTTAATTATGCACGCGTTAGCGGGGAGGTGGCGCAGCTAAGTGCACAGCTTGAGAAGCTTAACTCGAGTGTGCACATCCCCATATCCAGCGAGGAAGCAGTACGCATCGCCAGCGAGGATGAGGAGTTTATAAAATTTGCGGAGGAGCATTTTGAGAACGCATCGCTGCGAGTGGAGCGCGCTGTGCTGGAGTTCAAGCCTGAGGTGGGACGCTACCTCTGGCGGGTGGAGATTATGGAGCGAAAGTGCGGGTGCGCAGGCTTAGGAAGCATAAATGCAATGGTTGTCTACGTTGACCCTGTGAGCGGGGAGGTTCTGGCAAGGGAGGAGCATATAGGCGTGCGCGAGGAGGAGTTCGCCCGCGAGACCTGTGAGAAGGGATGCCATTAACTTTCCAGTATTGCTGAATTTTTCTTCGATAAACAGATAAATCTTACGTTTTTACCAAAAATGTAATTATAATCGCAAATAAAGTATAAGCTAAAGAATTAAAAAACTAAAAGTCGCCACTCTCCATGCAGTGCCTCTGAAACTACTGACCTCGCTAATTAATCCTCACCAAAGACCTCCGCCCAGCGCTCGTCAACGTAGCGCTGAAGCACATCGATGTGCTCCTCTGTGAGGTGGCGGAAGCGCTTCTGCATGCGTAGGTACTCTTTCACAGGCTTCTTCACCGTGGGCTTGTAGGTCACCCTGCTTTTGCCATTCTCTATCTCGTAGAGTATCCACATGCCGCTGTCCACCGCTAACCTCGCGACTTCTATGCTCTTCTCGCTGGCTATTCCCCAGCCGGGGGTGCAGGGCGCGTGCACATGCACATACGCAGGTCCCTCTACGCTAAGCGCCTTCTTTACCTTCTCCATGTAGTCTAGGGGGAAAGCCACGCTTGCAGTGGCCACGTAGGGTATGCCGTGGGCAGCGACTATGTGGGGCATATCCTTCTTAAAGGTTTTGTTACCAAAGCTCTCCTTGCCAGGGGGTGAGGTGGTGGTGCTAGCTCCGTAGGGCGTGGAGCCAGAGCGCTGTATACCTGTGTTCATGTACGCCTCATTGTCATAGCATATGTACACGAAGTCATGCCCGCGCTCCAGAGCGCCACTGAGCGCCTGGAAGCCTATATCCACAGTACCGCCGTCGCCACCAAAGGCGATTACCTTAACCCTGTCCTTTTTACCCAGTGCTTTGAGCGCAGCTTCCACGCCGCTCGCCACGGCGGCGGAATTTTCAAAGGCGACGTGAATCCAGGGCACGCGCCAGGCGGTCTCTGGATAGGGTGAACTTATAACCTCCATGCACCCAGTTGCGTGGGTTACAATCACATTCTTACCAGCGACTTTAAGCGCAAGCCTCATGGCTATGGTGCAACCACAGCCGGCGCAACCTCTATGTCCAGGAGCAAAATACTCCTCTTCATTTACATCTTTAACATTGAGTCTGAACTTGAAGCAGCGGTTAGCCGCTAAACTTGCGCCGCACACGTGGCGGCACTTCACATAGCTGGGAATATCTGCAACGACCTTCACAGCGCTTCCTCCTTCAAACCTGCCCAGGCTACTTCTTCAACGCTTTCGCCACGCAGCGCACGCTTTGCCCGCTCAATAGCCTCGCGGATGTGCGTCATGGTTATGTCTCGCCCGCCTAACCCAGCGACGGTACCGAGAATCTTTGCATTGCTGCCGTAGAGCACGCTCTTGAGCTCAGTCATCAGAGCACCTTCACCAAAGCCGATGGAAACATCTTTTTCAATTACATTTATCACCTTCGCCTGCGCAAGTGCTTTCCGCACCTCCTCCTTCGGGAAGGGGCGGAAGAGGCGGATCCTGAGCAGGCCAACCTTCTCATCGCCTAGGGCGTCGAGCGTCTCTTTTATGGTACCTGCCAGGGAGCCCATAGTTACCAGCACAATCTCGGCGTTTTCGAGGTTGTAGCCCTCGACCAGACCATAACCTCGCCCGAAGATCTCCTTAAACTCCTCATCCGCCTGCTTCGCCACGCGAAGCGCATTCTCCATCGCAAGCTCCTGCTGCTTCCTGAACTCCATATAGTAGTTGGGGTCGCCCAGGGAACCCATGGTAACAGGCTGCTCAGGGTCGAGCACATAAGGTGGGTCAAACTCAGGCAGATAGCGCTTCACCTGCTCTTCGTCAGGCACCTCTACCGGCTCCACGGTATGGGTGAGCACGAAGCCGTCCATGCACACCATCACGGGCAGGAGCACATCCTTATGCTCAGCTATGCGGTAAGCCTGAATCACGCTGTCCAGCGCCTCCTGGTTGGTCTCCACGTAAATCTGAACCCAGCCAGAGTCACGCTCGGCGATGGAGTCGCTCTGGTCGTTCCAGATGTTTATCGGCGCACTCAGCGCACGGTTTGCGTTGACCATGACGATAGGAAGGCGCATGCCAGAGGCTATCCACAGCACCTCATGCATGAGCGCAAGCCCCTGCGAAGCAGTGGCGGTGAACACCCTTGCCCCTGTAGCGCTCGCTCCAATACATGCGCTCATGGCAGAGTGCTCACTCTCAACCATTATGTACTCTGCCTTAAGCTCGCCGTTTGCCACCATCTCGGCGATGTCTTCCACGATGTGCGTCTGGGGTGTAATTGGGTAAGCGGCAACCACTTTAACGTCGCACAGCCTTACCGCCTCGGCAACCGCGCGAGAGCCATGCATCACATCCTTGTGGGGCATCACTTCTCCTCCAGCACCATCTCTATAGCTTCAGACGGGCACTCATTTGCACAGATTCCGCAGCCTTTGCAGAAGTCCAGGTCCACCTCATACTCGCCCTTCTCGTCACGGGATATGCACGCCTCAGGGCAGAATATCCAGCAGCTTCCGCAGTCTATGCAGCGCTCATTGTTAATCACCGGGCGGAAAACGCGCCAGCCGCCAGTCTTATTACGCTCTGAGCTCCCGGGCTCAGTGATGCACGCTGCGATGTTAACCTTCATAGCTTGGCCTCCATCTTCTCGTACGCCACCTCAACCGCCTTAACGTTTTTTTCAGCGAGCTTTGCAGGAAAGCGTCTGCGCACCGCTTTTATTACCGAATCCAGAGAAACCTCTTTGGTGAGCGCCGCAAAGGCACCTATCATGGCGGTGTTGACTATGGGCACGCCCAGCACGTCGAGGGCAATCTTTGTGGCGTTTATCGTGTAAACCTCAGCCTCGGTGTTTAGCTTCAAAGTGCTCTTCTCAGTGTTTACAAGCGCCTTGCCATCGCTCTTAAGTCCTTTCGCCACATCTATAACCTCGAGCAGCGAGGGGTCCTGCACCACAATGTAATCCGGCTCATAAATCTGACTCCTCAAGCGGATGAAGCGGTCGCTTATTCTGGCAAACGCTGTGACAGGCGCCCCCCTGCGCTCTGTGCCGAAGCTTGGGAAAGCCTGCGAGTACTTGCCGTCAAAGAAGGCTGCCATTGCAAGCAGGTCTGCAGCAGTGACTGCGCCCTGACCTCCTCGACCATGGAAGCGTATTTCCTTCACTTTGAAGCCACCTCCCGCAGCAGGGGCATGTTGGTCACGTAGCAGTAGAGCGTACCTCCTGTCTCGCGAAGCTCCTCCTCGCTCGAGGCTACGACTGCAAGTGGACGCCAGTTCTCGTCACGCTTCGCAGTAATCGCCGCGTCTATTTCTCCCGCCTTGAGCGCATAGAGCAGCAGCGCAGTAACTGCACCACCATCCTGCCAGCGGGTGAGCTTTGCTTTATCCGTGGCTTTGACTGCGAAGATGTCAATGTACTTCCCCAGGCTGTCGCTATTCATTTCGCCCTCATCAGCGAACAGCTTTTCGGCTATAACCATGCTGGGCAGCGAGGTGCGGGGACATGCTAGGTAAGCGTTGGGCACATCCCCCTTTGCACCTTCCTTCAGGCGGGGGCGCTCCTCCACCATCTCCAACTGTTCGCTCGCAACCGCAACGCAGGTCCCGCATGAGATGCACATGCCAGCGTCTATAACATCTTTTTCTAAATCAGCGAAGCTCTTGCCCTGGGCTTCCTCCACCAGCTTCTCCAGATTGTTCTCTCCCATCGTGGCTATGTGCTTAGCCACGTAGCCAGCGCGCTCTCTGCGCTCCGCCTCGGCGAGGTTCTCGTCGCGCTTCTCCTTTGTGAGCTTGAGCACCAGCTTCGGTCCCGGCTTTACCTCGCTTATGTGCTTCACCTCAACGTAGCCCTCGCGTTCCGCTGCTTTAAGCAGGTCCATACCCCGCTTTGTTCGCACTATAACGGTGCTGTACTTCGCTGGCGAACCCACGGCGCCCACGCTCAGGTCTGCAAGCTCAGCGGAAAAGTCGAGGCAAACCTGGCAGCCCACACGCACATAAGGCTTGGTCTCCGCGAGGGGTATCTCCAGCACCACCTCACCGTTGCGCATCCCTATAACTTTGCCCTTCTTTATGTCGAACTTCTCAACCTCGCTCAGCTTCACGCCGTAGTCGTCCTCAACCAGGGCGCGGAAACAGGTGTACGCCCAGTTCTCGCGGCAGAACAGCCCAATAGTAAGGCTCACGCTGTTAGCCCACTCCTGGCCAAGCTGGTCAGAGAAGAGCTGCAGCTTTCGTAGCGCCTGAAGCTGACAGGGCAAGCCAACATAGGCAAGCTTCATTTCTTCACCTCTACGACAATCACCGATATTAACAATTATCACGATTTTTCATTATAAATATTTTGTGGCTACCTTGAGAATAACCTCATGCACGCCTTCGCCACGTCGCGAGCGGTGACCATGCCCACGATTTCGCCGTCCTTCATCACCGGCAGGCGGCGGATATGGTGCACATTGAGTATTTCCGACGCCTTCTCCACGCTTGCTTCTGCGTCTATGGTCACGCGAAGCTCAGTCATAATCTCCTTTGCCTTGACGCTCTTCGGGTCAACGTCGTTTGCCACGACTTTGGTCAGGATATCTCTCTCTGTGAGTATGCCGTAGCGCAGAGGTGCAAGCTCAACCAGCACTGAACCTATGCGCTTCGCCGTCATCAGCTCGGCGACTTCTTTAACGCTAGTATCTGGCTTCACCACAGTTATGCCGTGCATTATCTCTTTGACCTTCATCTCAGCACCCGCTATAAAATATTGCAGTCGATATATTAACCTTTTTATAGGGGCGCCGCACCCGCCCCTATTACCCCATCCTCACCGTTATGAGGACGCCTTCCCCGTCCATATCACCCCATCCGTGCCGGTTAGTATTGACATATATAAAGAGTGGAGCTGTTAATGGATCTTGAAGGATTCGTTCGAAAAAGGCTGCTCAAAGGCGAGGATGAAGCCAGGGTAGCTGAGGCACTTGCGGAGCGCATTGCCGAATTTAAAGACTGGAGCGAGGAGCAGCGCCTACGCTTCGCTCGTGCTGTTGTGGAGGAGGTGAAGGCTTCCTTAGGCTTTCGTAAGCTGAATGACACCTTCCTGCAGGAGCTTCTGGGCTACGCTGAGGCAGGCGTTGGCATGGGCGAGTTCGGTGTTGGCTCTCGCGGCGAGGGCGACTTTTTTGTGCACCGCAAGCTGGCCCAGATTATCGGCGCCACCAAAGCGGTGGTGGACGCGCGCCAGCAGGACGACGCCGGGGTCGTAGCCGGCGAGGCAGGGTACATCACCGTAGCCGTTGACGGCATGCACTCTCGCTTGAGCGAGTTTCCTTTTCTCGCCGGCTTCCACGCAGCCAGAGCGGCGCTTCGGGATGTGTATGTAATGGGCTCTAAACCCAGAGCGCTTATAAGCGATTTGCACCTTGCCGATGATGGCGACATAGGCAAGCTCTTCGACTTCACAGCCGGCGTAGCCTGCGTGGGTGAGCTTTGCTCTACTCCTCTCGTCGCAGGGAGTACGCTGCGCGTGGGCGGCGATATGGTGTTTGGTGAGCGCCTCGTTGCCAGCGTCGCTGCGGTTGGCACTTCTCGCGAGCCTCCAAAGGCGAGGAGGCAAGCGGAGGCTGGAGACGTTATCCTGCTCACAGAAGGAAAAGGCGGGGGCACGGTCTCAACAATAGCAATATACCACCAGCGCTACGACGTGGTTAAAGAAACGCTGAATGTGGAGTTCATGCAAGCATGTGAGGCGGTGATGGAGCGCAGTCTTCTTAGCGAGGTGCACGCCATGAGCGATGTTACCAACGGCGGTGTACGGGGCGACGCATGGGAAATCTCCCGCACCGCTCGCAAAAAGCTGGTGTTCTACGAGGAGGAGCTTTATAAGTCGGTTAACCCGAGGGTTCTTGAGATGCTTCAGGAGCTTGAGATTGACCCCCTCGGGATAAGCACTGACTCTCTTATGCTCATCCTGCCTCAGGATAGCGCTGCCGAGGTAAAAGCGGCACTTCGCGGTGTGGCAAAAGTTTATGAGGTAGGAAGAGTAGAAGTAGGCAGAGGAGCTTACCTTGAGAACAGCGAGGGCGAGCGCGAGCTCAAGGCTAAGTTCAGAGAGGCAGCGTACACGAAGGTTAAAAAGATTGTGGGAGAAGAAGAGCCCGAGATGATGGCTGAGATGAGGCGCAGGATAGAGGAAGCTGCTGCAAGGGCAGCGAAGAAGAAGCTTGCGGTTAAGAGGTTCATACTCAGGAGGGATTGAAGTGAAGAAAGGTACTGTGAAGGTGAAGCGTGGTCTGGCGCAGATGCTGAAAGGCGGTGTTATCATGGACGTTACCAACGCCGAGCAGGCGGGCATCGCCGAGGACGCTGGCGCAGTCGCGGTGATGGCTCTGGAGAAAGTCCCTGCGGATATACGCGCCGCTGGCGGCGTGGCGAGAATGGCTGACCCTGCGAAGATTCAGGAGATTATGGATGCTGTGAGCATACCTGTGATGGCGAAGGTGAGGATAGGACACTTCGCCGAGGCTCAGATTCTCGAGGCGATGGGCGTTGATTTTATAGATGAGAGCGAGGTTTTAACGCCTGCGGACGAGCAGAACCATATAGACAAGCACAAATTTAAGGTGCCCTTCGTGTGCGGCGCGCGCAATCTCGGGGAAGCGCTGCGCAGAATCGCCGAGGGCGCTGCGATGATCCGCACTAAGGGCGAGGCAGGCAGCGGGAATATCGTCGAAGCTGTGCGCCACATGCGCCTGGTTATGGGCGAGATTCGCCGCCTCAAGAGCATGCGGGAGGATGAGCTCTACTATGCCGCCAAGGAACTCCAGGCTCCTCTCGACCTTGTGCGGGAGACCGCCAAGCTTGGTCGCCTACCCGTGGTGAACTTCGCCGCGGGTGGAATAGCTACTCCCGCGGATGCCTCGCTTATGATGCAGCTTGGCGCAGACGGCATCTTCGTGGGCTCTGGCATATTCAAGTCCTCTGATCCCGAGGCGAGGGCGCGTGCAATAGTCGAGGCGACAACGCATTATGACGACTTTGAACTTCTTGCGGAGATTTCTAAGGGCATAGGCGAACCTATGAAGGGTCTCGACATACGCCAGCTCAAGCCAGAAGAGCTTCTACAGGTGCGCGGTGTGTAGGGACGGAGATTTAGATGGATAACAGAGCCCTGCAGCTTATTGTAGTGGGTATTGCCATTGGCATCGCTATTGGCTACTTCATGGCTAACACGCTTGGTGAGCGGGAAGCCACCTCTACACCCTCCGCTGCGTTAGATGCGCAGCAGCTGGGGGAGAAAACGTTCGCGTATATTGACGAGAATTTCCTCAAACCGCAGGGGTTGAGCGGCAGAGTGGTCAACTCCTCACCCTATGGAGATTACCTCTACCGCCTTGATATTGAGATTACCCATGCCGGAAATGTGCTGGAGGTTACCCCCGTATACGTAACCAAGGATGGCGAAATCCTCGTGCTTAAGATGGTAAATATGTCCCAGCCCATTCAGAAACCAGAGCCTCAGCGGGTGGAGGTGAGCGAGGACGACGACCCGGCGATTGGTCCAAGCGATGCTCCCGTTGTGATAATCGAGTTTTCCGACTACCAGTGTCCCTTCTGCAGGAAGTTTAGGGAGGAGACGCTGGATAAAATACTCGAAACATACGAGGGCAAGGTGCGCTTTGTCTACCGCGACTTCCCGCTGGAGAACATTCATGCGTATGCGTTAAAAGCCGCAGAAGCCGCGAACTGCGCCGGAGAGCAGGGCAAGTACTTCGAGTACCACGATGTGCTGTTTGAGAAGCAAACCGACTGGTCAGCTCGCGGAGAGGAGGCTTTTGTTGAGTATGCGCAGCAGCTTTCTCTTGACGTGGAGAGCTTTAAGATCTGTCTTGCCTCCGGTAAGTACGAGGAGGAAGTTAGAAAGGACTTTCAGGATGGAATCAACGCAGGCGTCACGGGCACGCCGGCGTTCTTCATAAACGGCATTCCTCTAAAGGGAGCGCAGCCTTTTGAGGCGTTTAAGGTGATAATAGATTCTGAACTAGCGAGGCAGGGAGGCTAAGCCATGAAGGTGGGTGTGCTTGCACTTCAGGGCGACGTTGCGGAGCACCTCTCAGCTATGAAGCGGGCGATTCGCAGGAGGGGAGAGGTTATAGCGGTGAAGAAGGCGGAGCAGGTAAGCAAGCTTGACGGACTTGTGATTCCCGGCGGGGAGAGCACCACCATAGGAAAGCTCATACAGAAGTACGGCATAGATAAGGCGATTCACGCAAATCCAGAGCTGGCGATCTTCGGCACCTGCGCAGGGGCAATTCTCCTTGCCAAGGAGATTGAAGGATATGAGCAGTTTTCGCTAAAGCTTATGGACATCACCGTGGCGAGAAACGCCTTCGGCAGGCAGCGAGAGAGCTTTGAGGTTGACCTGACGATACCAGCGCTAGGAGAGAAGCCTTTCCATGCAGTGTTCATCCGCGCTCCCATTATAACTCGCGCTGGTAAGGGTGTAGAAGTTCTCGCCCGCGTTGACGATGCAATTGTGCTCGCCAGGCAGGGGCGCTACTTAGCCTGTGCCTTTCATCCAGAGCTTACCCGCGACTCTCGCCTGCACCGCTACTTCGCTGATATAGCTGCAGGCAACCTTTAAATATGGTAAAGTTATAACGCATGCGTTGACGTCGCTAGGCAATGCAACGGTGATGAGATGCGCGAGAAGTGGAAGAAGAACTTCAGCGAGTGGTACAATGAGATAATTGAGAAGGCAGAGATTCTGGATGTGCGGTACCCTGTTAAGGGTGTTTACGTGTGGTACCCCTACGGCTTTAAAATTCGCCGCCATGTGGTGGAGCTTATCCGAAGAATCCTCGACGGCACGGGTCACGAGGAGGCGCTGTTTCCACTACTTATACCTGAGCATGAGTTTGCTAAAGAGGCAAAGCACATCGCAGGCTTTGAGGATGAGGTTTACTGGGTTACCCACGGCGGCCTTGAGCCTCTCAAGGTCAAGCTTGCCCTTCGCCCAACCAGCGAGACCGCCATTTATCCCATCTTTGCGCTCTGGATAAGAAGCCACGCGGACATGCCCCTGAAGATCTATCAGGTGGTAAACACCTTCCGCTACGAGACCAAGCACACCCGTCCGCTTATTCGCCTTCGCGAGATTACCACCTTCAAGGAGGCGCACACCGCGCATGCAAGCATGGAGGATGCTGAGAGGCAGGTGCGTGAGGCAATTTCATGCTACAGAAGCTTTTTCGACACCCTGGGGATACCCTACATTATCTCGAGGCGCCCAGACTGGGACAAGTTCCCCGGCGCTGAGTATACGATGGCTTTTGACACCATCTTCCCTGACGGAAGGACACTGCAGATCGGCACCGTCCACAATCTCGGGCAGAACTTCTCTCGCACCTTCGACATAACTTTTGAGAACCCAAAGGGTGAGCAGGAGTACGCGTACCAGACATGCTATGGCATAAGCGACCGCGTTATAGCAGCGCTTCTCGCCCTGCACGGCGACGACTCTGGCTTATGCTTAATGCCAGAGGTGGCGCCCATTCAGGTTGTGGTTGTGCCCATCTGGTTCAAGGATAAGAAGGAGCTTGTTGATAGTGAGGTGGAGAAGCTTAGAGAAGAGCTCCGCGATTTTAGAGTTCACGTGGATTCTCGAGATATTCGCCCCGGAAGCAAGTACTACGACTGGGAGATTCGCGGCGTACCTCTCAGGGTAGAGCTCGGCCCCAGGGATATTGAGCAGGGTAAGGTTACTCTGGTGCGCCGCGACACCGGTGAGCGCTTCTCAGTGCCTCGCAGCGAGGTTCGCAAGCGCGTGCGCGAGACGCTTGCAGAGATATCCTCAAACTTGAAGGAGCGTGCGTGGCGGGAGATGGAGAGCAGGATCCACACCGCCGCAAGCATAGAGGAGATAAAGAAGCTGGTTGTGGAGAAGGGCGGTGTGGTTAAAACCATGTGGTGCGGGCGCGAAGCCTGCGGCAAGAGTATAGAAGACCGCGTCGATGTTGACATTTTAGGTATTCTCGATGAGGAGCCAGCGCAGGGCACCTGCGTGGGCTGCGGCGAAAAGGCGGAGAAGGTTATAATAATGGGCAGGAGTTACTAGGGGGAACGCCTGTGTTTGCAGCCGAGATGGGAGGGGTGGAAGATAAGCAGGCTGATACTCACGCTTGAGAGCGCCGGCGACTACGCTTACGACCTGCGCTACCATGCCAAGCTCCAGGGCTTTGTGTACAGCCTTCTGAGGGGCACCGCCTACGAGCACCTCCACGACGCCAGAGGTTACAAGTACTTCTGCTTTTCCAACATCTACTCGCCCTTCGATATTGGCGAGGGCGACACGCGCTACGTGGCAATCTCTTCACCCGACAATGAGCTTATCCGCACCTTTGCAGAGTCGCTTCTGGAGCGAGAGGTTGTAAACCTCGGCAATATGCGCTTCTATCTTAGAGAGATTAGGATAGCCCGCCCGAAGGTTAAGCATAGCGTCGCGCTTGTCACCAGAACACCCATTATAGTGCGCATCCCAAAGAGGAGCTATGCTAAGTACGGCATACGCAGCGAGCACGCCTACGTTTACTGGCGTCCCAACATAGCCTTCGAAGCCTTCCTGCGCCAGCTTGAGGATAACCTGATTAAGAAGTACAAACATTTTCTGGGCGCTGATGTGGAAGAAGAGCGCTACCTCCCGCTCTTCCAGCAGTTTGTGTTCAGGAAGCAGGTGTGCAATCACCTGCTCATCAAAAACCGCGAGGTAAAGGTGTTCGCCTCTCTGTGGGAGTTTCACTTCTCGCATTTAACGAGGGAGCAGCGTGAGCTTTTGCAGTTCGGCTTAGACGCCGGCTTCGGGGAACGCAACTCCCTTGGCTTCGGCTTCATGGAGGTGAAGGTGGGGAGGTGATTTTAATGGAGCAAGTTAAAATTGAAAAGACAGAAAGGTTGCTCGGCAGGGCAAAGAAGCTGAGAGAACGTGTTATTATTCTAAACAGACCTACGCAAGCATCAAGAGAAATATGCTCACCGAAATTATCAAAAACAATATAATTTTGACAATAAAATAACAACATTCCCCTAGATAAATGAGGAATAGAGAGGGGAGAAGTAGGTTTTTCCCCTATGTTTTCGATGCGCTTTTTTTCTACTTTATACTCTCCTTCACTTCACTGCCTCGTATATCAGGTAGACCCCGAATAGAGTTATGCCCAGAAATACCGCACTGATCAGCAGTGGGAAGAACCCAAAGCCCATGCCGTAGCCGCCCATCATCCCGTAGCCACCCATCATGCCGCCCATGCCTGCATAGCCCATCATTCCGCCTGAGCTGAGACCAAGCAAGCCAACCACCGTCAGGATAATTCCAGCCACAAGCTTATCGTTTTTCGTCGCCATATTATTCACCTCCTGTCAAGCTCCTTAAGGAAGAGAATTAAGTCGTTCAGGTCATTCTCGCTTATTGCCCATCTGGGCATGCACGGATCAAGCTCTTCGCCGGCGGGGTTTAAACCCTGAGTTATTGCCCGCTTTATCGTGGTCTCGTTATAGGGCGGGTGCTCTTCGCCCTCTTCGTGCTCCATCTCCTCGCTGGTTAGCGCACTGTACCTTATGTCCGGCGGAACCTCAGAGCACATCATCACTGGCTTGCCACCTCTGCCGTCCTCACCGTGGCAGGATACACAGCTTCCGCCGTGCATATAGAGCCACATGGGTCCACCGAACCTGGGCACAATACGCTCTCCCCTCTTGTTGACGCCAGTATAATAGATCATCTCACCGTTTGAGGAGAACTGTATCTGCGGCGCTGGCTGCACATAGCCGGGCTGTGCCCCCGGATAAGGTGTGCCCATCATCATCCCTCCACCGCCATAGAATGGAGCCGCCCTGTAGTATGAGTACTGGTTGTACAAGCCAATAGCGAGGAATACGAGAACCGCTGCGATTATTATTGCGATGCCCTTTTTCATCCCTCAATCACCTCTCTGAGCTTCTGGTACTCCTCCTGGGTTATCTCGCCTTTAGCCAGCCTCATGTCCAGGATATCTTTTGCACTCGAAGGGGCTGCTTCTTTACCCCTTGCGTAGTAAATTAGAACCGCTGCCACGGCTATGAGAAGAAGCAGCAGGAACCAGCCACCAGAGTAGCCCATCCCATAGCCCGGATAAGCTCCCATCATTCCATAACCACCATAGCCACCCATCATTGGCATCATACCGCCCATCATACCATAACCACCCATGGGCATACCACCATACCCGTAGGGATAGGTTTGATAGCCCCGATAGGAGTAGTAACTTGTGTTGGGCTCAAACCCATAACCGGGAGCGCCCATCATTCCGTAATAGCCGCCTTCTCCATAGCCTCCCATCATCTGCGCACCTGCGGTGCCGAGAGTTATAAGGATAGCATATAGAATAGCCAATTTTTGTGTTATGCTCACGCCACACCCACCTCCTTTTTTATATATAAATAAACTATTTTTAATTTATTATTTATTGCTGGAAGAAGTATATATACTTTCGCCCAAATTTTATGGATGGGATGCTGCTATAAGCCATTCTGAGGCTTTCACTTTCCCCGTGGCCCATAAATGCTGTATGCCTCAGAGCGGTCATACCAAGGAGCCATCTTAGCACAGAGGATTTAATACCTCTCCACCACGAGCCCTTTAACTCGCGAG
Source organism: Candidatus Pyrohabitans jungbluthii (assembly GCA_002010065.2). GTDB lineage: Archaea > Hydrothermarchaeota > Hydrothermarchaeia > Hydrothermarchaeales > BMS3B > Pyrohabitans > Pyrohabitans jungbluthii. Next base: position 45,992 of record MTMD02000001.1, on the reverse strand, counting down.
TAATTCTCATCTCTCGTGAGCAGCTTTTCTCCATGTCTCTTTACTATGCCCGCGATCATGGTATCTGCTACACCTATGTGCTTGCCCTCTTTTGCAAGAGTGGCGCCTATTTCACCAGCCACATAACATGCTTCCAAGTCAAACTCAAGGATTTCAAGTGAAGACAAAAGTTCCATGGCGGCTTTAAGATATTTACCACCAATATAGTGGGCACCAATGAGAAACTCTGTGGCTGAAACAGGCGTGACGAATTTTGGTTCTCCAGATTCGTCAATTTCTCTGGCTTTGGTTACAGCATACTCCTCACCTTTGAGAAGATCTATTAGGAAGTCAGTTTCAAGAACCACCACAATTCAGTACCCCCATTTTTTATCAGAAATCTCCCTTTCAATTTTGATTAATTTTTTAATTTCTTCTATCTTCTCATCTTCCAGCTCCGCCCATAAGCCAGCAAAACTTGATAGAGGCCTCTTTTTAATCATCCTCTTCACAACATCCGAAAAGCTTTCGCCTGGAAGTTTTGCCTCTTTCAGCAATCTGTAGGCTTCCTCGGAGAGAGATATAGTTTTCGTGCCCATGTTTTATATGTGCACAGATAACATGCACAGGGGATGTTGGATATTTCAGCCGAAGTTTTCACTTTTCCAGCCTATCGCCTTTGCGTCAGAATAAGACTAATGTAGGACTAAAAGAATAATGGATTCTAAAGAGAAATTTTATAAAGCGAAAATCTGATAAGGCTGAAGTGCAGAAGTAAGATTCAGGAATTCGGGAGAGAGTGTAATGGCGGAATTCTACCCGGAGCTGAATGAGGAGCTGAAAAGATTCATTGAGGCTCAGAGGATATTCTTCGTCGCCTCTGCTCCTCCCGATGGAGGGAGGGTTAACATTTCTCCGAAGGGGTACAAAACCTTCTCGGTAATCGACAGCAAAACCGTGGCCTACATCGACTACCCGGGAAGCGGCAATGAGACAGCGAGGCACATAGCCCAGGGGGAATGGTTACGGTGATGTTCTGCAGCTTCGACGCCAAGCCGATGGTTCTCCGCCTGTACTGCAGGGGAGAGGTGCTCTCCCTTGAGGAGGCTGAGAGAAGAGGCTTAATGGCCAGGATGAAGCTGGAGGTGCCCTCCTATGCGAGGCAGATAATCCTGCTGCACATACAGGAGGTAATGACAAGCTGCGGTTACGGCGTGCCCTACTATAAGTACCTCGGTGAGAGGGAAACCCTGCGCGAATGGTGTAAGAGGAAGCAGGCGGAGGGGAAGCTGGAGGAGTACATGGGGAGGTAGAGGTAGCTAGTTCCAAATCCTCTGCATTTATGCAAAAAAGCAGCGGGTGGAGGAGCCTCATGGTGGCGGTTGAGCCCTGAGCGGTGAGCCTTGAAGGTGCACTGACCCTTAATCGCTGAACCTTAAGGCGTCGCCTCACAGCACGCACCTCTTGCCTTCCACGGCAGCTGGAGCCCCACTAGGCACCTCCATACCCGCGCCTCATCTCTATGAAGAGATGAGCTATATTTCCGTCCTCCAGTTGGTGCTCTGCACCAGATTGTCGAGTGCTGTCTTTTCAGCTTCCAGTTTCTTTTTCAGCTCTAGTAGCTCCACTCTGGACTTCTGGGGCAGGTATTCCACCTCATCCTTAGTCTTTCTGTCGAAGAGGCTTCTGATACCGAACTTAGAATCTGTCTCTAGCGCGTCGAGATGGGCGAGTTGTGAGCGTAGGTCTCCTATTATAAGGATTGCCTCAGCTAGAGATATCTTCCTTCCTTTCCACTCTATGTAGGTGTTGAGATTGGCTCTCTGTATTTTCAGCTTCAGTTCTCGTAGCTCCTCCATTACTTTGGATAGCTCTCTATCGAGCTCATCAAAGTTTGCCTCCTTTGTTTTGCCCTCCTCGACAAAAAATGTCCTCCTCTGAAGCTTCTGCAGCTCAACCAACTTGTTCTTTAGCAGCTTGGTCCTCGCCAGCGCTTCACCTATTTTCATGTCGAATCACCACACTTCCCAAAGAGGTCTCATATAACTTTAAAGTTCGAAAGTAACTTATAACAATGTAAAGTAATATAGAGTTGTGAGCTTACTGCACCTCCAGCTCCACGAACTCGAATCTCTCCACGTCGAAGAGACCGCGATCGGTGAGCTTCAGCTTTGGTATCACGGGCAGCGCCAGGAAGGAAAGCGCCATTATCGGTGCTTCGAGGGTGCAGCCAAGGCTACGTGCTGCCTGGTTGAGCTTCTCCATCCTCTCAGCCACCTGCTGAGCAGGCTCAGGGCTCATTAATCCTGCGATGGGCAGCGCCAGCGATGCGAGCACTTCTCCATGCGCAACAACAGCAATGCCGCCGTGCATGCGTATAACCTGATTCACTGCCTCCGCCAGGTCCTCATCGGTAGCGGCAACGGCGATTATGTTGTGGGAGTCGTGAGCGATGCTCGAGGCTATGGCTCCTTTCTTCAACCCGAAGCCTTTAACCAGTGCAGTTGCAACGCCATTGCCACCGTAGCGCTCCACCACCGCAAGCTTGAGAATGTCCCGCTCAGGCATGGCTTTAATCTCTCTCCCGGGAATTTCGGCAATCTCAACGTCGGTGACTATCTCCCCGGGTACAACCCTTATCACCCTAACCTTTGGGCTAGCTTTTTTCGCCTGTATTCGGAAGTCCTCAGGAGATTTAAGGCTTGCCTTTACTGTATTCTCGCCTTCAAGCGGTGAAGCTTCGAAGAGCGCCTTTCCCCGCGCCGCCACGAGGGTGCCGTTGATGTAGCACTCTATGCAGGTGAAGCTGCGCAGGTCGCGAACCACGACGATGTCAGCGGTATCGCCCTCGCGCAGCATCCCCACGTTTAAGCGGTAGTGCTTTGCAGGGTAAAGCGATGCCCTCCTCACAGCCTCAACCTCGTCCATTCCCTCTTCAACCGCTCGCCTGAGCAGGTAATTCACATGCCCGCGGAGCAGGTCTTTGGCATGGACGTCGTCGCTCACAAGAAAAGCCTCACCTTTGAAGCGAGCCAGTGCTTTAAGGTTTTTTGCGCTGCTGCCCTCGCGGAGCATTATCTTCATCCCGAGCTTTGCCTTTTCCTCCGCCTCTTCCAGCGATGTGCACTCGTGCTCTGTGCTTATCCCAGCCTCCACATAGCTGCGCAGTGCTTCGCCTCTAAGTCCTGGGCAGTGGCCGTCTATGGGTTTGCCCAGCTTCTTAGTGGCATTCAGCTTGGCCATTACCTCAGGGTCGCGGGCAACTACACCCGGATAGTTCATCACCTCTCCAAGGGCGACAATCTCCTCTCGGGCGAGCAGCGAGGCAACCTCTTCTACGCCCAGCCTGGCGCCGGAGGTTTCAAAAGGCGTTGCAGGCACGCACGAGGGGGCGGTGAAGTAAAACTTCAGCGGCACATGAGAGGCGTCGCGTATCATGTACTCAATGCCTGCGATGCCGAGAACGTTGGCTATCTCATGGGGATCAGCAACGACAGCGACAGTGCCGTGCGTTGCCGCCACCTCAGCGAAGCGGCTGGGCACGAGCATGCTGCTCTCTATGTGGATGTGCGCATCAATCAGCCCGGGAAGAATGTAGCTGGAGAACTCTCCTCTGGTCTCGCGCACCTCTCTGATAACTCCTCCCTCAAAAACCACCTCTCCGGCATATACTTCACCCCTCTTCACGTCCACGATATTGCCCCTGAGGATCATTCTAAAACCTCCAGTGCGCCCCTTGAGGTTGCTAGTATAAACCATAATATTGTAGAATTTAAGTTATTAATTCTCCCCCTGAGCAAGGCGATAAAAAACCTGAAGAAAATCTAAGGCTGAAAAGCAATGAAACTGACACCGATGTACCAATTGACTATTTTAAGAGGCTGATTTTGAGTTGAATACTGATTCAGAAGAAATTTAATTCGAAGAGAAAAATCCTACCACCTGACTTAATAAAATAAAAAAGGGGAGGGCACTTAAATGCCCAGCTCCTCTCTGCGCTTCATTATGTGCTTCTCGATCCAGTCCACAGCTTCAATGGGGTCGCACTCTGGCGCAAGCTTACCGCCGGTGATGCTCTCCACGTCTTCAGTTAGAAGCTTCACAAGCTCGGGAGCGCCGGTTACAGGGGGCAGCGGGGCGACGTGGGTATAAACTCCGAGAGCGACAGCGAAGATGGCGTCTATTGTAGCTTTCTGCTCCATGTACTCTGGCGCTGTTGCCGCTATGGGTAGCTGCGCTGTGTCTACGCCGAGGGCGTTGGCGAGGGCTGTGACAAGCTGCGCCAACCTGCCGGTGTCTGTGCACGTGCCGAAGCTGAGCACTGGCGGGATGTTCAGCGCCTTGAGCACCTTTTTGAGTCTCTCACCCGCGAGCTCCTGAGCCTCTAAGCTGGTTAAGCCTGCGACCTGCACTGCGGCGTTGCCGCAGCCCATGCTGAGCACCAGTATGTCCCTTTTTATCAGCTCTTTTGCTATTGTAACTGTGTTCTCATCGTGGGGTCCGTTCCTCAGTGTTGTGCAGCTCACCAGGGCAACGACGCCCTTAATATCTCCACTCTTTATGGCTTCCAGCAGCGGGTCAAGGCTTCCACCCAGTGCATCGAGGATGCTCTCTATGGAGAAGCCGACTATGGCTTCCTGCTTGCGCTTTGGCACCCTTGTGGGCTTGCCCTTCCTCTTTTTGAAGTTCTCAATAGCTATGTTGATGAGCTCCTCAGCCTGCTCCTTTACCAGCTCTGGTTTATAGTCCAAGCCCTTGTCAACGCCTCTCATTCTCACCAGCTTGGACACCGGCACAAGCGTAACGCCGTACTTTTCAGCGTAGTCAGCCAGGTTCGGCAGGGAGCAGTTCATGTCCATTGCGAAGACATCTATTGCTCCAGTGGCAAGGACGTACTCCTGGGTTATCCAGTTGCCCGTCAAGCCCACAAACACGTCATCCACGTTGTAGCGCTGCAGAAGCTCCTGCCCAGTCTCGATGGAGCCCACTATCTTCAAACCCTTTGCTCCTGCTTCCCTTGCTTTTGCCTGCACCTCCTCGCTTTTGGCGAGCTCAATCAGGGCAGCGCCCACAAAGGGCTCGTGCCCGTTTACAGCGATGTTCACATACTCCGGGTCTATGATGCCCAGGTCGACGTAGCCCTTATGGGGCTTTGGTACGCCAAAGAGCACGTCCTGAATAATCTCAAGGCTGAGCTGTGCCTGAAACGCCGTGGCTATGCCCATCCTCATCGCTTTAAGAGCCAGGGAGACGTAATTGCTGTCCACGTTGGTCATGCTTGAGGCTGCGTTCACCATTATCTCGTGGAGCACACCGCCCGGGAAGATTCCCAGTTCCTTCCAGAGCTTCTTCCTCTGCTCCGGGGCAAAGATTTCCACAAGCTTGCTGGGCTCGTCCGCGTCTCGATTTAAATCGGCGATAACAAAGTCAGCCACATCCACCGCCACATCGTTTATATCCCTGCCCTCTGTCTCGATGCCCAGAGCCTGAGCAAAGGCTATGAGTTTCTCAGGCGCGTTTATTTTGAAGGGGGTCTTGCCTAGGGCTGTTGCCTTAAGCGTCTTTGCCGCCTCAACCGCATGATAGGAATAAGCTGCGGTGCCCATTATGTTCCTGTGGAGCATGTTACGCATGGCTATTCCATTTGCGTCGATGCCGCATGCACCATAAGGAGCCTGCTCAGTTATTCTGCAAGGTCCCATGCTGCAAAGCTGACAGCTAAGCCCACGAACACAGAAGGTACACTTCTTGCTCTGGGCTTCGTAGCGGTCAGCCACGTTGGAGATACCCTCTTCTCTAACCTTCTGATACATCTCGTTTATAGTCTCATGCACACTTGGCTTTTCCATTTAAACACCTCCGTTGAGAAACCGTCATTATTTATAATGATAGATATTCTTTTTCCCGAAAATGTTCACCACATATGAACCATCAGCGTTACCCTCGCCGTCGAAGTGGTGAGGGAAAACCCGAAGGGTTTTGACCGAAGGTTCTTATCACCCCATGCAATCATAGATTCAGAATTGAACCCCCTAGCGTGCTTGCTAACCTTTTAATATTACCTACCACAAAGATAATACGAAATATTGTTATAGGCCAGGCCTGTGAGGGGAAGCATGCTGGGAAAATCTTATTTGGCTCTTGCTATAGGCATCGCAGCACTATTCGCCGGTGTTGTGTATACAATAACGAGCTCCACAAGCAAAATGGTGGACACTCAGTCAGAGCTTCTCAGGGCGCGGATTCAGGGCGAGATCAGCGGAGAGCAGTATTCGCTGCGCGCCCAAGAGGCGGAGCAAAGCTACAGGCAGAATGTATCCGAGGCGCTGGAAAAACTGGCGAGCAAATTTAAGGCGGTGGCAGGCATAATAAAAAAGATAACCCCTGAGAGCAACGCCTCTGAGAATGTGAGCATACTGTCGAAAAATCTCACCGCTGCAATAGAGAGCTTCAGAAGTGGTGGGTAGTTCGCAGGTACGCTGCCAGCTTCTCCAATGCCCGCCTTCGATGCGAAACCCTCTGCTTGAGCCGGGTATCCTCTGCGAAGGTTCTGTCGTAGCCTCCGGGGATAAAAATAGGATCGTAGCCAAAGCCCTCGCTGCCCTTCGCTTCAAGGGCTATCCTTCCGCGAACCTCGCCGGTGAAGAGCTTCACCTCGCCTCTAAGCTTTAGCCCCACGACGCTCCGGAAGCTTGCCTCCCGGTTATCCGCACCTTTAAGCAGCCTCAGAATGCCCTCGTTTCCAATGGTTTTAAAAACGTAGGCGGAGTAAACCCCGGGGAAACCGTTGAGCGCAGGGATGAATAAACCTGCATCCTCAATAAAGAAGTTGTCGCCGGGTATTTCCGTGAGCGCCTCCTTTACCACCTCTTCAAGCGTCTCTGCTTGAACCTCGCGGTAGCTCTCTTGCCTCCACCGAAGCCTTGCCACGCCTTTTAAAATCTCCTCAGCTTCGCTAAACTTGTGTTCATTGCTGGTTACAAACGCAAGCTCAACGGGCAGAGATATACCTCCCTCTCTTTTCTATGCGCTTCATCCTCTCTATAACCTCCTCGCCTTCAGGATACTCACTTCTGTAGCCTGAGAAGAACGCTTCGAGGATCTCCTTCTCACGCCTAAAATGCGTGGAGCGCACCGACTTCCTGAAAACGAGAAGATCTGTGCCCTTGGCTTCCAAGCTGGGGTTCACCTCGCCCAGTCCAAAGTCTATGAAGAAAACCCTGCCCTGCGAAAGCAGCATGTTCGACGTGGTTAAGTCGCCGTGGATAATGTTGGCGCGGTGCAGCTTTGCCGCAAGCGAGCCGATTTCAGAAAACAGCCTTTTAAGCTCCTCCTGGCTCAGCTTTTCAACGATGTACTTAACCTTCTCCCCTTCTACGTAGCTCATGGTTATGCACTTGCTTCTGTTGTCTACATCCAGCACCACAGGCGTTGGCACGCCTGCACGCCTCGCGAGAGAGAGCAGCTTTGCCTCACGCTTTGTGCGCGTGGTGCGCAGGGCTTCGTCTATTTCCCTGATACGATACTCCTTACGTATCCTCTCCTTGATAACAATGTTGTCCTCCAGGTATAGATTGGCTTCCGCGCCCTTGGCTATTACCTCCATAGCTATTACCTCCATAGCACCTCCACCTCATCGGTGCGCCACCTTTGAATAACGTGGGTATCCTCTAAACGCTGCCTCGCTCCGGAAGCGTAGCTCAACAGCCCCAGCCAAGCGATCATCGCTCCATTGTCGCCGAGAACATCTCTCGGAGGGGCATAAAAAGTAGCCCCGTGCTCTTCGCACATGGTGCGGAGCATCTCCTGCAGGCGTTTATTTACAGCCACGCCACCTGCGATGAGCACTTCCTCCTTTTCCGTATGGGCGAGGGCGCGCTCCGCAACCTCTACAAGCATGGCGAAGGCGGTTTCCTGCAGAGAGAAGCATACGTCAGCGACGCTAGCTTCCGTCGCCTTCTTCACCGCCGCTGTTAGTAGCCCTGAATATGATAAGTCCATACCCTTCACCACGTAGGGTAGCTCAACGTAACTCCCACCTCTGGCGAGCTTCTCTACAATAGGTCCGCCGGGGGCTCCCAGCTTCAGCTCTCTCGCAAACTGGTCGATGCAGTTTCCCAGAGCTATGTCAAGGGTCTCGCCAAATACGCGGTACCGCCCCTCCACGTATGCGGTTACCTGGGTATTGCCGCCAGAGGCGTATACAGTAAGCGGGTCCTTTGCGCCTGTGGTGAGGCGTCCTATCTCTATATGAGCAACGCAGTGGTTGACCCCCAGGATGGGAAGGCGATATTTCAGGGCTAAGGTACGCGCAGCCACGGCGACAACGCGCAGACAGGGTCCCAAGCCTGGACCACGGGAGAAGGCGATAAGGTCAACCTCACCCAGGCTTATGCCAGCTTTCTCCAGCGCTTTCTCCAGCAAAGGTTTGAGGTTCTGGGCGTGGTGCTGCGCCGCCTCGCGGGGGTGAATGCCCTCCTTGAGGGGCATGTGCTTAGTCAGGTTGGTGAGAATCTCACCATCGCTGGTTACTATGCCCACGCCCAGCTTTTCAGCGGTGCCCTCTATGCCCAGGCAAATCACTCAGCACAACCTCCGATTTTATGCAAAACGTTAATAAGCTAAAACCTTGTAAAATTAACTAGGGGACTCTTATGGAAAAAGTTGAGGAAAAGATTGAAGGTTTTCAGCGCGTTCGCGTTGTGGGGGTATTCATGTCTCCCGTGCCAGAGGGCGTAACGCCGGTGGTTTTTCTTGAGAATGACCGTGGGGAGGTTCTCCCGATATACATCGGTGCGGCTGAAGCTTTTTCAATTCAGACTGCTCTTGAGAATGTGCCCTATCCGCGTCCGCTTACCCATGACCTGCTTGTTAACATCCTCGAGGGGCTCAACTCCAAAATTGAGCGCGTGCTCATAGACGACCTGAGCGAGGGTGTGTTCTTTGCCAGGCTTATCGTAAGGTCGAACGGCAATGAGTTTGAGTTCGACGCCCGCCCCAGCGACAGCATAGCTTTAGCGGTGCGTACAGGTGCACCGGTTTACGTCTCAGACAAGGTGATGGAGACTGCGTCGGTCTCAAAAGAGGAGTACAAGATAAACTTCGAAGAAGGGGAAGAAGAGGAGTAGCTATTCAAGGCACGAATCCAGCTCTTTCTTCAGCCTCTTTATCTCCTCAGGGAGAGATTTGAGAAAACTCTGTGCCTTGCGCGTGGTCACCGCCCCCTGTGGCGAGGGCTTTATTATCCCCTTCTGCTCCAGAACGCGCAGGGAGTAGCGAACCTTGTGCTGGGGTATGCCGCTCAGCTCAGAGAGCTTTATTATACCCACAGGCTCGTGCTGCTTCACCATCCGGAGGACCTTCACATGCCTGCGCAGAAGTTCAATCTCACTCCTAAGGTTTTCGAGCATCATTCAACCCCTAGGTTTTAATACCGGAAAGATATTATCCTTCGAAGGTATATAATCATAGCGGTGCTGCTATGAAAGCGGTAATCAAGGGCGTAGAAAAGGTGCATGGAAGCGTTGTCGCTCCGCCTTCAAAGAGCTATACCCACCGCGCTTTCGTCGTAGCCGGGTTAGCGCGAGGTAGCTCTAGGATATCTGATTATCTCGTATCTGAAGATACCCTGGCAACTATCGCAGGGTTGAGGAGCTTCGGGGTGAGCGTAGAGGAGAAGAATGAGGGAGTAGCCATCGTGAAGGGAAGCGAGGGCAGGTTGGCAACTCCTGCGAAGGAGGTCGACTGCAAAAATTCTGGCACTACGCTGCGCCTGCTCACGGGCGTTGCTTCGCTTGATGGCGAGGTTGTTCTTACCGGCGACGCCTCGCTTCGCCGCCGCCCTGTTCAGCCACTCTTAGATGCGCTCTCGATGCTTGGCGTGCGTGGTGAAAGCATGCTGGACAACGGGTGCCCGCCTGTGAAGATTAAAGGCGGTTCGCTGCGCGGAGGAGTTGCGAAGATTCGCGGCGACGTTAGCTCGCAGTTCATCTCCTCTCTGCTAATAGTTGCGCCTTACGCAGAGAGCGATGTTGAGGTTGTGCTAACCTCGCCCCTGAAGTCGAAGCCCTATGTGGACATAACCCTGGAGATTATGCGCACCTTTGGCGCGGAGGTTGAGAATCACAGCTATGAAAGCTTCCGGGTTACCGCTGGTAAAATTTACCAGGGAAGAAGCTATGCGGTGGAGGGAGACTACTCCTCGGCTTCCTACTTCTTAGCCCTTGCCGCACTAACTGGAGGTGAGGTTACAGTGGAGAACCTCAACTCTCGCTCAAAGCAGGGTGACAGAGCTATACTTGAGATTCTGCGCGAGATGGGCGCTAGTGTAGAGTCGGGGAAGGGCTGGGTTAGAGTTCGCGGGGACGGTGAGCTCAGCGGCATTGAGGTTGACCTGGGAGATACTCCTGACCTGCTCCCAACCATGGTTGCGCTTGCGGTTAAGGCGGAGGGAAAGACTGTGATAAAGAATGTGGAGCACGCCCGCTACAAGGAGAGTGACCGCATCGCAACCTGCTCACGAGAGTTTGCGAAGTTTGGCGCGGAGATAAAAGAGCGCAGAGACGGCATGGAGATAAAAGGCACAGCCAATTTGCGCGGTGCTGAGGTAAGCAGCCACGGCGACCATCGTCTTGCGATGGCGCTGAGCATCGCAGCCCTTGCCGCGAGGGGTAGAAGTGTTGTGCATGGCGTAGAGTGCGCCTCCATATCCTTCCCGAAGTTTTTTGAGGAACTCGCCAAGATTGTGCCAGAGGGAAGCGTGACAGTCAAAGCGTAGCCTAGTAATATTTTCCCTTGTTACCTCGCTTGAAAAGGAAGGCTTTTACATCTCATTAACTAACGGAGGTATGTTATGGAAGAATTAACCTGCATATCCTGCGGAGCTTACATTAAAGTGGGTGGAGGCAGCGTAAAGTTTCCATGCCCGGAGTGCGAAGCTTTGATTGTAAGATGTGAACGCTGCCGCAAACTCGGGCGAAGGTATCGCTGTGAGTGCGGCTTTGAAGGTCCATGAGGTGAAATTATGGCTGAGGTTCTGGTTACTGCAAAGATAATGCCGAAGAGTGTAGAGGTTAATATAGACGAACTTCTGGAGAAGGTGAAGGGTATAAAGGAGGCGAGATTCAACTCCGCTGAGAAGGAGCCTATTGCCTTTGGTCTGGTTGCGATAGTTGCCAAGTTTGTGGTGGCTGATGCAGAGGGCGCAGCCGACAACATTGAGAAAGCGCTCCGCTCCATTCCAGATGTGGGCGAAGTTGAGATTACAGAGGTGCATCGCCTGCTATAACGCTACACGGCAGTTGAGTAGTGCAGATAAACCTCCTTAAGCTCCTTTGAAAGCTCACTCTTGGGCAACACATGGAAGATTATTTTCGGGTGCACGACTGTGCTGCCGTTTTCCCCCTCCCTGGTTATGGTAAAGGGGCTATCGAGAAAGGTCAGGTGGAACTCCTTTGCCTCCTCCGTCTCGCTGGCGTCAATCATCTTAAATGCAAAATTCTCCTTTATGGGAACAAACGCTGGGTAGGAAACCTTTTCCCTGCCCCGGCATGCCTGTATCTTCGGCCACACCTCCCTGTCAAAGAAGTCCTTCTGTTCTGGATTAAGGATGAACTCCACCCTCTTTGTGGCTCTGCTCTCTATCGCAGGCTTCAGCATCAGGTCAAATGCTTCTTGGGAGCGCATAACCGTCATGGGGGTGTTGAACCACACGAAGGTACCCCTGTTTCTCCTGGCAAGCGCCTCTCCGTGCTTGAAGTGGTCTCTTGTGATCACCTTAACCTCTGGCTCTAAGCCCGTGAGCCTCCTCTCTATGCTGAGAATTGCTGCATTCGCCTCGTCGAACTTCATGTCGTGCCCAATCTCATGCAGAGCGTGCAGTGCTAGAAGCAGGAGTATGAGGGATATAATGTAGCCCTCTGGAATCAGGTTCAGCACATGGGCGACTATACCTATTAAGCTCGCAGCCACCACAGCGAGCAGGTCCCACTCTCCTGAGCTGAGAATTCTTAATCTGCTCATACCACAATTCTGGTTAAAACTCGGTGCTTAAATATGTATCGCAGTTATCAATAAGCTTAATCAGAATCTTCTTCTGCATGTGCAGGTGCAAATTTAGGTGCGAAGCTTTTGGCAACAAGGTTTATTTACAATCATATTAAATTATCTGTATGGAGACCATTGAAGAGCTTAAGGCTTATTACAACTGGGGGGTGGAGGATGAGGAAAATCTCAGGAAGATGAGGGATTTCGGGAAAAAGTACAGTACAGAGTTTGTTCAGGAGCTTCATTGTTATATTGCCACATTTAGGGATGTGGAGAAGTATATTCCAAATGAAAAAGTGTTGAAAAGGCATGGGGAGAAATTGAAAAACTGGTTTGAGATTCTTTTTTCTGGGGAATACGATGCAGGATATATTAAATCTCTCTACAGGATTGGAGAGGTACATGTCAAAATTGGGCTCCCTCCTCACTACATGACGGCCACAATGAATTTTATAAGGCGGTTTATCCTGGAAAAGCTCACACTTGAGCTTGGCTGCTCTGAAAATAGAGATAAGGTTATGAGCTCTGTTGAAAAGCTCCTGGATTTGAACCTGGATGTAATGCTAAGCTCTTACAGAGAAGAGGAGCTGAAGCTGTACCTGGCATTAGGGAAATACCAGAGGACCCTCATAGAGGGGATAAGGCGCATATCCTACGGTTTTGACATCTTCATAGTGCTTACCCTTTTAGTTTCAGGACTATTTCTGGTATACTGGATTGTGTATGAGATGTTCATGATTATTAATGGAGAGATGCTGCTTGAGAAAGGTGTGCTGAGCCTTATGGGCTCTGTGCTCATCCTCTACGCCATATCCGAACTTCTAGATGGGGAAATAAAACGCCTGAGGGGAGGTGTACTTAGCTTAAAGATGTTTGTGAGCGTAGCTCTTGCGGCGGTTATACGCAAGGTTCTCATTCTGTCCATCTCCCCTGAGAAGATTACTGAGATTCTGGCGATATCGGGGCTCCTTCTGAGCTTGGCTTTGGTCTACTGGGCAATCCACAAGGTGGAAGCAAAGGGTTCTTGAGGTTCACCCCATAAGCTTGACAAGGATGGCTTTCTGCACGTGCAGGCGGTTCTCCGCCTGCTCCCAGACTATGGAAGCCTCGCCGTCTATTACCTCATTGGTTATCTCGTAGCCCCGCTTCGCAGGCAGGCAGTGCATCACCTTTGCCTCGGGCGCATGTTTGAGCAGCTCCGAATTGACCTGATACCCACGGAAGGCGCGCATGCGCTGCTCAGCCTCGTTCTCCTGCCCCATGCTCACCCACACGTCGGTATATATAAAATCTGCCCCCCGCACCGCTTCCGCAGGGTCGTTGAGTATCTCAATTTTAGCGCCGCTCTCCTGTGCCAGAGAAATTGCCTGCTGTACTATGCCTGGCTCAGGCTCATACCCTCGCGGAGTGGCGCATACGAAGTTAACGCCGAGCAAAGCGGAGCCGAGTAATAAAGAATGGCACACGTTGTTTCCGTCGCCCACGTACGCGAGTTTAACACCATTGAGCGTGCCTTTAATCTCGCGCATGGTGAAGAAGTCGCTCGCCGCCTGGCAGGGGTGCTCCAGATCGGTTAAGCCGTTTATTACCGGCACGCTCGCATGCCTCGCAAGTTCAACCACATCCTCGTGGCGATAGGCACGTATCATTATCGCATCCACGTAGCGGCTTAATGTGCGAGCGGTGTCGGCGATGGTTTCGCCCCTGCCCAGCTGCATGTCCTTGGGGCTGAGGTAGAGTGCATGCCCGCCCAGCTGGGTCATCGCCACCTCAAAGCTCACCCTGGTGCGGGTGCTCGCCTTTTCAAATATCATCGCCAGTGTCCTGCCCTTCAGAAGCTCCTTAAACTCGCCCTGCCTGGCTTCTGCCTTAAGCTGAGCAGCACTCTCAAAGACCTCATTTATTATGTCTTTCAGGTCAAGAAAAGATAAAATGTGCATCACTCACCCCTCAGCGCTTTAAGGCGGGCAAGCTTCGCCTCAATAAGCTCCCGCTTGCCAATATCTTGCCTGTGGTATATGTGCTCCCCTTTGATATACCCTATGGCGCGCTCAGCTATCGCCTCAGCTTCCTCGATGCTCTCTGCCACGCCTACCACAGCGACGCTGCGCGAGGTGGTTGTGTATATCTCGCCATTCTCTTCATTAACCGCCGCATAGTAAAGCGTCGCGCCCTCTCGCTTTATCGCCTCCTCGTCTATGCCTATCTTAGCGGGAGGCGCCGGATTTACCCCGTAACCCTTAGGCACCACGTACTTGCAGACCGAGGCGAGCTTCGCAAAGCTCACATGCTTCTCCGAGAGGGTACCTTCAGCTATGCGGGAGCATATCTCCGCAAAGTCGCTCTCTAAGAGAGTGAGCACATTCATAGCCTCGGGGTCGCCAAAGCGGCAGTTGAACTCTATAAGCTTTATCTCCTTACCCTTCATGAACTGGCCATAGAGTATGCCCTTGTATCCCTCGCCGGTCTCTTCCTTCAGTGCCGCCACTGTCTTGCGTATCACCTCTAATGCGAAGCTGTAGTCCTCCTCAGTCAGGAAGGGCAGCAAGCCGTCGCTTTGAGAATAAGAGCCCATTCCACCTGTGTTGTGCCCTTTATCGCCCTCAAATGCACGCTTGTGGTCCTGCACCGCGGGCATGGCTACGACGTTGCGCCCGTCCACGAAGGCTTGCACTGTGAACTCCTCGCCCAGGGCGCGCTCCTCTATGACCACCTTGCCCCCGCCTATTCCGCGCTCTATCACCTCTCGAGCGTAAGCCTTTGCTTCTTCCTTATCCTTTAGCTGCTCTCCCACAACCTTGACGCCCTTGCCGCCGGTCAACCCCACGGGTTTAACTGCAACGTCGCCCTCAAAAGCGTCGATGTAGTCTGCCGCTTCTTTAGCGTCGTCGAAAGTGGCGTATCTCAGGCTTCCAGGTATCCTGTACTTCGCCATGAGGTTGCGGCAGAATTCCTTGCTGCACTCCACCATTGCCAGAGCCCTTCGCGGACCCACGCAGGCGATGCCCTCGCCCAGGAGTTCATCAGCAAGCCCTGCGCACAGAGGCGCCTCAGGGCCTATTACCGCCAGCTCTATGTTGTGTTTTAAAGCGAAGTTTTTAATCGCCTCAATGTCAGTCTCCTTTGCACGCAACACCTCTTTGCTTAGCCGCTTTATCCCTGGATTAGCGTTGCTCATCGCGGAGTAAAGCTCAACCTGTGAGCTTCGCTTAAGCGCCTCTGCGATTGCATGCTCCCTCGCTCCGCCTCCAACCACAAGCACCTTCATTCAATAACCTCCTACATGGAAGAGATTTACCTCTATTACTATTAAAGCGATACCCAGCAGGAAGAGGATGAAGTGGAAAAGCACTAAGTATGAAAAGAGCAGGTAGAGGGCGCTCTTTATGTTGTTGGACGCCTTTGTTATCGTCTCTATGCTCGCGGTGGCGCTACTCAGCGCATTTGTGAAGTCGTCAATGAGTCCGCCCAGGGGTGAGCGAAGCTCACCCAGGCTCTCACCCGTGGCTGAGAGCCTCTCGCTCACATTTGTAAGCTCCTCCGAGGTGCGCTGAAGCTTCGCCGCTGTAGAGCTCAGGTCAGCGGAGGTCGCCTCGAGCTTGTCTGCGGTGGTAGCGAGCTTTGTGCTTGAGCTCTGGAGCTTTATGCTTGCGTCGCTAATCCTGCTCACAGCCGCCTTGAATTCATACTTGCGCGGCAGGGCGGTGCCGTTGTATGAGTAGCTATCTGCCCAAGCTTTAAGCTTGTCCGCCGCCTCGCGAAGGTATTCAGCAGCATCGTCGTTGTACGCAGAGGCGGTGCGTAGCTCCTGAGCGGCGACGCTCAGCTTGGTGGAAGCGGCGTATATGCTGGTGCTCGCCTCAGCCACGCTCTCGCTGGCTTCTTTAAGCTCCTCGCCGGAGATGGTCATGTTCTGTTTGCTCGCCTCCAGCGCAGAGTGCACCGTCTCTCTGCGCTCCTGCATCTTCTCGCCGGCTTGAGATATGTCCTGCTGAACCTCCTGTGATGGCGAGCCAAAGTCGTAGTCGTGCACTGCCTTTATGCCATAGAGGCTGCCCAGCATGCCAACTAAGCCAATGAACACAAGGAGCACGCCCAAACCTTTAAGCAGAGCAGAAGGTACATCCATGCTACGCACCTCATAACAGTTGAGAAACCCTCAGCAGCGGGAGAAGCTTGAGCCTCGCCTGCTTTAAAGCCTCTTCGGCACCCTCTTCGCGGTCAACCACTACTATTACATCCTCACATATTAACCCTTCGCCCCTTAAAGCAACGGCGGCGCTTATTACGCTGCCTCCTGTGGTTGTAACATCTTCGAGGAGCACGACGCGTTTGCCCTTCTCCCACTCCCCCTCAATCTTAGCTCCTGTGCCATAGCCCTTCTTTTCCTTCCTCACTATCAGGAAGGGCTTGTCCACAGCAAGAGCGGTGCACGCCACAATGGGCACGGCGCCAACGGCAACGCCAGCAAGGTAGTCATAGTCGAGGCTCCTGAGCTTCTTCTCCATCTCAGCAACTATTTCGCGGAGAACCTCCGGCTTGGTGTACGCTTTTTTAATATTTATGTAGTAGCTGCTCCTCCTGCCGGAGGCGAGCACAAAGTCGCCCCGCATTACCGCATACTTAGCGAGAAGCTCTGCAAGTTTACTCATAGCCTCACCACGGCACATCCTTAATTTTCAGGTGGTATCCAAGGCGGTTGACTGTGAGGTGCCCGAAGGGTGTTATCACGAAGAGTATTATTACATAGTCGCGTGGTATCTCTGTGAAAAGGCTCGCCAGCACAAGCGCTCCGACTACAAAGTTGAGCTGGTCGAGAAGAGGCACGGGTGCGCCCCGCTCAAAGCCCATGCGGCGCTTGAGGAAGCTGCTCACGGCATCGCCAGCGAGGGCGCCGAAGGAGAGGGCAAAGCCGAGCAGAAGGTCGCCCTGCAGCGCACCCACAAGGCTGCCACCTGCGACTCCAACTAGAGTGCCGCGAATCGTCACGCCATCGCCAAGCAGGCGGCGACCGTCCACGAATATTTTACCAAAGTCGAGGGGCGTGCCCCCACCGAAGATTCCCGGCAGGGTATTGGCGACGTACGCTGGCAGGAAGAAGTATATCGCCTGTGCTATCCTCTCGAGCAAGCTGAGGGGCATGCTCTCACTCTAGGCACGGGGCGTATATAAAATTTAGCTCGGGTGAGTGCAAACCTATTTATCCCGCTCGGGTAAATTAAATAACATGCCCCACCTTCAGGTTGCTCTGGACCTGCTCAGCATTGAAGACGCGCTAACCATCGCAGGCGAGGCTGTGCGAGGCGGTGCAGACTGGCTGGAGGCAGGCACACCGCTGATAAAAAACCACGGCATGCTGGCAGTGAAGAAGCTGAAGGCGAGCTTTCCACGCTGTGTAATCGTCGCGGACATGAAGACCATGGACACCGGCGACCTGGAGGTGGAGATGGCAGCGAAGAACGGCGCCGACGTCGTGGCTATCCTCGCCGTAGCCAGTGACTTCACAATAAAGCGCGCGGTTAACTCAGCCAGAGCCCACGGGGTTAAAATAATGGCTGACCTCATAGGCGTCGAAGATAAGCTGCGCCGTGCCAAGGAGCTGGAAAAACTTGGCGTCGACTACCTTTTGATTCACACACCCAAGGACATTCAGAAGGTGAAGCTGGAGAAGGTGAACGCCTCGCTGGAGGAGTTGCGAAGGATAAAACAGAGCGTTGGCTTGCCAATTGCAGTTGCCGGGGGCATAAATAAAGAGACCCTTCCTATACTTAAGCAAGCTGGAGCGGAGATATTCGTAGTGGGCAGCGCCATAACAAAGGCGAAAGACGTGGTAGCTACCACGCGGGAGCTTTGTTCGCTTGCCGGCGTCACAGTTGCGAAGCCTGAGCCCGAGAGGAGGCTCAGCTATGAGGAGATTGTTAAGGGCTTCGAGGCACTGCCCACGCCCTTTATAAGCGACGCTATGAAGCGCTTCGGCGCAATGCGTGGTTTAAAGCCGATTGTTAAAGGCAAGAGAATCGCGGGGAAGGCATTTACCGTAAGAACCCTGGGAGGAGACTGGGGGAAGGTTGTGAAGGCGGTTGACCTAGCAGAGGAGGGCGATGTTATCGTCGTCGATGCCCAGGGTGTGGAGATCGCAGTCTGGGGCGAGTTAGCGACGCTCAGCGCAATGCAGCGGGGAATAAAGGGCGTTGTAATCGATGGTGCAGTTAGAGACAGCGATGATATCGCAAGGCTGGGCTTTCCAGTGTGGGCGCGCCATGTGGTGCCCAACGCGGGAGAGCCTCATGGGCATGGCGAACTTCAGGTGAGCATAGCCTGCGGAGGGCAGAAGGTTAGCCCGGGTGATATAATCGTCGCCGACGACGTGGGTGTTGTGGTTGTGCCAAAAGAGCTAGCTTCAGAGGTGCTGGCAAAGTCGAGAGAAATTGCAGAGAAAGAGCGCAGGTACAAGGCTGAGATTAAGGCGGGAAAAACCCTGTCTGAGATTTTCGGGCTCTAGCACTTTTCCTGCGCTCTAGCGCTGAGGATAATACGCTTGCTTCTTTATCAATACACATGCTACGCAGGATTATCCCCATCAGCGCCTTCGCTTCGCTGGGATACTGCGAGCGCTACTTCTATATGACACAGGTGCTGGGTGTTAAGCCAGCACCCACCAGGGCGATGCGCGCCGGAGCAAGGCAGCATTCGCTATCGAGGAAGCTCGACGAAGCGAAGCGTTTTGGAAGAGAGGAAATCCCGGCGCTTAAAGAGAGGCTGCGCGACGCAGCAAGTGTGTTGGTGCTTCCCAGGGAGGCGTTGAGAGTAGCGTTTGCCCATGATGGTTATTTCTTTCGCGGCCAGGTGGACAAGCTGGTTAAGCGTGGCAGCGAGGCTCTGGTGCTGGAGGAGAAGTTCGTCTTCAGGAGCTATGGGAAGCTTAGAAAGAGCCACGAGTACCAGCTCTCAGGTTATTGCCACGCCTTAAAGGCTGGCTTAGCAGGTTATGCCTTTGGCAAAGCTACGTGCTGGCTCGGTAAAGGTATGTTCTCCCACCTGGAGGTCAAGTATATGGTGATTGAGAGGCATCGCTTAACGAGAGAGGTGCTATTTGCCTCGCAGCCTAAAAGCTACAGTGCCAAAACGTTTTTGCCCATACTCGAGAGGGCTGTGGGCATACTGAATGGCGAGGTGCACCCTGCTCCGGGCAGAGAAGCTAAGTGCGAGCGCTGCTCCCTTGCGCAGGCGTGTGAAAAAACGCTACGCTAGCGACTCTCCCTCTTCGCCTGGTCAGCTAACTTAGGCAAAGCTATGCTGCGGTTGCAGCTGGGGCAACGCACCCGGTAAGGACGGCGCTTGAGCACCACTTTGCCTGTGTTCTCCTCGCTGCAGAAGGGGCAGTGGAGCATAAACTCGCTCTCTTCGCTTCCCTGCCTCTTCCAGAGGATTATCTCCCCCTTCTCCTCGCCTTCTTTGTTCTTCAGCTTCCTCTTTGTGAGGTATGCAAACTCTCCCGGTTTAATGCTCTTGATGTCGAAGGGCAGCTTGCTCAGGTCCATGAGCGAAAATTTTACCACTCCTTAATAAAATTTTGGATGAGGTTCACTCCAGTTTGCTGATGATTGTGGGGAAGTCCACCTCAGAAACTATGCCTATAACCCTGCCGTCCTGCTCAACAACAGGCAGACGCGAGACTCTGTGCTCTCTCATGAGTTTTGCCGCTTCTATAACATCAGTTTCAGGTTCCACTGTAATTGGGTCTTTTGTCATTATTTCCCTGATTCTGGTTTCTGCAGGGTCGAGACCTTCTGCCAGTACTTTCAGAACGAGGTCTCTGTCCACAACTATACCCACAAGCTTCCCCTCCTGCACAACAAGTACAGCATGGATGTTTGCGCTCTTCATCCTTTTTGCGGCTTCTACCACGCTGGTATCTGGCTTAACATAAATCAGCTCTTTGGTCATTATCTCCTTAACCCTCATACATATCACCACCCTCCCTATGGCAAAGAAATGCCGTTGTAAGGTAATCCTATCATAAAATTTTTAATATCCTGAGCCAATATCTTGCTATGGTCAAAGGCATTTGCCTTATCTGCGTGGAGGTGGGAGGAGAGGCGGAAGTGAGAAAAAAGCTGCCTCAGGTTAGGGGCGTGAGGGAGGCGATGCAGCTTTTCGGCGAGTATGACTTCATAGCAATAATAGAGGCAGAGTCACTGAAGGAGCTAAACCAGGCAGTGGACAGGATAAGGTCTATACCGGAGGTTACCTCCACAAAAACCCTGGTGGCAGCGGAGTATTAGGGGTTGAGCTCGTCAATCCACTTTATAACAGCGTCGCACCACTTGAGGATGCTCGCCTTCATTGTGTCCTTAATCTCATCGAAGGGCGCAGCGTGGTAAACGTAGTAGTAGCCTCCGTTTTTGATGTTCTTCTGCTCCCGGTAGATCAAGCCCGCGATAGTTAAATTCTGCAGCGCTCGCTGTATCGTGCTCCTGTCCTTGCCGAACTTGGCAACCAGGTCGTTGACTGTAAGCGAGCCCTTGTTCACCAGCTCTAGGTAAATCTCAGTCTCAAAGCTCTTCAGCCCGAACATGCAGCGCATTATATCTATTACCGACATCTCCCGGAAGGGGGTTTTGAGGTCAGGGAGGTTTTTCATTCGCCTGCCCCCTTAATGGTAATCCACATGCTTCGTACCCTTTAGTTCGCTTATCAGGTTAATGGCAGCATTGGCGCCCTCTCCTACCGCGACTGCCACCTGGCGGTTACCACCGGTGCAGTCGCCCGCTGCATAAATGCGAGGAATGCCAGTGCTCTGGTTCTTGTCCACCACTATCGCCGAGCCCTCCACCATAATACCCAGGGTGCGCGCAAAGTCGGTGGCTCCGCTTGTGCCTACAGCAACGAACAAACCGCGAAGCTCGCGAACCTCGCCGTTCTTTAGCTTAACTCCAGCAAGCGTCTCCTCGCCAATAAGCTCGTCGATCTCCTCCTTCACGACCTCTATGTTGTTTTCTTCCAGCTTTTTCCTCAGCGATTCCCTTACCTCAAGCTCCTTTCCATTGGTGAAGAGGGTTATGCTCTTGGTGTAGTTTAGAAGCTCCAGCGCCTCCTTGGCTGCGTAGTCGCGGGAGCCCAATACACCTACCTTAGCGTCGCGGAAGAAGAATCCATCGCAGGTCACGCAGTAACTTACGCCTCGCCCCTCAAATTTATCCAGGTTTTTAACCCTGGGCTTCTCGTGCTTTACGCCGGTGGCGATGATAACCCCTTCGCAGGAATACTCAGCCTCAGCAGTTTCGACGATGTAGCGCCCATCTTCACCCGGCTTAATCGCTATCGCCTCTTCCTCCAAAATCTTTGCGCCGAAGCGCTCAACCTGCCTCCTGCCCAGCTCAAGAAGCTCCTTTCCGGTTATCCCATCAGGAAAGCCAAGATAATTATCCAGGACTTCAACCTTCTTGAGGGCGCCCTCTCCGGGCTTGTCAAGAATCAGCGTGCGCTTGTTAGCCCGAGCGGCGTACAGGCCTGCGCTTAAGCCTGCGGGTCCACCACCAATGACGATGATGTCGTACTCCTCCATTCTACCACCTGCAACTGTGCACAGTTTGGACACAATTACAATAAACCCAAAGAGCTTCGAGTATAAATAATTTTGGATTACCAGCTGATGAGGGTAATAAGAAGGATTGGCTTGAAGGATTAAAAACCTTAGGGCAGGAAGAAAAAGTAAAGCAGGCTACCCTGTGAGAGCCTGCGCTGCCAGGTCGCTTACTCCAACTACTTCAACTCCAAGCCTGTAGTGCTCACTTATTTCATGAAGCTGCTTCTTGCAGTTGGCGCACGCTGTGGCAACAACGCTCGCCTTTGTCTCGCGAATCTGCTCTGCTTTGACCTTGCCAGAGATTTCATTTCTGAAGTCCTCAAGCTCTTCTAGACTCATCTCCCTTATTTGCATCTCTTCGGCACGGAACTTAAATTTTTCTAAAAGCTCCACTTTTTATAATGCTGCAAAAGAAAAATGTTGCCCAGGAATCTTGCAAAAAAGGATCTCAGGAGACCGACTTAGGGACTGCGAAAAGTCTTTTCAGGACTATAGGGGTAAGCACAGTGGTTGCGAGTATAACAAGCACTGCAGCCGAGAAAACTTCCTGGGATAGAATCCCCGAAGTGGCACCTATTCCTGCGATTATGAGCCCCACCTCGCCTCGCGAAACCATGCCAACGCCAACGATGGCAGAACTCTTAACTCTTTTGGTGGAGAAATATACTGGCAAACCACAGCCGACGACCTTGCTGAACACTGCTATTATAAAAAGCATAATGACAAAGCCTAGGGAAGTCACACTGAGAGAAGTGAGGTCAACCTGCGTACCTATAACCGTAAAGAAGAGGGGTGCCATCATAAAATTCACCTTCTCTATAAACTCGTGAATACTCTTGATGAGGTTGGTCTCAGCTATAGCCATGCCAGCGGCGAAGGCTCCAAGGATGGGCGCTAAGCCAGCAATGCCGCTTAAGTAAGCGAAGCCAAAGCAGGACGCCACTGCGAGAGCCTCGAGACTGCCCTTTGTCCTTATAAAGGGCGCAGTTGTGGTTACGATTCGCGAGAAGATGAAAATTCCAGTAAGGATTAGAAGTATCCACATGCCGATAGCCTTGGCAGCGATTATAAGAGTATCTCCAAGAGTAATGCCCCCGCTCTGAATCACCGCTAGCACCACAGCCAAAACCACCAGCCCAAGCACATCGTCAAATACAGCCGCGCTGATTATTATTCTGCTCTCGGGGGTTCTGTCTTTACCCATGTCGTAGAGCGTTTTAGCGGTTATTGCGATGCTCGTCGCCGTGAGGGCGGCGCCTATAAGCATTGCCTCATGGTTTGTGCCACCAGCAAGCAGCACAAAGTAGTACCCCAGGGTAAAGGGAAGAAATATCCCTCCCAGTGCCACGCCCACAGCCGTTACGCCAGTTTTTCTGAACTCGGCGAACCGCATCTCAAGGCCTATGAGAAAGAGTAGGAGGATCGCTCCAATTTCAGCGAACACCTTCACGGTGTCATTGATAATCACCAGCCTGTGACCAAAAAGCTCTGTACTGCCGAGCAACGTGGGAGCGAGAAGCACACCTGCAAGGAGCTCACCAACCACTGCGGCTACACCGAAGCGCTGCGCAATCTCTCCGCCACCTTTGGCTGCGAATATCAAGAGACACAGCGTTAAAATGGTCTCTAAAATCTCGGTCTCGCCTATACCTGGCACACTCTCCTCCCTCTCAACTGTGCAGAAGTTTTTCCACCCTCTCAAGAAGCTCCTTTCTCTCAAAGGGCTTGCCAAGGAAGTCGTCGGCGCCCGAGACCTGCATCGCTTCGTTTATGTCTTCGGTTATGTACATTATGGAGAACATTAGCACAGGCATCTCTGGATGCTGCGCTTTTATTTCCTTCGCTGCCTCTATACCATTTGGGCCTGGCATAAAAATGTCCATTATCACCAGATCAGGTTTGTACACATCTAAAACTTCGAAGCATTCCTTTGCACTGGAGACCCACTTTATATCGTGCCCAAAATCTTCCAATATCTTGGTAACGAGCAACCCTATATCGGGCTCGTCATCTACAAAAAGAATTTTTGCCATTTCACTACCACATTATTTTAATAATTGTAATTTATTAACATCTGGTATAAAAACCCTATCCTTTTATGCATGCAAGTGGTCTCAGCTTCACCACCTTCTTTGCCAAACCAGCGTTGTGCACGGCGTTAACCACCTCTTCCACATCCTTGTACGCCCCCGGTGCCTCCTCGGCTACGCCCGCATACGAGTGGGCTTTTATTATTATGCCTCTGCTTCTAAGCTCCTGAATAATGCGCTCGCCTCGAAAGACTCGCTTCGCCTGCTTCCTACTTGTTGCCCTGCCAGCGCCGTGGCATGCACTCCCGAAGGCTTTCTCTAGCCCCTCTGAGGTGCCCCTGAGTATGAAGGAGAACGTACCCATGGTGCCGCCTATGAGCACCGGCTGACCCACGTCGCGGTAAGCCTTTGGAATCTCTTTCCTTCCAGGACCTAATGCACGGGTGGAGCCCTTGCGGTGCACGTATAGCGTTTTGCGCTCCCCATCTACGACGTGTTCTTCCACCTTGCAGGTGTTGTGGCTTATGTCGTAGAGCATCTCCACCTTGGCTTCTGGCATGACCTCCTCAAAGACTTGCCTGACCAGGTGGGCTATTACCTGGCGATTCGCGAGGGCGCAGTTTATTCCAGCGGCTACAGCTGAGAAATACTTCTGCCCCTCTGGAGAGTTAATCGGGGCACACGCAAGCTCTCTGTCTTTAATGGGTATCCCGTACTTTTTGGCAGTTTTGTAAAGCTCCTTTATGTAGTCCATACCTATCTGGTGCCCGAGAGCGCGGGAGCCGCAATGCACAGATATAACCACGCTGTTTTTCTCTAGCCCGTAAGCTTTGGCGGCGTCTTCATCGTATACCTCACTCACGTACTGCACCTCGAGGTAGTGATTTCCCGAGCCAAGGGTGCCAACCTCACGGAGCTGCCTCTTCTTCGCCATGTGGGAAACGTTCTCCGGCTTTGCCCCTTCCATTCTGCCCTGCTCCTCTATGTACTCCAGGTCTTCCTCGTAGCCATAGCCCTGTTCCACAGCCCACACAGCGCCGCCGCGAAGAACATCGTCGATTTCACTTATACTCAGCGAGAGCTTTCCCTTGCTTCCAAGCCCTGCCGGCACCTTGCGGTATAACGCTTCGGCAAGCTCTTCAATTTTCGGTTTAATCTCCTCTAGGCTCATCCCGGTTCTCAGCGTGCGAACTCCGCAGGAGATGTCGAAGCCGATGCCGCCCATGCAGATAACGCCGTCCTCCTCGGGGTCAAAGGCACCTACTCCGCCTATAGGAAAGCCGTACCCCCAATGCGCGTCTGGCATAGCAAGCGAAGCCTTCTGAATCCCAGGCAAGCAGGCGACGTTGGTTATCTGCTCCCGCACCTTGTCGTCCATGTCCTCAATGAGCTTGCGTGATGCGAATATTTTACCAGGGACATTCATGTCTCCAGTCTTGGGAATCTCCCATTCATATTCACCTTTCCTCTCAAGGAATTTCAAATCCATCTCCACCACCTCTAAACGTCCACCACACACTGCGCCTTATATCTTCCATCCTCTTTACCAACTTCAAGCATAGAGTAGGTTGCACCTTTGACCTCGACGCTTATCTCGTGCCTTTCTGTGTCTATGGGCTCGCCTATGGCGTAGCCCTCCAGGTGAGTGCCGTCCTGCAAAATTTTCACCTTGAAGTCTGAGAAGAGGTAACCCTCTAGGTCTGCAATAGCGAGAAGTTGGTTGAGCCACTCTACAAGCAGTGTCTCTGCGTCGGGCGCCTCGGCCTTTATGTGAAATTTTTTCACCGGTTTAACCTTGCTCAAGTCCACCATAACAGAGAACATAGCTCTAGCTGCGTTTTCAAAGGCTTCCTCTAAGGTGTTGCCATACCCTCTAACGCCTATATCCGCCTCGTGATCAAAGGTCTCGTAATCCATATGTAGCCTTCCCCTCATTTGTCAGTGAAAAACTTTCAAGAGCCAGAAACGCTGAGCAGATATTCACCTGCCAAAGAGCCCCTTGAGGAGGCGCTTCATAAAGGATACCTTGGGCTTAGGTGGTATGTACTCCTCCCCTACTAGGTCTGCGGCAAGCTTCTTAATCGCCTGCGCAGCTTGGGAATTCGGGGCGCGGATTACAAATGGCTGACCAAAGGCTGCGCTGCGACGCACCTCTGGGTCTTCCGGTACCACAGCGAGTATTCGCGTTTCCAGAATCATCTCCACCTCTTTCACCGTGAGGTCGCTGCTGTCGAAGGTCGCCCGGTTTAGAACAGCACCAAGAATGTGAGTTCCAAGCTTTTTGGCGACGATTTTTGTTTTCAGGGCATCGCTCATTGAAGATATCTCTGGATTTACCACCAGCAGCGCTTCTTGAGCTGTCGAGAGCGCTGTCAGCACGCTCCTACCCAGCCCCGCAGGGGCATCGATTAGCAGAATCTCAACATTCTTGAGAGCTTCTAGGACGGAATCCAGCCTATCAGGGTCTGCCTTTTTCAGGGTTTCCAGGGATATGCCTGCTGGAACCACCCTAACGCCGGCGGGACCTTCGTAAATGGCTTCACTAATGTCTGCCTCACCTGCGAGCACGTGATGAAGCGTAATTTTTGCATCTTCCAGGCCAAGAATAAGCTCCAAGTTTGCCATTTCTATGTCGGCATCAAGGATTAAAACCTCCTTACCCAGCTGCGCAAGGGCAACGCCTAAGTTCGCTGTTATTGTGGTCTTACCTGTTCCACCCTTTCCTGAGCATATAGTTATGGAGACGCCCATGGTAACCGCCCGTTACTCCTCTCTTTTTATAGGCCTCTTCAAAAGCCAGTTTACAGTGCGGAGTAACTCTTCATTTTTAAAAGGCTTGCTGATGTGCCAGTCCGCAAGGCCTTCGTCGAGGCTTGTTACCTTATCTTCATCCTCGCTCTTAATTGTAAGCATGGCCACTATGATATCCTTTGTCTCCTCCCTCTCCTTAATTCTCCTGCTAACCTCCCATCCGTTTAAGCCAGGCATCATAACATCGAGGAGAATCAAATCCGGCTTGATTCCAGACTCCAACTTTTCCAGCGCCTCCTGACCAGAATATGCAGGTTCTACCTCATGTCCCCCATCTTCAAGAATCTTCTTAATGAGAGAAACCATCTCTGGTTCATCATCAACAACCATAATTTTAGCCATATTTACTCCTCCATAACTATACCTAATTAACAATTTTAATATTATAGAAATTGTATTTAAAATTATTCGTTGCCCATAGCTTTGGTTATCTTCTCTATTATTTCACTTATACCAGTACCTTCCTTTGCGGAGCACACCAGCGCTCTTCCTAGAGGCTCCTGCTTCGCCGCTTCTTGAAGTGCTTCTAGGGTTAGGAGGTCTGCCTTGTTGATCACAGGTATTATCCCCACGTCAAAGCTTTCTGCTATGCTTCTGTATATCCGCAGCTGTTCTTCCAGAGGGTAGCCGCAGGTTTCAGAGATGTCAAATACGAAGATTATAAGCTTTGCCAAGTGCTTGAGAGCGAGGATGCACTGCCTCTCCTCCCGGCGCATCTCCTCGAAGCTGCGGTCAAGCAGGCCCGGTGTATCTATCACCTGCACTCGCCTGTGGTGGTGTTCAAAGTAGCCCAGCAGAAGCTGCTTTGTGGTGAAGGGGTAGCTCTCCACCCTAGGCTCCGCCCCGGTAAGGCGGCGCAGAAGCGAAGACTTGCCCACATTCGGCGCGCCTGCGATTACCACGGTAAAGGTGTCCTCCACATTTGGCAGGTTTTTAAGCCTTTCTCTGGCTTCTCTCAGAAATAGAAGCTCGGGCTCAATCTTGCGAAGCAGCGAAGCGAGCCTGCCGTAGAACTCCTTCCTGTGGCGGTGGACTTCGTCCTCATCCCTCGCTAAGCGCACCTTGCGGGTGTACTCCCTCTCAAGCCTCTCAATCTTATTCACCATCCACCTGAGGGAGCGCAGGCTATGGGTGAATTTCTCCATCCCCACTAGAGTCTCTATAAGCTCGTAATAGAATGGGGTAAGCTCTTCAATGCGGGGGATTCTCATAAGTATTCTATTCAGATAGCGCCTTACCGAAGAACCTGCTATAGTTATTCGGCGCTCTTCTCGCTTCTTAACCCTCTGCAGTCTTGCTCCGGGAGCAGAAACTCTTCTTGCCTCTCTTGAGGCTCTTGAAAAGGCGTAGTCCATCAATTCTTTAGAATCCAGTATCCTGGGCACGCGTTTGAAATTCATTTCACAACTCCCTAAAGGTTTATATATAAATATCTATCATAGTTAATCATTAATAATGTCTTGGTATTAAGTTTAGTTTATAAGGGGAAGACCATGAAACTCACGCCCGTTCAGAGAGAAGTTTTAATGGCGCTGGTAGAGCTTTACCACAAGTCAGGTGGCGAAGCGGTTAAGGGTGAGGACATAGCGGAGCTCATACACAAGAATCCAGGTACAATACGGAATCAGATGCAATCGCTTCGCAGCCTTGGCTTAGTCGAGGGCGTCCCTGGGCCAAAGGGTGGTTATCGTCCCACCGCTGAGTGTTATTCGATTCTTAACTACGAGAAGCTTGAACGTGAGGTAGCTGTGCCCATTCGCATAGACGGCAAACCCGTGGAGGATGTGACAGTAACCGGAATAGACCTGATAACAATTCACGACCCTGAGAAGTGCCGCGCGACAGTGCACGCCCTGGGCGACCTGAAGCAGATACCAGTGGGCAAAGTGGTTCTCATAGGGCCAACGCCTGTTAACAGGCTGGCGATTCGCGGCAGGGTGGTTGGGCGAGACGACATAGATAATGTGCTGCTCATCGATATTCTTGAGATGGTGTCTGTTCCTAAAGAGAGGGTTTACGACGTAGCGACGCACACCATAAAGACGATTTCTCCAGAGGCGAGCATTCGCGATGCAGCGAGGCTTTTCACTCAGATAGGTATCCGCGGGGCGCCGGTAATGGAGGGCACCAAAGCGGTGGGGATTATAACCAATACGGACATAGCCCGCGCGTTGGCAGAGGGCAAGGAGGACAGCAAGGTCGAGGAGGTCATGAGCAAAACTCTGATAACCATTCACAAGGACGCAGCCCTCTCCACGGCGATAGCTGTGATGGAGCAGAACAATGTAAGCAGGCTTATTGTTATAGACGACCGCGGTGATGCCATAGGCATAATAACGCGCCGCGATATTCTGTGCAGAATGGCTCGTCTGCTGCGTCAGGTCTCGTTGTAAGCGAGTTCTTTTGCCAGGCGAATATCCTCGCTGAGGTAGGGAAGAAGGTTTATGTTTCTCAGCACCGCCGCTGGGTGGTAAGTTACCATGTATATCCTCTCCCTTTCGATGGGCTTCCCCCTGACATCACCCACCTTCTTGATCCCGAGCATGGCTTCACCCGCAACTCCGCCTAAGAGCACAACAACCCGCGGGTTAATCGCCGCTAACTGTCTCCTCAGGTAGGGAAGACAGGCTCGTATCTCCCTCTTCCTGGGTCTCCTGTTCTCTGGAGGTCTGCACTTAATCACTGAGGTTATGAACACCTCCTCCCGCGTTAGAGAGGCATTGTTCAACACCTGGGTGAGCAACTTTCCTGCTCGCCCCACAAAAGGCTTACCTGTTGCATCCTCCTCTCTGCCGGGAGCTTCGCCAATCAGAATTATCCTTGCTCTCGTGCTTCCTTCGCCGGGCACCGCCTGCCTTCTGCTCCTGCTCAGCCTGCACCGAGTACAGAGTCTTATCTCCCTTGCAATAGCCTCTATGTTGTTGTGCATAATCCTGTGTGGCTACAGGCACAGAAAAAATTTATGTTCAAATATGTTACACATGATATAACATATATTTTTTATAAGGTTATATGTGATGCGTCAGGTAAGGTGATAGATAATGAAGGTTGCGGTTGCTGCGGATGCAGCAGATGAAAAGGCGAAGATAAGTGAGCACTTTGGAAGGGCAGGATATTTCCTGATATACGAGGTAGCTGACGAGGGCTTTAGTTTTATCGAGGCGAGGGAAAACCCCAAGGCTCGGGAGGGCGGGCACTTCCATGAGGCGATTTTGCCGGTATTAAAAGATGTGGACGTGGTTATATCAGCGGGTATGGGGAGAGGTGCCTATTCCCACCTGATTGCAGAGGATAAAAGGGTGATAATAACCAGTGCGATACCAGCGAAGGAGGCTGTTGAAAAGCTCGCCAAGGGCAAGCTTGAGCATGACTCAACCAGAATTCACACCCACAGCGGGCATGAGCATAGCCATGTCCATATTCACAGGCACTGACTCATGAAATAAAATAAGGAGGTGATAATAGTTATGAGTGCAATGGTAGAAGAAATTGGAGAGAACCTCTACAAAGCCACGACACAGAACTGGGAAGAGCTTGTGCTGAAGTCAGACCTCCCCGTGGTGGTTGACTTCTGGGCAGAATGGTGCGGTCCCTGCAGGATGCTCGGTCCCATATTCGAAGAGGTAGCCGCAGAGTACAAAGGCAGGATGAAGTTTGTGAAGCTGAACACCGACGAGAACCGCGAAATCTCAATGCGCTACGGAGTAATGAGCATCCCCACCCTCGGCTTCTTCTACAAGGGCGAGCCGATAGACGGTCTCGTGGGCGCGGTGCCCAAGTCGGTGTTGGTGTCAAAGATAGAGAATGTGCTCAAGAGGATAGCCTCAGAACAGTAACCTCCTCCTCTCTCTTTTGTTTTTAATACTCCATCAGCCTAACCTCAGGTTCGCCCTCATTTAGCTCTATAATCGCATACCCCATGTGAAAGGCTCCTGGATTCACAACAGTGGTGGAGGCAACCTTTGCAACGCCTCTTGCCTCGTGAATGTGCCCGCAGAGCGCAACTTCTGGCTTCATCTTTTTAATGAACTCCTTCACAGCTCGCGAGCCTGCATGCACCCCTGCGCTGGTTAGGTCGAGCTTTGTCCCGAAGGGGGGCGCATGGGTAACCATCACCTTTGTGCTCAGGTCTTTTATTCCAGAATAACCGCTCTCAAGCATCTCAATAAGGTGCTCTTCCCTATACTCCTGGGGCGTGGCGAAGGGTGTTGGGTTTGAGCCCCCAGCGCCGAAGAATCCAACTCCCTCAACAACGCTGCTCCTGCTGTGAAGGCTTACCTTGAGCTCCTTTATAAGCTCATTCACCTCTTGCAGGTCGCAGTTGCCAGGCACTGCGAAAAGCTGCTTGGAGAGGTTGAGCAGTGGCTTAAGAATCTCCCTCGCCGCCTCCCTGCCGCCGAAGTTTGTTATATCCCCTGTAAGCACCACCACGTCGGCATCAGCTATCTCGTCCCTTATCAGGCTCAGCCTTTCCAATCTCCCGTGGATATCAGATATAACCAATATCTCCATAATTGTTAATAACAAAAAAGTGAAATAAAAACTTTCGCAGGGGTAATAGGGCCCCCCTCCCAACCCCCTCCTATATTATTTACCTTTGGATTTTATATACTTTTTTTAGAAATTTTCCTCAAAAAAAGAGGGCGATTTATATTTTAGTAACTTTTTGTTATTGAACACGCCTTCAAAAGTTGCCAATGTGCTCCTCTTCCACCCTCACCATGTCCATAAGTGAGGCGGCTTTTCTCCCGAGGGTGGTGAGGGAATATACCTTATCCTCACTTTGTTTCAGAATTCCAGTTGCCTTAAGGTTGCGCAGGTGAAAGCTCACGGTGGTAGGGTCCTCAACGCCCGTCTCCCGCCAAATTTCGGTGAAGCTCTTTGGCGAAGCGCGCAGGATGCTCAGTATCCCCCTTCTGATGGGGTGGTTGAGGGCGCGTATAACAAGCTCAAACTCCTGCTTGGAGAGCCCCCCGGAGGGGATATTCCGCGTTACCCTCTGCTCCTCAAGCACAGCCTTTATAGATGCCTTTATCTCCTCTATGCTGAAGGGCTTGGCTATGTAGTCGCTTGCTCCCTGCTTCATAGCCTCAACAGCGCCTTTTATGCTGGAGTAACCTGTGATCATTATAACTTTAGTCTCTGGAAGGTGCTGCTTAACCCACTCAAGCAGCTTCAAACCATCGATTCCCGGCAGCTTTATATCTGTTACGAGAACATCCACCCTGCGCTCTTTCAGTATTCTCAGAGCCTCTTCCCCATTCTCAGCGGTAACTACCTCGTGCCCCTCCCTACTCAACACCCTCTCCAGCCCGCGCAAGGTTATAAGTTCATCCTCTGCGATTAGTATCCTTGTCATCTTTTTTCTCTCAGCAGTTTTGTATTAGATGTTAATTTATTTTTAACAAACCACCTATAAAATCTTTCCTTTTTCAGGGTTAAATCCAAGCCTAACACACGCCACATCTCCTACAGCGGGGGAAGCACCTTGGCGAGGTTTCGCCTTCAAAAAACCTGCTGTGCTCTTCGAGCAGGTACCTCTTGTTCACCAGTACATCTATTTTCTCCCAAGGCAACTCAGCGTCTACACTAATTTCCTCCAGGTAGCCCTCCATGCTCAGCCCAGCATCTCTGAAGGCTCGCTTCCATGCACTGAAACTGCTGCCGTAGCTCAGCACCTTCTCGAGCACATATCCAAGGCGAGAGTCACCCCTCGCTATCGCCGCCTGAAGCGCCGCACTTTTAACGCTCTCACTCTCAATGCTTGCGACGCCGGCGAGAGCTTTGTGAAGTAGGCGCAGCCTGCGCTTCAGCGCGCTAGGCTCTGGGAAGGGGAACCACTGCATGGGTGTGTGGGGCTTTGGTACCAGGGGGTTTACTGATAGTTTTATGCTTAGCCCGGTCTCCCTCTTGAGCGCTTTTACCTCCTCTGCGAGCGCTGTAATGTGCTCCTCACCTTCGCCGGGAAAACCAAGGATGTAGTAGAGCTTTAAGTTTCTTATACCTGCGTCTGCCGCAAGCTTCGCGGCAGCGTGAATCTGAGAGTTGCTCATGTCCTTATTAACCGCATAGCGAAGCTGCTCACACGCCTCTGGCGCCAGGGTGATGCTGCGCTGACCGCTTTTTACCAGAGCCTCCACAAAGCTTCTCGTTAGGGTGTCTGCGCGCAGCGATGGTGCAGCGACCTCTAAACCAAGCTGCTTTAAAAGCTCAGCCAGCTCGTCTATGCGAGAGTAGTCGGTGACGCTCGCGCCCAAGAGGGAGATTTTCTCAGGTTTGCTCTCCTCAATGCCCTGTGTTATAAACTCCTCCAGCCTCGCCAAGCTGCGCTCTCTGCGAGGGCGGAAGATGTAGCCACCCATGCAGAACCTGCACCCGCGACCGCAGCCCCGGGAGACCTCCACGAGTAGGCTTTCGCCGAAGGCTCCTGCCTCGCTGAGCACCTGCGCTGTGGGAAAGTAAGCGTCGAGGTCGCGGGCATACACACGCGTCGCTCCTCTATTAACTCCGGGAACGTACATATAGCCAAGCTTAGCAAGCTCTTCCAGCGCTTCCTCCTTCTTCCTCCCCCTCACAGCTTCGATTACCTCCAGAATGCCCGCCTCCGCCTCACCGATGAAGAAGGCATCGACGAAGTGCTCCAGGGGCGAGGGGTTGACACAGCACGGACCGCCGGCAATTACCACCTGCTCGCGTTCCTCTCGCCTTATCGCTATCCCGCTGCGCCTGAGAATCTCAAGGATGTTCACCGCGTCGAGCTCAAACTGCCAGGAGAAGGCGATTACATCAAAGTCGCGAAGGGGGGAGCGCGTTTCAACGCTCCTCTCCACGTCTAAATAAAAGCGCTCCGCGTATATATCCTCGCGGGAGTTGAGCAGGTCGTAGAGTATCTGCATTCCAAGGTTAGCGATTCCCGCCCTGTACAGATTGGGAAATACCAGGGCTACGCGCAGCTTTCCATGGATGCTTTTGATTACGGTGTTGCGTTCCTTTATAAGAGTCTGCATTTAAGTAAGAGAGGGGTGTAACGTCGCTAAGGCGGAGCACCTCAAAAATGATTAATAAGTCAGGAGGTTTATTTATAGAATGAGGATGAAAAATGGAGAAGGTTGTTGAGGTCAGGCGGATTGACTACACGCTTATTCCAAATAACCCCAAGATTCTTGGTTAATTCATAAACAAAGAATGATAAATAATTAAGAATATAATAAATAATGTAATCTTACAAATTTCTCTAAAAATTATGCTAATTATAATTATTTTTTATTTTAATTCATATTTAAGATTTATTTTTAAAGGTTAAAATGTTAAATATTAAGCAGGTGGAGAAGATGGGTGAGATTGTAATAAAGGTGGATGTGCCTGAGGGGATGCAGGACAAATTTGAAAAAGCTATAGACAGTGTTCTAAAGAAGTTCTTTGATGAAGTTAAATGGACTGTTGCTCGAGATATAGTATCAAAGAGCAAATTAAGTGAGGATATGGCTAATAAATTAGCATTAGAGGTTAAGGAAAGTATAGCAAAAAAACAGCAGGTATTGATTAGTACTTCCCGTGCAGATGTTATAAGATAGAGTATGTGTGTCCAACTTCCTGCGGCTGTTTGGTTTGTACTACAACCACGCAAGGGTGCGTCAAAGCTTGGGAGAATTCCCAGACCAATAGAAGGAAAAACCGAGTTCGAACGTTATAAACTTCACAGCACCCAATAAATGGAAAGAATTTTATATCAGTGGTCTGTTATCAGAAAATTAATCTAATTGTTTGGGAGGTGTAGAGATAATCAGAGGGGTTGATGTACGTTATCATGAACATAACGGAAAGTCGTTAGGTGGTAGAAAATGGACGAGAATAATGTTAGCCAAAGTAAGAAGTATTTAATCATTTTACCTTGTTCAAAGCGAAAGAAGCCAATTTCAAAAGCCCCTGCAATTGAATTATACGATGGACCGTTCTATCGTGTACTACGAAAAAATATGCCAAATAATCTGGATATATTGATACTTTCAGCAAAATATGGGTTGATCAGACAAAATGATACTATCTCAAATTATGATCAAAAGATGACCATCGAGAGAGCGAAAGAATTAGCAAATGAAATTGAAATTAAATTAATAAATGCATTGAAAAATAATAATTATAAAGAAGTGTTTGTAAATCTCGGTAAAACGTATATGCTTGCGTTGGAAAGAGGTAAAAGGGTTCTTAATAAACAAAATGTGTACTGGGCAACCGGAGAAATTGGGGAAAGACTCCATCAACTAAAGAATTGGCTCAACAAAATAAATAGAGAAGTGGAGGTGATATACTGATTAGTTGGTATGATTTTGAGAGTGCTGTCGTTAATCAACTCGACAGAGATATTAGAAGTAATAGCAATCCGGATCAAAACAGAGCAATAAGAGCACCTCTAAATCAGTCCTTATTTATTGTTGCCGGACCAGGTAGTGGCAAAACAACCGTAATTGCATTAAGAGTATTAAAATTGATCTTTGTGGATGATATTGAACCTTCTAACATTTTGGTAACGACTTTTACCAGAAAAGCGGCAGCAGAATTAAGATCGAGAATCTTGGGATGGGGAGACCAGCTAATCCGCAAGTTTAGAGAAGATTTTTCTTATGATAACCATATTAGAAATCAATTAGAGAATTTAGATTTAAGCAGGGTAATTATTGGAACAATAGATAGTATTGCAGAAGAAATTTTAGGAGATTATCGTGCACCAGGAGACAAACTACCAGCCGTTATAGAGAGTTTCGTATCTAAGGGCTTAATGGTAAGACAACTTTTCAATCATGGAAGATTTAGAAATAGGGATCTCAGAGATTATCTCGTACAATTGAATGGTAGTAGTTTTGGTTTAGTTTCAAGGAGCAATTTGAAGCCTGATAAAGCAGCTGAAATGTTATGTGAGATAAAAGATAGGTTCTTCCACGATCAAGTAGATGTGTCTCAGTTCAGAAATAGTTTAAGCCACTCAGGTATTCCAGTTGTATGTGACACTATTCAAGATTACCTTAATGAATTAAATAGTAGAGGTCTTTTTGATTTTGCATTGTTAGAGCAAGAGTTTCTGAACAGGCTTCGTGATGGAGCACTAAATAGATTCCTTCAACAACTTAGGTTTATACTTATAGATGAATACCAAGATACAAATTTGCTTCAAGAACAGATATATTTTGAAATGGCAAGGGCAGCTTTAGAAAATGGTGGAAGTATTACTGTTGTAGGAGATGATGATCAGTCTTTGTATCGGTTTCGTGGAGCTACAGTTGATCTGTTTCAAGAATTTAGAAATAGAATAAGTGATAATCTTCGTGCTAATCCTCAAACAATCAATCTTTCCAGAAATTATAGGTCTACAAGTAATATAGTAGATTTTTGTAATAATTTTATCACTTTAGACCAGCATTATCAGAATGCGAGGGTTCAAAATAAACCACATATTATTCCAGCACGTTCTCAACCATACGATAATTACCCCATACTTGGCATGTTTAGAGATACCGTTGAAGAACTCGCACATGATCTCGCTCGGTTCATTCATAGTGTTATATATGGAGGAGGCGTTCAAATTCAAGATTCTCATGGACAATATAATATACAAATTGACCCTAATCGGGGTGGCCCGGGAGATATTGCTGTGCTTTGTAGCTCTCCTCGTGAATTTGACTCACGGGGAAGACAAAGACTTCCGCGATTATTACGAGATGAATTAAGTCAGTTATCTCCTCCAATTCAAGTTTTTAATCCAAGAGGACAAAACTTAGAGCTAACCCCAGAAGTTCAACAACTTTGTGGTTTAATTTTAGAATGTATAGATCCAAATGAAAATGTACAAAACATGTTGAATTTACCACGTAATGTGGTTTCTATTTTTAATGAGTGGAGGGATGTAGCGAGAAGTTATATCGACACTAATCCACCACCTCATAATCCGACGCTTAGAGAGTTTGTTGATGCATGGCAAAATAGGAGGATTCTTTTAAGAAGAGAGGATAGAGTAGATCCAGAAGTTCCACTAATAAGCTTGGTATATAAGTTAGTTACGTGGATACCACGGATGCAAGATGATATTGAAGGTTTAGTTTACTTGGAAGCGATAACAAGAACGATTAATCAAGCAGGGCTAATCGGTAATTTTGGAGGACAGATAATATTTGACCCGAGTGACTCACGTTCGGAGTCGTCTATAAGAGAAGCGTTATGGAATATTTTTGTACCGATTGCTACCGGTACTATTGAAATTAATGAAGACCTTCTTGAAACAATACCCTCAAATAGATTAAATATAATGTCTATACATCAAGCGAAAGGACTAGAATTTCCATTAGTGATTGTAGATGTTGGTTCAGATTTTAGGGAAAACCATTATGCACATGCATTTAAAAGATTTCCTAGACTTAATAGAGTAGGAAGGGTTGATAGAATAAGTAGTGTAAATATGGAAGAGGAATTAAGACCTTATTCCCCTCTAGGAACGCCCCAAAGGCATGCCATAGATAGAGCATTTGATGACCTAATAAGGCAATATTTTGTGGCATTTAGCAGAGCACGAGATGTTTTAATGCTTGTAGGCCTAAATAGTGTAAGAAATGGGTATTTTAAGAAAATCGGTAGGAAAGAGATTCCCAATATAGCTACTGGTTGGGATAGGAATGGTAACTGGAGATGGGGTAGAGGTCTTCCAAACATAATTCATATTTAGGGAGGTGAGAGTATGCCACTATCTGTAAATCAACCACCATATAAAATTCCTGAATACAGTCTAACTGGAGACTTGTTGGCATTCTTAACGTGTGGACTTCAATATAGACTCCATAACAGAAATTCTCTGCCACCATCTAAACCTGTCCAGATATGGTTTGGGGAATTTATACATGGTGTTATGGAAGAAGCTTTTCTTGAGTGGCATCAGGATTCACTAAAAAGAAAGTTTCCATGGAGATGGGACTCTGAAATCAGAGAGATTGAACTACGAATAAATCGAAGATTAAAAGCAAGAGGGTTAAATCCACCGCCACGGGTTTTTTGTCCATATGATACAAATTTTTCACGCCCAGGTTTATGTCCCGATCCAAATCATCCACATAAATTGATCGCAAGTCAAAGGGCAGAGGCAGCAATTAATACCTGGGGCCCTCATTTATTTCCATTAATTGATGAGGCAGAGGTGAGACTAAGAGGGATTCGTGATATGCCTGACTATCAGCCAAGAGATAGGTGTAACTATTATGGAATTACAGGGGTCATAGACGTAATAAGTTCTGTAAATCTCCAAAACGCTCCCTCTGGGAATTTAATTTTACATTATCTCCATCAAAATTCTCAATTACAAAATATAATAAAGAGACTGTCATCTCCAGAGTATGAAATAATAATCGACTATAAAGGTATGAGGAGACCTTCTTCAAAAGATCCGTCATGGGAGTATCATGAGTGGCAAATACTTACGTATGCATGGCTTCGTAAGCGACAACATCAGTCTCGAGAAGTTGTTGCGGGAATAATATTTTATATTAATGAGTTGGCACCATCTCAAGAAGATATGAAAGAACTCCAAAATGATGTAAGGAATAATGCAACAGATGTAATGCCTCAGGGATTAGACCTACAGTTGATTCAAGATTGGGAAAAAAATACTTTTCCACCTCAGCTTTCTACGTTATTCAGAGAACAGAGATCAATTAGAATAATCCCAGTTGATAAAAGTCGAATTCAAAATGCTCTTCAAGAATTCGATAGGGTGGTCAGAAAAATTGAAAATAGTGTTTTATCTGAAATGAATGGCAATCCTATAACCTCTTCCTGGTATTCAAATCCACTTAAAAGGAATTGTACGACATGTGATTTTAAGACATTTTGTAGAGGGGCTAATAGCCAAATAGAAAAATCAGGAGGACCTTATCATCCAACAGTACCATAGGTGGATAGTTATGAAACTAAAATATTTTTTGCCTGATTGGGAAGACAGGTTAGATCCAAACTTCGATTTTGTTAATGATGAATATTCTGAAGAACATAAAAAAAATCCCTATGAAAATGATGTATATGCTCATCAAATATTTAAAGAGCCTCCTTATGACGGAATTTTGTTTAGTTTAAGCGTATTTCAATCAAAGATATCTTTAAATGGTGATGGTGTCCATTATAAGATAAGAAACCAGACAAATATAAAAAATTACTTAAAGATTCCAGAAGAATTGTCGTTGGTGGTTATGGGTGATTGTGGGGCATTTGGGTACGTAAAAGAAAAAGAACCACCGCCATTTTATACTGTAGAGAATGTATCAAATTTATATGAAAAATTGGGTTTTGATTATGGAGTCTCAGTTGATCACTTGGTTGTAGACTATATCTTTGTTAGAGACAAGAAAACAGGTAAAAGAAAAAAGAAAATCTTATCTAAAAGAGAAAAAAATCGTAGGATTAAAATTACAATAAAAAATGCAAAAAAATTTTTGAAATTACACAGGGAAAATAAATATAGTTTTATTCCAGTAGGTGTAGCTCAGGGATATGATTTAGAAACATACAAAAGCTCTGTTAAAGCTCTGGTTGATATGGGCTATGAATATATCGGCATTGGTGGGCTTGTCCAATATACAACAGACTTCATTTTAGAAGTTTTACAAGAGATTCAACCATTTGTTGATGGATTAAATGTTCATTTGTTTGGTATTTCGAGGCCAAATCATTTGAAAGATTTTGAGACGTTGGGTGTGACAAGCTTTGACAGTGCTTCATTCTTTCGCAAAGCGTGGCTAAGGTCTGGACAAAACTATCTGGCACCAAATGGTAAATGGTATACTGCCATAAGAGTGCCTCAAGCTACAGACCCAAGAGTCTTAAAAAATGCAGATTTAAATGGTTTTTCTGTTGAAGAACTCAAAAAAATGGAAAGAGAAGCTTTAAGTGCATTAATTAAATATGAAAGAGGGGAAATTGATATAGATGATGTACTAAATATAGTGTTAAGATACGACAAACTTCTTCTTCGAAATACAGATGGGAGAAATCTAGAGGAAAAATATCGCAGAACCTTGGAAGATAAGCCATGGGAAACTTGTAACTGTGATATATGCAAAGATATTGGTATTCACGTTGTTATATTTAGGGGGAGTAATCGTAATAAACGGAGAGGTTTTCACAATATCTGGACTTTTAAGGAAATCAAAAAGAGAATGTAAAAGGATAATCCCTCACTATGATAACTGTTTAGTGCTTACTACTACATATCCTCTACCCACACCCCACCCAACCACAGCCTTTATATTTCCGAAACGCTTAACCCCAAGCTATGCCAGAGGACTTCGTGGTTACGCCGTGGGAAGTTGTAGGTGAGGTGGACTACGACAAGCTCATAGAGAAGTTCGGCACCTCGCCCATAGACGACGCTCTGCTGGAGAGGTTCCGCAGGCTCACTGGCGAGCTCCACCTCATGCTGCGCAGGAAGATATTCTACTCACACCGCTCCCTCAACTGGGTTCTCAGCGAATACGAGAAGGGCAACCCCTTTGTGCTTTACACTGGGCGAGGACCCAGCGGTCACACCCACCTGGGGCACCTCATGCCCTGGATATTCACCAAGTGGTTGCAGGATAAGTTCAACGCCAAGCTCCTGTTTCAGCTCACCGACGACGAGAAGTTCCTGTTCAAGCCCGAGCTCACCCTTGAGGATACCCGCAGGTTCGCCTACGAAAACGCCCTCGACGTGATTGCCCTCGGCTTTGATCCAAAGAAGACTGAT
Organism: Candidatus Pyrohabitans jungbluthii; assembly: GCA_002010065.2. Lineage (GTDB taxonomy): Archaea > Hydrothermarchaeota > Hydrothermarchaeia > Hydrothermarchaeales > BMS3B > Pyrohabitans > Pyrohabitans jungbluthii. Next base: position 5,785 of record MTMD02000001.1, on the reverse strand, counting down.
ATCTTCCTCAACACTGAGTACATAAAGTCCCAGTACAAGCTCGCGCTGAAGGTGGCGAAGCGAACCACTTTTTCGACTGCGAAAGCTGTATTCGGCTTCAAAAACGAGACGAATATAGGGTTAATCTTCTTCACAAGTATGCAGTCGGCGCCCTGCTTCCTGGAGAGCGAGCGTCAGGGTAAGCCTGTGCCGGTGCTCATCCCATGTGCAATAGATCAGGACCCCCACTTCAGAATAACCCGCGACGCTGCGCCGCATTTAGGCTATCCCAAGCCAGCGCTGATACACTGCAAATTCTTCCCTTCTCTGCTCGGTGGAGACAAGATGTCGGCGAGCAAGCCTGAGAGCAGCATCTATACCACAGACTCACCCAAGGAAGCAAGGAAGAAGATAATGAACGCCTTCACCGGCGGACGGGAAACGGCGGCGCTGCAGCGCAAGCTTGGAGGCAATCCCAGTGTGTGCTCAGTCTACCAGTACCTCTACTACATTTTTGAAGAAGACGATAAGAAAATCAAGGAGCAATACGAAGCCTGCGTAAAAGGCGAGCTTCTCTGTGGAGAGCACAAGCGCTACCTGGCAGAGAAGGTGGAGCGCTTCCTGGTGGAGCACCAGGAGAAGCGGGAAAAGGCGAAGGATGTAATTGAGGATTTTATGGCCAGGGATTAGCTATTCAACCCTGAAGCTCTCTACAAACTTTTCAAAAACCTTCTCATGCCTCTCGTACTCCTCGGGCGCTGAGGCTAAGGTTATCAGATAGACGTTTTCGCCAGCCTTAACAAACACTGCGTGGTTTTTGATTGTGTAAGGACCCTGCATGTATGTGTAGACCAGCTCATACGCCGCATGCCCGCCCAAATGCTTTTCCCCCTCGCTTATTATGGTGTAGTTTTTAAGCAGGGTGGCGGTGTTGTTCTTCATCTCATTCACATACTCTATAAGAGAAAGGTTGGCCACATCCCTGGCGACGTTTATGTTCGCTGTGCCATAGCTACCTCTGGGCGCGAGGAAGAAAACCAGTTCAGCCTCGCCAACCTTATCCTCTACCACCCGCCAGTTCGCTGGATAGCGAGCCTCGAAGCCAAGTTTTTCGCTTTTGTAGACTTTTTCCTCCTGCTGTGGGGCTTGCGTTGTCGCTGGAGGAGTGGTTACCTCAGGGTTTTGTGCGCCCTTTGCAAGTGAGGTTTCGTTGGCGGTGCAACCCAGAAAGAGAGCGGCGATAAGTAAAATTGCCAGGGTGCGCATCTCATACCCTCATCACAAAAGTTATGTTACCACCCTTAAAAATTGCTCTTTTAAGTTTCAGCTCGCCGTCCACCTCTTCCACGTCCTCGAGGTAGAGGTTGTCCAGCTCGTCGTAGCTCCTGAGGGTGCCCACGTATTCTTTCCCCGTGCGAGTAGTTATCCTCACCTTCTTACCAAGAGAGTTTCTGAGCATGGTCTCAGGTCTAATCGCCATGGTTTGAAACCTCATGCTCTGGGTATATAAATTATTCGCTCACTCCGTCACCCTCACTTCGTTCGGGTAACCTCTCTCAGCCTTGCAAGAAGCCACTCCCTGTCGAGAGAGGCTAGGAACGGACCAGCGCGAGGTCCTCGCGCTGTGCCCAGCGTTGCCATGTACACCGCCCCGAAGGCTTTAGCAGCGCTGAGGTTGACCTCCTTAGCGAGGATGAATATCTTCTCCTGGATCTCCTCGCCGGAGCGCTCATCTTGCGAAAGCCATTCCCAGAGAGAGCGCAGAAACTGGCGCTGCTCAGGTGTCAGCTTCTCTTTTACCTCTTCAACTTTATCAAGTAGCGAGAGCTTCATCTCTGGCGCATAGCGCTCAACCCACTCCTTCGCGTACGCCACGCGCTTGAGAAGCTCCTCCTCAAGCTCCGGCGAGTAGTGCCCTGAGCGCTTCAGGCTTGAGATTACCGCCTCTCGGCTTGCGAAAAGCTGCGCCACCATCGCCGCATGCGAGAAGGGCAACGGCAGCGCAGGCTGAGGTTCGCCTATCTGGGACATCTCGTATAGGCGGCGCTTGTGCTCAGCCTCCTTCTCATTATCCACGCTTTCAAGGCCATAGTAAACTCTCGCCACGTGGTCGTACTCGTCGTACAGCTTTGGAAGCTCCCTCCAGGAGAAGCTTCTTGTTTTCATGAGTTTCTTGTTGTAGAGGAAGCGCAGAAGCTGCGCAGGAGCCACGCGCAGCCATTCGTGCGGGTAGACCACGTTGCCCAGCGAGGCGCTCATCTTCTGCCCATCTATCATCAGGTGCTCATAGAAGATAGGCACGGGCATGGGAAAGTCCAGCACGCGTTCGCATATCTCGGCGTTAACCCACCACGCGCTTCCAGGCACCACGTACTCCTTGCCCGCGCCCTCGCTAGCGACGCGCCAGCGCGCCCACTGCGCTGCCCACTCGCTCTTCCACATCAGCTTGCCCTCGTCGCGGAGGGGGTCCGCGATGCCTTCATAGCCGCACCCCTTGGCGACGTGCTTCTCAAAGGCGTAGTCCTCGCAGCGGTAGTACACCTTGCCTTCCTCATAACGCTCAATGCGGGGGGTGATAATCTTGCCGCAGGATTTACACACCGGCGTAAACGGGCTCCAGCCCTTCTCAAGGGGCTTGCTCCTGTACTTATTCTGAATCTCAATAACCTGCTCCAGGTTCTCGAGGAGCTTCTTGATAAATGGGCGGAAGCTTCCCCGTCTGTACTCCTCACGCATGGAGTACTTCTCAGGCTTTACTTCGATGAACTCCTCCATAACCTCAAAGTAGCTCGCCACGTGGTGCTCCGCATAGCTTGAGTGGCATCCCCAGGGGTCGGGCGTAGCACTAACTGGCGTGCCTATGTACTCCTCAAGCTCTTTCGGCACGCCCTCAGGAATCTTACGCAGCGGGTCCATGTCCTCGGCTACCCAGATCAACTCTGCTTTGTAGCCCGCGTCACGGAGAGCACGCACAACGCTCTCGCCGCGTATTGTATCGCTCAACCTGCCTATATGCAGCACCCCGGAGATGCTTGCGCTCGTCTTTACAACAAAGCGCTCAAAGCTCGGGATCTCCCTGTCTATGTAACGAAACTTTTTGCGCTGAGTTATCTCCTCTGCCTTCTGATCTGCCCAAAAAAGCGCTGCCATGCCTTCACCTCTGCTTCTTTGGTATTCTCACGTAGAAGATGCTCCCTCCCTCGGGGTTGTCCTCCACCCAGGCTTTGCCATGGTGAAGCTCTGCGATGCGCTTAACTATGGCCAAGCCCAGGCCGGTGCCCTTGACTGTACCCTTCTCTATTCGCTTAAAGCGCTCAAATATCCTTTCTTTTTCGACGTCAGGTATTCCAGGGCCATAATCCTTCACCATAATCAGGTAGCTATCCTTCTCATCTATTATGTCCACCACCACGCTCTTTCCCGAAGGGCTGAATTTTATAGCATTGGAAATCAGGTTGTAAAACACCGACTCTATATTCGGATTAACCATTGCAACCCTCGGCTCGCGAACTTTAACCTCTATGGTTATGTTCTTCTCCTTTGCAGCTTCATCAAAGGCGCTGACGACACCTTCAAGAAGCTTGGTCAAGTCCATTTGCTTAAAATCAAAACTCTCCAGACTCTGAAGGTGCGCATACTTTGCGGCGTTTTCTATCATGGTGACCAATCGTTCTGTGTTCTTCAGGAGTTTCTTCAGATCTTCTTTTATGTTTTCGCACGACTCTCGCTCCAGAAGTATCTCGCTCTGCAGCAGTATTATGTTTGCCACGTTTAAGAGGTCATGCGTGAGGATATCGCTGAAAAGCTCCTTAATCTTTAGGGTTTCCTCAAATTTTTTCAAACTTGCCTTCAGGTTTTCCTGAAGGTTGTAGCTATCTGTTATATCGCGGATAATCTCTATAATTCCGATGATTTCTCCATCCTTCTTCAAAGGAGAGGCGGATATCTCCAAAACGATCTTTTTACCATTTTTGGTGTAGTGAGTGTGAACTGTTCTCTTCACCTCTCCTGTGGTGACCACCTCCTCAAGTGGGCATACTACATCCTCAGGACATGGAATTTTTAGGCAGTGGCCTACCTTGTAGCAGTCTGAGCCGACAATTTCATCCGGTTTGTAGTTACATCGCTCTAGCAGAGCTCTGTTTGCAGTAAGCACCTTCCTATCCTTACCTATTATCAAGACCATGTCGCCTAGGGCGTCTATAAACTCCTTTAGCTCTTCAAGTTTCATCCTCAAACCTCGAAAAAGTTTATGTGTCTCCTCCTACCTCCTCTCTCAGCCAGCGGAGGTAATTTTCACTTCCTTCTACAATTTCAAGCGCTATAATCTCGGGCACTTCGTAGGTATGAAGCTCCTTCACCCGCTTTACTATCGCGGGAACCTTTTCTTTTATGGTTTTTACTATGATAAAGGCCTCCTCATCCTCCTCAATCTTACCGCGCCACCAGTATATGGAGGTAACCTTTTCTATAATATTTGCGCATGCTGCGAGTCTCTCCTCTACAAGCCTGCGGGCAATCTCCTTAGCCTGGACGGCGTCTTTTGCCGTAATGTATATTACAGCGTACATAGGATAGTATTCAAACCTGAGAAAATAAAAAGGTGTCGCAATGCGTAACTGGCAATGGTTTGTGATAATCGCCACCCTATCTGCTCTCTGGGTTACCTTCGTGGAAGAAAAACCTTCCAAGCTCGAGGTTTTTTTGATTGGTTCAGTGCTTCTGTGGCTGGTTATACTCGAAGTTGCTGAGAAAGGGAAGCTGAACATAGACAGGCACGCGATTCTGCTCATAATCAAGACAGAGCGAGGCAAAGAGCTGATTTTCAAAATCGCAAGCTACGCAAGATTTTGGAGGGCTGTGGGGTATCCCGTAGCCTTTGTGGGCATTGTCGGTACTCTGGTTATGGTGGGTATGCTTGTTATAGGCTTTTACTTCCTCTCAGTTAAGCGCATAGACCTGCTGCAGCCCACGCCGCTTGTGCCGGGATACACCATACCCTTCTGGTACGGCATAATAGGCTTAATCTCAGTGCTTGTGGTGCATGAGCTGGCGCATGGTATTATCGCCACCGTGGAGCGGGTTTCCATCAAAAGCCTGGGCATAGCCCTCGTTGGGGTAGTGCCCATGGGCGCCTTTGTGGAGCCAGATGAGGAGAAGCTGAAAAGCAGCTCATGGTTAACCCAGCTCAAGGTTTATTCCGCTGGCTCGGCAGCGAACCTTCTGCTCGCCTTCCTGGTTTCCCTTTCCATCCCCTTCTACATCTCAGCAATGTACGAAACCACTGGCGGAGGGGTTCAGATAATCGACGTGGTTGAGGGTTCGCCAGCCTCGCAGGTGCTGGAGAAGGGCATGATTATAAAGAAGATTCAGGATGAGGCGATTGACACCATAGAGGATTTTTACAGGGTGGTTATGAAAATAAAACCCGGGGAGAGGATTTCAATAGTTACTGACAGGGGTAGGTTCTACCTTGTAACAGCTTCGCGGGAGGATAACCCCGAGCAGGGATTCATAGGCGTTAGACCGTTCTTTCCGGTGAAGGATGAGTTTAGGCAATATGTTGGCCTGGTACTCCCGCTGGTGATATTCTACTCCCTGTATTGGATTGCCTTGCTCAACCAGGCGATTGGTTTCGTCAACCTTGCCCCCCTCCACTTGGGCATCGCGGCTACGGATGGGCACCACATATTCCGCCTTATCTTGGAGAAGTTCTTTGCCACCCATGAGGCTGAAAGGCTGTCTGCTTATGTCTCCACCGCCATGGTGCTCATACTGCTTTTCAGCATCTTCAAACCCAGCTTTC